>NZ_AUEC01000020.1 GCF_000425785.1 Pseudomonas taiwanensis DSM 21245
CATCAACGCGAAACACCCCACTTACTGAAGATCAGAACCCCTTAGGAGCGACGACCATGACCCAGTTCAAATACAACCGCCTGAACAAAGACGACGCTGCCGTGCTGCTGGTCGACCACCAGGCTGGCCTGCTGTCCCTGGTGCGCGACATCGAGCCGGACACGTTCAAGAACAACGTACTGGCCCTGGCGGACCTGGCCAAGTTCTTCAACCTGCCGACCATTCTCACCACCAGCTTCGAGCAAGGCCCCAACGGCCCACTGGTACCGGAACTCAAGGCGCTGTTCCCGGATGCCCCGTACATTGCCCGCCCTGGTCAGATCAACGCCTGGGACAACGAAGACTTCGTCAAGGCGGTGAAGGCCACCGGCAAGAAGCAACTGATCATCGCTGGCGTGGTGACCGAAGTGTGCGTGGCGTTCCCGGCACTGTCGGCCCTGGAGGAAGAATTCGATGTGTTCGTGGTGACCGACGCTTCGGGCACCTTCAACGAGATGACCCGCGATGCTGCCCACAACCGCATGAGCCAGGCGGGTGCGCAAATGATGACCTGGTTCGGCGTGGCCTGTGAGCTGCACCGCGACTGGCGCAACGACATCGAAGGCCTGGCGGCACTGTGCTCGAACCACATCCCGGACTACCGCAACCTGATCACCACCTACAACGCCCTCACCGCCGGCAAATAACGCCAAAGCGCTTGAAGGATGAGGCCGGCCCCTGTCGCAGGGGCCGGCTTTTTCGTTCAGCCCTGGTAGCGCGCTGCTGCCTTGTTCAAGGTGTTGGCAACTTCCTGCCGCAATTCGATCGGCAGCTCCACTTCGATCTGGTCGCCCTGGCTCAACAGCCACCATCGCAGCGGCCAGCCATCACTTAAGGTGGCCTGCAGCCGGTGCCCCTGGTCGAGGGCTGTCAGTCGCATGTCGGCACACAGCGGGGACTCACGCAGTTGGCGTGCCAGCGTGTCGCTGATCCATAGTTGCACTTCCAGGCCATCGCCCTGTGGCGGCTGCAAGGCATCGCCACGCAGGTACCCTTGCAGATCGAAGTTGCCGCGCAGGTCGCCCACGGGATTGGCCGACCAATGCCAACCGAACGGAATGCTCTTGTCATTGCGCTCAAGCGGGAAGATCAGCGACAGCTCGTTAAGGTCGCGCTCGACCGTGCGCTTGCTGACATTGAAGCCTACATCACGCAGGCGCCAGACCAGTTCGGCGCTGGTGGTTCCGGGGGAGCGGCTGGGTAGCTGGCGCAGCAGCGCCCACTGACGGCTAAGGGTGGCGCGGGTGGTGGCGAACGGCAAAAGATAACGTCCTTGTCTAGGCTTGCCGCACTAGGATGGCGGCACGGGCGCGGCATGGCAATTGGCCATTGATTGATCAGATCAACGATCGTGCATTTGGTTGCCTGTGCTTGAATCGTTCGCGACAGGTTCTGTCGTGGTGTCGCGCAGAATCACGCCTCATCACAGCCGAGGTCGGGACTGTGGGTCGTTCAATGAGGATGAACATGTCTGCTGCCAGCAATATCCATTCGCTGCTCGCCCGTCTTCTGCCTGAGCGGGTCTTCTCGTCTCCAATCCCCGCCCAGAGGCGGCTCCGTCAGTTCGCAGGCGTTGGGATGCCCAGCCAACGGGCGTTACTGGTCCGCCGTCTGGACGAAGCGGTCGACGTGCAAGTGGTGTACGACGATCTCCGGCGTCAGGCATTGCAAGGGAATGTTGCCGCACTCAATGACCTGGGCTGGATCTGGCTCAACGGCAAGTACTGGCACGCCGATACCGATCTGGCCGGACACTTGCTGCGCATGTCGGCATTGCAGGGGCATCCGGTGGCCTGGTTCAACCTCGGGCAGCAGCATTATTTCGGCAAGGGCGTCGCGACCTCCTACGTGCAAGCAGCCGAGTGCTATCGACAGGCGTTCGAGCGCGGCGTTTTGCAGGCTGCCGCTGCGCTGGCCGATCTGTACGAGGAAGAGGTCTGCGATGAGCAGTTGGCCTGGCAGGTCGACTTTCCCCAGGCCTACCAGTGGTTTCTTCGGGGGGCCGAGCAGGGTGAGGCGCGCTGTCGGTTCGAGGTGGGGTACCGGCTGCTGCATGGCTTGACGGTGGCGCGCGATGTGAAGGCGGCCTTGTACTGGCTGGAGCTGGCGGCGGCGGCGGGGGTGATGCAAGCAGCCGAGGAGCTGGCCGTACATTTCAGCCGCAGCGACAGTGCGCGTTACCTCGACTGGCGCGACCGAGCGGTGCGATTGGGCAGTAGCCTGGCGCTGGCGATGAAGCTGGAGGACCAGGTACAGACCTGATCCGCCCGGCTTGGCGGCGATATCCCGAGCAGGCCCGGGGAACTGTCGAATAAAAAACAATTCATCCAGGCTGTCCGTCGCCCACGGTTGACGACAGGGGGAGGGCGAAGCGTATATTGATAGTTAGCAAACTATGAATATGTTCGGTTTCTCTCATGACGCTCGATGCACTGCACCTGAAAGTCAGTAGCGGTATGGTCGTGGCCGCCCGCCATTGGCGGCGGATCTGCCATGCCGCGCTGACCAGCTACGGCATTTCCGAGGCCTGTGCCGCGCCTTTGCTGATGATCGTGCGCCTGGGCGATGGGGTGCACCAGGTGGCGGTGGCTCAGGCTGCGGGCCTGGAAAGCCCGTCGCTGGTGCGCCTGCTCGACCAGCTGTGCAAGGCCGGCCTGGTGTGCCGCAGCGAAGACCCTCTGGACCGTCGCGCCAAGGCCTTGAGCCTCACGGCTGAAGGTCGCGCACTGGCCGAGGCCATCGAAACCGAGCTGGTGCGTCTGCGTCGCGACGTACTGCACGGCATCGACCAGGCAGATCTTGAAGCCACCCTGCGGGTGTTGGGCGCGTTCGAGGCTGCTGGTCTGGGCACGGTCGGCGGGGTGGCATGAACGGTTTCTTCAGCTCAGTGCCCCCGGCCCGCGACTGGTTCTACGGCGTGCGTACCTTTGCCGCGTCGATGATCGCACTGTACATCGCTCTCTACATGGAGCTGCCACGCCCCTACTGGGCCATGGCCACGGTCTACATCGTCTCCAGTCCCTTCGTCGGTCCGACCAGTTCCAAGGCGCTGTACCGTGCCTTGGGTACCCTGCTTGGGGCGGGCGGGGCAATCTTTCTGGTGCCGCCGCTGGTCCAGTCGCCCTTGCTGTTGAGCACCGCTATCGCGCTGTGGACCGGCACCCTGCTGTTCCTCTCGCTGAACCTGCGCACCGCCAACAACTATGTGCTGATGCTGGCCGGCTACACCTTGCCGATGATCGCCCTGGCGGTGGTCGACAACCCTACGGCGGTGTTCGACGTGGCCTCTTCACGGGCACAGGAAATCTGCCTGGGTATCGTCTGTGCAGCGGTGGTGGGCGCAATCTTCTGGCCTCGCCGCCTGGCACCGGTGGTGGTCGGCTCGACCGGCAATTGGTTCAACGAAGCGATCCGCTACAGCGATACTTACCTGGCGCGCGAAGCCGCCGCCGACAAGGTAGGCGGCATGCGGGCTTCCATGGTGGCGACTTTCAACACCCTGGAAATGATGATCGGCCAGCTCGGCCACGAAGGCGCCGGGCCTCACACCCTGAAGAACGCGCGTGAATTGCGTGGGCGGATGATCCACCTGCTGCCTGTGATCGATGCCCTGGACGATGCCCTGGTCGCCCTCGAAGGTCGGGCCCCGGCACAGTTCGCTCAATTGCAGCCGGTGCTCGGCGCGGCCCGCCAGTGGCTCGAAGGGACCGCCAAGGACGCCTCGCTGGCCCGCTGGACCGTCTTGCATGAACAGATAGATCGCCTACAACCCAGCGCAGCGGCGCTGGATCAGCGCGCCGAGTTGCTGCTGTCCAACGCGCTGTATCGCCTGACCGAGTGGGTCGACCTCTGGCAGGATTGCTGCGCCCTGCAGCATGCCCTGCGTCTGGATGACGCCACGCCTTGGCGTGCCACCTACCGTCATTGGCGCCTGGGTCGCCTGACCCCGTTCTTCGACCGTGGCCTGATGCTCTATTCGGTGTTCTCCACCGTGACCGCGATCATCGTCGCCAGCGGCCTGTGGATTCTGCTGGGCTGGAACGATGGTGGCAGCGCGGTGATCCTTGCTGCCGTTGCCTGCAGCTTCTTCGCCGCCATGGACGACCCCGCGCCGCAGATCTACCGGTTCTTCTTCTGGACGCTGATGTCGGTGATTTTCTCCAGTGTCTACCTGTTCCTGGTGCTGCCCAATCTGCACGACTTCCCGATGTTGGTACTGGCCTTTGCCGTTCCGTTCATCTGCGTCGGCACGCTGACGGTGCAGCCGCGCTTCTATCTCGGCACCTTGCTGACCATCGTCAACACCGCGACCTTCATCAGCATCCAGGGCGCCTACGACGCGGACTTCCTGACCTTCATCAACGCCAACCTGGCCGGCCCCGTTGGCTTGCTGTTCGCCTTCATCTGGACCCTGCTGCTGCGTCCGTTCGGCGTGGAACTGGCCGCCAAGCGCATGACCCGGTTCGCCTGGCGCGACATTGTCGAGATGACCCAGTCGGCGACCTTGGCCGAACACCGCCAGGTCGGCGTGCAGATGCTCGACCGCCTGATGCAGCACCTGCCGCGCCTGTCGCAGACCGGACAGGACAGCGGCGTGGCGCTGCGTGACCTGCGCGTGGGCCTGAACCTGCTCGACCTGCTGGCCTACATGCCCCGTGTCGGCCCACAGGCCCGCGAGCGGCTTGAGACGGTGATCCACGAAGTCGGTGCCCATTACGCCGCCTGCCTGCGCGCCAACCGCCGCCTGCATGCGCCAGCAGAACTGCTGCGCAGCATGGAGTACGCCCGCCAGGGCCTGGCGCTGGACGAGAACAACGACCGTGGCGATGCCCGCGTGCATCTGCTGCACGCCCTGAGCGGCCTGCGCCTGGCCTTGTTGCCGGGTGTGGAGGTCATGCTCGAACCAACCGAACAACCGCAACTGCCCCAAGGCATCGATGGAGCGCCCCTGTGATCGGTGATCTGGATATCAGCGGGGTATTCCTGCCCACGCTGCTGGTGATGATGGTGTTCACCTACTTGCTGTTCCTGGGCGTGCACGCCGTGCTGGTGCGCCTGCATTTCTACCGCCTGGTCTGGCACCGGGCGTTGTTCAACGTTGCCCTGTATGCCGTGCTGCTGGGCGCGGTCGACCACTTTTGCCGAAACCTGATGCTGCCATGAAAAAACCTTTGCTGACCCTGGGCCGCGTGGTCCTGACCTTGCTGGTAGTGAGCTTCGCCGCCGTGCTCGTGTGGCAGATGGTGGTGTACTACCTGTTCGCCCCCTGGACCCGCGACGGCCATATCCGCGCCGACGTGATCCAGATCGCCCCAGATGTATCGGGGTTGATCCAGAAGGTCGAGGTGCGCGACAACCAGGTGGTCAAGCGCGGCGACGTGCTGTTCACCATCGATCAGGACCGCTTTACCCTGGCCTTGCGCCAGGCCAAGGCGACCCTGGCCGAGCGTTCGGAAACCCTGGCCCAGGCCTCCCGCGAGGCGCAGCGTAACCGCAAGTTGGGCAACCTGGTGGCGGCCGAGCAGTTGGAAGAAAGCCAGTCCCGCGAGGCCCGTGCCCGCTCGGCGGTGAACGAGGCCCAGGTGGCGGTCGACAGCGCCCAGCTCAACCTCGATCGCTCCGTGGTTCGCAGCCCTGTGGACGGGTACCTCAACGACCGTGCGCCGCGAAATCATGAGTTCGTCACTGCTGGCCGCCCAGTGCTGTCGGTGGTCGACAGTGCCTCGTACCACGTCGATGGTTACTTCGAGGAAACCAAGCTCGGTGGCATCCACATCGGCGATGCCGTGGACATTCGCGTGATGGGCGACAACACCCGTCTTCGCGGCCATGTGCAGAGCTTCGCCGCCGCCATCGAAGACCGCGACCGCAGCAGCGGTGCCAACCTGCTGCCTAACGTCAACCCTGCGTTCAGCTGGGTACGCCTGGCCCAACGGATTCCGGTGCGTATCGCCTTCGACGAAGTGCCGGAAGACTTCCGCATGATCGCCGGTCGCACCGCGACCGTCTCGATCATCGAGGGCCAGCGCCCATGAAACAGTTGATCCTGGCCGGTTTGTGCCTGTCTCTGGGTGCCTGCATGATGGTTGGCCCGGACTATGACGTGCCGAAGGACGCGGCACTGCAGCGCCGCGACCTCAACGGCCCGTTGCGCCAGGATGCCGACAGCGTGGTATCGGCGCCGGTGCCCGAGGACTGGTGGCAGCTGTATCAGGATCAGCGGCTCAATGCGTTGGTGCGCCAGGCGTTGAGTGCCAACACCGAGCTGCGCGTGGCGGCGGCCAACATCGCCAAGGCCCGTGCCCAGGTTGAAGTGGCTGAATCGCAGGGTGGTTTCAATGGGGGGGTGAAGCTCGGCGCGCAGCGCTTGCAGGAGTCCGGCGAAGCGTTCCTGCTGAGTGAAAAAGTGCCGGTGGCCAACATCGGCGAAGCGATCATCAGCGCGTCCTACCAGTTCGACCTGTGGGGTACCTTCAAGCGAGGTACCGAAGCGGCCAAGGCCAATGCCGACGCCGTGCAGGCCGCTGCCGATACCGCCCGTATCACGCTGGTGGCCGATGTGGTCAAGGCCTATACCCAGGTGTGCTCGGCTAACGAGGAGTACCACATTGCCCGTGAGTCGCTGGATTTGCAGCAGCAGAGCGTCGAGCTGAACCAGCGCCTGCGCGATGCTGGCCGGGGTGACGAAACCCAGGTGACCCGTTCGCAAACCCAGTTCAAGTCGTTGCGCGCCGAGTTGCCGCGCTTCACGGCCGAGCGGGAGACGGGCTTGTACACCTTGGCGGCGCTGCTGGCCAAGCCGGTCGACCAACTGCCGGCCGGGACGGCCGATTGCGCGGAATTGCCGCACCTTGCCCAGCGGGTGCCGGTGGGTGACGTCGCCGCACTGCTCAAACGCCGCCCCGACGTGCGTCAGGCGGAACGTCAGCTGGCTGCTGCAACGGCCAACATCGGCGTGGCCACCGGCGCGTTGTACCCGGACATCAGCATCGGCGCCCAGGTCGGCACCATCGGCATTCTTGAGAATCTTGGCGAACCTGCAACCAACCGCTGGGGCTTCGGGCCACAGGTCAGCTGGACCATTCCCACCAACGGCACCCGCGCCCGCATCCGCATGGCCGAAGCCTCGACCCAGGCGGCACTGGCGCACTTCGATGGCGTGGTGTTGAACGCTATCCGCGAGACCCAGACGCGGTTGGCCCAGTACAGCGCGCTGCTTGATCGTCGAGATGCCCTGGCCGAGGCTGAAAAGTCGGCCAAGGAAGCGGCTGAACAGACGCACCGGTATTACCTGGCTGGACGTGAGTCGTTCCTGGCGGATTTGCAGGCGACACGGACCTACACCGACATGCGGGCGCAGTTGGCGGCAGCCAACAGCCAGGTGGTGTTGGGGCAGATTGGGGTGTTCCTGGCGTTGGGTGGTGGATGGAAGGATACCGGCAAACAGTAATGGCTTGACCACTTGTAGGCGCACTGCCTTGGTCAATTTCTACAAGCTGGCGAGATTCATGTGGCTACAGGTTACGCCGCTTCATGGCGGTCGCGCGCGGGCAGGCTGCTGTCTGGCCGGGTCTACTGTACCTCGGGTCTCACTTCGTGCATGACTGCCACTCCAATCCATGGGACGAAGAGGAAGGGCAGGGCATTCCCCACCGCCTCTGGAAGCATGCGACGAATTGATCGCGCAATGAGCTATCGCCGCCTGTCGGTCTTACAGAGTTGTCACAAGATTTTTCATGAAATCCGCCGAGAAACCTTGAGTGAAATAGAGTGGAAGTGAACAATGTTCTCTTTCGCATTCCCTTCGAGACTGCCCATGAAACATTCCCGTCTGCTTGCCTGGCTCTCGTGGCCGGTGCTGGCGCTGTGCAGCACCTTGGTATTGGCCGGTGCGCCCGCCGAGGCGAGCAAGGCCATGCATCTGCTCGACTACCTGAGCGCTGACTACCCGCCGACCGTGCGCGACGGCAACGTGGTCGACGAGAGTGAATACCGCGAGCAACAGGAGTTCAGCGCGGTGCTGGCGGAGCTGGTCAAAGGTTTGCCGGCCAATGCCGAGCAGGCCGCATTGGCGCAGGGTGTACAGACCCTGCGCCAGGCCATCGACCAGCGCCAGGATGGGGCGGTGGTCGCCAAGCAAGCGCGTCAGCTGGGCGCTCGCCTGGCTGTTGCCTATGAGGTCAGCCAAGCTCCGGTGATTACCCCGGACCCTGCACGTGGCGCATCGCTGTACGCGCAGAACTGCTCGATCTGCCACGGTGACACCGGCGCGGGCGATGGTCCGGCCGGGGTGGGACTGGAGCCACCTCCCGCCAACCTGCGCAGCGCCGAGCGCCTGGATCGGTTGAGCCTGTTCGACCTTTACAACACGCTAGCACTGGGTATCGACGGCACCGAGATGCCCTCCTTCGCCGACCAGCTCGATGACCGTCAGCGCTGGGATGTGGCTGCGTACGTCGCCAGCTTCACCGCCGACCCGCAGGCTGCCAAGGGCGGGAAGACCTGGAACCTGGCCGATCTGGCCCGCCAGACGCCAGCGGAAGTCGCGGCCAGCCAGGGTAGCGACGCCGTCGCGGCGTTCCGTGCCCAGCGTGCCCAACCACCACAGGTCAAGCGTGGCCCGGCGCAGTTGCTCGAGTACACCGCCAGCACGCTGGACAAGAGCCTGGCGGCTTACCGCGAAGGTGATCACGATCAGGCCTATGACCTGTCGGTCGCTGCCTACCTGGAAGGCTTCGAGCTGGTGGAAAGCTCGCTGGACAACATCGATAGCCAAGCGCGCAAGGAGACCGAAAAAGCCCTGATGGCCTACCGTCAGTCGTTGCAGGATGGCGTACCGGTGGCCCAGGCCGAACAGCGTCTGGTCGAGGCCAAGACCAAGCTCGACCAGGCCGCCAAGCTGCTGGGCAGCGATGGCCTGAGCTGGTCGTTGAGCTATATCTCCGGGTTGCTGATTCTGCTGCGTGAGGGCATCGAGGCGATTCTGGTGCTGGCGGCGATCCTCGCTTTCCTGCGCAACACCGGCCAGCAGTCGGCGGTGCGCAGCGTCAACGTCGGTTGGGGCCTGGCGTTGGCCGCGGGCTTCGCGACCTGGGCGTTGGCAGCGTATGTGATCGACGTAGGCGGCGCACAGCGCGAGCTGCTCGAAGGCAGTACGGCGCTGTTCGCCAGTGTCATGGTGTTGTGGCTTGGTGTGTGGATGCATGACCGCCGCCACGCCGCCGCATGGCAGAACTACATCAAGAGCTCGCTGGTCAGTGGCGGTGGGCGGTTTGGTTTCGCGGTGCTGGCGTTCTTCTCGGTGTACCGCGAGCTGTTCGAAGTGATCCTGTTCTATGAAACCCTGTGGTTGCAGGCAGGCCCGGCGGGTCACCAGGCAGTGCTGGCCGGTGGCGCCACGGCACTGGTGTTGCTGATGGGGTTGGCCTGGGTGATTCTGCGAGGTTCGGCGAAGCTGCCGCTGTCGCTGTTCTTCAGTATCAACGCCGCGCTGTTGTGCGCGCTGTCGGTGGTGTTCGCCGGGCATGGCGTGAAGGCGCTGCAAGAGGCTGGCGTGCTGGGCACACGGCCAGTGTCGTTCTTCGAGTTCGATTGGCTGGGGATTCATGCCGATGCCTATTCGCTGGCGGCGCAGGTGGTGGCGGTGATGGCTATCGTTGTGTTGTATGGGCGCAGTCGCCTGGCCGAGAAGCGCCGGGCCGCGGCGAGCTGACTACAGTGTGGGCCGCTTCGCGGGTTTACCCAGGAAAGGGCCGGACCTGACACAATGCCGACCTCACAGAAGATGGGACAAGTTGCATGCGTGTATGGATCGATGCCGACGCCTGCCCCAAGGCAGCCAAGGACCTGATCGTCAAATTCGCCCTCAAGCGCAAGATCGAGGTGGTGATGGTGGCTGGCCAGGCCGTGGCCAAGCCGGCCTTCGCCCTGGTGCGGCTGATCGTGGTGCCAAGCGGTATGGATGCGGCGGACGACTATCTGGTCGAGAATGCCGTGCCCGGGGAACTGGTCATCTGCAGTGATGTGCCGTTGGCCGACCGCTTGATCAAGAAGGGCGTGGCCGCGCTCGACCCCAGGGGGCGCGAGTTCGATGAGCGCAACATGGGCGAGCGGCTGGCAGTGCGCAACCTGTTTACCGAGTTGCGTGAGCAAGGACAGGTAGGGGGCGGGCAAGCGCCCTACGGCGAGAAGGAAAAGCAGGCATTTGCCAATGCGCTGGACCGGATTT
This sequence comes from Pseudomonas taiwanensis DSM 21245, assembly GCF_000425785.1. Taxonomy (GTDB): domain Bacteria; phylum Pseudomonadota; class Gammaproteobacteria; order Pseudomonadales; family Pseudomonadaceae; genus Aquipseudomonas; species Aquipseudomonas taiwanensis. The sequence goes on from NZ_AUEC01000020.1 coordinate 10,268, forward strand.
TGACGCGTTTGTCGAAAGGGTAGTGGGGCCAATGGCCGGCGAGCCGGCCCCTGCAGTCACCGCAACGGTGGAGGGGCCGGCGCACTGGCGATCGCCTGTGAAGCAGGCGCAAGGCGCTTACTGCTCGCCTTCGTGGGTCAGCTCCAGCACCCGGTCCACCAGCTTGTAGATACCGCCCGCCGCTTCGCTGATCGATTGGGCCAGCATGTAGGCCGGGGTGGTCACCAGCTTGCGCTGGGTGTCTTCGACGATGTCGTGCACATCGCACTCTTCATGGGTCCCGCCCATCTTCGCCACCGCCGCAGCGGTGCCGGCATCGTTGCCAATGGTGCAGACCACGCCAGGGCCATAGATCTTGGCCGCCAGGGCGGGCGAAATGCAGATCAGGCCAACCGGTTTGCAGGCGTCGGCAAAGGCTTCGGCCAGGGCCAGCACGTCCGGATTGACGGAGCAGTTGGCGCCCTCGACGGCAAAGTTCGAGAGGTTCTTCGCCGCGCCGAAACCGCCCGGTACGATCAGCGCGTCGAAGTCTTCGACCTTGGCTTCGCGGATGTCCTTCACCTCACCACGTGCGATGCGCGCCGACTCAACCAGCACATTGCGTGACTCGGGCATTGCCTCGCCAGTCAGGTGGTTGATCACATGCATCTGCGCAATGTTCGGCGCGAAGCACTGCACCTGCGCTCCGCGCTGGTCGAGGCGCAGCAGGGTGATCACGCTTTCATGGATTTCGGCGCCGTCGTAAACGCCACAGCCGGAAAGAATCACCGCTACTTTTTTCGTCATGCTCATTACTCCAGTGTCGAGGCGCTAAATGTCCTCTAGTTTGGCAGATGTCGCCATAGGGTTTCCTGTGGCCGCGGCCTAATCTCTTCAGATCATGCCGGAGCCGTTGCCCATGGACCTGATTCTGCTGGCCGTGCCGTTCTTCTTTGTGCTGATCGCTGTCGAACTGGTGGCTGACCTGGTGCGTGGCCAACGCAATTTCACCGTGGCCGACTCGATCAACAGCCTGAGCACGGGGGTGCTGTCGACCAGCACCGGGCTGCTGACCAAAGGGGTTGGGCTGGTGACCTACGCCGTGGCCTGGGAGCACCTGGCGTTGCTGCGTTTGCCAGAGCAGGCCGGGTGGGTATGGCTGCTGGCATTCGTGCTGTATGACCTGTGCTACTACTGGCTGCACCGCCTGGGGCACGAGCGCAACGTGCTGTGGGCGGCCCATTCGGTGCATCACCAGAGTGAGGAATACAACCTCACCACCGCCCTGCGCCAGACCAGCAGCGGTTTCATTTTTTCGTGGGTCTTCTACCTGCCTCTGGCCTTGGTCGGCGTCCCGCCGGTGGTGTTCATCACCGTAGCGTCGCTGAATTTGCTGTACCAGTTCTGGGTGCACACCCGGCACATACCTAAACTGGGTTGGCTCGAGTGGGTGCTGATCACGCCATCCAACCATCGCGTCCACCATGCGCAGAATCCTGCTTACTTGGATCGTAACTATGGCGGCGTGTTCATTCTCTGGGACCGCTTGTTCGGTACCTTCAAGGAGGAAGACCCGGCCGAGCCCGTGGTGTTCGGCGTGACCACGCCACTGGCCAGCTGGAATCCGTTGTGGGCCAACCTGCAGTTCTACGCCCAGCTTTGGCACGATGCATGTCGCACCCATCGCTTTTGGGACAAGCTGCGCATCTGGTTCATGCCCACTGGCTGGCGGCCGGCCGATGTCGCGGCTGGTTATCCACAGGCCAAGCAGGACCTGGCGTCGTTTCGCAAGTTCGACGTGGTCATCGGGCGTGCGCAACAGCGCTACGTGGTGGCGCAGTTTGCGGTGCACGTCGCGTTGGGCAGTTACTTGATGGGGGTGGCAGAGCAGGTGACGACTGGCGCCCTGGTGCTGGGCTGGTCGGTAATGGCGTTTGGTTTGTTCGTGCTGGGCGCGATGCTGGAAAACCGCCGCTGGGCGCCGCGTCTGGAACTGGCGCGCCTGGTCTGCAACGTACCGGCGCTCTACCTGGCTGGCGTGCTGGGCTTAGCGCCGGTCACGGTGCTGGTCTGGGGCTTGCTCCTGGCCTACAGCTTGGCCTGCCTCTGGGCCCTGGCCATTTGCCGCCGCCTTGCGCTCGGCACGCAGGGTGCGGAACCGTCGGCGCAGCCACAACAGGCCGCCCAGCACCAGAAGGCCGCCAAGCACCCATAGCTCGTACTTCTTCACATTGCCCAGCAGGCCTTCGAGGATGGCGCCGAAGTGATAGGCGGCCGCGCCCAATGCCAGGGCCCAGACCGCAGCACCGATGCCGTTGAGCAGCAAGTAGCGGCGCGGCGGGTAGCCGGACAGCCCGATCGCTACCGGCATGACCGTACGCAGGCCATACACGAAGCGGAAGCTCAGCACCCAGATGTCGGGATGTCGGCGAATGTGGTCCAGCGCTCGGTCGCCCATGGCCTGCCAGCGGGGCTTGCGCGCCAGAATCTTGCGGCCGTGGCGACGGCCCATGAAGTACCACAGCTGGTCGCCAGCGTAGCTGCCGAAGAACGCGGTCAGCACGACCAGGTTGATGTCCATGTAACCGCGGAACGCAAGGAATCCCGCAAGCACCAGGATGGTCTCGCCTTCGAAGAAGGTGCCAAGAAAGAGGGCGAAGTAGCCGAAATCCTGCAGGAATTGTTGAAGCATTTTCTGAGGTGCTGGCGAAATGAACGCGCAGCCTACCCCTTCGCGCGCATTCGTGAAAGTGTCCAAATGTGTCTCGACGTGAACAATCCCTGTGCGGACAATGCCTGCGGCCATAAGTCGCGACTTGCCTTGGTATGTAACACAGGCGTCATAATGGCCGCTTATCGTGCCGCTCAATTGATGATAGGGCGTTAACGTCCTCCAGGAACGCCAGATGAATAATGAAGTGCTAACCCCTGTCGCGATCAAGGACGCCCAGGCTCTTCCCGAAGAAATGGTGCAGACCCCGCCGGACCTGCCAGAGGCACCGGAACCTGTGGTCGAGGCCACTGCCACGCCAGCCCCCGCGCCAGCACCGGCAATCGCCATTCCGAGCCTGGACGACAGCAGCCTGTACATTCATCGCGAGCTTTCGCAGCTGCAATTCAATATCCGAGTGCTGGAGCAGGCGCTGGATGAGTCCTATCCGCTGCTCGAACGCCTCAAGTTCTTGCTGATCTTCTCCAGCAACCTGGACGAATTCTTCGAAATCCGTGTTGCCGGCCTGAAGAAGCAGATCAACTTTGCCCGGGAACAAGCCGGTGCCGATGGCCTGCAGCCGCACCAGGCGCTGGCACGGATCAGCGAGCTGGTGCACGGCGAGGTGGACCGTCAATACGCGATCCTCAACGATGTGCTGTTGCCGGAGCTGGAAAAACACCAGATCCGCTTCATCCGCCGCCGTTACTGGACGCCCAAGCTCAAGACCTGGGTGCGTCGTTACTTCCGCGACGAGATCGCGCCGATCATCACCCCCATTGGCCTCGACCCGACGCACCCGTTCCCGTTGCTGGTGAACAAGAGCCTCAACTTCATCGTCGAGCTCGAAGGTGTCGACGCCTTCGGCCGCGACTCGGGCCTGGCGATCATCCCGGCCCCGCGGTTGCTGCCACGGGTCATTCGCGTACCTGAGGACGTGGGGGGGGCAGGCGACAACTATGTGTTCCTGTCGTCGATGATCCACGCTCACGCCGACGACTTGTTCCAGGGCATGAAGGTCAAGGGCTGCTACCAGTTCCGCCTGACGCGAAACGCTGACCTCGCGCTGGACTCCGAAGAGGTCGACGACCTGGCCCGTGCTTTGCGCGGTGAACTGTTTTCGCGTCGTTACGGCGACGCCGTGCGTCTGGAAGTGGCCGACACCTGCCCGAAGCACCTGTCCGACTACCTGCTCAAGCAGTTCAGCCTCAGCGAGAGCGAGCTGTATCAAGTCAATGGTCCGGTCAACCTGACCCGCCTGTTCAGCATCACAGGCCTGGATAGCCATCCTGAACTGCAGTACACCCCGTTCACCCCGGCGATTCCCAAGCTGCTGCAGAACGCCGACAACATCTTCAGCGTGATCGGCAAGCAGGATGTACTGCTGATGCACCCGTTCGAGTCGTTCACCCCGGTGATCGACCTGCTGCGACAGGCTGCCAAGGACCCGCATGTGCTTGCCGTGCGCCAGACGCTGTACCGCTCCGGCGCCAACTCGGAGATCGTCGATGCGTTGGTGGACGCAGCGCGCAACGGCAAGGAGGTCACCGCGGTGATCGAGTTGCGTGCGCGCTTCGATGAAGAGTCCAACCTGCAAATGGCCAGCCGTCTGCAGGCAGCTGGCGCGGTGGTGATCTATGGCGTGGTGGGCTTCAAGACCCACGCCAAGATGATGCTGATCCTGCGCCGCGAGCAGGGAGAGATCGTCCGTTATGCACATCTGGGTACTGGTAACTACCATGCCGGCAACGCCCGGTTGTACACCGACTACAGCCTGCTCACCTCCGACGATGCCCTGACCGAGGACGTGGGCAAGCTGTTCAGCCAGCTGATTGGCATGGGCAAGACACTGCGCATGAAAAAGCTGCTGCATGCGCCGTTCACGTTGAAGAAGGGCATGCTCGACATGATTGCCCGCGAGACGCAGTTCGCCCTCGAAGGCAAGCCGGCGCACATCATCGCCAAGTTCAACTCGCTGACCGATGCGAAGGTCATCAAGGCGCTGTACAAGGCCAGCCAGTCTGGCGTGAAAATCGACCTGGTGGTGCGTGGCATGTGCTGCCTGCGGCCGGGCATTCCCGGGGTGTCGCACAACATCCAGGTACGTTCGATCATCGGCCGCTTCCTGGAGCACACCCGGGTGTTCTACTTCCTCAATGGAGGCGAAGAGCAGATCTACCTGTCCAGTGCCGACTGGATGGAGCGAAACCTCGACAAGCGTGTGGAGACCTGCTTCCCGGTAGAAGGCAAGAAGTTGCTGCTGCGGGTTAAGAAGGAGCTGGAAGGTTACCTGACCGACAACACCCATGCCTGGGTCCTGCAATCGGACGGCCGCTACGTGCGCACCGCCCCGACCGGTAACCAGAACCCTCGCAGTGCCCAGGCCGCTCTGCTGGAGCGCCTGAGCAACCCGGTCCTCAACGTACGCTGAGGACGAAGCCGACCCGGGTCAGCCACTCCGCTTCGTTGGCGAAGTCGGCCTGGGTCAGCTGGTTTTGCTCCAGCCAACCATTGGGGAAGGCCACATCCAGCGATTGCTCGCCAGCCTGCAGTGACACGGTGGGCATCTGTTGGGTGCCACGGATGTGGTGGAACAGAATGGCGAAACGCAGCAGCACGCACAGACGCAGCAGCTTCACACCTTCCTCGCCCAGTTCGGCGAACTTGTCCTTGGGGATGTTGCGCCGATGGCCACGCACCAGCAGGGCCATCATCTGCTGGTCTTCGCGCGAGAAGCCGGCAAGGTCGGAGTGCTCGACCAGGTAGGCGCCATGCTTGTGGTAATGGTAGTGAGCGATATCCAGGCCAATTTCATGGATTTTGGCTGCCCATCCCAGTAGATCGCGCCAGTTACCGTCTTCCAGGTCCCACGCCTTGGCCACTTGGTCGAAGGCATGCAGTGCCTTGCGCTCCACGCGAGCAGCTTGGCCCTGGTCGACGTGGTAACGCTCCATCAACGAATTGAGTGTGCGCTCGCGCACATCTTCGTGGTGATGGCGGCCGAGCAGGTCGAACAGCACGCCTTCACGCAGGGCACCGTCGCAATGGTCCATGCGTTGCAGTTCCAGGGCGTCGAAGATGGCTTCGAGAATCGCAAGGCCGGCCGGGAAGATGGCGCGGCGGTCCGGTTTGACCCCTTCAAAGTCGATCTTGTCGACGTCGCCGAGCTTGAACAGTTTGCGTTTGACCCAGGCCAGGCCTTCGGCGTTGACTTCGCCGTTGCCCAGGTTGCAGGCCTTGATCGCGGCGCCGATGGCGCGAATGGTGCCGGACGAGCCGATGGCTTCATCCCAGGTCAGTCGGTGCAGGGCATTCTCGATGCTCATCAGCTCCAGGCGCGCCGCCGTGTAGGCCTGTGCATAGCGCGCCGGGGTGATCTTGCCATCGCGGAAATAGCGCTGGGTGAAGCTCACGCAGCCCATTTGCAGGCTTTCGCGCAGTAGCGGTTCGAATCGCTGGCCAATGATGAACTCGGTGCTGCCGCCGCCAATGTCGGCCACCAGGCGTTTGCCGGGGGTGTCGGCCAGGGTATGGGAGACACCGAGGTAGATGAGGCGAGCCTCTTCGCGGCCGGAGATCACCTCCACTGGGTGGCCCAGAATGGCCTCCGCGCGCTGGATGAACTCATTGCGGTTGCGCGCTTCGCGCAGGGCGTTGGTGCCGACGATGCGCACGGCGCCGGAAGGCATACCGTTGATCAGTTGAGCGAAGCGCTTGAGGCATTCGAGCCCCCGTTGCATGGCTTCTTCGCTCAGCAGACGATCCTCGCCGATGCCGGCGGCCAGCTGAACCTTCTCGCCAAGCCGTTCAAGAATACGGATCTCGGTGTGGTGAGCCTTGGCCACGACCATGTGAAAACTGTTGGAGCCAAGGTCGATGGCGGCGATCAGAGACAGGTTCTTCGCGGTTGTTTGCGGCATGATCTGAGTGTTCTCGGTCGTTAACCTGGCAATCGTGCCACGATACGTGGCTGTCGCCAACGCGGGGCACGCCAAGGTTTGATGCAAGGCAATGTGCCATTCGATGCTATGACACTTATGTGACGGTTTCGATTCGCGGCGTCTTGCACAACTATAGTTACACTCAATCGTCCGTGACTTCCTGTAGGCAGCCTGTGCGGCTATGATGGGCCACGTTTTTTGCTTACGACCCTGGAGATATCCATGAGCAGCGATCTGATCAAACACGTCACCGACGCCACCTTCGAAGCCGAAGTCCTGCAGGCTCAAGGCCCGGTGCTGGTCGACTACTGGGCTGAATGGTGCGGTCCATGCAAGATGATCGCTCCGGTTCTGGACGACATAGCCGCCACCTACGAAGGTAAACTGACCGTCGCCAAGCTGAACATCGACGACAACCAGGAAACCCCGGCCAAGCATGGCGTGCGTGGCATCCCGACCCTGATGCTGTTCAAGAACGGCAACGTCGAAGCTACCAAGGTCGGCGCTCTGTCCAAATCCCAGCTGGCTGCGTTCCTCGACGCCCATCTGTGATGTGAAAAAGCCCCGCGAATGCGGGGCTTTTCTTTTGCTCGACGACCCTGTGGGAGCGGGATCCCCCGCGAATCCAAGGTTCAGCCGGTCGATGCCTTCGCAGCTAAATCCGGTCCCAAAAGGTTCGATTTCCCTCGTCAAAACCACTAGACGTCGAAAAATGCAAGTGTTACATTCGGCCTCGCACTGCTTCTTCAGTGCCCTCTGCACGCCGTCGCCGAAGCATCCCTAATTCGAATCAGTACGCGATCCTGTCGCCATCTAGCGGCGCGGCCTCATTAAGCCAAAGCTTAATTCTCCCTTCTTACATGATTACGTCACTCCCCTTATGAACCTGACTGAACTCAAGCAAAAGCCGATTACCGATCTTTTGGAAATGGCCGAACAGATGGGCATCGAAAACATGGCCCGTTCGCGCAAACAGGACGTGATTTTCGCCCTGCTGAAAAAGCACGCGAAAAGCGGCGAAGAGATCTCGGGTGACGGCGTGCTGGAGATTCTCCAGGATGGTTTCGGTTTCCTGCGTTCGGCTGATGCGTCCTACCTGGCCGGCCCCGATGACATCTACGTCTCGCCTAGCCAGATCCGCCGTTTCAACCTGCGTACCGGCGACACCATCGTCGGCAAGATCCGTCCACCGAAGGAAGGGGAGCGTTACTTCGCGCTGCTGAAGGTCGATACCATCAACTTCGACCGTCCGGAAAACGCGAAGAACAAGATTCTGTTCGAGAACCTGACGCCGCTGTTCCCCAACGAGCGCCTTAAGATGGAAGCCGGCAACGGTTCCACCGAAGACCTCACCGGCCGTGTCATCGACCTGTGCGCCCCGATCGGTAAAGGCCAGCGTGGCCTGATCGTCGCTCCGCCGAAAGCGGGTAAGACGATCATGCTGCAGAACATCGCGGCCAACATCACCCGTAACAACCCCGAGTGCCACCTGATCGTCCTGCTGATCGACGAGCGCCCGGAAGAAGTGACCGAGATGCAGCGCACCGTGCGCGGCGAAGTGGTCGCCTCGACCTTCGACGAGCCGCCAACCCGTCACGTGCAGGTGGCCGAGATGGTCATCGAGAAGGCCAAGCGCCTGGTCGAGCACAAGAAGGACGTGGTCATTCTGCTCGACTCCATCACCCGTCTGGCCCGTGCCTACAACACCGTGATCCCGAGCTCCGGCAAGGTGCTGACCGGTGGTGTCGACGCACATGCCCTTGAGAAGCCGAAGCGCTTCTTCGGTGCCGCCCGTAACATCGAGGAAGGTGGTTCGCTGACCATCATCGCCACCGCGCTGGTAGAAACCGGTTCGAAGATGGACGAGGTGATCTACGAAGAGTTCAAGGGTACCGGCAACATGGAGCTGCCCCTGGACCGTCGTATCGCCGAGAAACGTGTGTTCCCTGCCATCAACATCAACCGCTCCGGTACCCGTCGCGAAGAGCTGCTGACCGCCGACGACGAGTTGCAGCGCATGTGGATTCTGCGCAAGCTGCTGCACCCGATGGACGAAGTCGCTGCCATCGAGTTCCTGGTCGACAAGCTCAAGCAGACCAAGACCAACGATGAGTTCTTCCTGTCGATGAAGCGCAAGTAAGCACTTCAAGCTGGAATTGATTGGGGCCGCTTCGCGCCTCTTCGCGGGCAAGCCCGCTTCCACAGGGTCAGTGTGATCTTGTGGGAGCGGGCTTGCTCGCGAAAGGGGCGCGAAGCGGCCCCACATCATTTTTGCCCCCAATAAAGGCCTGAACGGCGCTACACTCTGCACCCCGACCGATACGGCCAATACGAGGCTCATGCATGCAGCATCGCGACTTGCGCGACTTCATCCGTGGCCTGGAGCAGCGCGGTGAACTCAAGCGCATCCAGGTTCCGATCTCCCCAGTCCTGGAAATGACCGAGGTCTGTGACCGTACCCTGCGCGCCAAGGGCCCAGCTTTGCTGTTCGAAAAGCCCACCGGCTTCGATATGCCGGTGCTGGGCAACCTGTTCGGCACCCCGGAGCGGGTGGCCATGGGCATGGGCGCCGAGTCGGTCGACGAACTGCGCGAAATCGGCAAGCTGTTGGCCTTCCTCAAGGAACCCGAGCCGCCCAAGGGCTTGAAGGACGCCTGGTCCAAGCTGCCGATCTTCAAGAAAGTCGTGTCCATGGCGCCGAAAGTGGTCAAGGACGCGGTCTGTCAGGAAGTGGTGGTCGAGGGCGAGGATGTCGACCTTACCCAGCTGCCGATCCAGCATTGCTGGCCGGGCGACGTGGCTCCGCTGATCACCTGGGGTCTGACCGTCACCCGCGGCCCCAACAAGGACCGCCAGAACCTGGGCATCTACCGCCAGCAGCTGATTGGTCGCAACAAGGTCATCATGCGTTGGTTGAGCCACCGTGGTGGCGCGCTGGACTACCGTGAGTGGTGCGAGAAGCACCCAGGCCAGCCTTTCCCGGTCGCAGTGGCGCTTGGGGCGGACCCGGCGACCATCCTTGGCGCGGTCACGCCTGTGCCTGACACCTTGTCCGAGTATGCCTTCGCCGGCCTGCTGCGCGGCAACCGTACCGAGCTGGTCAAATGCCGTGGCAGCGACCTGCAGGTCCCGGCAACCGCCGAGATCATTCTCGAAGGTGTGATCCATCCGGGTGAAATGGCCCCGGAAGGCCCCTATGGCGACCACACCGGCTACTACAACGAGGTCGACAGCTTCCCGGTGTTCACCGTGGAGCGCATCACCCACCGCCAGAAGCCGATCTACCACAGCACCTACACCGGCCGTCCACCGGATGAGCCGGCGATCCTCGGTGTGGCGCTGAATGAAGTGTTCGTGCCGATCCTGCAGAAGCAGTTCCCGGAAATCGTGGACTTCTACCTGCCTCCGGAAGGTTGCTCGTACCGCATGGCGGTGGTGACCATGAAGAAGCAGTATCCAGGGCACGCCAAGCGCGTAATGCTGGGCGTGTGGTCGTTCCTGCGACAGTTCATGTACACCAAGTTCGTTATCGTTACCGACGATGACATCAACGCCCGCGACTGGAACGATGTGATCTGGGCGATCACCACGCGCATGGACCCCAAGCGTGATACGGTGATGATCGACAATACGCCGATTGACTACCTGGATTTCGCGTCGCCGGTATCGGGGCTTGGGTCGAAGATGGGCCTGGATGCCACCCACAAGTGGCCAGGCGAGACTACGCGGGAATGGGGCCGTGCCATCGTCAAGGACGAGGCGGTCACCCGCCGTATCGATGAGCTGTGGGATCAGTTGGGAATAGATTGATGCAGGTAACGTTGCAGCCGTCCGGGGCAGTGCTGGCGCTCGAACCCGGGGAACGGATCCTGGATGGGGCGCGGCGACTGGGCTATGACTGCCCGAACAGCTGCCGCAATGGCAATTGCCATGTCTGCGCCGCGTTGTTGGTGGAGGGGCGGGTGCGCCAGGATGGCGAAGTCCGTGACCATGGCGAGCTGTTCACCTGCATTGCCGAGCCACTGGAGGACTGTGTCTTGCTGTGGGATGGTGTGCTGGCGTTGGGCGAGCTGCCGGTGCGTAAACTGGCTTGCACCGTGAGCGAATGCGCCGAGGTAGGTGGCGATGTCTGGCGCGTGCGTCTGCGTGCGCCGGCCGGAAAGCCGCCGCGCTACCACGCCGGGCAGTACCTGATGATCGAGCGCAAGGGTGGCAAGCAGGCGGCCTTCTCGCTGGCTTCAGCCCCCCATTGCGGGCGGGACCTGGAGCTGCATGTGTTGGTCCGCGAAGACAGCGCCCGACAATTGATCGAGCAACTGCAGCGTGATGGCGTGGCGCGCATCGAAATGCCATTTGGCGATGCCCACCTGGCCGAGCTGCCCGACGGGCCGTTGGTATTGATCGCTGCGGGCACGGGTATGGGGCAGATGCACAGCCTGGTCGAACATTGCCGCGCTCAAGGTTTCAAGCACCCGGTCCACCTGTACTGGGGAGTGCGGCGCCCCGAAGATTTCTATGCCATCGAGCATTGGGACGAGTGGGAGCGCCTGCCCAATCTGTACTTGCACAAGGTCGTCAGCGACCTGTGCGATTGGGAAGGGCGCTGCGGCATGCTGCATGAAGCGGTCTGCGAAGACATGGACGACCTGAATGCCGTGCATGTTTACGCCAGTGGCTCGCCCAACATGGTCTATGCCACGCTCGATGCATTGGTCGAGGCTGGTATGGACGCGCACCGTATGCGTGCCGATGTGTTTGCCTACGCCCCCCGCAGTTAATAACCGAAGTTTGAAAGCGTCGGTATAAGGCGGTAACTATTACCGCCTTGGTTAATAACTTTCGCGTTTTTCGGAATAATAATTCCCAATCGTCGGAAGGCCCCATGAAAATTTCGACATATACTTGAGCTAAGGCGGTGGCTGTCTTAAGTTAGACATGACGCCTCCACGGGAGCCGGCCAGCCGGCGATTTGGCTGGCATGGGCAGCAGAGTAAGATCTGCCTTGAATCGTCTTTTCCGCTACAAGCGCTATTCACAGGGAATCATGGCGGCAGCTTATGTCGGCACTTGAAAGTTCATCCTGGAAAGTTTCATATCCACCCTCGCTTGACTTCGGGCAACAACTGACCCGTGAGCAACTGTACAACTCCATGCAGACGACCATGTCACGGCACCAGGGCGGCCCGGTCTGGCTGTTCGCCTATGGTTCCTTGATCTGGCGCCCGGAATGCAACTCCGTGGAGCGCCAACGCGCGCGGGTGCATGGTTACCACCGTGGGTTGTACTTGTGGTCGCATGAGCACCGTGGCACGCCTGAAACGCCCGGCCTGGTGTTTGGCCTGGATCGGGGTGGCTCTTGCAGCGGTTTTGCCTACCGGCTTGATGAAAGCAACCTGGACGACTCGCTGATGGCCCTGTGGCAGCGCGAAATGCCTTACCCGGCGTATCGGCCGCACTGGTTGAGCTGCCGGCTCAGCGATGGGAGCAAGGTCCAGGCCCTGGGGTTCGTGTTGGAGCGGCATTTGCCCTGTTACGCAGGGAACCTGCCGGATACCTTGCTCAGCCAGATCCTGGCCAGTGCCAAGGGGCGCTATGGCACTACGCGCGATTATGTCGAGCAGACCTTGAATGCCTTGCGCAGCCACCAGATGCCGGATCGCAACCTCGAGGCGCGTTTCAGGCGCTGCCATAACCTGCGCGAGGTTTGAGTTCCCCACTGCCTGTACCTTCCCAAGCATCCCCCTTCAGCAGACGCCTGGCCGGCGATAGGGCGGGTACAGGCAATGAACGCTTCCAGCCCTACTTGGCCAGCACCACCAACTTACCCACAGCTTGCCGCTGCCCCAGTCGATCGATAGCCGCCCCAGCTTCGGCCAGTGGATAAGTCTGCGAGACCAGCGGTTTCAGCTTGCCCTGGCCATGCCAGACGAACAGCTGTTGGAAGTTGGCGGCATTGTCCTCTGGCTGGCGCTGGGCGAATGCTCCCCAAAACACCCCGAGCACCGCTGCGCCCTTGAGCAGCACCAGGTTCGCCGCCAGCTGAGGGATGGTGCCGCTGGCAAACCCCACCACCAGCAACCGACCATTCCAGGCCAGCCCGCGCACTGCCTGTTCGAACAGCTCGCCTCCCACTGGGTCGTAGATCACATCCACGCCCTGGCCGCCGGTCAGTCGCTTGATCTCATCCTTCAGGCTGGCCTTGCTGTAATCGATCACTTCATCGGCACCCGCAGCCTTGGCCACGGCGAGTTTTTCCGCGCTGCTGGCTGCAGCGATCACCTTGGCGCCCATGGCCTTGCCAATTTCCACAGCCGCCAGGCCGACGCCCCCGGATGCACCCAGTACCAGCAGGGTTTCGCCAGGCTTCAGTTGGCCGCGCTGTTTGAGCGCATGCATCGAAGTGCCGTAGGTCATGCCGAAGGCAGCGGCGGTGGCGAAATCCATACCCTGCGGGATCGGCATCACGTTGTAGAAGGGCACCGCCACGTGTTCGGCGAAGGCGCCCCAGCCGGTCAGCGCCATGACCCGGTCACCGACCTTGAAAGCGCCGGCCTTCTCGCCTACCGCCGCCACCACACCAGCCGCCTCACCACCGGGAGAGAAGGGCAGTGGTGGTTGGAACTGGTATTTGCCTTCGATGATCAGGGTGTCAGGGAAATTCACCCCGGCCGCGTGTACGTCGAGCAGGATCTCGTTCTTCTTCGGCACCGGGCTGGCCACTTCCTCCACTACCAGGTTGCTGGCAGGGCCCAGGGTTTTGCACAACACAGCTTTCATCGGGGCTATTCCTTTGCGTGTGGTGGCCGATAAGTGTAGGAGTGCCGCCTGCCCGGTCAACGAGCATGCCCCGGCCTGATGGGCTGGCATAAGCCGGAGCTTGGGTTTGAGCGGCGTGCTGGGTAAGCTGGCGCCAACTGTATTGAGGAGCTAATTCGTGAAAGCGTGGATCTTGATGGTACTGGCCCTGATGCTGCCAGCGGCGGCCATGGCCGAAGAAGCCAAGGAAGGAGAGCCCAAGGTCTCCTACATCAGCCTGAGCCCGCCCTTCGTCGGCAACTATGCCCTCGATGGTGGCCCTAAGCTGCGCGTGTACAAAGCCGATGTGGCCCTGCGTGTGACGGGCGATGCCGCCGCTGCTGCGGTCAAACACCATGAGCCGTTGATTCGCAATCAGCTGGTGGCGCTGTTCACCCAGCAGGGTGTGGATAACATGAGCAATGTAGAGGCCAAGGAAAAGCTGCGCCAGGAAGCGCTGAAACAGGTGCAGCAGGTAATGGAGGCCGAGGAAGGCAAGCCGATCGTCGAGGACCTGCTGTTCAACAATTTGATCGTGCAGTGATGCTGCCTCGATAGGCTCGCCGGTAATTGTGTGGTGCGGTTGAGATCGCGCGCCGCCCGCGCGGCGCATCGCGAGCAAGGCTCGCTCCTACGTTTGTTTCTGGCCAGTCATGTCTGTGCCAACGCACGCGACCGCCTTGTGTGCACTCGCGCGCATTTCCCACAGGAATAATTGGCCCGGAATAGACGTAGGAGCGAGCCTTGCTCGCGATGCGCCGCGCGGGCGGCGCTCGATGGTGACGGCGCTGAACAACGCCAGACGGACCACTCGAATTCACCGGGCCAAGGCAATAATCGCCGCCCACTGCTCATCGGTCACGGGCATCACCGACAGCCGCGTGCCCTTCTGCACCAACGGCAACGCCTCCAATGCACTCTGCTGCTTGAGCAAGCCCAGCCCCAGCACCTGGCTGAACGTTTTTACGTGCGCCACGTCCACTGCGCTCCAGGGGTTCTTATCGGTAGTGGCCTTTGCGTCGAAATAGTGGCTTAGCGGATCCAGCGCAGTCGGGTCCGGGTAAGCTGCGTTGACGACTCTGGCAATGCCGGCGATTCCCGGCTGCGGGCAGCTGGAATGGTAGAAAAAGAACTCGTCTCCGACACTCATGGCGCGCATGAAATTACGTGCCTGGTAGTTGCGCACACCATCCCAGCGCGCTTCCCCCAGCCGGCCTAGGCCTTCGATCGAGAGCTCGTCGGGCTCGGATTTCATCAGCCAATAGGCCATGGATGCTGCTCCTGAAAAAGTTTGAAATAACCTGTTGCATGAAACCGACAGTCGGTTGGCGTCAACGTTTGCGTGTCGACTCAGGTTGTCGGAAAATGCGCCGATTTTAACGCTAGACGCTCCGGCGACACCAAGAAGGTCGCCGAGCCTGACCATTGCCTAGGGGGGCAATTTTCGATGAACCAACGTAAACCAGATCTGCTTTGGATCCTGGTATTCATCTTTGGACTTGGCGTGGTCACCACCGGTTATGCGCAGGGTATCTGGGAGCGCAAGCTCGATGCCGCTTACCAGGCGCCAGTCGACGCCGGCCAGCAGCAGCGCTGATTCCCCCGCTGGCGCCGATCAGTTCGGCGCCATGTACCAGCCGCGGTCCGAGACCGTGCCTTGTAGCGGTACATCCCAGCTGGCCTGAGCCAGTCGCTCCACTTTCTGGCACTCATGGGCCAGCCCCAGCAGCAGTGGCTTTTTCCAGGTTTGACGACGAGCCTGGTAGGCGAGGCTGCGATCATAGAAACCGCCGCCCATGCCCAGGCGTCCGCCGACCTCATCGAACCCCACCAGTGGCAGCAGGATCAGATCCAGCGACCAGATCGGACGCTGACGCTTGCGGTCGGTGACCGGTTCTGGAATGCGAAACCGATTGCGTTTGAGTTTTTCGCCGTGCTCGAAGCGTTGGAACACCATGCGCGTGCGCGGCCAGGCGTGCAGCACTGGCAGGTAGGTGCGCTTGCCACGACGCTGGGCTTCGCGCAGTAGCAACTGCGGGTCGATTTCGCCATCGTTGGGCAGGTATAGGGCAATGTGCCGGGCACGGCGGAACAGCGGGTGCTGCGCCAGTTGGCGATACAGGCCACGTGCGGCTCGATGTTGCTGTGCCGGCGTCAGGGCGCGGCGGGCATCGCGAAGCAGGCGACGAAGCTGGGGGCGGGTGAGCGGCGCGGTGTCGGTCATGGCACGGGCGTTCCCAGGTGTGCTGGCCGACTGGGCCGGCCAAAACGAATTGCCCGCCAGAGGAGGCGGGCAAGCGAATTCAGGCTCCCCGATAAGACCGCTATCGGTGTAGCCCTTGAACCCGAAAGTTCAAGGTGGAGATTGCAGGGGGCGTTAAGGCTTTCCGTCGGGCGGACATGCACACCGGCCCCAGCGTGCAACCCCCGTGGTTGTGCGTATCGGCTCAGGGACATAACCGACTGGCGCATCCCCCAGGGAGTGGCGCCAGTATACCAATCTCAGCCGATTTTGGTATCCGCGTCGTCGGACAGCGCTTGGTCGACCCGTTCCAGCAGGTCGCGTACCTGTTCACGGGTAGTGCCTGTGCTGGCCGTTTCCGGGGTGTCCTGGCGGTGCAGCAGCTCGTGGGTGATGTTCAGGGCCGCCATGACGGCGATGCGGTCGGCACCGATGACCTTGCCGCTGCTGCGGATCTCGCGCATCTTGCTGTCCAGATAGCGTGCGGCGCTGACCAGGTTGTTGCGTTCTTCCGGAGGGCAGATGATCGAGTACTCCTTGTCGAGGATCTGCACGGTAACGCTATTGCTTGAACTCATGAGTCTTGCTCCAGGGCCTTCAGGCGTAAAATCATCGACTCGATCTTGCGCTTGGCGATTTCGTTCTTTTCGATGAGGTGGGCGCGTTCCTCGCGCCAGGATTTTTCCTGAGCAATTAGGAGTGCATTTTGCCGTTTAAGTTGCTCGACACGTTCGATCAGCAACTCGAACCGGCTCATCAGCGCTTGCAGGTCTTTCTCTTGCATGGGTTGCACTCGATTCGCTCCGTCGTTGACTCACCTGGCGATGATGCCTCTCCCTGGGCAATGGCGGCCAGTGCCGATGGTCTTGGCGCGCCTGCCGGTGCTAGGATACAAGGTCTTCATTCTAGTCATTGCGCCGCCTGGCGCCTAGCTGCCCATGCCTAATACTCAATCGCCTTACACCGCTTTCGCCTCGCTGCTTTCGAGCAACGGTCACCCTGTATCTCCCGCCGAACTGCATGGTCTGCTGATCGGCCGCAGCTGCGCTGGCGCGGGCTTCGACCCCGAAGCCTGGCTGGCCGATGCCGCAGGCGCGCTGGAAAGCGAGCCCGCGGACTCCGTGCGCAATGCCTTGGTTGGCCTGCAGGAAATGGTCAAGGCCGAACTCACTGGCGAGGACATCGCCATCGTCCTGCTGCTGCCAGGCGACGAAGCCCCGCTGACCGAGCGCGCCACCGCGCTGGGCCAATGGTGCCAAGGTTTCATTACCGGCTTTGGTCTGAACGCTGGCGGCAAGGACCTGTCCACCGATGCGAAAGAGGTTCTGCAGGACCTGGTCGCCATTTCTCAAGTCCAGGAAGCCTTGGAAGAGTCCGAGGATGGCGAAAGCGACTACATGGAAGTGATGGAGTATCTGCGTGTCGCGCCGCTGCTGCTCTATACGGAGCTGGCCGCACCCGCCGCACCCGCACCCAAGCCATCGCTGCACTGATTCGATCACCCTGGGGGGAAGTCTTGTCCATGAGCCACATACCCAAGGCCGAGTATGCCCGTCGGCGCAAGGCGCTGATGGCGCAGATGGTTCCCAACAGCATCGCCATCCTGCCTGCCGCTGCAGTCGCCATTCGCAACCGCGACGTCGAGCATGTGTACCGCCAGGACAGCGACTTCCAGTACCTCAGCGGCTTCCCCGAGCCTGAAGCCGTGATTGCGCTCATTCCTGGGCGCGAGCACGGTGAGTACGTGTTGTTCTGCCGTGAGCGCAACCCCGAGCGTGAGCAGTGGGACGGTGTGCGGGCCGGCCAGGAAGGGGCGATTCGCGACTTTGCAGCCGATGACGCCTTTCCGATCACCGACATCGACGAGATCCTCCCGGGCCTGATCGAAGGGCGCGAGCGGGTGTACAGCGCCATGGGCAGTAACCCCGAGTTCGATCGCCGGCTCATGGACTGGATCAACGTGATCCGTTCCAAGGCCCGTCTGGGCGCCCAGCCACCGAACGAGTTCGTTGCGCTGGATCATCTGCTGCATGACATGCGCCTGTATAAATCGGCGGCGGAGGTGAAGGTCATGCGTGCTGCCGCGCAAATCTCCGCGCGCGCCCATGTGCGGGCCATGCAGGTCTGCCGGGCGGGGCTGCACGAGTACAGCCTGGAAGCCGAGTTGGATTACGAATTCCGCAAAGGTGGCGCCAAAATGCCGGCCTACGGCTCGATCGTCGCGGCCGGGCGCAATGGCTGCATTCTGCATTACCAGCAAAATGACGCCCTGCTCAAGGATGGCGACCTGGTGCTGATCGACGCTGGCTGTGAGATCGACTGCTATGCCAGCGACATTACCCGCACCTTCCCGGTCAGTGGACGCTTTTCCCCCGAGCAGAAGGCGATCTACGAACTGGTGCTCAAGGCCCAGGAGGCCGCGTTCGCCGAGATCGCTCCGGGCAAGCACTGGAATCACGCCCACGAGGCGACCGTGCGGGTCATCACCGAGGGCCTGGTGGAACTGGGGCTGCTCAAGGGCCAGGTGCAGGCGTTGATCGAAAGCGAGGCCTATCGCGCCTTCTACATGCACCGAGCCGGACATTGGCTGGGCATGGATGTGCACGATGTGGGCGAGTACAAGGTCGGTGGCCAGTGGCGGGTGCTCGAGCCCGGCATGGCGCTTACGGTAGAGCCAGGTATCTACATTGCTGCCGACAATCAGACGGTGGCGAAGAAGTGGCGTGGCATTGGTGTGCGAATCGAGGACGATGTAGTGGTGACCAGGCAGGGCTGTGAAATTCTGACGTCGGATGTGCCCAAGACAGTCGCTGAAATCGAGGCACTGATGGCGGCCGCGCGCAGGGATGCAGCATGAGCCGGGTCAACCTGGCGATCATCGGCGGTGGCCTCGTCGGTGCAAGCCTGGCCTTGGCCCTGCAGGCAGGTGCCAAGGCACGAGGCTGGAAGATTCTGCTGATCGAGCCGTTTGCCCCGGGTGATAGCTTCCAGCCCAGTTATGACGCACGTTCATCCGCGCTGTCGTTTGGTACCCAACAGATCTACCATCACCTGGGCCTGTGGCCGACCATCAGCCGACGTGCCGAACCCATCCTGCAGATCCAGGTCTCCGACCGTGGACGCTTTGGCGCAACACGCCTGGATGCTTCGCAAGAAGGTGTGCCGGCACTGGGCTACGTGGTGGAGAACGCCTGGCTTGGCCAGTGCCTGTGGCAAGGGTTGGACAGCGAGGTGGTGAGCTGGCGCTGTCCGGCGGAGGTCCGGTCGATGCAGGCCATCGACGGTGGATACCGATTGCGACTGGACGATGACACCAGCCTGGAATGCGACCTGGCGATTCTGGCCGACGGCGGCCGCTCGGGTCTGCGTGAGCAATTGGGCATCCATGTGCGTCGCAGGCCCTACGAACAAAGTGCACTGATCGCCAATATCACACCGGGTGAGGCCCATCGCGGGCAAGCCTTCGAGCGTTTCACCGAACAAGGTCCGATGGCCCTGCTGCCATTGCCGGACAATCGCTGCGCGCTCGTCTGGACCCGCCAGGGAATGGACGCCCAGCGCCTGGCGGATATCAACGAGCGCCATTTCCTGCGTGAGCTGCAGGACGCCTTTGGCTATCGCCTCGGCGCCCTGCGTCAGGTGGGGGCGCGGCACCTTTATCCGCTGGCGCTGGTGGAGGCCGAGGAACAGGTGCGACCGCACCTGGTGGTACTGGGCAATGCTGCGCACAGCCTGCACCCGATAGCCGGCCAGGGCTTCAACCTTTCATTGCGCGATGTGCAGGCACTGACCGACGCGCTGTTGGCTGGCCCGCAACATCCGGGCGACCTTGCGACACTGCAGGCCTATCACCAGCGCCAGCGACTCGACCAGGCGCTGACCATCGGCTTTTCCGACCAGGTGACCCGCCTGTTCGGCAGCAGCCAGCCATTGCTGGCGGCAGGGCGAAACATCGGATTGCTCGGGCTTGACCTGCTGCCGCCGGCGAAAAGTTGGTTCGCGCGCCAGGCCATGGGCCTGGGCACCCGCCCTGACGCGCGGGGCCAGGCATGAGCGATTCACGCCGCCTGGCTCGCCGGGCTCGCATGCTGCGTTGGTTGCTGAACCTGTACCCTCCCTACCTCGGCGCCGGTATCCGCGTGCAGCACATCAGCCCGGACATGCGCAGCGCCAAGGTCCGCATGAAACTGACCCGCTGGAACCGCAACTACGTCGGTACCCAGTTCGGTGGCAGTCTGTACTCGATGGTCGATCCGTTCTACATGTTGCTGCTGATCGAACAGCTGGGCCGCGAGTACATCGTCTGGGACAAGGCTGCCAGCATCGACTTCATCGCCCCGGGCAAAGGACCGGTGTACGCCGAGTTCCACCTCGACGATGCGTTGCTGGACGACATTCGCCAGCAAACCGCTTCCGGCAAGAAGTACCTGCCGCGTTTGCAGGTGGATGTACGCGATGGCGCCGGCGAGCTGGTGGCGCGGGTCGATAAAACCCTATACGTGCGGCTCAAGCCGCAAGCGAGGCAGGCGTAAAGCATGGAAATGCGCGCAGATGTACTGATTGTCGGTGCCGGTATGGTCGGTAGCGCCCTGGCCCTGGCCTTGCGCCACAGTGGCCTGGATATTCTCCTGCTCGACGGCAGCCCGCTGTCGGTCAAACCCTTCGATGCCCAGGCGCCGTTCGAGCCCAGGGTGAGCGCCTTGTCCGCAGCGAGCCAGCGAATTCTGGAGCGCCTGGGGGCCTGGGAAGGCATCGCTGGGCGACGCGTGTCGCCCTATTCGGACATGCAGGTCTGGGACGGAAGCGGCACCGGCCAGATTCATTTCTCGGCGGCCAGCGTGCATGCCCAGGTACTTGGCCACATCGTCGAGAACCGGGTGGTGCAGGATGGGTTGCTGGAGCGCCTGCACGACAGCGATATCGGCCTCTTGCCCAATGCACGCCTGGAGCAGCTGCGCCGCTCCGGTGACGAGTGGCTGCTGACCTTGGCCGACGGTCGCAGCCTGCGAGCTCCTCTGGTGGTGGCCGCCGACGGCGCCAATTCGGCGGTGAGACGCCTGGCGGGTTGCCAGACCCGTGAATGGGATTACCTGCACCACGCTATCGTGACCAGTGTGCGCTGCAGCGCGGCGCATCGAGCCACCGCCTGGCAGCGTTTTACCGACGAAGGGCCGCTGGCGTTTCTGCCTTTATCGCGCGATGGCAACCAGCAGTGGTGCTCGATCGTATGGTCGACCACGCCTGAACAAGCCGAGCAGATCATGGCGTTGGAGGACGACGCCTTCCGCAGGGCGCTGCAGGAAGCCTTCGAGGGGCGACTGGGCGATGTGCTGGAGGCCGACCCGCGTGTTTGCGTGCCGCTGCGCCAACGCCATGCCAAGCGCTACGTGGATGAAGGCCTGGTGCTGATTGGCGATGCCGCGCACACCATTCATCCGTTGGCCGGGCAGGGCGTCAACCTGGGGTTCCTCGACGCCGCCGTGCTGGCCGAGGTGTTGGTCAATGCCTGTGAGCGTGGTGAGCGGTTGGCGGATGTGAAGGTGCTGAGCCGATACGAGCGCCGGCGTATGCCGCACA
Organism: Pseudomonas taiwanensis DSM 21245; assembly: GCF_000425785.1. Classification (GTDB taxonomy): domain Bacteria; phylum Pseudomonadota; class Gammaproteobacteria; order Pseudomonadales; family Pseudomonadaceae; genus Aquipseudomonas; species Aquipseudomonas taiwanensis. The sequence goes on from NZ_AUEC01000020.1 coordinate 31,512, forward strand.
ACCTGGCGCTGATGGCGGCCATGGAGGCCTTCGAGCGGCTGTTCCAGGCCAATCCGCTGCCGTTGCGCTGGCTGCGTAACACCGGCTTGAAGCTGGTGGAGCAGATGCCGGAGGCCAAGGCGGTGTTCGTGCGCCAGGCGTTGGGCTTGAGTGGGGATCTGCCTGAGTTGGCCAAGGCCTGATGCGTGGGTGCCGCTTGGCGGCCTCATTGCCGGCAAGCCGGCTTCTGGTGGTGCTGGGGCTTTGCAACATCCGGTAACGGCTCCGAGGATGAGCTGCAAAATGGGATTCACTACCATTTGCACCTCTCATACCATTCGAGGAGTGCTTTTCATGTTGCCACGCAAGCCCCTACTGGCCGTTCTGGCCTTGACCCTGCTGGGCGGCACTGCCCAGGCAGCGGACGAAGTGGTGGTGTACTCCTCGCGCATCGACGAGCTGATCAAGCCAGTTTTCGACGCCTATACCGCCAAGACCGGCACCCAGATCAAGTTCATCACCGACAAGGAAGCCCCGCTGATGCAGCGCATCAAGGCCGAGGGCGAGAATGGTGTGGCCGACCTGCTGCTTACCGTCGATGCCGGCAACCTGTGGCAAGCCGAGCAGATGGGCATCCTGCAGCCGATCAAGTCGGACATCATCGACAAGAACATCCCCCCGCAGTATCGCGCGTCGTCCCATGACTGGACCGGCCTGAGCCTGCGTGCGCGGACCATCATCTACTCCACCGAGCGGGTCAAGCCTGAAGAGTTGAGCACCTACGAAGCTCTGGCCGACAAGCAGTGGGAAGGCCGCCTGTGCCTGCGGACGGCGAAGAAGGTCTATAACCAGTCGCTGACCGCCACGATGATCGAGACACACGGTGAGGCCAAGACCGAGCAAATCATCAAAGGCTGGGTCAATAACCTGTCCACGGACGTGTTCTCCGACGACAACGCGGTGATCCAGGCCATCGCGGCAGGCCAGTGCGATGTGGGGGTGGTCAACACCTACTACTACGGGCGTCTGCACAATCAGAATCCACAACTGCCGGTGAAGATCTTCTGGCCAAACCAGGGCGACCGAGGCGTGCACGTCAATCTCTCGGGTATCGGCCTGACCAAGCATGCGCCGCATCCTGAAGCGGCGAAGAAGCTGGTCGAGTGGATGACCGGCGAGCAAGCGCAAAAGCTGTTCGCCGATATCAACCAGGAATTCCCGGCCAACCCAAAGGTCAAGCCATCGGACGAGGTGGCGGCCTGGGGTAGCTTCAAGGCCGACAGCATTCCGGTTGAAGTCGCCGGCAAGCGCCAGGCCGAAGCGATTCGCTTGATGGACCGGGCTGGCTGGAACTAAGCCCCAGGCCTTATCCTTTCGGGGGCCTGCGAAGGCCCTTTCGCGGGTGAACCCGCTCCCCCAGGTATTTCGCCGTCATCAAGAGCGGCGCCGCACCCTGTGGGAGCGGGTTTACCCGCGAATGACCCCAAAGCGGTCGCAATTCAGCCTCAGAGACAGTCAACTTGCCGCACACGCCCCAACGCCGTTGGTACCTCCCGGTCTTGATGACCGCCGCCCTGGTGCTCTTGCCCCTGAGCGTGCTGTTGCTGTCGTGGCAGTCGATCGACCCGCAAATATGGTCGCACCTGCTCGATACCCAGATGAGCCGCTTGCTGGGCAACACGGCCACCCTGGTACTCGGGGTCGGCGTCGGGGTCACCGTGTTAGGCGTCAGCCTGGCCTGGCTCACCAGCCTCTGTGAATTCCCCGGCCGACGCTGGCTGGACTGGGCGTTGATGCTGCCATTCGCCATTCCGGCGTATGTGCTGGCCTTCGTCTTCGTCGGCCTGCTGGATTTCTCCGGCCCGGTGCAGACTGCCCTGCGCGAAATGTTTGGGCCGATGCGCTTGCCCCGTGTGCGCTCCACGGGCGGGGTGATCGTCGTGCTGGTGCTGGTGTTCTACCCCTACGTCTACCTGCTGGCGCGCACGGCGTTCCTCGCCCAGGGCAAGGGCCTGATGGAAGCGGCGCGGGTGCTGGGGCTGTCGCCGCTGCAAGCGTTCTGGCGGGTCGCGTTGCCAATGGCCCGACCCGCCATCGGTGCGGGTATTGCCTTGGCGTTGATGGAGACACTGGCCGACTTCGGCGCAGTTGCGGTATTCAACTTCGACACCTTCACCACGGCCATCTACAAGACCTGGTACGGTTTCTTCAGCCTCTCCAGCGCGGCGCAGTTGGCCAGCCTGCTGCTGCTGGCGGTGATGCTGGTGCTGTATGGCGAGCGTCGTGCCCGGGGTGCCAGTCACCATGGCAACGAGCGGCCACGAGGGCGGGCGCTTTACCATTTACGCGGCGGCAAGGCGCTGCTGGCCAGTGGCTGGTGCCTGCTCGTATTCGCCTGTGCCTTCGTCATTCCGCTGCTGCAATTGCTGGCGTGGTTCTGGCAGCGCGGGCGGTATGACCTGGATGAGCGATACGTCAGCCTGGTACTGCACACCCTGTATCTGGGCGCCATGGCGGCGCTGATCACCGTTGGCGTGGCGTTGGTGCTGGCCTTTGCCCGACGTCAGGCGCCGACGCACGTCATCCGTGCTGGCGTGAGCCTGGCCAACGTGGGTTACGCGTTGCCGGGGTCGGTGTTGGCGGTGTCCATCATGCTGGCCTTCAGCTATCTGGATAACCAGTTGGTGGTGCCGCTGTCCCAGTGGCTGGGGGGCGCAGGCAAGCCACTGTTGCTGGGCAGCCTGGCGGCGCTGCTGCTGGCGTATCTGGTGCGTTTCATCGCAGTGGCTTACGGACCCTTGGAAAGCAGCCTGGAGCGTATCCGGCCTTCGCTGCCGGAGGCATCGCGCAGCCTGGGTGTCGGTGGCGCGAGATTGTTTTGCAAGGTGTATCTGCCATTACTGGTTCCAGGTGCTCTCAGCGCGGCCTTGCTGGTATTTGTCGATGTGCTCAAGGAAATGCCGGCAACCTTGCTGATGCGTCCTTTCGGCTGGGATACGTTGGCGGTGCGGGTGTTCGAGATGACCAGCGAAGGGGAGTGGGCGCGTGCTTCGTTACCCGCGCTGACCCTTGTGCTGGTTGGGCTGCTACCGGTCATCGGCTTGATCCGCCGTTCGGCCAGACGTCCCGGTCACAGTCAGTAAGGATGCCAGCCCGCGCCCTTGCGGCTACAATGCGCGGCATTCGCAGCGGCGGGTCCTATAACAAGAGTTGACGACCAAACGTCATCGCCCGCTGCCGCTTCGCCAAGCCCGGAAGGAGAAACCCATGGGACAGCGCACGCCTTTGTATGACCTGCACCTGGCGCTCGGCGCCAAGACGGTCGATTTCGGCGGTTGGGATATGCCCCTGCACTATGGCTCGCAAGTCGAAGAGCACCACCAGGTGCGTAGCGACTGCGGGGTTTTCGACGTGTCCCACATGACCGTCATCGACATCGATGGCAGGGCCGCCACGCCTTGGCTGCAACAGCTGCTGGCCAACGATGTCGCTCGCCTGGACAGCCCCGGCAAAGCCCTGTACAGCCCGCTGCTGAACCACGCAGGCGGGGTCATCGATGACCTGATCGTCTATCGCACCGAGGACGGCTACCGCCTGGTGACCAATGCCGCGACCCGAGCCAGCGTGCTGTCCTGGCTGACGACACGCAGCGCGGGTTTCGAGGTGGGTGTGGATGAGCGTTCCGACCTGGCCATCCTTGCCATTCAGGGCCCCCACGCCCGCGAGAAGGTCGCCGCGCTGGTCAGTGCCTCGCGTGCCGCGCTGATCCGCGAATTGCGCCCGTTCGAAGGCATGGCCGAAGGTGACTGGTTCATCGCCCGAACCGGTTACACCGGTGAAGACGGCCTCGAGATCATCTTGCCCGGTCATCAGGCCCCTGCATTCTTCAACGACCTGGTCGGTGCCGGCATCGCCCCCAGCGGCCTTGGCGCCCGCGATACCCTGCGACTGGAAGCCGGCATGAACCTGTACGGCCAGGACATCGACGAAAACCACACGCCGCTCACCTCCAACCTGGGCTGGAGCATTGCCTGGGAACCTGCCGAGCGCGACTTCATTGGCCGCACTGCGCTGCAGGACGAGATCAAGAGTGGCGTGAAGGAAAAACTGGTTGGGCTGGTGCTCGAAGAACGTGGCGTGTTGCGTGCCCATCAGGTGGTACGTGTCGCTGGCATTGGCGAAGGAGAGATCACCAGTGGTAGTTTCTCGCCTACGCTGAGCAAGTCCATCGCCTTGGCGCGCGTGCCCATGGCCACTGGCGACCGCGCCGAAGTCGAAATTCGCGGCAAGTGGTACCCGGTGCGTGTGGTAAAACCCACTTTCGTGCGCCACGGCAAGATTCTGATCTGAACAATCAACGGCGGACCGACCGCTGAGCCAATCGAGGAATACAAGACATGAGCAATATCCCCGCCGACCTGCGTTATGCCGAAAGCCATGAATGGGCACGCCTGGAAACTGACGGGACCGTCACCGTGGGCATCAGCGATCACGCCCAGGCAGCCCTGGGTGATGTGGTGTTCGTAGAGCTGGCGGAAGTCGGCAAGGTGTTCGCCGCTGGCGACGCTGCCGGCGTTGTGGAGTCGGTCAAGGCCGCTTCCGACATCTACGCCCCGGTCGGTGGCGAAGTCATCGCCGTCAACGAAGAACTGGCCGACAGCCCCGAGCTGCTCAACGAAAAACCTTACGAGTCGTGGATCTTCAAGCTCAAGCCAAGCGACACGTCCGAGCTGGACAAGCTGCTGGATGCCGCCGGCTACAAGGCTGCCATCGGCGAGTAATCGCCTGGTCGCTGGCTCCTGCAGCAGGCACCCTCCTGCAGGAGCCCGGTACTGCAACCCCAAGAATTCCCGCAGAATCGGCAATCCTTCCTAGACTTATAAGTCTCCATGAGGCCTGGTCTAGGAAGAGAGCGTCGTCATGTCCCAGTCGCCATCCCTGCATCAACTGCAAGAGCTCAACCCTTTCCTGCGTCGCCACCTGGGGCCTGATGCCTCGGAGCAGCAGGCCATGCTCACCACGTTGGGCGTTGCCAGCCGCAGTGAGCTGATCGAGCAGACTGTCCCCCCTGGAATCCGACTGAACCGTCCGCTCGACCTTCCGCCGGCCCTGGATGAACAGGCTGCACTGGCCAAGCTCGCTGGCTATGCCGAGCAGAACCAGGTATGGACCAGTCTGATCGGCATGGGCTATCACGGCACGGTCACGCCGACGGTGATCCTGCGAAACGTGTTGGAGAACCCCGGCTGGTACACCGCCTACACGCCCTATCAGCCGGAAATCGCCCAAGGCCGGCTGGAGGCGCTGTTGAACTTCCAGCAGATGATCATCGACCTGACCGGGCTGGCCCTGGCCAATGCGTCGTTGCTCGACGAGGCCACCGCTGCCGCCGAAGCCATGGCCTTGGCCAAGCGTGTGGCGCGCAGCAAGAGCAACGCGTTCTTCGCTGATGAGCATTGCCACCCGCAAACCCTCTCGGTGCTGAAAACCCGCGCCGAAGGGTTTGGCTTCGAGCTGATCGTGGACTGCGTGGATAACCTCGCCAAGCACTCGGTATTCGGCGCGCTGCTGCAATACCCGGATACCCACGGCGAGGTGCGCGACTTGCGTCCGCTGGTCGACCAGCTCCACAGCCAGCAGGCATTGGCCTGTGTAGCGGCCGACCTGTTGAGCCTGGTGGTGCTGGCACCGCCCGGCGAGTGGGGTGCGGACGTAGTGCTGGGTTCGACCCAGCGCTTTGGCGTGCCCATGGGCTACGGCGGCCCCCATGCGGCCTATTTCGCCTGCCGCGATGATTACAAGCGCGCCATGCCGGGGCGCATCATCGGTGTCTCCCGCGATGCCCGCGGCAACACCGCGCTGCGCATGGCGCTGCAGACCCGCGAGCAGCACATTCGCCGTGAGAAGGCCAACTCCAACATCTGCACGGCCCAGGTGCTGCTGGCCAACATCGCCGGTTTCTATGCCGTCTACCACGGCCCGGAAGGCCTGCAGCGCATCGCCCAGCGGGTCCATCGGTTGACGTTTATCCTGGCAGCAGGGCTTGAGGCCAAGGGTATAAAGCGCCTCAACCAGCATTTCTTCGACACCCTTACACTGGATGTCGGTGGCGCCCAGGCCGCGATCATCGAAAGTGCCGAACATGCCCGGATCAACCTGCGAATTCTTGGACGCGGGCACCTGGGCGTGAGCCTGGACGAGACCTGCAACGAAGCGACGGTACTGCGGCTGTTCGACATCTTCCTCGGTGTGGACCATGGCCTGGACATCGCTGAACTCGACAAGCATGCCTTGCCCGAGGGTATTCCTGCCGCGTTGGTACGGCGCACGCCCTTGCTCGCTCACCCGGTGTTCAACCTGCACCACAGCGAGACCGAGATGTTGCGTTACCTCAAGCACCTGGAGAACAAGGACCTGGCGCTGAACCAGTCGATGATCCCACTGGGCTCATGCACCATGAAGCTCAACGCCACCAGCGAGATGATTCCCATCACCTGGCCGGGCTTTGCCAACATCCACCCCTTCGCGCCGGCCGCCCAGGTGACGGGCTACAAGGCGATGATCGACGAGCTGGAGGCTTGGTTGTGCGCCATTACCGGCTTCGACGCCATCTGCATGCAGCCCAACTCGGGCGCCCAGGGTGAATATGCCGGGCTCATGGCCATCACCCGATATCATCACAGCCGTCATCAGCCCCACCGCACCTTGTGCCTGATACCCTCATCGGCCCACGGCACCAACCCGGCTTCGGCGCAGATGGCGGGGATGGAGGTGGTGATCGTCGAATGCGATGACGAGGGCAACGTCGACCTCGACGACCTCAAGGCCAAAGCCCGAGCGGCTGGCGACCGGCTGTCCTGCCTGATGATCACCTACCCGTCCACCCATGGGGTGTACGAGGAGGGTATTCGCGAGATTTGCGACGTGATCCACCAGCACGGCGGCCAGGTGTACATGGATGGCGCCAACCTCAATGCCCAGGTTGGCCTGACCAGGCCGGCGGACATCGGCGCAGACGTTTCGCACATGAACCTGCACAAGACGTTTTGCATTCCCCACGGCGGGGGTGGCCCAGGCATGGGGCCAATTGGGATTCGCGCCCACCTCAAGCCGTTCGTCGCCAGCCACCCGGTAGTGCCGGTGCCTGGGCTGGACCCGAACAACAGCGCGGTCAGCGCCGCGCCGTGGGGCAGCGCGAGCATCTTGCCGATCAGCTGGATGTACATCGCCATGATGGGCCCGCAGCTGGCTGACGCCAGCGAGGTGGCGATCCTCTCGGCGAACTATTTGGCCAGCCAGCTGAGTGGCGCGTTCCCCGTGCTGTATCGCGGCCGCAACCAGCGGGTGGCGCACGAATGCATTCTCGACCTGCGCCCGCTCAAGGCGCAGACCGGCATCACCGAGGAAGACGTGGCCAAGCGCCTGATGGACTACGGTTTCCATGCCCCGACCATGTCGTTCCCGGTGCCTGGCACGTTGATGGTGGAGCCGACCGAAAGCGAGTCGAAGGCGGAGCTGGATCGCTTTGTCGATGCCATGCTGGCAATTCGCGCCGAGATCGGCGAGGTGCAGGAGGGTAATTGGCCGGCGGAGGACAACCCGCTCAAGCACGCGCCGCATACGCTGGCTGATGTCCTCGCACCGTGGAATCGGCCGTACAGCCTGGAGCAAGGCGTCGCCCCCAGTGGCCACGTTCGCCAGCACAAGTATTGGCCAGCGGTGAACCGGGTCGACAATGTCTATGGGGACAGGAATCTGTTCTGTGCGTGTGTGCCGGTGGAGGCCTACCGCTGAGAGAAGGGGCTGCGTTGCAGCCCCCCACGCTTACTCGGCTACTGCATTCTTGGCAAGAATGGCATTGGCCAGTTCCATGTCGCTGGCTTCAATCCCTGGGTTCTCGGCGCGTACCTGGTGCAGGGCTGCCTCCAGGAAAGGTCCGCGAATGGCGCCTTCACTGGCGACGAAGCTGCCGGCATCATCCTGTGCCGCCAATACCAGCTTGTGATCTCTGGACGTCAGGTAGCTCGACGCTGTGGTCGCACCTGTCGTCATGAGGTTACGCAAGAACTCATCGGCCATGGCGGAGCCAATCGGCAGCGACAGCAAGGCAGCAGCTGCGATGGCGGTTTTGAGACGCATGATGAAACACCTCAAAGGGTGGGGGTTGAAGATGCCCGCTTTGATCCTGCCGCACTGACGCAAGTTCCTTGAATACAAGGCTTTTTTTGCTCAGGTGCAGACCCTCAGGACCTCCTCGAGGCTGGTCAGACCCAGCGCCACTTTCGCTTCCCCGCAGCTTCGAAGATCCTTTAGTCCATCCTCCCTGGCCTGGTCACGCAATGCTGCAAGGTCGGTGCCCGGGCTTATCCGCGCGCGAAGCTCGTCGCTTGGGGTCAGCAGCTCGAAAAGACCGGTTCGGCCTTGGAAACCAGTGCCACGGCAGCGGCGGCATGGCTGGCCTTCTCCCATCGTCGGACGTCCATTGCACTCGTCGCACAAGGTGCGCACCAGACGCTGGGCCATGACGCCGATAAGGGTTGCCTTGATCAGGTAATCGGCGACGCCCAGCTCTTGCAGCCGAGTGATGGCGCTACAGGCGTCGTTGGTGTGTAACGTGGACAGCACCAGATGCCCGGTCAAGGCCGCCTGAACCGCCACCAGCGCCGTTTCGCGGTCGCGAATTTCACCGATCATGATGATATCCGGGTCTTGGCGCAGCAGGGCGCGGGCGCCGTTGGCGAAGCTCAGGTCAAGGCTTGGTTGGACTTGCAACTGGTTGAACGCAGGCTCCAGGCGCTCGACAGGGTCTTCGATGGTGCACAGGTTGACCTCGGGCGTGGCCAGCGACTTAAGGCTCGCGTACAGGGTGCTGGTCTTGCCGGAGCCGGTGGGTCCGGTGACCAGGATGATGCCCTGTCGTCGACGCAACAGTGCTTGCCACAGGGCAAGCTGTTCGCCTTCAAGACCCAGGCTGTCGAAGCGCTCATGCAATTGCTGCGGGTCGAACAGGCGCAGCACCAGTTTTTCGCCAAACGGGGTAGGGAGGGACGAAAGGCGCAGCTCGACTTCTTCGCCGCCAGGCAGACGGCTCTTAAGTCGACCATCCTGAGGCCGGCGTTTTTCCGCGACATCCATGCGCCCTAGGTGCTTGAGGCGGCTGACGACCGCCAGGGTCACGCCGGCAGGGAAGGCATAGACCGTGTGCAGCAGGCCGTCGATGCGGTAGCGCAGTCGGCCCTGGTCGCGGCGGGGCTCCAGGTGGATGTCACTGGCCCGTTGTTCGACGGCGTACTGCAGCAGCCAATCGACGATGTGCACGATATGGGCATCGTCAGCCGAGGCTTCGGCCTGGCGCTTGCCCAGCTCCAGCAACTGCTCCAGGTCGCCCAGGCTGGCCGATTGCTGATGCTGCGCGCCCTTTACCGAATGGGCCAGGCGAAAGAGCGACTGGCCTAGCTGGCGGAGTTGCACCGGGTTGGCCAGCACGCGGCGAATGGGTTTACCCAGGCTGCGCGCCAGGTCGGCCTGCCAACTGTCCTGAAAAGGTTGGGCGCTGGCGACGGTGACGCGCTGGGCATCGGCGTGCACGACCAGGATGCCATGGCGTTGAGCGAATGCTGGGGAAACCAGACCCGTGACCTGGGACAGGTCGAGCTGCATGGGGTCGATTTGCATGTAGGGCTGGCCGACCTTGTTCGCAAGCCATTGGCAGAGGCGGTCCAGATCAAGGCGTTGGCCTGGCTGCTGGCGATCTTGCAGGCCACAGGCGGCGATTTGTTCCAACGGATGGCGGGCGGGTTGGGTGGCGGCGTGCCTAAGCACCTGCAGGGTGTCGTTGGCGTGCAGGTGCTGGTCGGTGAGCAGGGCTTCGAGCACGCGCCTGAGGTCGAGTGCCGGATTGTCTTGGGTATGCATGGAGGCGTCCGTGCCTGATGGAGGTGCTGCTCAGGCTAGCCGGGCGGGGGGAGGTTGCCGAACATGAAGGGTTTCTGGATCTTGCAGGGCCTGTCACTGCCCGGTCATTGGCGAGACGGCGCTTACAGTGATCGTGACGACCTGACGAGCCACTGCTGGTTGGTCAGGCTCACCTCACCCACACACACCAGGTTACGCAGTTTTTGCGCTATCACCTCGGCCCGGTGCCAGCTCAGTCCACCGATGCCCACCTCGATATTCAACCAGTCATCCTGCTGGCTGACCTGCACGCTGTGTGGCGTGAGGAACTGCAGGGCAAACAGGTTGAGTACCCGGCACAGGCTGTCGGGTTCGGCCTCGGCCTGCAGGCGATAGTTGACGGTGCTGTGGGCGTTGTTGGCCGCCCAGACGTCGGTACGGGGCTGTGCGTTCATGCTGTTCTCCGCAAGAGTGGGAAGAATTCTTGCACGTTTCCAAAGGCATTTTTTCGCTATGATGGGTGGATTTCGCCGTTGAGGCGAATTGATCAATTCAAAAACCACTCTATGAGAGAATTAAAAATGCATGGCGAGCTGGACGCCTACGATCGACGCATTCTTGAGCTGCTGCAGGAGGACGCCTCGCTGTCCAGCGCACAGATCGCCGAGCGTGTCGGGCTTTCGCAATCGCCGTGCTGGCGTCGCATTCAGCGCCTGAAGGAGGAGGGGGTGATTCGGGGCCAGGTGACCTTGCTCGATCGCAAGAAAGTCGGGCTCAACACGCAGATTTTCGCCGAGGTGAAACTCAACGCTCACGGGCGCTCCAACTTTACCGAGTTCACCGAGGCGATTCGCGGCTTTCCGGAAGTGCTGGAGTGTTATGTGCTGATGGGGTCGGTGGACTTTCTGTTGCGCATCGTCACGCCGGACATCGAAGCCTACGAACGGTTTTTCTTCGAGAAGCTGTCGAATGTGCCGGGGATCCAGGAGGTCAATTCGATCGTGGCCTTGTCCGAGATCAAGTCCACGACCAGCCTGCCGCTGGCGCGTTGAGTGACTGCGATGATCCGCAAATCATCGCAGCCCCTGCAGGAGCGGCTAGCCGGCGGGGTTTACGCTGACTCAAGCCTTGATCAGATACTTCCAACCGCGGCTCTGATCCACCGCGCGGGCCTGCTCGATGCGCGCTTCGAGCAGCTCATCGGACAGGGGTTGTTCGGCCAGCTCGTGCAGTTTCTTCAGGTCGCCATACAGGCGGTCCATCTGCGGCGCTTCGAGCACCTGGCGTGCGTGGTGCAGCCAGGCCAGCAGCTGTTCGAGACGCGGCAACTGCTCGGCCAGGTCTTCTGGGCGCTGAGTGTAGAGCGGCAGCTTCAGGGCGCGGCCTTCCTCGCCCAGCAGGTGGCCCAGCCAGCTGGCCAGTTGCGCCTTGCCCTGGCGCTCGCCACGGCCTTTACGATCCAGAGTCCAACTACGGGCTAGCAGCCAGCGAGACGTTTCCAGCGAGAACTGGCCCCAACGGATGTCTTCCAGCTCTTCGGCGAACTGCTCGGGCGCGGCGCGGCGGATGTCTTCGTCATCGTTGCCGGCCTGAACCAGCGGGCGCCAGTCTTCCAGCAGTGCGTCCAGGCGGGTGCGCAGGGCGCGAGTAGTCGGGCGTGGTGCGGCCTGGCCCAGGCTGCTGGTCAGGGCGCGCAGTTCGCTGAGGCACAGGACCCATTCCTGCAACAAGCGCCAGTGACCGTTGTGGCGGTATTGCTCAGCCAGGCGCTGGCTGCTGCCCAGCAGTTGCCAGGCGAGTGCGGCGTAGGCATCGTCCACGGCCATTTCGGCGTCCAGCTCGGTGTGGGGCAGGCCCAACTCGTAGCTGTCGGGATCCAGCAGGCGGTAGCCGCGCTCGGCCTTGCTGATGTCGCAGGGCATCAGTGGCAGGCTGGCGGCCAGCTCGGCGGCAAGTTCGAGCAATGCCTCCGGGGCACCTTCGCGCAGTTCGAGTTCCAGCTCGCAGATCTCTTCCTTGCGTTTGCCGGCGATCACGAAGCCCTGGTCCAGCGCGGCTTCGATCACCACCTTGCTCTTGCCCCGACCCCAGGCGATTTCAGCGTATTCGCGGGTGAAGTCGGTGGTGAACAGCGGCTTGATGGTTTTCTTGTCCAGGTCGGCCAGTTGCTCGGGCCAGCAGGTGGCGTCGAGCTTTTTCAGGTCCAGCTTGACCTTGTCCAGCTGCCATTCGAATTCGTTGCGCTCGGACAGGCCGGCAACGCTTTGGCCACGGCACTTGAGGGTCTGGATGATCACATCGCCGTCACGGCGCAGGCGCAGGGCGACGCGGGCAGCCGAGAGGTCGCGCTCGGGGGTATCGAAGTACTGGTTGAGCAGCTCGCGGGTCTGCCAGCCGGACTTGTTGCGCTTCTTCAGCAGGGGGTGCTCGCGCAGGGCGGCAAGGGTCTCGCGGCTGGCGCGGAGCTTGAGTTCGGTTTCTTTGTGCATCACAGGCTCGAAGGGAGGGGCGTGGTTGGCGGTGAGTCTACAGGAGTCGGCTGTGGACTGTTGAGTTTGCCAGGGCTTTGCCCTGCTTTGGCGACGCAAGGGGACTTCCACAGGGCCAGCGGGTTGCCCGCGAGCAGGAATGCGTTGCTATGATGGGCAACGCTTTCGAGGAGTATGCGCATGCCGTTGCCGACGCTCAAAGACCAGTTCGCCGCCTTGGTTGCCGCGCCCTCGGTCAGTTGCACCCAGCCCGCGCTGGACCAGTCCAACCGCCAGGTCATCGACCTGCTGGCAGGCTGGTTGGCCGACCTGGGGTTCAAGTGCGACATTCAGCCAGTCAGCCCCGGCAAGTTCAACCTGTTGGCCAGTCGTGGCACCGGCCCTGGCGGCCTTGTACTGGCAGGTCACAGCGATACGGTGCCCTATGACCCGCAGCTGTGGGCGAGTGATCCGCTCAAGCTGACCGAGGTCGATGGTCGCTGGGTCGGGCTTGGCAGTTGCGACATGAAGGGCTTTTTCGCCTTGGTGATCGAAGCGGTGCTGCCGTTGCTGGAGCACGACTTCAAGCAGCCGTTGCTGATCCTGGCCACCTGCGACGAAGAAAGCTCCATGTCTGGGGCCCGCGCCCTGGCAGAAGCCGGGCAGCCTCTTGGGCGTGCGGCGGTGATTGGCGAGCCCACGGGCCTGCGGCCGATTCGCATGCACAAGGGCATTCTCATGGACCGAATCGACATCCTCGGGCGCAGCGGCCACTCCTCCGACCCAAGCCTGGGGCGCAGCGCCATGGAGGCCATGCATGCGGTCATGGGCGAGTTGATGGGCTTGCGCCGGCAATGGCAGGAAACCTACCGCAACCCGCAGTTCTCCGTACCGACACCGACCATGAACTTCGGCTGCATCCACGGTGGCGACAACCCTAACCGCATCTGTGGCCAGTGCGCGCTGGAGTTCGACCTGCGTCCTTTGCCTGGCATGGACGTGGAGCAGTTGCGCGCGGCCATCCGCGAGAAGTTGGTGCCGCTGGCTGAGCGCCATGAGGTGCGTATCGACTACGCGCCGCTGTTCCCGGAAGTGCCACCGTTCGAGCAGGCCGCCGATGCCGAGCTGGTACAGGTAGCCGAACGTCTGACCGGGCATCGCGCCGAAGCGGTGGCGTTCGGCACCGAAGCGCCTTATCTTCAGCAGCTGGGTTGCCAGACCATCGTGCTCGGCCCCGGTGACATCGCCTGTGCTCACCAGCCGGGCGAATACCTTGAAATGTCACGAATCGAGCCTACCGTGCGTCTATTGCGTGACCTGATCCGGCACTATTGCCTGAATTAAACGTCAATCGAGCTGATTCGTTCTTGCCTAGAGGAGACCGCGCGTGACCGCAAGCCTGTTCCGACGATGATCCTGAACGCCGTGTGATCCACCGTTCTCCGTCCACTTTATCCACAGGCCCTGTCATGCCCGAATACGTCAACTGGCTGCGTCATGCCTCCCCGTACATCAATGCTCATCGCGATTGCACCTTCGTGGTCATGCTCCCCGGCGATGGTGTGGAGCACCCGAACTTCGGCAATATCGTCCATGACCTGGTACTGCTGCACAGTCTTGGCGTGCGGCTGGTACTGGTGCATGGCTCGCGTCCACAAATCGAAAGCCGCCTGGCGGCTCGCGGGCTGACGCCGCACTACCACCGCGGCTTGCGCATCACTGACGCGGCCACCCTGGACTGCGTGATCGATGCAGTCGGCGCCTTGCGTCTTGCCATCGAGGCGCGGCTGTCGATGGATATCGCCGCCTCACCGATGCAGGGCTCGCGCTTGCGTGTGGCCTGCGGCAACCTGGTCACCGCACGGCCGATCGGCGTACTCGAAGGGGTCGATTTCCACCACACCGGCGAAGTGCGTCGGATCGACCGCAAGGGCATCAGCCGCTTGCTCGACGAGCGCTCCATCGTGCTGCTGTCGCCCCTGGGGTATTCGCCTACGGGTGAAATCTTCAATTTGGCCTGCGAAGACGTCGCCACCCGGGCGGCCATCGAATTGGGTGCTGACAAGCTGCTGTTGTTCGGCGCCGAACCGGGTTTGCTGGACGAGAACGGCAAGCTGGTGCGCGAGCTGCGCCCGCAACAGGTCGCACCGCATTTGGCCCGTCTGGGCAGCGATTACCAGGGCGAGTTGCTCGATGCTGCCGCCGAGGCGTGCAAGGGGGGCGTGGCGCGCAGTCATATCGTCAGTTATGCCGAAGATGGCGCGCTGTTGACCGAGCTGTTCACCCGTGAGGGTGGCGGTACGCTGGTTTCCCAGGAACAGTTCGAGGTGGTGCGCGAGGCTACCATCGACGACGTCGGCGGCTTGCTGGAGTTGATCAGTCCGCTGGAAGAGCAGGGCATTCTGGTACGTCGTTCGCGCGAGGTGCTGGAGCGGGAGATCGAGCAGTTCAGCGTGGTCGAGCGTGAGGGCATGATCATCGCCTGTGCGGCGTTGTACCCGATAGCCGATTCCGAAGCGGGCGAACTGGCGTGCCTGGCGGTCAACCCAGAGTACCGCCATGGCGGGCGCGGGGACGAGTTGCTGGAGCGCATCGAGAGCCGGGCGCGGCAGTTGGGGTTGAATACCTTGTTCGTGTTGACGACGCGTACCGCGCACTGGTTCCGCGAGCGTGGGTTCGCGCCCAGTGGGGTCGAGCGGCTGCCGGCGGCGCGAGCTTCGCTGTACAACTATCAGCGCAATTCGAAGATTTTCGAGAAATCCCTGTAAGCCTGTGCTTGCCGGCTTCGCGGCCCGCAATGAAAAACGCCGCCCTTGTGGGCGGCGTTTTCGTTTACACGGTATGCAGGTACCAGTTGTACTCGAGGTCGGAGATCGAGTGCTCGAACTCCTCCAGCTCGCTTTCCTTGCACGCGACAAAGATGTCGATGTACTTCGGATCGATGTACTTGTTCAGGATCTCGCTGTCGTCCAGCTCGCGCAGGGCATCGCGCAGGTTGTTCGGCAGGCTCTGTTCCAGCTGCTCGTACGAGTTGCCTTCGATCGGCTCGCCTGGCTCGATTTTGTTGGTCAGGCCATGGTGCACGCCCGCCAGGACGGCCGCCATCATCAGGTACGGGTTGGCATCGGCACCGGCAACGCGATGCTCGATGCGCACGGCATCTGGCGAGCCAGTCGGCACGCGCAGGGCCACGGTGCGGTTGTCCAGACCCCAGCTCGGCGCGTTCGGCACGTAGAACTGGGCGCCGAAGCGGCGGTACGAGTTGACGTTCGGGCAGAGGAACGCCATGGACGCGGGCAGGGTCTCGAGCACACCGCCGACAGCGTGACGTAGCGCGGCGTTCTGCTCGGGATCCTCGCTGGTGAAGATGTTGTTGCCATCTTTGTCCAGCACGGAGATGTGTACATGCAGGCCGTTGCCTGCCTGGCCCGGGTAGGGCTTGGCCATGAAGGTGGTGTCCATTTCATGGTCGTAGGCGATGTTCTTGATCAAGCGCTTGAGCAGCACGGCATAGTCGCAGGCCTTGAGCGGGTCGGCGACGTGGTGCAGGTTGACTTCGAACTGCGCCGGGGCGCTTTCCTTGACGATGGCGTCGGCCGGAATACCTTGCTCCTTGGCACCTTCGAGGATGTCCTGGAGGCAGTCGGCGTATTCGTCGAGGTCGTCGATCAGGTACACCTGGGTCGACTGCGGACGCTTGCCCGAAATGGGTGAACGCGGTGGCTGTGGACGGCCGTTCACGTTCTCCTGGTCGATCAGGTAGAACTCCAGCTCGAAGGCTGCGCAGATGGTGAGGCCCATCTCGGTGAATTTGCTCACTACCTGACGCAGCACTTCGCGCGGGTCGGCGAAGAACGGCTCGCCTTCGAGCTCGTGCATGGTCATCAGCAGCTGAGCGGTGGGGCGCTTCTGCCAGGGTTCGTTGGAGAGGGTGCCGGGAATCGGGTAGCAGATGCGGTCGGCATCGCCGATGTCCAGGCCCAGCCCGGTGCTTTCAACGGTGGAACCGTTGATATCCAGGGCGAAGAGGGAGGCCGGCAGGTTGATGCCTTTCTCGTAAACCTTGTGGAGGCTGGTGCGTTCGATTCGCTTGCCACGAACCACACCATTCATATCTGCAATCAGAAGGTCAACGTAGAGAACCTCAGGATGTTCCTTAAGGAACGCGTTCGCTTCGTTAAGCTGAACGGCACGCGGGGGTACCGACATGATGCAACACCTTTGTTGTTAAAAATATCAATCAAGGGGGGCTTGCAGGTCCAGTCAATCGAAAAGACATACTGATGTCAAGCCAACCCCATGATGCCCTGAAATGGCACATCGACGGCAGATTTGCTGCATATCGGGGCAATCCATTATCCGCTATTTCCGCTGCGAAGGGCTATCTCCGACACGCCGTGTTTTATTTTTTACGGAGGTGTTGTGTAAAAAAATGAACAAGGCTAAGCTCGGTCTCAACCCAGAACACAATAATACGAGGGTCACATGGTCCGCTTGTCGCGACCTGTACGTGCTGCCAGTGCAGCACCATCGGGTATCTCCGTCCTATTTGCGCGCCCCGACGATTGGTCGGCTGCACTGGCCGCAATAATTGACGCCTGGCCTTCGCGGACCACGCCCCGTAGCGGTCTATCGCACCTCTTTTCGCCTTTCTGCCCATCGAACTCATTACGGATACGCCTGTTTCCAGTGTATCCACTGCGGTCCTGCGCGCGGGTTTTTGCTTTAGCAATGTACTCCATCCAGAATCAGAGCGCGGACCACCTTACCTCCTGAGGTATTTATGAGTAACAACCTCGACCAGCTCACCGATTGGTTGAAAGAGCACAAGATCACCGAAGTCGAGTGCCTGATCAGCGACTTGACCGGCATCACGCGCGGCAAGATATCGCCCACCAACAAGTTCATCGCCGAAAAAGGCATGCGCCTGCCCGAGAGCGTGTTGTTGCAAACCGTGACCGGCGACTACGTCGACGACGACATCTATTACGAACTGCTCGATCCTGCCGACATCGACATGATCTGCCGCCCGGACGAGAACGCCGTGTTCCTGGTGCCGTGGGCCATCGAGCCAACCGCCCAGGTCATTCACGACACCTACGACAAGAAGGGCAACCCGGTCGAACTATCGCCGCGCAACGTCCTGAAAAAAGTGCTCAAACTCTATGCCGACAAGGGCTGGCAGCCGATCGTCGCGCCCGAGATGGAGTTCTACCTGACCAAGCGTAGCGAAGACCCGGACTTCCCGCTGCAGCCCCCGGTGGGCCGTTCGGGCCGCCCGGAAACCGGTCGGCAGTCGTTCTCCATCGAGGCAGCCAACGAATTCGACCCGCTGTTCGAAGATGTCTACGACTGGTGCGAGCTGCAGCAGCTGGACCTCGACACGCTGATCCACGAAGACGGCACGGCGCAGATGGAGATCAACTTCCGTCATGGCGACGCCCTGCACCTGGCCGACCAGATCCTGGTGTTCAAACGCACCATGCGCGAGGCGGCGCTCAAGCACAATGTGGCCGCGACCTTCATGGCCAAGCCGATGACCGGCGAGCCGGGCAGTGCCATGCACTTGCACCAGAGCGTGGTTGACGTGCACACCGGCAAGAACATCTTCTCCAATGAAGACGGCAGCATGAGTCAGCTGTTCCTCCACCACATCGGTGGCTTGCAGAGATTCATTCCCGAAGCGCTGCCGCTGTTCGCTCCCAACGTCAACTCGTTCCGTCGTTTCCTGCCCGATACCTCGGCGCCGGTGAACGTCGAATGGGGCGAAGAGAACCGCACGGTTGGCCTGCGGGTGCCGGATGCCGGGCCACAGAGCCGGCGTGTCGAAAACCGCCTCCCCGGTGCTGATGCGAACCCCTACCTGGCCATCGCGGCGAGCCTGCTGTGCGGCTACATCGGCATGGTCGAAGGTATCGAAGCCAGCGCACCGGTGGTGGGCCGAGGCTATGAGCGGCGTAACCTGCGCCTGCCGCTGACCATCGAGGATGCCCTTGAGCGTATGGAAATCAGCCGCGCGCTGACCCAGTACCTGGGCAAGAAATTCATCACCGGCTACGTCGCCACCAAGCGCGCCGAGCATGAAAACTTCAAACGCGTCATCAGCTCCTGGGAACGTGAGTTCCTGCTGTTCGCTGTCTGATCAACCCTGAGGCCGCTCAAGGGCGGCCGCTGGAAAATGGAGAGGCACATGAGCGTCAACAACCCGCAAACCCGTGAATGGCAAACCCTGAGCGGCGAGCACCACCTTGCACCTTTCTCTGACTACAAGCAGTTGAAGGAGAAAGGGCCGCGCATCATCACCAAGGCGCAGGGTGTGCATTTGTGGGACAGCGAGGGGCACAAGATCCTCGACGGCATGGCTGGCCTGTGGTGCGTTGCAGTCGGCTATGGCCGTGAAGAGCTGGTGCAGGCGGCAGAAAAGCAGATGCGAGAACTGCCGTACTACAACCTGTTCTTCCAGACCGCCCACCCACCTGCGTTGGAGCTGGCCAAGGCCATTACCGACGTGGCGCCGAAGGGCATGACCCATGTGTTCTTCACCGGTTCCGGCTCCGAAGGCAATGACACCGTGCTGCGCATGGTCCGTCATTACTGGGCGCTCAAGGGCAAGCCGCAGAAACAGACCATCATCGGCCGCATCAACGGTTACCACGGCTCCACTGTCGCCGGTGCAAGCCTGGGTGGCATGAGCGGCATGCACGAGCAGGGCGGCCTGCCGATCCCGGGCATCGTGCACATCCCTCAGCCGTACTGGTTCGGCGAGGGCGGCGACATGACCCCTGATGAATTCGGGGTTTGGGCTGCCGAGCAACTGGAGAAGAAAATTCTGGAGGTTGGCGAAGACAACGTCGCGGCCTTCATCGCCGAGCCGATTCAGGGCGCTGGCGGCGTGATCATTCCGCCAGTGACCTACTGGCCGAAGGTCAAGGAGATCCTTGCCAAGTACGACATCCTGTTCGTCGCCGACGAAGTGATCTGCGGTTTCGGCCGTACCGGCGAGTGGTTCGGTTCGGACTACTACGACCTCAAGCCAGACCTGATGACCATCGCCAAGGGCCTGACCTCCGGTTACATCCCCATGGGCGGTGTGATCGTGCGTGACACGGTCGCCCAGGTGCTCAGCGAAGGTGGTGACTTCAACCACGGCTTCACCTACTCCGGCCACCCGGTTGCGGCGGCGGTGGGCCTGGAAAACCTGCGCATCCTGCGCGACGAGAAGATCGTCGAGAAGGCTCGCACAGATGTGGCACCCTACTTGCAAAAGCGTCTGCGAGAGCTGCAAGACCACCCGCTGGTTGGCGAAGTGCGCGGCCTGGGCCTGCTCGGTGCGATCGAGCTGGTCAAGGACAAAGCCACCCGCAGCCGTTACGAAGGCAAGGGCGTAGGCATGATCTGCCGCAACTTCTGCTTCGAGAACGGCCTGATCATGCGTGCGGTCGGCGACACCATGATCATCGCCCCGCCCCTGGTCATCAGCCATGCAGAGGTGGACGAGTTGGTAGAGAAGGCGCGCAAGTGCCTGGACCTGACCTATGAAGCGATCAAGTGAGCGCCTGCTAGGCTAGCGTTGTGACATTAGTTGCGGACAAGGCTCTGCTTTCCTTGAAACAGCGCCTTGGAACTTGCCAGACTAGCGACTGTTTCAGTCGCCCAACGCGTGTACTGCGGGACCTGGCAGCTGAACGGATGGCTAATCAAAAAAATCTGGAGCATGACGCATGAAGAAAATGGGCAAGACGTTGCTGGCCGCAGCCCTGATGGGTGCCATGGCCACCGCTGTGCAGGCTGAAGACAAAGTCCTGAACGTCTACAACTGGTCGGACTACATCGCTCCGGAAACGGTCGCCAAGTTCGAGAAGCAGACTGGCATCAAGGTCAAGTACGACGTCTTCGACAGCAACGAAACCCTGGAAGCCAAGCTGCTGGCGGGCAAGTCCGGTTACGACATCGTTGTGCCGTCCAACAACTTCCTGGCCAAGCAGATCAAGGCTGGTGTGTACCAGGAACTGGACCGTTCCAAGCTGCCGAACTGGAAAAACCTCGACGAAGACCTGCTCAAGGCCGTCGGCGATGCCAGCGACCCGGGTAACAAATACGCCTTCCCCTACATGTGGGGTTCGATCGGTATTGGCTACAACCCTGAGAAGGTCAAGGCCGCGCTGGGCGTCGACAAGATCGACTCCTGGGACGCCGTGTTCAAGCCAGAGAACATCGCCAAGCTCAAGAGCTGCGGCGTGAGCTTCCTCGATGCGCCGACCGAAATGCTGCCGGCCGCACTGCACTACCTGGGCAAGCCGACCAACAGCACCAAGAAGGAAGACCTGAAGGCCGCCGAGGACCTGTTCCTGAGCATCCGTCCTTCGATCACCTACTTCCACTCGTCCAAGTACATCGGTGACCTGGCCAACGGCAACATCTGCGTCGCCGTCGGTTACTCGGGTGACCTGGAGCAGTCCAAGGCGCGTGCCCATGAAGCGGGCGACAAGGTCAAGCTGGACTACGTCATTCCGAAAGAAGGCGCCGGTACCTTCTACGACATGGTCGCCATGCCGAAGGATGCCGAGCACAAGGACGCTGCCTACAAGTTCATGGACTTCCTGATGCAGCCGGAGATCATGGCCGAGATCACCAACGCCGTGCGCTTCCCGAATGGCAACAAGGCCGCGACCCAGTTCGTGGACAAGGACATCACCAGCGACCCAAGCATCTATCCGCCTGCCGAAGTGAAGAAACAGCTGTACGCGATTGCTGCTCCAGAAGCCGCCGCCCAGCGCGTCATCACTCGCAGCTGGACCAAGATCAAGTCGGGCAAGTAAACCTGATGCTGAACCCTCTGGGCCGGGGCTTTCCGGCCCAGAGGCAGTGAAAGGCAATTGATGATTGCGGCATCGAGGCTGCGAAGGTAAGTTGCGCGCCGGTTTTACGTGTGCGGCAGCGCTCGTACCCATGAAGCGAGCCGTCACCGAGGCACTGATTGTGAGGACCACCCACTTGTCTATTTCTGTTTTACGCAAGGCCTTGATGGCTGGAGCGGGCCTGACGCTGGCATGCAGCGTCCAAGCGGCGCCTACGGTGCACTTCTACAACTGGTCCGATTATATCGGCCCTAACACCCTCGCGGATTTCGAGAAAGCGACCGGTATCAAGCCGGTGCAGGACGTCTTCGACTCCAATGAAACCTTGGAAGGCAAGCTGCTGGCCGGTAACACCGGCTACGACGTAGTCGTGCCGTCCAACCATTTCCTGGGCAAGCAGATCAAGGCGGGCGCGTTCCAGAAGCTCGACAAGAGCCTGCTGCCTGATTATTCCAACCTGGACCCGGCGCTGATGAAGCGCCTGGAAAAGAACGATCCGGGCAACCAGTACGCCGTGCCGTACCTGTGGGGCACCAATGGAATCGGCTACAACGTCGACAAGGTCAAGGCCGCGCTCGGCGTGGACACCATCGACTCGTGGGCGGTGCTGTTCGAGCCCGAGAACATGAAGAAACTGTCCAAGTGCGGTGTGGCCTTCCTCGACTCGGCGGACGAAATGCTGCCGGCGGTGCTCAACTACATGGGTTTGAACCCCAATAGCACCGATGCCAAGGACTACGCCAAGGCTGAGAAGAAGCTGCTGGCGGTACGCCCCTACGTGACGTATTTCCACTCCTCCAAGTACATCACCGACCTGGCCAACGGCGACATCTGCGTCGCGGCAGGGTTCTCCGGTGACGTGTTCCAGGCCAAGACCCGCGCTGAAGAAGCGAAGAAAGGCGTGAACCTGGCCTACGCGATTCCCAAGGAGGGCGGCAACCTCTGGTTCGACGTACTGGCGATTCCCAAGGACGCCAAGAACGTGAAAGAGGCCCACGCCTTCATCAACTATTTGCTGAAGCCTGAGGTTATCGCCCAGGTCAGTGATTACGTCGGTTACGCCAACCCGAACCCCAAGGCTGGCGACCTGATGGACCAGGCCGTGAGGACTGACGCTGCGGTTTACCCACCGCAGGAAGTGCTGGACAAGATGTTCGTGAACAGTGAGTTGCCACCCAAGGTGCAACGTTTGATGACCCGCAGCTGGACCAAGGTCAAGTCGGGCAAGTAACAATCCAGGCCTGCCGCGCCAGACGGGGCGGGCACACAAATCTTGTTGGGAGTTTCACTCATGGCAGTTGCCTCCGGTGCCTATAAAAAAGCCCTCGAGGGTGGCCAGCAACCCAAGCAGGTGCTGGTCAAGATCGACCGGGTCACGAAAAAATTCGACGAAACGGTAGCCGTGGACGATGTGTCCCTGGAAATCCGCAAGGGTGAAATCTTCGCCCTGCTGGGAGGCTCCGGTTCCGGTAAATCGACCCTCCTGCGTATGCTGGCGGGCTTCGAGCGTCCGACCGAAGGGCGGATTTTCCTCGATGGCGTCGACATCACCGACATGCCGCCCTACGAGCGGCCGATCAACATGATGTTCCAGTCCTATGCGCTGTTCCCGCACATGACCGTGGCGCAGAACATCGCCTTCGGCCTGCAGCAGGACAAGATGCCCAAGGCCGAGATCGAAGCCCGCGTGGCGGAGATGCTCAAGCTGGTGCACATGACCCAGTACGCCAAGCGCAAGCCGCACCAGCTTTCCGGTGGTCAGCGTCAGCGTGTGGCACTGGCCCGCTCGCTGGCCAAACGCCCAAAACTGTTGCTGCTCGACGAGCCGATGGGCGCTCTGGACAAGAAGCTGCGCTCGCAGATGCAACTTGAACTGGTCGAAATCATCGAGCGGGTCGGTGTGACCTGCGTGATGGTGACCCACGACCAGGAAGAGGCCATGACCATGGCCCAGCGTATCGCCATCATGCACCTGGGCTGGATCGCCCAGATCGGCAGCCCTATCGACGTCTACGAGACCCCGACCAGCCGCCTGGTCTGCGAGTTCATCGGCAACGTCAACCTGTTCGAAGGTGAGGTGGTCGACGACGCCGAAGGCCACGCGATCATCGCAAGCCCGGAGCTCGAACGTAAAATCTATGTCGGCCACGGTGTCACTACCTCGGTAGAAGACAAGCACATCACCTACGCGTTGCGCCCGGAGAAGCTGCTGGTCACCACCACCCAGCCGACCTGCGAGCACAACTGGTCGCGTGGCAAGGTGCATGACATCGCTTACCTGGGTGGCCATTCGGTGTTCTACGTCGAACTGCCGAGTGGCAAGGTCGTCCAGTCGTTCGTTGCCAACGCCGAGCGCCAGGGTACCCGCCCGACCTGGGGCGACGAAGTGTACGTATGGTGGGAAGACGACAGCGGCGTGGTACTGCGGTCATGAAACCGAGCAAGCTCAAGCGAGCCTTCAAGCGCATCACCCCGGAGGGGCGGCATCTGGTGATCGGCGTGCCCTTCATCTGGCTGTTCCTGTTCTTCATGCTGCCGTTCTTCATCGTTCTGAAGATCAGCTTTGCCGAAGCCGACGTGGCGATCCCGCCGTACACCGAGATCTACAGCTACGTCGAAGACAAGGTTCAACTGGTGCTGAACCTGGCCAACTACGGACTGCTGACCGAGGATGAGCTGTACATCTCGGCCTATCTGGGTTCGTTGAAGATGGCGTTCTTCAGCACGCTGTTGTGCCTGCTGATCGGCTATCCCATGGCGTATGCGATTGCCAACGCCAAGAAGGAAACCCAGACAGTACTGCTGCTGCTGATCATGATGCCGACCTGGACCGCGATCCTGATCCGCGTCTATGCCTGGATGGGCATTCTCAGCAACAACGGCCTGCTCAATGGCTTCCTGCTGTGGACCGGGTTGATCGACCAGCCGCTGCAGATCCTCAACACCAACCTGGCGGTGTATATCGGCGTGGTCTATTCGTACCTGCCGTTCATGATCCTGCCTCTGTACGCGAACCTGGTCAAACACGACCCGAGCTTGTTGGAGGCCGCGTCTGACCTGGGTTCGAGCACCTTCAACAGCTTCTGGAAGATCACCGTGCCGCTGTCGAAGAACGGCATCATCGCCGGCTGCATGCTGGTGTTCATCCCGGTCGTGGGTGAGTTCGTGATTCCTGAACTGCTGGGTGGCCCGGAAACCTTGATGATCGGTAAGGTGCTGTGGCAGGAGTTCTTCAACAACCGTGACTGGCCGGTGGCATCTGCCTTGGCGGTGGTGATGCTGGCGATCCTGATCGTGCCGATCCTGCTGTTCAACCGCAGCCAGGCCAAAGAAATGGAGGGCAGGGCATGAAGCGCTTCAGTTTCTCCAAGCTGATGCTGGTGCTCGGCTTGCTGTTCATCTACCTGCCGATGCTGATCCTGGTGATCTACTCGTTCAACGCCTCGAAGCTGGTGACGGTGTGGGGCGGCTGGTCGGTGAAGTGGTACGTTGGCCTGCTGGACAACAGCCAGTTGATGGGTTCGGTGATGCGCTCGCTGGAGATCGCCTGCTACACGGCGGTGGCAGCGGTGGCGCTGGGTACCCTGGCGGCCTTCGTGCTGACCCGTGTGACACGCTTCAAGGGCCGCACGCTGTTCGGTGGCCTGGTGACCGCGCCGTTGGTGATGCCTGAGGTGATTACCGGTCTGTCGCTGTTGCTGCTGTTCGTGGCCATGGCGCAGATGATCGGCTGGCCGCAGGAGCGTGGCATCGTCACCATCTGGATCGCCCACACCACGTTCTGTGCGGCTTATGTGGCGGTAGTGGTGTCGGCGCGCTTGCGTGAGCTGGACCTGTCGATCGAGGAAGCGGCGATGGACCTGGGTGCCAAGCCGTGGAAGGTGTTCTTCCTGATTACCATCCCGATGATCGCGCCCTCGCTGGCGGCGGGCGGCATGATGTCGTTCGCCCTGTCGCTGGATGACCTGGTGCTGGCCAGCTTCGTGTCCGGCCCCGGTTCGACCACCTTGCCGATGGAAGTGTTCTCGGCGGTGCGCCTGGGCGTGAAGCCGGAAATCAACGCCGTGGCCAGCCTGATCCTGCTGTCGGTGTCGCTGGTAACCTTCCTGGTCTGGTACTTCAGCCGCCAGGCCGAAGAGCGTCGTCGCAAGGCGATTCAGCAGGCGATCGAAGAAGGTGCGGCGGCGAACGTATCGCAGCCCCAGGTGCGGCGCCCGGCTCCGGCCACTGCGTCGGCCTGACCGGCCTCTTCGCGGGTGACCCGCTCCCACAGGTCTCATGCAGGCTGCACTGAGCCTGTGGGAGCGGGTTCACCCGCGAAGACCTCACCAGGGACTCAAAGCCAAGCCGCATCCCAGAGGGGTTGGGTCGCTGACGCAACATGCGCCAAACGTTTCTCCCGCCGCACAGGCCAATCATGGGCAGGTTTTCTGTAGCGATGGGCTCATGCGGAATCTGCAAGCGCAGGTTTCCCCGCGAAGGCGCCCTCGAAGCCGCCATGATTTCCCCACCTTCCTGCCATCAGTGCCGTTTCCCAAAGCCTGATCTACGCTAACAGTCGCATCCCAAGAATCGTTCGCGCGCAAGCCAGGAGGCCTGCATGACGGTGACGCGTCTGCTGTCGGTCGTCTGCCTGGGGCTGTTGTACATGCTCACGGGCTGTAGCAAGGAAGAAACGCCTGAGGTACTGCCTCGGGTGGGGGTACTGGAGGTCCAACCAACCGATTTCGCCGCCAGGGTCACGCTGACCGGTGATGTACAGGCGCGGGTGCAGACTGACCTGTCGTTTCGGGTCGGCGGCAAGATCATCTCGCGTAGCGTCGATGTGGGGGATCACGTCAAGGCCAACCAGGTGCTGGCGAGGCTGGATCCGAAAGACTTGCAGAACAACGTCGACTCGGCCAAGGCCGAGGTGTTCGCTGCCCAGGCTCGGGTCACGCAGACCAGCGCGGCGTTCGTCCGGCAACAGAAGCTGCTGCCCAAGGGCTATACCAGCCAGAGCGAATACGACTCCGCCGAAGCCGCCCTGCGCAGCAACCAGAGCGCGCTGAAGGCCGCCCAGGCGCAACTGGCCAACGCCAACGAACAACTGAGCTACACCGCGTTGGTGTCCGAAGCCGATGGCGTCATCACCGAGCGCCAGGCCGAGGTCGGACAGGTGGTGCAGGCGACCATGCCGATTTTCAGCCTCGCCCAGGATGGCGACCGTGATGCAGTGTTCAACGTCTATGAATCGTTGCTGGTAGCGCCGCCCAGCGATGCAGGTGTCATCGTCAGTCTGCTGGATAACCCGAAGGTGAAGGCGCGGGGCTTCGTTCGGGAAATCACCCCGACCGTCTCCGCGCAGAGCGGCACGGTACAGGTCAAGGTAGGCCTGCGCGATGTGCCGCCCGGCATGCAGCTGGGCGCACCCGTCACCGCCACCACCAATGCTGAAGGCCGGCCGAGCATCGAGCTGCCCTGGGCCGCGCTGACCAAAGCCCTGCACGAGCCAGCGGTCTGGGTGGTGGGCGAGGGCGACAAGGTCGAGCTGCGCAAGGTCGAAGTCACCCGCTACCTCACCGGCAAGATCGTGGTCGCCAGCGGCCTCAAGAGCGGCGAGACCGTCGTGGTCAATGGTGGGCAGCTGCTGCACCCGGGCATGCAAGTGGAGAAGATCGACGCCAAGGCCGAAGGAGGTGAGCTATGAAGCGCCTGCTGCTGTTGCCATTGGCCGGCCTGCTGCTTGCCGGATGCGGCGATGAGCAACAGGTGGCTGAACCGATCCGGCCAGTACTGTCGGTCAAGGTCGAGCCGCTGGAGCAATCCCAGCTCGGGCGCTTTGCCGGGAGCATCCAGGCGCGCTTCGAAAGCACCCTGGGCTTTCGTGTTTCGGGTCGCATCGCCCGGCGCTGGCTGGACGTTGGCGCCCAGGTGAAACCAGGCGATACCTTGGCCACGCTCGACCCGACCGACCAGCAAAACCAGTTGCGTGCCGCCGAGGGCGACCTGGCGAAGGTGCAGGCGCAGTGGATCAATGCCCAGGCCGACGCCCGCCGCCAGCAGCAATTGTATGATCGCGGTGTCGGCGCCCAGGCCCAGTTGGACATCGCCCAGACCAACCTCAAGACGACTGGCGCTGCGCTCGAGCAGGCGCGCTCGGCAGTCAGCCAGGCTCGCGACCAGCTCGACTACAGCACCTTGCGCACCGATCACGCGGCAGTCATCACCGCTTGGCAGGCCGAAGCCGGGCAGACCATCACTGCCGGTCAGGCCGTGGTCACCCTGGCCCGCCCGGACGTCAAGGAGGCGGTCATCGACTTGCCGATCAGCCTGGCCGACCAGCTCGGCGAGGGCGTTACCTTCACCGTGGCCTCTCAGCTCGATCCCACTATCAGCACCACTGCCACCCTACGGGAACTGGAGCCCCAGGCGGATGCCACGACCCGCACACGACGTGCACGCCTGACCTTGGCGAGTACGCCCGCGGCTTTCCATTTGGGTACTGCCATCAGCGTGACCCTGAGCTCGGCGATCACGCCACGCAGCGAACTTCCCCTGAGCGCATTGCTCGAGCGTGATGGCAAGCCGCAGGTCTGGGTGATCGATCCGCAGCAAAAGACTGTGGCTGTCCGCGACGTGAAGCTGATCGAGCGCACCCACGACAGCATCGTTCTGGCCTCAGGCGTTCAGCCCGGCGAGCGGGTCGTCACGGCGGGTGTGAACAGTCTCAAGCCTGGCCAGAAGGTCGCCTTCGATGAGGACGCGCAATGAAAGGAAGCTTCAACCTGTCCGAATGGGCGCTCCGGCATCAGTCCTTCGTCTGGTACCTGATGTTCGTCGGCTTGCTGATGGGGATCTTTTCGTACTTCAACCTGGGGCGTGAGGAAGACCCTTCGTTCACCATCAAGACCATGGTGATCCAGACCCGTTGGCCAGGGGCGACTCAGGACGAGACGCTGTACCAGGTCACCGACCGCATCGAGAAAAAGCTTGAGGAGCTCGACTCGCTCGATTACACCAAGAGCTATACCCGCCCCGGCGAGTCCACGGTCTATGTCTATCTTCGCGATACCACCAAGGCCAAGGACATCCCGGACATCTGGTACCAGGTGCGCAAGAAGATCCAGGACATACGCGGTCAGTTCCCCCAGGGTATCCAGGGCCCTGGTTTCAACGACGAGTTCGGCGATGTGTTCGGTTCGATCTACGCCTTCACCGCCGATGGCCTCACCCTGCGCCAATTGCGTGACTATGTGGAGCAGGCCAGGGCCGAGGTCCGTGATGTGCCCAATATCGGCAAGATCGAGCTGGTCGGCACCCAGGACGAAGTGCTGTACCTGAACTTCTCGACCCGCAAACTGGCGGCGCTGGGCATAGACCAGCGGCAGGTCATGCAGGCCCTGCAATCGCAGAACGCCGTCACGCCGGCGGGCGTGATCGAGGCGGGTCCGGAGCGCATTTCGCTGCGGACCACCGGGCAATTCGCCTCTGAGAAAGACTTGGAAACCGTCAACCTGCGCATCAACGACCGGTTCTTCCGCCTGGCGGACATTGCCGACATCGAGCGCGGTTACGTCGACCCACCATCGCCCATGTTCCGCTACAACGGCCAAACCGCCATCGGCCTGGCCATCGGCATGAAGGCCGGTGGCAATATCCAGGTGTTTGGTGCGGCGCTGAAAAAGCGCATGGATCAGGTGGTCGAAGACTTGCCGATAGGGGTCGGAGTGCACACTGTTTCCGACCAGGCGGTGGTGGTCAAGCAGGCTGTCGGTGGCTTCACCAGTGCCCTGTTCGAGGCGGTGGTGATCGTGCTGGGGGTGAGCTTCGTCAGCCTTGGGGTGCGTGCCGGCCTGGTGGTGGCCTGTTCGATTCCATTGGTGCTGGCGATGGTGTTCGTGTTCATGGAATACAGCGGCATCACCATGCAGCGGATTTCCCTGGGTGCACTGATCATCGCCCTGGGCCTGCTGGTGGACGATGCGATGATCACCGTGGAGGTCATGGTCACGCGGCTCGAGATGGGCGAGAGCAAGGAGCAGGCAGCCACTTTCGCCTACACCTCCACCGCTTTTCCTATGCTGACCGGCACCTTGGTGACCGTGGCGGGCTTCGTGCCCATCGGGCTCAATGCCAGTTCCGCCGGTGAATATACCTACACCTTGTTTGCCGTGATCGCCGTCGCGCTGATGGTGTCATGGGTGGTGGCGGTGTTCTTTGCGCCGGTGTTGGGTGTGCACATTCTCAGCAGTCAGGTGAAGCCCCATGAAGCCGAGCCGGGGCGGGTGGGCAAGGCCTTCGAAAATGGCTTGCTGTGGTGCATGCGCAACCGCTGGCTGACCATCATCGGCACCGTGCTGCTGTTCGTCCTGGCCATCTTCTGCGAGCGTTTCGTGCAGAACCAGTTTTTCCCCTCCTCGGACCGACCGGAAATCCTGGTCGACCTGAACCTGCCGCAAAATGCCTCGATCGAAGAGACCCGCAAGGTAGTCGACCGGCTGGAAGCCAAGATCAAGGACGATCCGGACCTGGTGCACTGGAGCACCTATATCGGCCAGGGCGCCATTCGCTTCTACCTGCCGCTCGATCAGCAACTGCAGAACCCTTACTACGCCCAGC
Organism: Pseudomonas taiwanensis DSM 21245; assembly: GCF_000425785.1. Classification (GTDB taxonomy): domain Bacteria; phylum Pseudomonadota; class Gammaproteobacteria; order Pseudomonadales; family Pseudomonadaceae; genus Aquipseudomonas; species Aquipseudomonas taiwanensis. Next base: position 61,312 of record NZ_AUEC01000020.1, read on the forward strand.
TAGTGATCGTCAGCAAAGGCTTCGAAGAGCGCCAGGCCATGATGGACCGCCTGCAAAAGCTACTGCGCGAGGAGTTCGTCGGCATCGGTACCAACGTCCAGTCGCTGGAAATGGGCCCACCGGTAGGGCGGCCGATTCAGTACCGGATCAGCGGCCCGGACATCGACCAGGTGCGCAAGCACGCCATCGAACTGGCGACCTTGCTCGACCGCAACGAGCATATCGGTGAAATGATCTATGACTGGAACGAGCCCGGTAAGGTGATGCGCATCGAAATTGCCCAGGACAAGGCACGCCAGCTTGGGCTTTCGTCCGAGGATGTAGCCAATGTGATGAACAGCATCGTCAGCGGCGTGCAGATCACCCAGGTCAACGACAACATCTACCTGGTGAACGTGGTCGCGCGCGCCGAAGACAGCGAACGAGGCTCGCCCGATACCCTGCAGAACCTGCAAATCGTCAGCCCCAACGGGACTTCCATTCCGCTGCTGGCCTTCGCCACCGTGCGCTATGAGCTGGAGCAACCGCTGGTGTGGCGTCGTGACCGCAAGCCGACCATCACCATCAAGTCCTCGGTGACCGGCGACATCCAGCCCACCGACCTGGTGACCCAGCTCAAACCGAGCATCGACGAATTCATCAGCAAACTGCCGACCGGCTACGAGGTGGCCACCGGCGGTACCGTGGAGGAAAGCGCCAAGGCGCAGGGGCCGATCCGCAAAGTCATTCCGCTGATGCTGTTCCTCATGGCGACCTTCCTGATGATCCAGCTGCACAGTGTGCAGAAGCTGTTCCTGGTGGTGAGCGTGGCACCGCTGGGATTGATCGGTGTCATCATCGCCCTTGTGCCCACCGGCACGCCCATGGGCTTCGTGGCAATCCTGGGGATTCTGGCCCTGGCCGGGATCATCATTCGCAACTCGGTGATTCTGGTGACCCAGATCGACGAGTTCGAGGCGCAGGGCTTCTCGCCCTGGGATGCCGTGGTGGAGGCCACCAACCACCGGCGCCGGCCGATTCTGCTGACGGCGGCAGCGGCGAGCCTTGGCATGATCCCGATTGCCCGCGAAGTGTTCTGGGGGCCGATGGCCTACGCCATGATTGGTGGGATCATCGTGGCTACCCTGCTGACGCTGTTGTTCCTGCCGGCGTTGTATGTGGCCTGGTACAAGATCCGCGAGCCTGAACACAGCACTAAAACCCAACATTAAACCCTGTGGGAGCGGGCATGCCCACGAATGCGATGGTGGATTCACTGCCGCATTCGCGGGCACGCCCGCTCCCACCGAGGCTTTTTGTCGCGTGTAAAATCGCGACTTAATTTTGGTTATATAAAAATTCTTAAACAGTATTTTTAAGAATAAACCCACCTCACTACTATTGCACTCAAGCCAGGCGTACATCCCCTTCAAACCTCTGCCCGGCACCTCACTCCAAGGAGAACGAGCATGAGTGCATCTCTGCGTAGCATCGACGGTCAGGACGAAGCCACCATTCTGCGTGAGATCCAGAGCGCCTTGCGCGATCTGCGTTTCGGTGCGGTGGAGATAACCGTGCACAACGCGCAGGTCGTACAGATCGAGCGCAAGGAGAAGTTCCGCCTGCAGCAGCCTGGCAACAAGTCCGGCTGATCGCGATTCACATTCAAAACTAGAAAAATGCCAATCGGGAGCTTCACCATGTCCATCCGCCGTTATGCGCTCGCCGCCCTGGCCAGTGCTGTTTTTGCCGGTTCCGCCATCGCCAAGGACTACGAACTGTTGAACGTGTCCTACGACCCGACCCGTGAGCTGTACCAGCAGTACAACGCCGAATTCATCAAGCACTGGCAGCAGGCTCACCCGGACGACAAGGTGAAGATCCAGCAATCCCATGGCGGCTCGGGCAAGCAGGCCCGCGCGGTGATCGATGGCTTGCGCGCTGACGTGGTGACCCTGGCCCTGGCCGGAGACATCGACGAAGTCGCCAAGCTTGGCAAGTCGCTGCCCGAGGACTGGCAGAAGCGCCTGCCGGATGCCAGCACCCCGTACACCTCGACAATCGTGTTCCTGGTGCGCAAGGGCAACCCGAAAGGCATCAAGGACTGGGGCGACCTGATCAAGCAGGATGTCTCGGTCATCACCCCCAACCCGAAAACCTCTGGTGGCGCCCGCTGGAACTTCCTGGCCGCCTGGGCCTACGGCCTGAAAACCGGTGGCAGTGAAGACAAGGCCAAGGCCTATGTGCAGGAGCTGTTCAAGCACGTGCCAGTGTTGGATACCGGCGCCCGCGGCTCGACCATCACCTTCGTCAACAATGGTCAGGGCGATGTTCTGCTGGCCTGGGAAAACGAAGCTTTCCTGGCGTTGAAGGAAGATGGCGGTAGCGACAAGTTCGAGATCGTCGTGCCTTCGCTGTCGATTCTGGCCGAGCCGCCGGTGGCCGTGGTCGACAAGAACGCCCAGAAGAAGGGTAACGAGAAGATCGCCGAGGAGTACCTCAAGCATCTGTATAGCCCTGCAGGCCAGAAGATCGCCGCAGAGAACTTCTACCGTCCGCGTGACGCGAAGGTGGCCGCCGAATTCGGCAAGCAGTTCCCGAAACTGGAACTGGTGACGATCGACAAGGACTTCGGCGGCTGGAAGACTGCACAACCTAAGTTCTTCAATGACGGCGGTGTATTCGACCAGATCTATCAGGCACAGTAAGGGTCATGAAAAAGCGCGGGGGCCGCTATGCAGCCCTTTCGCGACACGAGGCCGCTGCCATTAGGAATCGCGATCTCCTGTGGCGGCGGCCGCGTGATTCAGAAGCTTGCACCGGCCCGGCAGAATTGCCGGGCCAAGTGCGTTAAACCAGGGATATTTATGTCGCGTCGCATTTCCCCCGTCATACCCGGCTTCGGGCTGACACTGGGCTACACCTTGGTGTACCTCAGTCTGATAGTGCTGATACCACTGGCCGCCATGTTCGTGCATGCCGCACAGCTCACCTGGGAACAGTTCTGGAACATCGTCAGCGCGCCGCGAGTGCTTGCCGCGCTCAAGCTGAGTTTCGGCACTGCGCTGTTCGCCGCCATCATCAATGGCGTGATCGGCACCTTGTTGGCCTGGGTGCTGGTGCGCTACACCTTCCCGGGACGCAAGATCATCGATGCGATGATCGACCTGCCGTTCGCCCTGCCCACCGCGGTGGCGGGTATCGCCCTGACGGCCTTGTATGCACCGGCCGGCTGGGTAGGGCAGTTCGCCACCGATCTGGGCTTCAAGATCGCCTACACCCCGCTGGGCATCACGCTTGCGCTGACCTTCGTCACCCTGCCGTTCGTGGTGCGCACCGTGCAGCCGGTGCTGGCGGATATCCCGCGTGAAGTCGAAGAAGCCGCTGCCTGCCTGGGTGCCAAGCCGCTACAAGTGTTTCGCCACATCCTGGCGCCAGCGCTGCTGCCCGCCTGGCTGACCGGTTTCGCCCTGGCTTTTGCCCGTGGCGTGGGTGAGTACGGTTCGGTGATCTTCATTGCCGGCAACATGCCGATGAAGACCGAGATCCTGCCGTTGCTGATCATGGTCAAGCTCGACCAGTACGACTACACCGGCGCCACGGCCATCGGCGTGCTGATGCTGGTGGTTTCCTTCATCCTGCTGCTGCTGATCAACCTGCTGCAGCGCCGCATCGAAACCCCTTGAAGGAGGCCGTGGCTCATGTCTAGTTCATCCATTGGCGCCGCTGCCGCCGCCAACGCCGCCCGTCGTGGCAGTGCTACTTCGCGACGGGTACTGATCGGTCTGGCTTGGCTGGTCTTCACGCTGTTCCTGTTGTTGCCGTTGTTCATCGTGGTGTCGCAGGCACTCAAGAATGGCTTCGGTACGTTCTTCGAGGCAATCTTCGAGCCAGACGCACTGTCGGCGCTCAAGCTCACCCTGCTGGCGGTGTTCATCTCTGTGCCGCTGAACCTTGTATTCGGTGTTAGCGCCGCATGGTGCGTGAGCAAGTACACCTTCCGCGGCAAAAGCCTGCTGGTCACCCTGATCGACTTGCCGTTCTCGGTCTCGCCGGTCATCGCAGGTCTGGTCTATGTGCTGATGTTCGGTGCACAGGGCCTTTTCGGGCCTTGGTTGCAGGACCATGATATCCAGATCGTGTTCGCCCTTCCGGGCATCGTCCTGGCGACCATTTTCGTTACCGTGCCCTTCGTGGCCCGTGAACTGATCCCGCTGATGCAGGAGCAGGGGACCCAGGAAGAAGAAGCAGCACGCCTGCTCGGTGCCAACGGCTGGCAGATGTTCTGGCACGTGACCTTGCCGAACATCAAGTGGGGCCTGATCTACGGCGTGGTGCTGTGCACCGCCCGGGCCATGGGCGAGTTCGGCGCGGTGTCGGTGGTCTCTGGCCATATTCGCGGCGTCACCAATACCTTGCCGCTGCACGTGGAGATCCTCTACAACGAGTACAACCACGTCGCGGCCTTCAGCGTGGCCAGCCTGCTGCTGATCCTGGCGCTCTTCATCCTGCTGCTCAAGCAGTGGAGCGAGAACCGTATTAACCGCCTGCGCCAAAGCGCAGCGGAGGAATAATTCATGTCGATCGAAGTTCGTAACGTCAGCAAGCGCTTCAACAGCTTCCAGGCCCTGGACAACATCAACCTGGATATCCACAGCGGTGAGCTGGTGGCTTTGCTCGGCCCGTCCGGCTGCGGCAAGACCACGCTGCTGCGCATCATCGCTGGCCTGGAAACCCCGGATCAGGGCAGCATCGTGTTTCACGGCGAGGACGTATCCGGCCACGATGTGCGCGACCGTAACGTGGGTTTTGTGTTCCAGCACTACGCGCTGTTCCGCCATATGAGTGTGTTCGACAACGTTGCCTTCGGCCTGCGCATGAAGCCAAAGGGCGAGCGTCCGAGCGAAAGCAAGATTGCCGACAAGGTGCACGAGCTGCTGAACATGGTTCAGCTCGACTGGCTGGCCGACCGTTACCCCGAGCAGTTGTCCGGTGGCCAGCGCCAGCGTATCGCCCTGGCGCGCGCACTGGCGGTAGAGCCCAAGGTGCTGTTGCTCGATGAACCATTTGGCGCCCTGGACGCCAAGGTCCGTAAAGAGCTGCGCCGCTGGTTGGCGCGCCTGCACGAGGACATCAACCTGACCTCGGTGTTCGTCACCCATGACCAGGAAGAGGCCATGGAAGTGGCTGACCGCATCGTGGTGATGAACAAGGGCGTGATCGAGCAGATTGGCTCGCCAGGTGAGGTGTACGAAAAGCCGGCCAACGATTTCGTCTATCACTTCCTGGGTGACTCCAACCGCCTGAGCTTGAGCGAAGGCCACCATGTGCTGTTCCGCCCGCACGAGGTGTCGCTGTCGCGGCACGAGACGGAAGGACATCACGCGGCAGAGGTGCGGGACATTCGCCCATTGGGCGCCACGACCCGGGTGACCTTGAAGGTGGAGGGGCAGAGCGAGCTGATCGAGGCAGAGGTGGTCAAGGATCACGACAGCCTTACCGGATTGGCCCGTGGGGAGACCTTGTTCTTCCGGCCGAAGGTTTGGCAGAAGGTGGCGGATATCTGAGCCGCCAGAAACAAAGAACCCGGGCATGTCCCGGGTTTTTTGCATTCACGGACGGCAGTAATTTTGGTTATTAATAAATAGCTTCTTATTCCTTTACGAATATAACTCCCTCCCTATACTGGTCTCCAAGCACGCAAACTTACTGGAGGCGTCCCCATGCGCAATGAGTCGATTCGTTACCTGATTGTGCCGGGCTGGCAAGGATCGCCAGACAACCACTGGCAGAGTCACTGGCAGCGTACCTTGCCCAACAGTGCCCGGGTCGAACAGCACGACTGGCTGACCCCGCAACGCCATGATTGGGTTCAAGCACTGGAGCAGGCCATCGCCGCTGAACGCTCGCCGGTGATTCTCATTGCCCATAGCCTGGGTTGCATTACCGTGGCCCATTGGGCTGCACACGCCAGCCCGTCCCTGCTACGTCGAGTGCGCGGTGCATTGCTCGTGGCGCCCGCCGATGTCGAGCGCCCTACCTGTGCGCCGGCACTGCGCAACTTTGCGCCTATCCCGCTGCAGGCACTGCCGTTCCCCAGCCAGGTGGTCAGCTCCGACAATGACCCGGCGGTGAGCGTGCCCCGTGCGCTGTACCTGGCTCGCGCCTGGGGTGCCGAAGCGGGGTTGTTGGCCAACGCCGGACATATCAACGTGAAGTCCGGACATGAGCGCTGGGAGCAGGGCTTCGCCTACCTGTACCGCCTGCAAAGCCGGGTCGAACAGCGCGCACTGCGCCGCGCCTGAGCGACCCTACCGATTACCGCTGCACCTGACGCCCGGCCATCGCAGGTCTGGGGCGGGAGTTCGTCATGACCCTTCAAAACCCATTTGGCCAGCCGCTGCTGACCTTTCCTGAACTGGACAAAAGCCCCCTGAGCATCCGTGCCAAGGCGCTGGTGTTCATCGACCCTCGTTCGCAGGCCTTGCGTCAGGCGCTGGAGCGACTGGCCCCCCAACCGCTGCCAGTGTTGATACGGGGTGAAACCGGCACCGGCAAGGAATTGCTGGCGCGTCAGGTCCATCGGGCCAGTGATCGCAGCGGGCTGTTCGTGTCGGTCAACTGCGCGGCCATCAGTCCCACCTATGCCGATGCCGAACTGTTCGGCTACAGCGCCGGCGCCCATGGTGGAACCGCCAGCAGTCGAGCCGGTTGGTTCGGGTCGGCCAATGGCGGCACCTTGTACCTGGACGAGATAGCCGACTTGCCGCTGGCTGTTCAGGGCAAGCTGCTTGCCGCCCTCGAGACCCGTGAAGTCACCCGGGTCGGCGCCCAGCAACCGCAGGCGGTTGATGTACGCCTGGTCGCTGCCTCCAGCGTCGATCTGGCGCGAGTGGTGAAGGCCGGTCGATTCAACGAGAGGCTTTACCTGTACCTGCGCGAAGGCGCGCTGGACCTGCCGCCGCTGCGCCAAAGGCGTGGCGATATCCTGCCGCTGGCCGAGTATTTCGTCGGCATCTACAGCGTGCGGCAACAGCGCGCTGTGCCGCTGATCAGCGAGGCTGCGCAGCACGCGCTCGAAGCCCACGCCTGGCCTGGAAATACCCGCGAGTTGGAAAATGTCATCCACTTCGCGTTGCTGGTCTGTGACGGTGAAGAGATCCTGCCGGAGCACCTGGACCTGCTGAATATCCCGCGCTAGACGGCGGGCAACAGGGCTCATAAGCAAAGTGGGTGATGGCTTTTTGATTTTGGAATAAGCAGCTAATTAAAAGATATTGTTACGGTATAAAAAATCTCGGTATTGTCCGCCTCACGCCCCCCCGCTAGAACGGTTGGGCACCCGACTTTGCCATCACCGATGGCCCAGGTTCATAACAAGGAACACCATGAAGAAGACTCTGTTGACCACTGCCCTGGCCGCTGCGCTGTCGTTCGCCGGCCTGGCCTGCGCCGCCGAGAAACTGGTAGTTGCAGCGACCCCCGTACCGCATGCCGAGATCCTGGAGCTGATCAAGCCGACCCTGGCCAAGGAAGGTGTCGACCTGCAGATCAAGGTCTTCACCGACTACGTCCAGCCCAACGTGCAGGTCGACCAGAAGCGCCTGGACGCCAACTACTTCCAGACCTTGCCGTACCTGCAGAACTTCAACGAAGGCAAGGGTACCCACCTGGAAACCGTGATCGGCGTGCACGTCGAGCCGTTCGGTGGCTATTCGAAGAAGGTCAAGTCCCTGGCCGAGCTCAAAGAAGGCGCCACCATTGCAATCCCTAACGAGGGCAGCAACAGCGGCCGTGCCCTGCTGCTCCTGCAGAAGGCTGGCCTGATTACCCTGAAAGATCCGAAGAACGCGCTGGCCACGCCGAAAGACATCGCCGAGAACCCCAAGAAGCTCAAGTTCCGTGAGCTGGAGTCGGCCATGCTGCCGCGTGTGCTGGACCAGGTCGACCTGGACATGATCAACACCAACTACGCGCTGGAAGCCGGCCTGAACCCTGCCAAGGATGCCTTGGTGATCGAGGGCAGCGACTCGCCGTATGTGAACTTCCTGGTGGCGCGTCCGGACAACAAGGACAGCGAAGCCATCCAGAAGCTGGCCAAGGCCCTGACCAGCCCCGAGGTGAAGGCATTCATCACCAAGAAGTACCAGGGTGCAGTGTTGCCGGCGTTCTGATGCGCCGTTAACGCGTTGCCTGATGTGAAAACGCCGACACCTGTGTGTCGGCGTTTTCGTTTTCGGCCGATAGGAGCGCGCCGTTCTTCTCAGGCGCTGCGCGGCAACCAGCTCAGCAGGAAATCATTCACCACCTGCGGGTTCTCAAGGCTGGAGATGTGTCCTGCAAACGGGATCTGCGCCGCCAGGCAGCCGATGATCCTTGCCATTTCGCCAGACTCGGCCGGCGGCCGGGGGATGTCCTGGTCGCCACAGAGGACGATGGTCCTGTGCGCCGCCAGTTCACCCAGCCGCGCCAGCAGGTCGGGGCGTCCGAAGATCACCCGGCCCATGGGGTCCAGGCTGTTGCGAATGGCCTGCGCGGTGCTGGCCTTCAGGTCCGCGCGGAAACGCTCGCGAACCGCTGGCACCGTCTGGCCTTCGGCATGGAAGAAAATCGGCACGACGATATCCAGCAGCGGCTCCGGGAAACAGCCTGCTGCACTGGCGGCATCCAGCAGGCCGAAGTACTTCAGCCGGGTCGCTTCAGGTTCGGCACCCAGGTAAGTGTCCATCAGCACCAGGCGGTCGATACGCGTCGGGTGCTCGATGGCCAACTGTGCGCCCCACATGCCGCCGACCGACAGGCCTACCAAGTGGCACTTGGGAATATCCAGGGCATCCAGCAACGCCAGGTGTTGGCGAGTCAGGGCGCCCATGTCGGTAGTGGTGGCCGGTGGCGCGTCGGAGTCGCCATGGCCCCACAGCTCGGGGACGATGACTCGGAAGTGTTGTGACAGCGCCTCGATCTGCGGTTGCCACATCTGGGCCGACCACAGGTAGCTGTGGCCCAGCAGGACCGGGAAGCCCTGGCCTTGGTCGACGTAGCTCATGCGGGCGCCGTCGATTTCGATGAAGTGTTTCTGCATGGGGGTGCCTTGCTGGTTAATGTGCCGGGTTCAATCGTAGCGTGCCTTGGGCCGGTATGACGCCCATTTGCGCTTTGGCGTAGCGGCCGTTGATGTAGTCCTCGGCCTGGTCGGCGTAATGGGTGTCGAACAGCACGCCACTCTGCCCGACCGGGTTACTGGTCAGCGCTTGCGAGGCGTCTGCGAAGTCGATCAACCGCCGCGTCGAAGGCCCGTAGGTGACCGGCCAGGGCGCCGGGCCGATCTTCGCCGAGAGGTTGTTCGGTACCTCATGGGTGCCGGGCGCCGCGAATGGACCGACATTGAACAACAGGTTCAGCGGCTTCTTCGCTCCCAGCGGGTGGTTGTGGGTGAGGGTGTGGGCCTTGCCCCATTGCCAGCTCGCCGGGTCCTTGCCGAAGGTATCCCGCAGGTGCACAAGGCTCTTTTGCCAGGCCATGCGCACGATGGCCGTCCGGTCGGTGCGTTCATTGCCGCCGCGCAGGTTCCACCAGGGCGACTGTGGGTCGGCGGCCAGGCGTGGGAGGGCGGCGTCGATGGCACGGGTGCTGATCAACACCGGGAACCAGGTATCACCCAGTTCGTCATGCAAGGCCGCGAACGCCAGCTCATAGAGAAACTGGTTGAACAGCGTGGCACTGATCGAGTCCAGCGGGTAATCGCCGCGCCAGGCGGCCAGCTGTTCGACCAGCTCTTTTTCCTCGTCGCCCTGGGCCACCGCACGCAGGGTCGACAGCAGTGGTGCCAGGGTGCGAGGGCCATAATCGTTGCTGGTGTCCAATTGCAGGGACTGGCTGTTGCGGGTGTCCCACTTGATATCAGGGTCGGCCAGCCGGCGGTCGAGTTGGCGGCCCCGATCCGGCAAGTTGTAATAGCCCGGTACGGGCACCGTGGCGGGTGGCTGGAAGTTGGCTGACACGATGTAGCCGCTGGCTGGGTTTTCCTGCTGTGGGTTGACGCTGAACGGGTAGAAGCCCAGCTTGTTCGCCTGCGCGCTGGCGCCGTCGAGGATGAAGGTTGGGTTCACGCCATCGGGGCGTATCGGCAGCTTCGCCGCCGCCCACCAGCCGATGTCGCCGCGCGCGTTGGCCCAGACGAAGTTCAGGCCGGGCGCCTGCACCTTGGCCACCGCCTCGCGCATCTTGCCCAGGGTGTCCGCACGGTTGAGCTGGTAGAAGCCTTCCAGGATTGGGTTCTCGGTTTCGAGGAACGCCCACCACATGGCAATGGGCGTGGTGCTGGCGGTGGCACCGAGCACATCGTTGACGATCGGGCCGTGGGGGGAGCGGCGCAGGGTGAGGGTGACTGGCGCTTCACCTTTGACTGCAATCTTCTGCTCTGTCTTTTCGAGGGGGCGCCACTTGCCATCGACCATCACGTGTTCGGCATTGGCCGGATTGGTCCGCTCCGCGATCAGATCGACATCGTCGTTCTGGAACATGGTCAGGCTCCAGCCGAAGTCGCGGTTGTGCCCGAGCATGGCGAAGGGGTTGAGTGCCTGAAAATACCCATACAAGTTGAAGCCGGGGGCTGAAAGCTCGGCTTCATACCACACCGCCGGCACCGCAAAGCTGATGTGCGGGTCGCCGGCCAGCAGGGGCAGGCCGCTGCGGGTGCGGCTACCGGCTATGGCCCAGGCGTTGCTGCCCTCGAACTGCGGGATGCCCGCATCGCCCAGCGCTTCTTGGCTGAGCCGGGCGAGGGTTTCCAGGCTGGTCCAGTCGGCAGCCGCCAGGGGGGCGTTCAAGTCACCCTGGGGCTTCCAGTCCAGATCGAACAGAGTCAGGTACTGTGGGCCGAGTTGATCGCGAATGTAGGTCAGCGCAGGCTCGGTCCGGAACGCAGCGGCAAAGCTATAGGCCAGGTAGCCTGCGATGCTCAGGGTGTCCTCGGCGGTGAACGGGCGCGGCGTGATGCCTAGCAGGTCGAACTCCATGGGCTTGGGGTGGCTGCTCTGCCAGGCGTTGACGCCATCGAGATAAGCTTGCAGGGCTTGCCAGGCCGGCGCGCTGTGGTCTTGGCGGCGCGCCATGAGCGCAGCCTGCTCGCGGATGCGCAAGCTGCGGAACAGGGTGTCTGTGGGCACCAGCTTGCTGCCCAGCACTTCGGCCAGTTCACCCTGGGCCAGCCGGCGCATGATTTCCATCTGGAACAGCCGATCCTGGGCGTGCACATAACCCAGGGCGCGGTACAGGTCTTGCTCGTTCCGTGCCTGCAGGTGCGGCACCCCCCGGGCGTCGTAGCGCACGCTGACCGGCGCTTGCAGGCCGGCCAAGGCAACCTCGCCCTCGCGTCGCGGCAACTTGCCTTGCACGTACCAGTAACCGGCTCCCGCGGCCACCGCCATGACGAGGGCCAACACGGTCAAGCTGCGCTTCATCGATACTCCTTGTGTGCATGAACGCCAAAACTGTGGTCCGATCATCGACGGATTCGCGAACAGAGCATAGCCCTTGGAGAGCCGTACCCATGTCCCTCAGCGAAAAACAGAAGATGCTCAGTGGCCAGCTTTACCACGCCAGTTGTCCTGAACTCCAGGCCGAGCAGATCGCCAACAAACACTGGATGCAGCGATACAACAACAGCTTCGAATTGCTCAACGAACAGCGCCATGGCCTGCTCGCCGAACACTTCGGTCATGCTGGCGAAGGTGCGGTAATCCGGCCGCCGTTCTATTGCGACTATGGCTACAACATCAGCATCGGCCGCAACAGCTTCATGAATTTCAACTGCGTGATTCTGGATGTGCTGCCTGTGCGGATCGGCGACGACTGCCAGGTCGGACCCGCCGTGCAGATCTATACCGCCGACCATCCCCTCGACCCGGCACTGCGGCGAACCGGCCTTGAAAGTGGTCGGCCGGTGACTATCGGTAACAACGTGTGGATCGGTGGGGCGGCGATCATCTTGCCAGGCGTGACCATCGGTGACGATGCCGTGATCGGCGCGGGCAGCGTGGTCACGCGCGATGTGCCTGCGGGTGCTGTGGTGGTGGGTAACCCTGCGCGCGAGCGTCACCCGGCCCAAGTGCAATAGCAGCCGACGGCCAAGGTGTTGGAGGCCGTGACTGGGCGGCCGTCGAGCAACGCCTTGAGGATGGGTTCAATGAAGCTGTTGCTGGCATTGCACACCGCGCCTTCGCTATAGGGGCCGAAGTAGGCCAGGCGGCCCTGGCGGTCCCAGATCGCCACGGCAGGTGAGGCTGGCAGCTGCTCGCTGCCGGGAAGACGGGTGATAGGTTTCAGGCTGCTGAGGTTGGCTGGCAACTGGCCGTGGCTGCCTGGCTTGTGCACGACGAAGAAGGTGACGCCTTGGTCGGCAAAGTGGCTGACCAGGTCACCCAGGTGCTGCTGGTTGCCGACGTTGCAGGGGCAAGCTGGGTCCCAGAAGTGCACCACCCGGATCGGCCCGGGGCCCGCCAGCTCTGCAGGCAGGCGCAGTTGGCTGCCGTCGAACAGGGTGGCCTGGTTGTCGAACGAGCGCAGGTAACGGGACTGGAAACTATCGTAGGCCCACCACAGTCCGGCGGCGCAGAGTGCAAGTGCCAGTAGGGTGATTGCAGGCTTGATGACGTGGGCGTTCATGGGGTTTCCGGAGCCTTGTGCGAGCGGCAGTGCAGTGCGTTCGAAGGTCAGCAAGCTTGCCATGACGCCAGGCAGAGCTGAATATCCCAGATCAATACTTGCTCTACCGTGGATGCACCTGATGCCCGCTGTTTTCGACCCCAATCACCTGCGTACCAGCCTTGCACCGCTGACAGCCTGTGAGCGTTTGTCGGCGCAGGCCCAGCAATACCAGCGCTTCTACGGCCTGGACCTGCCGGCCCGCAGTTGGCTTGGCCGCTTCCAGGCAGCGGGTTTCGAGGTGGTCGGCCAGGTGTGGCTACCCAGGGAGCCGACGGCAACGCTATTTCTGATGCACGGTTACTACGACCACATGGGCCTGTACCGACATGTGATCGAATGGGCCCTGGGCCTGGGTTATGCGGTCATCAGTTGCGACCTGCCAGGCCACGGCCTGTCTAGCGGCGAGCGCGCCAGCATCAAGGATTTTGCGCTGTACCAGCAGGTGCTCGATGCGTTGTTCGAGCAGGCGCGCATGCTTGAGCTACCTCGTCCATGGCACCTGTGTGGGCAAAGCACGGGTGGGGCAATCGTGATCGACCACCTGTTGAGCAAGGGCGAGCATAGCCCGTCCGATGGCCAAGTGATTCTGTTGGCGCCGTTGGTGCGGCCAAGGGGGTGGCGCTGGTCGAAGTTGAGCTATTGTGTGTTGCGCCACTTCGTCAATGGCATCGAGCGGCGCTTCAGCGAGAACACCAACGACCCTGCTTTCTTGCCCTTTCTCGAAGCGGACCCGCTCCAACCTCGGCGCCTGCCCACGGCCTGGGTTGGGGCGTTGGCGGCTTGGGTCAAGCGGATCGAGGCGGCGCCGCGCAGCACGCGGCAACCGCTGATCGTGCAGGGCGAGGCAGACGGCACGGTGGATTGGCAGCATAACCTCAAGGTGCTCAAGGCCAAATTCCGCGAACCACAGATTCTGATGCTGCCGGAAGCACGACACCACCTGGCCAACGAGTTGCCTGGCATCCGCCAGCGCTACTTCGCATTCATCGACCAGCGGCTGGGCGTGACTACTTGAGATCCTCGGTACTTTGCCCCACCGCCAGCCCCGCACGCACAGCGGCAAGGGCTGCCTGGTAGTACGCCTTGCCTTCAGGCGACTCGGCGAAGGTGGCGAATTGCTCCAGCTCGGCATCGGACAAGTCGCGATAGACATACAGCAGCGTGTTGTTCAGGTCTTCGCCGATTTGCGACATCAGGCGCTGGCGCTGGCCGTCGAGCATGCCCTGGGCCTGCCCGCCCCCGAACAGTCCGGGGATCATCGAGCTGAGGCTGTCGGCCGCCACGCCGGCGATCGCCAGGCTCACTTCGGCTCCGGCCTCGCGTGCCGGCAAGGCCTGGGCCAGGTGGCCGATGATCAGCAGGCGGTCGTCGCTGGCCTGGACCTTTGGCAGGCCCTTGGCATTCTTGGCCAACTGGTCCTTGCGGGTAGCTTGAAGTTCAGCCGCCACCACCTTGCGCCCCAGTGGCGACTGGAAAAAGGCCAGCGCTGGCGAAGGGTTGGGCAGGGTAGCGCGCAGTTGCGCCTGGGCACGGCGGTCCATGGCCTGGGCCTGGAAGCGCTGGTTGCTGTTGTTGACCAGGGCCTGGTAGACGGCAGGCGGCAAACTGTTGCGGTAGCGCTGCTGGGCAGCGGTCAGGGCATCGTTGAAATGGGCGCGCTGGTCGGGCCAGCCGGCGGCCTTGTACAGTTGATCGAGGCTGTCTGCCCAGACAGGCATGGTGCAGATCATCAGCAGAAGCAGGGAAAACAGACGGCGCATTCAGGACTCCTGTCGGCAGGCGGCTATTGTCCTTGGCTCGGCGGTATTTTGTCGAGATATCAGCGTGGTTCTCAGCCAAGTGGCGCTGTCCGTGGTCATGGCTAATGGATATGATGCGCGCCATGCACATCTCTCCTGAACACCCTATGCTGTCGGCCGTCGTCGATGACCTCGCCACCCGTGGCTGGTCGCAGCAGGCCCTTTTCTTGCCTGCGGACCTGGTGCGCGCCCTGGCGGCCGAGTGTCGGCGCCGTCATGCCGAAGGCGAACTCAACCCTGCCGGGGTTGGACGGGGCGCTTCCCAGGAAGTGCGCGAGGCCATTCGCGGCGACCAGATCCAGTGGATCGACCCCGGTCAGGCCGACGCCTGCGATCGCTATCTCGAAGCCATGGACTGCTTGCGTCAGGCCATCAACCGTAGCCTGTTCCTGGGGCTCGAGGACTTCGAATGCCATTTCGCCCTGTATCCACCGGGTGCATTCTATCGCCGGCACCTGGATCGTTTCCGCGACGATGATCGCCGCAGCGTTTCGGCGGTGTTCTACCTCAATGAAGACTGGCAGCCCCAGGACGGCGGCCAGTTGCGCATGTTCCTGGCCGACGAAGTCGAGCACGACGTCCTGCCGTTGGCCGGTAGCCTGGTGGTATTCCTCTCGGGTGATGTTCCCCATGAAGTCTTGCCGGCCGGGCGCGAGCGCTTGTCGCTGACGGGCTGGTTCCGCCGCCGTGGCAACGAACCCTTCTGACTTGCCGAAGGTCCTGGTCAGCGCCTGCCTGCTGGGGCAACCGGTGCGCTACGACGGCCGGGCCAGCGGGCACCACGATCAGTTGCAGCGCTGGCAGGCCGAAGGCCGTGTAGTGCCGTTGTGTCCGGAAGTGGCCGGCGGCTTGCCGACGCCGCGTCCTCCTGCGGAGATTCCGGGCGGGCAAGGCGGACAGGTACTCGATGGCATGGCGCAGGTGCTGACAGTCACCGGGGAGGATGTCAGCGGTGCCTTTCTGGCTGGGGCGCGGCAGGCGCTGGCGTTGGTGCGCCAGCACGCGATCGGCGTGGCGGTGCTCAAAGCCGGCAGCCCCTCGTGTGGCAACCGTTTGACCTACGATGGCACCTTCAGCGCGGTGAAGGTGCCGGGGGAGGGCGTCACGGCGGCATTGCTGCGGCGCGAGGGCGTGCTGGTGTTCAGTGAGCTGGAGTTGGAGCAAGCGCAGCGGGCGCTGGCTCGGCTGTCTGAATCGCCTTGAACCACTTCTGTTCGAGTTGTGCGGTACGGCCACTGTCCTTCAGGCGCTGAAGGGCATTGTTCAGCGCGCTTTGGAAGGCCGGGTTGTCCTTCTGGAACGGAATGACCAGCTGCTTCTCGCCATAAGGCTGGCTGACATCCAATGTGCCGTTGGCGGCGGTCTGTGCTTGCTCCGCCGTCAGTGCGACGTCGTACTTCCCGCTTTCTACGCCTGGTAGCACATCGGCAGCAGGCGCCTCGATGAACTCGGCGCGCAGGTCCAGCTCACGGGCAAGGTCCTGGCCAAACTCGACCTGAAAGCCGGTCAGGCGGTCGTTTTCCTTGAAGGCGTAAGGCTTGTTATCAGCCTGCACGACAATGCGCAGTTCGCCGCGGTCGTTGATTTCATCTATCAGCTCGGCCTGAGCCAATGGAGTGATCAGTACTGCCAGCAGTACGCCTATGGTCGAACGCATGAATGCCCCTTTTATTTGGCAGATGAATAACCTTCGCCGCGACTTTCTTCCTCGTCACGGTCGAGCGCAGCCTATGACCTTGAAGCCTTGGCGAGGTTTAACCCTAACTGAAAAAATTCTCTTTGTGGGCTATGGTGAATTACCGCCGCCATTCGTTTTACTGGGGGCGGCCAATAAGTGAATCACAGGAGAAGTGAATGAACAGCCTATTTTCGCGTGCTGCCGTCGCCGGTTTGCTGATGGGGGTATCGGTGTTCGCCGGCGCTGCGGATGCGCTCAAGAGCCAGGAACCGCCCCAGGATGCCAAGGTCTTCATCGTTTCCCCCGCCGATGGTGCCACGGTCGACAAGACCTTTACCGTCAAGTTCGGTATCGAAGGCATGGCGCTCAAGCCCGCTGGCGACCAGACCCCGCACACCGGCCATCACCACCTGTTGGTGGATGTCGACACAGCACCGGCTGCCGATCAGCCATTGCCAACCAGCCTGATGCCGGAGAACAACGCGCCGCTGCCGGCCGGCCCGCAAGTGCTGCACTTCGGCAAGGCGCAGACCGAAGCGACCATTACCCTGACCCCAGGCAAGCACACCTTGCAGCTGGTGCTGGGCGACCAGTATCACGTGCCGTTCAAGCCGAGCGTCGAGTCGAAGAAAATCACGGTAACCGTGAAATGATTGCTGCTCCTTTCGCATGCTGAAGCTGCCGGAGCGGGTTCATTCGCGAAAGAGCCGGGACACAGGCAATAAAAAAGGCGACCTTCATCGAAGGTCGCCTTTTTCGTTAGCGGTGGAAACTCAGAACAGTACGCGGGAACGGATGGTGCCCTTGACGTGCTGCAGTTTCTCTTGCGCCAGGTCCGAGTACTCGGCGTCCACGTCGATTACCACGTAACCCACTTTCTCGTCGGTCTGCAGGAACTGACCGGAGATGTTGATGCCGTTTTCGGCGAAGACCTTGTTGATCTCGCTGAGTACGCCAGGGATGTTTTCGTGGATGTGCAGCAGGCGATGCTTGCCTGGGTGCGCTGGCAGGGCCACTTCCGGGAAGTTGACCGACGATACCGAGGTACCGTTGTCGCTGTACTTGACCAGCTTCTCGGCCACTTCCAGGCCGATGTTGGCCTGCGCTTCGGCGGTGGAACCACCGATGTGCGGGGTCAGGATCACGTTGTCCAGGCCACGCAGCGGGCTTTCGAACTGCTCGTCGTTGGAGCGAGGCTCGACCGGGAATACGTCGATGGCGGCGCCGATCAGGTGCTTGTCCTTGATGGCGGCGGCCAGGTGATCCAGTTCGACCACGGTGCCACGGGCGGCGTTGATCAGGATCGAGCCCTTCTTCATCGCACGGATTTCCTTCTCGCCAATCATCCACTGGGTGGAGGGCAGCTCAGGAACGTGCAGCGAGACGATGTCGGCCAGGCCCAGCAGTTCGTGCAGGCTGGTGACCTGGGTGGCGTTACCCAGCGGCAGCTTGGTCAGCGGGTCGTAGAAGTAGACCTGCATGCCCAGGCTTTCGGCCAGGACCGACAGCTGGGTACCGATCGAGCCGTAGCCGACGATGCCCAGTTTCTTGCCACGGATTTCGAACGAGTTGGCCGCGCTCTTGATCCAGCCGCCACGGTGGCACGAGGCGTTTTTCTCAGGGATGCCGCGCAGCAGCAGGATGGCTTCAGCCAGTACCAGTTCGGCCACCGAACGGGTGTTGGAGTACGGGGCGTTGAACACGGCGATGCCGCGCTCGCGGGCAGCGTTCAGGTCGACCTGGTTGGTACCGATGCAGAAGCAGCCGACAGCGACCAGTTTCTTGGCACTGTCGAAGATCTCTTCGGTCAGCTGGGTACGCGAGCGGATGCCGATGAAGTGGGCATCAGCGATCTTTTCCTTGAGTTCCGCCTCTGGCAGCGAGCCAGTGTGGTACTCGATATTGGTGTACCCGGCAGCCTTGAGGGTATCCACCGCGTTCTGGTGCACACCTTCAAGAAGAAGGAACCTGATCTTGCTCTTGTCGAGAGAAGTCTTGCTCATCTGCGTAAACCTGTATCCCGGAGAAAAAATGGCGAGGGGGTAAAGCGGCGCGGTGTCGGCCTTAGCACGAACAGCAGGGGGGCTATGCTAGCATACGCGACACAATCTGAGCTTATCCCGACAGGTGAAGAGTGCTCAGGGTGACTATGAATAAGTCGAGAGTTCCGGCGATGACCCACCCGGCGGTAATTGATGAACTGAAGACCCTGGTCGACCCTGGCCGGGTGCTGACCGACGCGGCTTCCCTTGATACCTACGGCAAGGACTGGACCAAGCATTTTCCCCCAGCACCCTCGGCCATCGTCTTTCCCAAGACGGTCGAGCAGGTACAGGCCATCGTCCGCTGGGCCAATTGCCACAAGGTCGCGCTGGTGCCTTCTGGCGGGCGGACCGGGCTTTCTGCCGGCGCCGTGGCGGCCAACGGCGAAGTCGTCGTCGCTTTCGACTACATGAACCAGATTCTCGACTTCAATGCCTTCGACCGCACCGTGGTCTGTCAGCCGGGTGTCATCACCCGCCAACTGCAATTGTTCGCCGAAGAACATGGCTTGTATTACCCGGTGGACTTCGCTTCCTCCGGCTCCAGTCAGATTGGCGGCAATATCGGCACCAATGCCGGTGGGATCAAGGTCATTCGCTACGGCATGACCCGCAACTGGGTCGCGGGCCTCAAGGTGGTCACTGGCAAGGGTGAACTGCTCGAATTGAACAAGGACCTGATCAAGAACGCCACAGGCTATGACCTTCGCCAGCTGTTCATCGGTGCCGAAGGTACGCTGGGCTTCGTGGTCGAGGCCACCATGCGCCTGGATCGCGCTGCGCGCAACCTTACTGCCATGGTGCTGGGCACACCGGACTTCGACTCGATCATGCCAGTGCTGCATGCCTTCCAGGCCAGGCTGGACCTGACCGCCTTCGAGTTCTTCTCCGACAAGGGCCTGGCCAAGATCATGGCACGAGGCGATGTGCCGGCACCGTTCGAGACCGACTGCCCGTTCTATGCCCTGCTGGAATTCGAGGCCAGCACCGAGGACGTCGCCAACGAGGCCCTGGCCACTTTCGAGCATTGCGTCGAGCAGGGCTGGGTGCTGGATGGGGTGATGAGCCAGAGCGAGACCCAGCTCAAGAACCTGTGGAAGCTACGCGAGTACCTGTCCGAGACCATCTCCCACTGGACGCCGTACAAGAACGACATCTCGGTCACCGTTTCGAAAGTGCCGGCTTTCCTGCGTGACATCGACGCCATTGTCGCCGAGCACTACCCGGACTACGAAGTGGTCTGGTATGGCCACATCGGCGACGGCAACCTGCACCTGAACATCCTCAAGCCCGACTCTATGAGCAAGGATGATTTCTTCGCCTCCTGTGCCAAGGTCAACAAGTGGGTGTTCGAGATCGTGCAGCGCTATGACGGCTCGATCTCCGCGGAGCACGGCGTAGGCATGACCAAGCGCGACTACCTGGGCTACAGCCGCTCGCCTGAAGAAATTGCCTGCATGAAGGCAATTAAGGCCGTCTTCGACCCTAACGGGATCATGAATCCGGGTAAGATCTTCGCTCCTGAATAAAAAGCAGTATCCAGAGGAGTCGGCCATGAGTTACCAGCACCAGTACGTAGACGGCACGCGCATCCACTTCCCACTGGGCAAGGTGGTGTGCATCGGCCGTAACTATGCCGAGCATGCCAAGGAACTGGACAACCCCATTCCCACCGAGCCGCTGCTGTTCATCAAGCCAGGCAGTTGCGTGGTGCCGCTGGAAGGTGGCTTCAAGATTCCGACCGACCGTGGCTCGGTTCACTACGAAGCGGAGATCGCAGTTCTGCTGGGCAAGCCGCTGTCCACCAAGCCGACCGAGGAAGAGGTGCTCGACGCTATTTCCGGTTATGCGCCAGCCCTGGACCTGACCCTGCGCGACGTGCAGGCCAAGCTCAAGGAAAAGGGCCTGCCGTGGGAGCTGAGCAAGAGCTTCGATGGTGCCTGCGTGCTGCCGCCGTTCGTTTCCGCCGCCAGCTTCGAGGATCTGACCGACATTGGCATTCGCCTGACCATCAATGGCGAAGTGCGCCAGGATGGCAACAGCGCGATGATGCTCAACCCCATCGTGCCGATGATCCAGCACATTGCCGCGCACTTTTCCCTGCAGGCGGGCGATGTGGTTCTGACCGGCACGCCAGCCGGCGTTGGCCCGTTCAGCGTGGGCGATGAGCTGGTGCTGGAGCTGCCGGGCGTCAGCCGTTTCGAAAGCCGCGTGCTCTGACGGCTGGCCTGCCGGCATCGCCGGATATCGCCGGCAAGCCGGCTCCCACAGGTTGCACGGTTTGACCGGGGAGCCGGCTTGTCGGCCAGGTGGCCTTCAGCGCGTGTGCAAGACAGTTTTTTCACAAACCATCTGGATAATGCGCTGATCATCGTCCATCTACCGGCGCCAGCGTTAGCCCGGCACATTCCAGGAACTCTTCGCATGGCTCCCTCCCCCAGCGCCTCTGCCACCTCCCGTCACAAGCGTCGCTTCTTCCTGCGCTGGCCGTTCGGGCTGGCCGTGGCGGCCGTGATCGGTTACGGCGTTGCCGTGGCGATGCACTGGGATGACCGGGGGCTGCTGTGGGTCAAGGAGCGCTTCGAGAGCTCGGCCGAACGCAGCGAGAGCGTCTGGCTGCCGAACTATCGGGTTGACATCGACGCCAAGGTCTTGCCGGGCATGGAGGACGACGAGGCATCGGACCTGTCCTTCAACCCGCGCACCCGCACCCTGTTCGCCGTCATGGGCAAGAATCCGTTCCTGGTCGAGTTGAGCCTCGATGGCGATGTGCTGCGCAAGATGCCACTCAACGGCTGGGAGAACCCCGAAGGCGTCGCTGTGCTGGAGGACGGGCACCTGGCCATTGTCGACGAGCGCCGCCACGACCTGACCCTGGTCAAGGTGGATGAGCACACCACGGCCTTGAACCGAACCGACTTCCAGAGCTACGACTTGGGTGAGTCGGTCAAGAGCAACAAGGGCTACGAATCGGTGGCCTGGGACCCCCTGCGACAGCGGCTGGTCATCGGGGAAGAACGCCCGCCGAAGCTATTCACCTGGAGCACCGATGGCCGCAGCCCTTTGAAGGGCGAGAAGCAATCGCTGCCTAATGACGAACTGGACCTGCGCAACCTGTCGGCCCTTGACGTTGACCCGCGTACCGGCCATTTGCTCGCGCTGTCGGCTGACTCCAACATGCTGCTTGAGCTGGACGAACAGGGCCTGCAAGTCAGCTTCATGACGCTGCTGGGCGGTTTCAACGGCCTGGAAGACACCGTGCCGCGTGCCGAGGGGGTGGCCATGGATGACCAAGGCAACCTGTACATGGTCAGCGAGCCCAACCTGTTCTATCGCTTCAGAAAAGACTGAAGATTGCTTCGGGCCATTCTTACGCCAGCATTAAGCTTTACTTCAGTTGATCATGGTTAGATTCGCCATCCTCACGTCGAGTCTGCCGTTATGCGCCGTTTTGTCCGCCCGCCACTGATCCTTGCCACCTTCGGTTTGCTTGCCTTGTGCATGTTGGTGGTGGCCGGCTATGAGTTTCGCCTGTTCGAGCGGGGCTGGTTCAACCTGAAGACCTGGTGGCAGCCTGCGCAGCAGAGCATCGGCCTGGATCGCTACCGGGTGGTGGTCGAGGCGCAACCTGTCGAAGGGCTGGACGATGACGTTTCGGCGCTGACCTACGACCCCGACCGCAAGACCCTCTTCACAGTGACCAACAAGCGCTCGGAATTGATCGAGCTGTCGTTGGCTGGCCGCATTCTACGCCGTGTTCCATTGACCGGGTTCGGCGATCCCGAAGCTGTGGAGTACGTCGGGCCGAACAGCTACGTGATCACCGACGAACGCCAGCAGCGGTTGATCCGTGTGCGTCTGGACGATGACACGATGTTCCTTGATGCCCATGATGCCGAGCAACTGACGCTGGGCATTGGCCTGAACGGAAACAAGGGCTTCGAGGGCCTGGCATACGACTCGGCGGGCAAGCGCCTGTTCGTGGCCAAGGAGCGGGATCCGATGATGATCTATGAGGTTCATGGCTTCCCGCATGCCAACCCCGAACAGCCCTACGCCGTGCATGTGGTGCAGGACCGCGAGCGCGATTCACGGCTGTTCGTACGGGACCTGTCGAGCCTGCAGTTCGATGAGCGCAGCGGGCACTTGCTGGCGCTGTCCGACGAGTCGCGCCTGGTGCTGGAACTGGATGTGGAGGGCCGGCCGCTGAGCTCCTTGTCGCTGCGCAAGGGCTATCAGGGGTTGAAGGAAACGGTACCGCAGGCAGAGGGTATCGCCATGGATGAAGCCGGAACGATCTACCTGGTCAGCGAGCCGAATCTGTTCTACGTGTTCAAGCAGCCGGCTGACTGAAGGTCCAGCGCGCCGGCTGATGGCCTTCAATCGCCGGCCGCAGTTCCCAGGAACTTGCGCAGGAACTGCCGTGTGCGCTCTTCCTTGGGGTTGGCGAACAGTGCCTTGGCCTCGCCCTGTTCCACGATCACGCCCTTGTCGAAGAAAATCACCCGGTTCGCCACGTCGCGAGCAAAGCTCATCTCGTGGGTGACGATGATCATGGTGCGTTTTTCCTCGGCCAGCCCACGGATGGTGGCCAGCACTTCTCCGACCAGCTCGGGGTCGAGCGCCGACGTCGGCTCGTCGAACAGGATGACTTCCGGCTCCATGGCCAGGGCGCGGGCAATGGCGACCCGTTGCTGCTGGCCACCGGACAGGCGCCGTGGGTAGGCATCTTCCTTGCCAGCCAGGCCCACCTTGGCCAATAACCGCCGGCCCAATTCCGCCGCTTGTGCTTTCGGGGTCTTCTTGACGATCACCGGCCCCTCGATCACGTTTTCCAGGGCCGTGCGGTGGGGGAACAGGTTGAAGTTCTGGAACACGAAGCCGGCTTGCTGGCGCAGCTGGCGGATTGCACCTTGCTGGCTACCCAGCGGGCGGTTGGCATCGATGCGAATGTTGCCGATCTGGATCTGCCCGGCATCAGGGGTTTCCAGCAGGTTCAGGCAGCGCAGGAAGGTGGTCTTGCCCGAGCCGCTGGGGCCGATGATGGCCACCACTTCGCCGGGCTGCACCGTCAGGTCGATACCGTTGAGCACGGTCTGGCCCTTGAACTGCTTGGTCAGGCCTTTTACTTCGATCATGCTCAATGCTCCTGGTCGTGCTGGTTGACCCGCGCTTCCATGCGGTTCTGGAAGTGCGCGAGGATGCTGCAGAGAATCCAGTAGATCACCGCAACAGCCAGGTACATGGTGAAGACTTCGAAGGTGCGTGCGGTGATCAACTGCGCCTGGCGGAACAGCTCTGGCACCTGGATGGTCGCCGCGAGGGCAGTGTCCTTGACCAATGAAATGAAGCTGTTACCCAACGGCGGCAGTGCGGTTCGCAAGGCCTGCGGCAGGATGGCCCGGCGCATGGCCTGGGTGCGGGTCATGCCGATACTGGCGGCGGCTTCCCACTGGCCGCGGTCGATCGACGAGATGGCCGCCCGCAGGATTTCGCAGATGTAGGCCGCCATGTTCAGCGACAGGCCGATCAGCGATGCCGGGATCGGATCGAGCTCGATACCGATCTGTGGCATGCCGAAATAGATGACGAACAACTGCACCAGCAGGGGTGTGCCCCGGAAGAACGACACGTAGACACGTGCCAGCCAGTTCAGTGGCAGGATTTTCGACAGGCGCATCAGTGCCAGGGCAAACCCCAGCACAAGGCCGAAGAACATGCCGCCGACACTGAGCAGTACCGTATAACCCGCGCCCTTGAGCAGGAAGGGCGCGGAATCGACAACGAGTTGCAGGCTTTCAGCGATCATTTAGTGACATCGGCACCGAAGTATTTCTCGGACAGCTTGGCCAGCGTGCCGTCAGCCTTGAGCTTGTCCAGCGCCTTGTTGATGGCCGCCAGCAGCTCAGGCTCGCCCTTGCGCAAGGCAACACCGGACTCCAGGCGCGAGAACGCATCGCCGGCCAGTTGGGTGTCCTTGGCTTTCTGCGCGTACTCCAGCGCGGCCAAACGATCGATCAGGATCGCGTCGATGCGGCCGTTGCGCAGGTCGGCGAACTTGCTTGGGTCATCTTCATAGGTGCGCACATCGGCTTGCGGGACGTCCTGTTTCACCCACTGTTCGTAGTTGGTGCCCAGGCCCACGCCGACCTTCTTGCCCGCCAGGTCTGCCGCCTTGTGGATGTTCAGCTGGTCAGCCTTCTTCTTCAGGATCAGGGCCTGGATACCGGAGACGGTGTAGGGCTCGGAGAAGTCGTACTTCTTCTTGCGCTCCTCGGAAATGGTGACCTGGTTGATCACCACGTCCAGGCGCTTGGATTCCAGTGCCGCGAGAATGCCATCCCATTTGGTCGGCTGGACCTTGGCCTTCACCCCAAGCTCTTTGGCCAGCAGCTCGGAAAGCTCCACTTCGAAGCCGGTCAGCTTGCCGTTTTCGTCCTGGAAGCTGAAGGGGGGATAGGTGCCTTCCAGGCCGACGTTGATCACGCCTTTTTCCTGGATGGTTTTCAGTTGCTCGCCAGCGAAGGCCTGGCTGAGCAGACCGGCGCCCAGCAGGACGGCCAGGGTAGCGTTGAGTAGCGGTTTGGCAAATTTCGGCATGACAGGCCCCGCGCTTGTTGTGGAAGTAGTGGTTGGCGACTATAGGGGTGAATTTGATAGGTCGGGAAATAATAAAAAATCAGGTTGTTATTCCTAAATCCCGATTTTGAATCAGCTTATGCCCGAGTTAGCTCAGGATGGAATAAAGCGTTGTTTTTTCCAAGGGGGAGAATTGACGTATCGTGGGACAAAAGGCTGGCACTTCCTTTGTGGGCGGCGGATGCCGTAGCCGACAAGCCGGTTGCTACAGGGGATGCGTGCCTATTCGAGAACACCGGCAGGAGAACACCGTGAGCGAACAATCTTCATCTGGGCATTGGCAATTGCAGAGCATCGTCAGCGGCCTGCGCAGCGCCCGGGAGCAGTGGCGCACCCGCAATGGCCGTAGCAGTGGTGAGCAAGGCGGGCGCGAACTGCCCTCGCGCGAGGCCATGCGGCACATTCTCGAACAGTTGTGCGGGGCGTTGTTTCCCATGCGCCTGGGGCCGGTGGACCTGCGGGAAGAAAGCGAAGACTTCTATGTCGGTCATACCCTCGATGCCGCGCTGACCGCGCTGTTGGCCCAGGCGCGCCTGGAGTTGCGTTACGCGGCAAGGCACAACAAGGGCGACCTGAGTACCGTGGACGCCCAGGCCCTGCGCTTGATCCAGGACTTCGCTGCGGCCCTGCCGAATCTGCGTGTGCTGCTCGACACCGATGTGCTGGCCGCATACCACGGCGACCCAGCGGCACGTAGTGTGGATGAGGTCCTGCTGTGCTACCCCGGCATTCTGGCGATCATCCACCATCGCCTGGCGCACCACCTCTATCAGGCCGGCCTGCCGTTGTTGGCGCGGATCAGCTCGGAGCTGGCGCACTCGGCCACGGGTATCGACATACACCCGGGTGCGCAGATTGGCCCGAGCTTCTTCATCGACCATGGCACCGGTGTGGTGATCGGTGAAACCGCCATCATTGGTGAGCGGGTCCGTATCTACCAGGCGGTGACGTTGGGCGCCAAGCGCTTCCCCAGCGACGAGTCGGGAACGTTGCACAAGGGCCTGGCGCGCCACCCGATCGTCGAAGACGATGTGGTGATCTACGCCGGGGCGACTATTCTGGGGCGGATCACCATTGGCAAGGGGTCGACCATCGGCGGCAACGTGTGGCTGACGCGCAGCGTGCCAGCCGAGAGCAACATCACCCAGGCGAATTTGCAGTTGGATTGCCAGGACAAGACTTGACCTGATGGGGGGCGGGTCGGGTTGGCGCCATCGCGGGTGAACCCGCTCCCACAGGGGCCTGAGTGAGCCTGTGGGAGCCCCGCCACAAGCTGGTTCTACCTTCGCCAGTCGGCACCCCAGGTCGCATTGAAAGTCGATCCATGTTTAACTTGAACGCTTGTTCAACGAAAAACGCTGGTCCGCTGCCGGTGTTCAACAGGAGGATTCCTTTGCTGAACCCGTTCAATCCGAACCTCACGTCCTTCGACGAGGTGCATGCCCAATGAGTGCACCGACCGCTTCCCTTGCCCACGGCAAGATCCGCATGAACCCTCCGGTGTTCTACTTCGCGGCAAGTTTCATCCTTTTGTTCGGCCTGGTGGTCATCGCATTCCCGCAAGCCTCAGGTGAGTGGCTGCTGGCGGCACAGAACTGGGCGGCCAACACGGTCGGCTGGTACTACATGCTGGCGATGACCCTGTACCTGGTCTTCGTGGTGGTCACCGCCTTGTCCGGCTACGGCAAGATCAAGCTCGGTGCCGACCACGACGAACCCGAGTTCAGTTACCTGTCCTGGGCCGGCATGCTGTTCGCCGCTGGCATCAGCATTACCCTGTTCTTCTTTTGCGTCTCCGAACCGCTGACCCACATGCTGCAACCGCCTCAGGGCGAAGCGGGTACGGCGGAGGCCGGGCGCCAGGCGATGCAGATCCTGTTCCTGCACTGGGGCCTGCATGGCTGGGGCGTGTTCGCCTTCGTCGGCATGGCCCTGGCCTACTTCGCCTACCGCCACAACCTGCCGCTGGCCCTGCGGTCGGCGCTGTATCCGCTGATCGGCAAGCGTATCAACGGCCCCATCGGCTATGCGGTTGACGGCTTTGGCATCATTGCCACGGTCTTCGGCCTCGGTGCCGACATGGGTTTCGGCGTGCTGCACCTGAATTCCGGGCTGGACTACCTGTTCGGTATCAGCCATAGCCAGTGGGTGCAGGTCATCCTCATCACCCTGATGATGGGTGCGGCGGTAGCCGTTGCGGTGGCTGGGGTCGAGAAGGGCGTGCGGGTGATGAGCGACATCAACCTGTTCCTGGCCTGTGCGCTGTTGCTGTTCGTGCTGTTCGCCGGGCCTACCCAGCACTTGTTCAACACCCTGATCCAGAACCTCGGCGACTACCTCGGTGCCTTGCCGCGCAAGAGTTTCGATGTATACGCCTACGGTGAGAATCGCGACTGGCTCGGCGGCTGGACGGTGTTCTACTGGGCCTGGTGGATTGCCTGGGCTCCGTTCGTGGGCTTGTTCATCGCACGTATTTCCCGTGGCCGGACCATCCGCGAATTCGTCTTCGGCGTGCTGCTGATTCCGCTGGGCTTCACCCTGGCGTGGATGTCGATCTTCGGCAACAGCGCCTTGGACCAGGTGATCAACCACGGCATGACCGCGCTCGGGCAGTCGGCGCTGGATAACCCGTCGATGAGTCTGTACCTGCTGCTGGAAACCTACCCGTGGAGCAAGACCGTCATCGCGGTGACGGTCTTCATCAGCTTCGTGTTCTTCGTCACGTCGGCCGACTCGGGCACGGTGGTGCTGTCGACGCTGTCCGCCAAGGGCGGTGGTGCCGATGAAGATGGGCCGAACTGGCTGCGGATCTTCTGGGGCGCGATGACGGCGCTGATCACCAGCGGGTTGCTGTTCGCTGGCAGCATCGACTCGCTCAAGTCGGCGGTGGTGCTGACTTCGCTGCCATTCTCGCTGATTTTGCTGAGCATGATGTGGGGGCTGCACAAGGCGTTTTACCTGGAGTCCCAGCGGCAGATCGCGCAGATGCACTCGTTGGCGCCGTTCGCCCAGTCACGTCGTGGTCGTGGTGGCTGGCGCCAGCGTCTGAGCCAGGCGGTGCACTTCCCGTCACGCGATGAGGTGTATCGCTTCATGGATGACGTGGTGCGCCCGGCGATTGCCGACGTGACCGAAGTGTTCGAGCAGAAGGGCCTGGCGCTGATTACCCAGGACGACCCGAGTCACGACAACGTCAGCCTGAAGATTGGCCATGGCGAGGAGCAGCCATTCCTTTACCAGGTGCAGATGCGCGGGTATTTCACGCCATCGTTCGCCTTGGGTGGATTGGGGACCCAGGATTTGAAGAACCGCCGCTACTACCGGGCGGAGGTGCATCTGAGCGAGGGCAGCCAGAACTACGACCTGGTGGGCTACAGCAAGGAGCAGATCATCAACGACATACTCGACCAGTACGAACGGCACATGCAGTTCCTGCACCTGGTCCGATAGATCGCGGGGGCCGCGTTGCGGCCCTTTCGCGACACAAGGCCGCGGCCACCGGCCGAGGGCATTCAGAACGGCGCGTCCCCCAGGATGGTTGCCCGATGCATCACCCGCCGGCTCGGCCGGTAATCATCCACCGCGAAATGCTGGGTCACGCGGTTGTCCCAGAAGGCCACGTCGTTCTCCTGCCACCGCCAGCGAATGCTGAACTCTGGCCGCGTGGCGTGGGCGAACAGCAACTTCAGCAGCGCCTCGCTCTCCAGTTCGCTCAACTCGTTGATGCGAGTCGTGAAGCCTTCGTTGACGAACAGCGCCTTGCGCCCGCTCACCGGGTGAGTGCGCACCACCGGGTGAGACAGCGGCGGGTTGTTGCGGCGGGTAGCTTCCCAGCGCGCCAGGTCTTCAGCCGTGGTGCCGAAGCGCTCGAGCGGGAACGACTTGGTGAAGTCATGGGTGGCGGTCAGACCGTCGAGCATCTCGCGCAGCGGCGCTGACAACGCCTCGAAGGCGGCGATACCACTGGCCCACAGTGTATCGCCGCCGTAGGCCGGCAGCTGCTTGGCGCTAAGTACCGCGCCCAGCGCCGGGGTGCGCAAGAAGGTCACATCGGTGTGCCAGACCGCGTTATCGCGCACGTCGGTGACCGCGGTGTCGAGGATCAGCACCTGCGGGGTTTCCGGCACATTGGGGTAGATCGGGTGAATGTGCAGGTCGCCGAAGCGGGCAGCGAAACGGGCCTGCTGTTCAGGCGTGATCGGTTGGTCGCGGAAGAACAGCACCTGATGCTTGAGCAGCGCTTGTTCGATGGCATCGCGTTGCTCGACGGTGATCTCGCGGCTGATATCCACGCCACTGATCAGCGCACCGAGCGCTGGGCTGAGAGGGGTAACGGTCAGGCTCATGTCTTGTCTCGTTCTAGCGCCGGCGTGCCAGCGTGGTCAGTCGGAAATCAGTGGCTTTGCCCATGCCAGGGCACCAGCTTGCGTTGCAGGGCGCGCAGGCCCATCTCCAGGGCGAAGGCGATCAGCGCGATCAGCAGGATGCCCAGTACCACCACGTCGGTAACCAGGAACTGCGCCGCAGACTGCACCATGAAGCCCAGGCCGCTGGTGGCGGCGATCAGCTCGGCGGCCACCAGGGTCGACCAGCCGACACCCAGGCCGATCCGAATGCCGGTGAGGATGTCGGGCAGGGCACTTGGCAGGATCACGTGGCGAATCAATTGCGCCTGGGTAGCGCCCAGCGATTGCGCGGCCCGCAGTTTGGCAGGGTCGACGGTGCGCACGCCGGTGGCGGTGGCGATGGCGATCGGAGCAAAGATCGCCAAGTAGATCAGCAGCACCTTGGACAGCTCGCCGATACCGCACCAGATGACGATCAACGGCAGGTAGGCCAGCGGCGGAATCGGGCGGTAGAACTCGATCAGCGGGTCGAGGATGCCCCGGGCCACGCGGTTGTAGCCGATGGCGATGCCGACCGGGATGGCGGTCAGCGTTGCCGCGACCAGCGCCAGCCCGATGCGGCCCAGGCTTGCGCCCAGGTGCTGCCACAGGCTGGCGTCCATGTAGCCTTGGGTAAGCAGCGTCCACGCCTTGGCCAGGATGTCGGCGGGCGAGGGCAGGAACAAAGGTTCGATCCAGCCAGCGGCAGTGACCAGCCACCACAAGGACAGTAGCAACCCGAGGGTCAGAGCGCTGATCCAGCGGGTTGGCAGTGGCTTGCGGGGCTTGGCCGCTGGCGCGGTACGCTTGGTGGCAACCGGCAGTTCGAGGATGCTCATGCGGATGCCTCCCGGCGGGCCGTTTCACGTTCGGAAAACACTCGCGCCAGCACGTGTTCGCGGGTTTCGATGAAGCGAGGATCGGACTTGATCGCCCGGGCCGGTTCGCCAGCCGCGTAGCGCTGGCCAAAGTCCAGTTGCAAGCGTTCGACCACGCGGCCGGGGCTCGGCGCCAGCAAGACGAGTTCGGAGGCCAGGAAGACCGCCTCCTCGATGTCGTGGGTAATCAGGAACACCGGCTTGGCGGTGCGCTGCCATACCTGCAGCAGCAGCTCTTGCATTTGTTCGCGGGTGAAGGCATCCAGGGCGCCGAACGGTTCGTCCATCAGCAGTACCCGAGGGTTTGCCGCCAGCGCCCGGGCCAGGCCCACGCGTTGTTTCTGGCCGCCGGACAACTGCCAGATGCGCCGCTCGCCGAAGCCTTCCAGGTCGACCAGGGCCAGCATCTCGCGAGCTTTGGCCTCGCGCTCCGGGCGAGCGACACCGGCCAGTTCCAGGCCAAAGGCGACGTTGCCCAGCACGTTCTGCCAAGGCAGCAAGGCATCGTCCTGGAACACCACGCCACGCTCGGCGCCAGGGCCTTGCACCGGGACACCATCCAGGGTGATGCGTCCGCCGCTGGGGGCGACGAAGCCGGCGATCAGGTTCAGCAGCGAGGTCTTGCCGCTGCCGGAAGGCCCGAGGGCCACCAGCAGCTGGCGCGGCCCCAGGCTCAGGTTGATGTCGGCCAGCACCGGGGTGGTGGTGCCGGGGTACTGTGCGCTGATGCGCTCCAGCTCAAGCAAGGCCATGACAGCCTCCCGTCGGTTGCAGTCTTAGTTGGGGATGTACTGGGCGCTGACATACGGCGAGTAGTCAGGCAGCACTGCGTCGACCTTGCCTTGCTGCTTGAGGAAGGTGGCCGTGTCAGTGAGGGCCTGGGTCGTCGGCGCGCCAAGCGCACTGGCCTGGTCGGCGGCCAGCGGGTAGACGTTGCCTTGCAGCAGCACAGGGATGTCCGATGGCTTGGCGCCGGACAGCTTGGCCAGCTTGGCGACGTTGTCAGGGTTGGCCAACCAGGCTTTAGGGTCCTTGCGGTAGTCGGCGTAGGCGTCGAGGGTGACCTTGGCGAAGGCCTTGACCACATCAGGGTGCTTGGCGGCGAAGTCCTTGCGCACGATCCACGCGTCGAAGGTCGGTGCGCCTTTCTCGGCTAGCTCGCCGGAGGTGATCAGCACCTTGCCGTTCTCCTTGGCGACGCCCAGGGCCGGGTCCCAAACGTAGGTGGCGTCGATGTCGCCACGTTTCCAGGCGGCGATGATGGCCGGAGGCGCCAGGTTGAGGATCTGAACCTTGGACGGATCGATGTTCCAGCTCTTGAGCGCCGCCAGCAGGCTGTAATGACCGGTCGAGACGAAGGGCACCGCGACCTTCTTGCCGATCAGGTCTTGCGGGGTCTTGATGGTGTCGCGAGCGACCAGCGCTTCGCCCGCGCCGATCTGGGTGGCGATCAGGAACGTCTCGACCGGGAGTTTGCGGGTGGCGGCGGCAGCCAGCGGGCTGGAGCCCAGGTAGCCGATTTGCACATCGCCGCTGGCCACCGCGGTGATCACGTCGGCGCCATTGTCGAATTTGCGCCAGTCGATGCTGGCCTTGCTGGCTTTTTCATAGTCGCCATCGACCTGGGCCACTTTGGCCGGATCGACGGTGGTCTGGTAGGCCACGGTCAGGTCAGCGGCCTGGGCCAACCAGCTGGCGCTGGCGAGGGTCAGGGCGGCGAACAGGCGCAGCGGAGCGTGCGGGATCATGGTTGAACTCCTCGTCAGGCAATCGTGGTGATGGATGGCGAGAAGACTAGATGATCTAAGAAATCAGAAATAAATAACGTTTTGGAATTAGCTTAGGAGCCAAAGGTTTTAACCCTTGTCAAGTGGTCTGGGTGCCGCTGGCGAAACAGGCTTCCGCTGCTAGGCTCTTTTGCCTTTAGAAGAGAGGTGGGCGGCTAGCAGGTTGGCAAACGTTTGCAAATAACCTAAAGGTATGATTTGCGCGGACGATACAACTTTTGGCTGTAAAGGTTCCTACCTTATTCCGCAAAAATCTTAGAAATTCATAAAACGGTCATTTTGGATTTATAGGATTGTCATTATCCTGTAGCCCAGGCGGCGCCTTAGACCAAAGTCTAGAAATGTTTAGTAACCATTGACTAGACAGTCACACTTTGGGACTAAATCGCCAATCCATGGTGAGCACGGCAGAAGACCTGGCCACCTGAGACCTACAAGAATTAGAACGTAGAGGAGCAAAACATGTACAAGTCCAGCCTGGCTCTGGCCGTGGCACTGGGGGTTCTCGCCCAACAAGCAGGCGCTGCCGGTTTCGTAGAGGACAGCAAGCTGTCCCTGAGCTCGCGCACCATGTATTTCAATAACGATAACCGTGAAGCTCACGCGAGCAGCACTACCAACTTCGAGCGTCCGGACCAGCGTGAATCGGGTCAGGGCTTCAAGCTCGACTACATCTCCGGTTTCACTGAAGGCACTGTAGGTTTCGGTGTTGATGCCCAGGCACTGTGGGGTATCCACCTGGATGGTGGTGAGGGTTATCACAAGAGTGGTTTCTTCCCGGATGATGGCAAAGGCTCTGCGGCCCAGTGGGCTCGTTTCGGCGCCAACGCCAAAGCTCGCTTCTCGAAAACCGAAGCGCACTTCGGTAGCGCGCTGGCTCCGAACCTGCCGATCCTGGTTGCCAACGACGGCCGTCTGCTGCCCCAGACCTTCGAGGGTGGCACCATTCAGTCGAAGGAAATCGACAACCTCACCATCAATGCTGGTCAGCTGACTCATGCGATGGGCCGTGCATCTAGCAACCGAACTGGTCTGTCGGTTCAGGGTGCTACTCAGGAAAGCAATAAGTTCCGCTACGCTGGTGCCGATTGGAAGGTCACAAACGACCTGACCCTTCAGTACTACTACTCGAATCTTGAAGATTTCTACAAGCAGCACTTCCTGGGCGCTACCCATGTGTTCAAGATCGCTGACGATCAGTCCTTCAAGACTGATCTGCGCTACTTCGATAGCAGCAAGGACGGCCGCAACGGCGAAGCTGGGTACGAGTTCAAAAACAACAACGGTTATGCCAAGAACAAGGGTGAAGTGGACAACAAGACCTGGTCCGCAATGTTCACCTACACCCTTGGTAGCCACGCGCTGATGCTGGGTCATCAGCAGGTTAGCGACGACGGTGGTTTCGTGTGGCTGAACCAAGGTAGCCTCGTCAATGAGGGCGCTGCAGGTTCCAGCTTCTACCTGTTCACCGACAGCATGATCAACCAGTTCGCCAAAGCCGGTGAAAACACCACCTTCGGCCAGTACTCCTACGACTTTGCAAGCTTGGGCGTGCCTGGTTTGAAGGCGTCGGTAGCTTATCTGCGTGGTGAAGATGGTCGCAGCACTGATGGCCACGGCACCTTCAGCGAGTGGGAGCGTGACGCGCGCATCGACTACGTTCTGCAGGAAGGCACCCTCAAAGGTCTTGGCTTCAGCCTTCGCCAGGGTGTCTACCGTGGCACGGGTTCGGGCTCCGCGAACGACCAGGATCAAACTCGCTTCATCGTGAACTACACTTACAGCTTCCTGTAAGTCGTAACCACAAAAAGAGCCTCGCCTAGTGCGAGGCTTTTTTGTGTCTCAACTTCTGTATTCCACCTGGTTATAAATAAATCAATATTTATTCTTTTTGTTTTGAATCGAATGCAGGCACATTGAATCCCATAAGGCAAACACAGCACAGGAGCCGCAGCCCATGAGTCTCAAACTTGGCGACATCGCCCCCGATTTCGAACAAGCGTCCAGCGAAGGCAATATCCGCTTCCACGAATGGCTCGGCAACAGCTGGGGTGTGCTGTTCTCCCACCCGGCCGATTTCACGCCGGTATGCACCACCGAGTTGGGCCTGACCGCCAAGCTCAAGGACGATTTCGCCAAGCGCGGCGTCAAGGTCATCGCGCTGTCGGTAGACCCAGTCGACTCCCACCACCGTTGGATCGACGACATCAACGAAACCCAGAATACCGTGGTGAATTTCCCGATCATCGCTGACGCCGACCGCAAGGTGTCCGACCTGTACGACCTGATTCACCCCAACGCCAGCGATACCCTCACCGTGCGATCGCTGTTCGTCATCGACCCGAACAAGAAGGTGCGCCTGACCATTACCTATCCGGCCAGTACCGGGCGCAACTTCAACGAAATCCTGCGGGTGATCGACTCGCTGCAGCTCACCGACAACCATAAGGTCGCCACGCCAGGTAACTGGCAGGACGGCGACGACGTGGTGATCGTGCCGTCGCTGAAGGACGAGGACGAGATCAAGCAGCGCTTCCCTAAAGGCTACCGTGCCGTGAAGCCCTATCTGCGTCTGACCCCGCAACCTAATCGTTAAGGATCCTCGTTGCATTGCTCTTAGCCATAGCAGGGATATTCGGGCCGTTTCGACGGCCCTTTTTTATGGCTGCAGGAATGGTGTTCGGGCCGCTGGGTGATTGGCGCGAGAGGTACGGTGATCATGAGAACGAGCGCCGCCCGCGCGGCGCATCGCGAGCAAGGCTCGCTCCTACGTTTGTTTACGGCCAATAACGCCTGTGACAGACGCGCGCGACCGCCTTGTTTGTTCGGCTCGATATCGCGGCGCACGCCAAAGCGGTCGCGCGCATTTCCCGCTGGCATAACTGGCCCGAAACAAACGTAGGAGCGAGCCTTGCTCGCGATGCGCCGTGCGGGCGGCGCTCGATTGACGCATCAATGCAAATGCAAAATGGAATAAACAAATAAAAAAATATGATTTCTAGATATATAAGCCGACTGTTAATGTCTCTCCCCATAGAACTCAAGGAAGCGCTCCAATGCTGGTCGTCTCTATCGGTGGTAGCCCCAGTCCTCGTTCACGCTCTGGCGTGCTGCTCGAGCGTTCGCGCCATTGGCTACAGGAGCGTGGTGTCGAAGTGGTGAACTTCCAGGTGCGTGACTTTCCAGCCGAGGACCTGCTGCATGCGCGTTTCGACAGCCCGCATGTCCAGCACTTCCAGCAGGTGGTCGCCCAGGCCGATGGCCTGATAGTCGCAACCCCGGTGTACAAGGCGTCTTTCGCTGGTGCCCTGAAAACCCTGCTCGACCTGCTGCCCGAGCGCGCCCTGGTGCACAAGATCGTTTTGCCCATCGCTACCGGCGGCAGCATTGCCCATATGCTGGCGGTGGATTACGCACTCAAGCCCGTGCTGTCGGCACTTAAGGCGCAAGAGACCCTGCAAGGGATCTTCGCCGACGACAGCCAGGTCAGTTACGCAGAGGGCAGCAAGCCTGCCCAGCTGACACCCGCGTTGGAAGCGCGGCTGCTGGACTCGCTGGAAACCTTCCACGTTGCCTTGGCCCGTCGGCCGAGCGCCGTGGCCCCTGGCGTACTCAACGAACGCCTGATCAGTGCTCGCTGGAGCATCTGACCCGGCAACACCGCTTCACTGCTTTTCCACCTTACTCGCCCGTCAACGAGGCAAGCAGGTGCAACCCGAACCTCATTCGCACAGGAGAGCGCCATGCGCACAGTCTTCTTGCGTCGTGGTCTGGTCGCCCTGTTCGCGGCGGCTGTGTCCTTCGGCGCCATCACTCAGGCCCAGGCTGAAAGCCTGCGTATCGGTTATCAGAAATACGGCACCCTGGTGCTGCTCAAGGCCAAGGGTACGTTGGAAAAGCGCCTGGCCGAGCAAGGCATTCAGGTGCAATGGACCGAATTCCCCGGCGGTCCGCAGCTGCTCGAAGGGTTGAACGTTGGCTCCATTGACTTCGGCGTGACCGGCGAAACGCCACCCGTGTTCGCCCAGGCAGCTGGCGCTGACCTGCTCTATGTCGCCTATGAGCCACCTGCGCCGCACAGCGAAGCGATCCTGGTACCGAAGGGTTCGTCGATCCAGTCGGTCAAGGATCTCAAAGGCAGGAAAGTTGCCCTGAACAAAGGCTCCAACGTTCATTACCTGCTGGTCCGCGCCCTGGAAGACGCCGGCCTCAAGTACAGCGATATCCAGCCGGTCTACCTGCCGCCTGCCGATGCCCGCGCCGCTTTCGAGCGAGGCAGCGTCGATGCCTGGGTGATCTGGGACCCTTACCAGGCCGCCGCTGAGCAGCAGCTGCAGGCGCGTACCCTGCGCGACGGCAAAGGCCTGGTCGACAACCACCAGTTCTACCTGGCTACCCGCAATTACGCGACCCAGCACCCGGCGGTGATCAACACGCTGATCGATGAGGTGCGCGGTGTGGGTGAATGGTCCAAGGCCAACCCGCAGCAAGTCACCGAACAGGTAGCGCCGCTGCTTGGCCTACCTGCCGACATCACCCTGACGTCGGTCAAGCGCCAAGGCTACGGTGCCGCGCCGCTGACGCCGGAAGTGGTCGCCGCGCAGCAGAAGATCGCCGACACCTTCCAAGCGCTCAAGCTGATTCCCAAGCCGCTGAGCATCAAGGACGTGATCTGGACACCCCCGGCCAAGGTCGCCAGCGCGCCTTGAACCATTCGCTACGCCGGGGCGCCGCGCCGGCTTGAGCCACCCTTGAGGAGACAACTCCAATGAGCCTTAACATTTTCTGGTTCCTTCCGACCCACGGCGACGGCAAGTACCTGGGTACTTCCGAGGGCGCCCGCGCAGTCGATCATGGCTATTTGCAGCAGATCGCCCAGGCCGCCGACCGCCTTGGCTTTGGTGGTGTGCTGATTCCCACCGGGCGCTCCTGCGAAGACTCCTGGTTGGTCGCGGCATCGCTGATCCCCGTGACTCAACGCCTGAAATTCCTCGTCGCCCTGCGCCCAGGCATCATTTCGCCGACCGTCGCTGCCCGCCAGGCGGCGACCCTCGATCGTCTGTCCAATGGCCGTGCGCTGTTCAACCTGGTTACCGGTGGCGACCCGGACGAGCTGGCCGGTGATGGCCTGCATCTTAACCACCAGGAGCGCTACGAAGCGTCCGTCGAGTTCACCCGCATCTGGCGCAAGGTGCTCGAAGGCGAAGTGGTGGATTACGACGGCAAGCACATTCAGGTCAAGGGCGCCAAACTGCTCTACCCGCCGATCCAGCAGCCGCGTCCGCCGCTGTATTTCGGTGGCTCTTCAGAGGCTGCCCAGGATCTGGCCGCCGAACAGGTCGAGTTGTACCTGACTTGGGGCGAGCCGCCGGCCGCCGTGGCCGAGAAAATCGCCCAGGTGCGTGAGAAGGCCGCGGCGCAGGGCCGGGAAGTACGCTTTGGTATTCGTCTGCACGTAATCGTGCGGGAAACCAACGAGCAAGCCTGGGCCGCCGCCGACAAGCTCATCTCGCACCTGGACGACGACACCATCGCTCGCGCCCAGGCCTCGTTGGCGCGGTTCGATTCGGTCGGCCAGCAACGCATGGCGGCCCTGCACAACGGTAACCGCGACAAGCTGGAAGTCAGCCCCAACCTGTGGGCCGGCGTCGGCCTGGTTCGCGGTGGCGCAGGCACTGCACTGGTGGGCGACGGCCCGACGGTGGCGCAGCGGGTCAAGGAATACGCGGCACTGGGCATCGATACCTTCATCTTCTCGGGCTACCCACACCTGGAAGAGTCCTATCGCGTGGCTGAACTGCTGTTCCCCCACCTGGATGTACAGCGTCCACAGCAACCGAGCAGTGGTGGCTACGTGAGCCCGTTTGGCGAGATGGTGGCTAACGACATCCTGCCCAAATCCGTCGCGCAGAGCTGAGGGCCAGGCCATGAGTCGTGCAACGTCATCCAACTTGCAGCAGCGTCTGGCGCCATGGGCGCTGCCGGTATTGCTCCTGGCCGTCTGGCAACTGGCGGTCAGCGCTGGCTGGCTGTCGACCCGCATCCTGCCGGCCCCGAGCGCGGTGATCAGTGCCGGGGTCGAGCTGGTGCGCAGCGGTGAGATCTGGTCTCACCTGGCCATCAGTGGCTGGCGGGCAGGCCTAGGTTTCTTGATCGGTGGCAGCATCGGCCTGGTGCTGGGCTTCATCACCGGGTTGTCGAACTGGGGCGAGCGCCTGCTCGACAGCTCGGTGCAGATGATTCGAAACGTGCCGCACCTGGCGCTGATTCCACTGGTGATCCTGTGGTTCGGCATCGACGAGTCGGCGAAGATTTTCCTGGTGGCGCTGGGCACGCTGTTCCCCATCTACCTGAACACCTACCACGGCATCCGTAATGTCGACCCGGCATTGGTGGAAATGGCGCGCAGCTACGGCCTGTCAGGCTTCTCGCTGTTCCGTCAGGTGATCCTGCCGGGGGCGCTGCCCTCGATCCTGGTGGGCGTGCGCTTCGCCCTGGGCTTCATGTGGCTGACGTTGATCGTTGCCGAGACCATTTCGGCCAACGCCGGCATCGGTTACCTGGCCATGAATGCCCGTGAGTTTCTGCAAACCGACGTCGTGGTGCTGGCCATCGTCCTGTACGCCGTGCTTGGCAAGCTCGCCGACCTGGCGGCCCGTGGTCTGGAGCGTGTCTGGCTGCGTTGGCACCCGGCCTATCAGCCGGCGAAGAAGGAGGGCGCATGACCGTGCTCAATGAACAGCCGCCACGCCTGCTGCGTGGCATCCCCCTGGCTGCCAACGACCTGCGCAAGACCTTTGGCAAACGTGAAGTGTTGCGTGGCATCGACTTGCACATCCCGGCCGGTCAGTTCGTCGCCATCGTTGGCCGCAGCGGCTGCGGCAAGAGCACCTTGCTGCGTCTGCTGGCCGGTCTCGACAAGCCTACTGCCGGCGAGCTTCTGGCCGGTGCTGCGCCTCTGGCCGAGGCGCGCGAGGAAACCCGGTTGATGTTCCAGGACGCACGCCTGCTGCCCTGGAAGAAGGTGATCGACAACGTCGGCTTGGGCCTGTCGGGCGACTGGCGGACGAAGGCGCTGGATGCCCTGGAGGCGGTCGGCCTGGCCGATCGCGCCAACGAGTGGCCGGCGGCGCTGTCCGGTGGCCAGAAACAGCGCGTGGCCCTGGCCCGTGCCCTGATCCATCAGCCGCGCCTGCTGCTGCTGGATGAGCCGCTCGGTGCGCTGGATGCTCTGACCCGGATCGAAATGCAGCAACTGATCGAACGGCTGTGGCGCCAGCACGGTTTTACCGTGCTGCTGGTTACCCACGATGTCAGCGAAGCGGTTGCCGTTGCCGACCGCGTGATTCTGATCGAGGACGGTGAGGTCGGTCTCGACCTGGTCGTCGACTTGCCAAGGCCCAGGGCGCGTGGCTCGCACCGCCTGGCGGCGTTGGAAAGCGAAGTGCTCGACCGTGTTCTTTCCGTGCCGGGCGCTGCGCCCGAGCCGGACCCTGTAGCCCCTTTGCCCACGCAACTGCGTTGGGCGCACTGAACCCCAGAAGCCAAATAGAAGGAATCAAGTCATGACCATCAAAGCGATCAATGTCCGCAACCAGTTCAAAGGCACTGTGAAAGAAATCCTCGAAGGCCCGGTACTGTCGGAAATCGACGTGCAGACCGCCTCCGGCATCGTCACCTCGGTGATCACCACCCGTTCCGTGAAGGAGCTGGAGCTGCAGGTTGGCAGTGAGGTCATTGCCTTCGTGAAGTCGACCGAAGTGTCCATCGCCAAGTTGTGAGGTTGGCCATCCGGGGCCGCGCAGCGGCCCCAACAATCTCAAACCGGACGCTTGCTCAGAAACGGCGGCAGGTAAAGCCCCAGATACGCCTCGAACACCCGTTTGCCTTCCTCGGCCATGCGTGGGGTAATCGCCTCATGCAACTGCACCGACCGCGCATACACCCGGTCGCTGAGCTCCATGGCCAAGGCGAACACATCCACATCCACAGGCATCACCGGCAACTGGAAGTGCTGGTTGAACAGCTTGTGCATCAGCTCGCCCAACTCCATGTCGTGCTGGCGGTCAGCCTGCACCACTTCACTCAAGCCGTGCTGCGCCAGAATCAACTGGCGGGCAGCGGCGTCTTCGTTGTAGATGGCGAGCATGCGCTCTTCGATCAGCCGTGACAGCTCATGCCAGGTGTTGAATGCCGAGCTGTCGATGGGCGCGCTGAGGGCCTCGCGGAAGGCGCGATGCACATCGGCGGTCAAGGCTTCGAGCAAGGCCGGAACACTGGCGAAGAAGTGGTACACCGACGACGGTGGAATCTGCGCCCGATCGGCCACGCTGTAGATCGACAACCCTGCCACCCCTTGATCGGCCAGTAGCTCGCGTGCCGCTGCCAGGATCGCTTCGATCCTGGCCTGGCTGCTGGCGCGTGGCTTGCGGGGGGTGACGGTACGGGTCATCAGTTGCTGATCGCCAGAATGCTGGCCTGGTAGGCGCCGACGAACAGGTCGAAGTCGCCGACCTCTTGCTGTTCCAGGCGCGCCTGCTCGGCCAGCGACTCGCGGGCTAGGGTTTCGAAAGCCTGCTGGCGCTCGACGGGCAGGGGCTGGTCTCGGAAGGTCTCGGCGTGCAGGCGGCTCTGGCGCAGGGCGAACTTGACGAAAGATTCGTCATGTTCGGTCATGCGCGCCAGTACCTGGGCAGAAGGGGTCAGCGAAGCGTCATCGACCTTGGCCTGCTGGGCACGCAGCGCCTTGGCGTGCTCGTCGCCACCGTTGGCTCGGTCGAGCAGTTCGGCCAGTTGCCCGATACGCTCGATCAGCTCGCTGGCCCATGCCTTGAGGCCGATCGGTTGGCCGTCACGGCGCAGTTCGAGGCCAGGACGGCGGCCTTCCTTGACCACGGTAAGGAAGTTGCTGGTGCACTGGCCGCATTCGCCGTTGTCCAGCTGCGGGCTGTTCTCCAGGGCGCAGAACAGCAGGAACGCGTCGAGGAAACGCGCTTCGGTCAGGTCGATGCCTACCGGCAGGAACGGGTTGATGTCCAGGCAGCGCACCTCGACATACTGCACGCCACGCGAGGTCAGGGCCTGGATCGGCCGCTCGCCGGTGTAGGTCACGCGCTTGGGGCGGATGTTCGAGTAGTACTCGTTCTCGATCTGCAGGATGTTGGTGTTCAGCTGCACCCACTCGCCATCTTTGTGGGTTCCCACTTCGACATAGGGCGGGTAGGGCGTGCCGACGGCCTTGCGCAGGCTGTCGGTGTAGCTCGACAGGTTGTTGTAGCAAGGCGTCAGGCCCGCCTGGGCGTTGCTCTGGTAGCCCAGGTCGCTCATGCGCAGGCTGGTGGCGTAGGGCAGGTACAGGGTCTCGGCGTCCAGCTCTTCGAGCTGGTGCGGACGACCGCGCAGGAAGCCTTTGTCCAGCGCCGGCGAGGCACCGAACAGGTACATCAGCAGCCAGCTGTAGCGGCGGAAGTTGCGGATCAACGCAATGTAGGCCGAGGACTGGTAGTCGCGGTCGCTCTCCTGACCACCCTCGGCCTCGCGCAGCAGCGGCCAGAGGGCTTCAGGCAGGGAGAAGTTGTAGTGGATGCCGGCGATGCACTGCATGGTGCGGCCGTAGCGCAGGGCCAGGCCCTTGCGATAGACATGCTTGAGCTTGCCGATGTTCGAGGTGCCGTACTCGGCGATCGGAATATCCTCCTCGGCCGGCAACGTGCAGGGCATCGACGGGCTCCACAGGTACTCGTCGCCCAGCTTGCTGTAGACGAAGCGGTGGGTCTGTTCAAGGCTTTCGAGCACCTTGGCCGGGTCGGCCAGTGCCGGGGTGATGAACTCCAGCAGCGACTCGGAATAGTCGGTGGTGATCTGCTCGTTGGTCAGCGCCGAACCCAATGCTTCCGGGTGTGGGGTCTGGGCCAGGCGACCTTCGTCGGTCACGC
Organism: Pseudomonas taiwanensis DSM 21245; assembly: GCF_000425785.1. Lineage (GTDB taxonomy): Bacteria > Pseudomonadota > Gammaproteobacteria > Pseudomonadales > Pseudomonadaceae > Aquipseudomonas > Aquipseudomonas taiwanensis. The sequence continues at coordinate 103,142 of NZ_AUEC01000020.1, forward strand.
GCAGGCATTCGCGCTCAATACCGTGCAGGCACTGCTTGAGCAGGGGAAGATTGGCGCCGAGCAGGCTCAGGCGGCGGTTGAGGAGGTCGCTCAAGATGGATTCCTTCACGCGTCAGTCGCCCCAATATGGGGGTAGCGTTGACGGTCTACAAGGGTAGTTGGAAAAGGAACTGGCGTTGTCGCCTGGTTTGCCTGGGTTCTCGGCAGTGCCAGCGCCGACTTGGGACCGCCTCGCGCTGCGAAGCGGCCCTCATCTGCTGCCGAAAATACCGCAGATACTGCTTTGGGAGCTAGAGAACAGCGAAGGTTCCTTGCGCTTTGGCCACCAGCTTGTCGCCTTGGACTACGTCAGCGTCGACAACCAGCGTGCGGCGCCCGGCGTGCAATACGCGGGCGGTGCACAGCACGTCGCCGTCGCTGACGGCGCGCAGGTAGTTGATCTTGCATTCGATGGTCACGCTTTGCTGGTCGAAGCCATGGCTGGCCGAGCAGGCCAGGCCCATGGCGATGTCCACCAGGCTGAAGATCGCCCCACCGTGCAACTTCTGGCCACGGTTGCGCAGGTGCGTTTCGACCGCCAGGGCCACCTCGGCAACACCTGTGTCCAGGCGTTGCAGGCGGCAGCCCAGCAGTTGGCTGAAGGCGCTTTCGACGTATTCGCGAGGAACGTCCATTACTTCTTCTTCAGCTGCTTGGCGTTGGCGAACAATGCCGCCATGGCGTTGTTGGCCGGCGCGGCTGTCGCGGTTTCACGCTGGCGGGGCGCCTGCTGCGAACGGTTGCCGCCGTTGCCGCGGTTGCCGCCCCCACGGTTGCCCTCGACCTTCTCGCCCGGGGTATCGCTCATGCGCATGGACAGGCCGACGCGCTTGCGCGGGATGTCCACTTCCATGACCTTGACCTTGACCACATCGCCGGCCTTGACCGCTTCACGTGGGTCCTTGATGAACTTCTCCGAAAGCGCCGAGATGTGCACCAGGCCATCCTGGTGCACGCCGATGTCGACGAAGGCACCAAAGTTGGTGACGTTGGTGACCACGCCTTCGAGGATCATGCCGGGCTCCAGGTCCTTGAGGTCTTCGACGCCGTCCTGGAAGGTGGCGGTCTTGAACTCGGGGCGTGGGTCGCGGCCGGGCTTGTCCAGTTCCTGCAGAATGTCGGTGACGGTCGGCAGGCCGAAGGTTTCATCGGTGAACTTCTTCGGGTCGAGGCGCTTGAGGAAGGCGCTGTCGCCGATCAGCGAGCGAATGTCGCGGCCGGTGTCGGCGGCGATGCGTTGCACCAGCGGATAGGCCTCCGGGTGAACCGCGGAGGCATCCAGCGGGTTGTCGCCGTTCATCACCCGTAGGAACCCGGCGGCCTGCTCGAAGGTTTTTTCGCCCAGGCGGCTGACTTTCTTCAGCGCGGCACGCGTGGCGAACGGGCCATTGGCGTCGCGGTGGGCGACGATGTTCTGCGCCAGCGTGGCGTTCAGGCCGGAGATGCGGGTCAACAGCGCAACGGAAGCCGTGTTGACGTCCACGCCCACGGCGTTCACGCAGTCCTCGACCACGGCGTCCAGGCCGCGAGCCAGCTTCACCTGCGACACGTCGTGCTGGTACTGGCCGACACCGATGGATTTCGGGTCGATCTTGACCAGTTCGGCCAGCGGGTCCTGCAGGCGGCGGGCGATCGACACGGCGCCACGGATCGACACGTCCAGGTCCGGGAATTCGCGGGCAGCCAGTTCCGATGCCGAATACACCGAAGCGCCGGCCTCGGAGACCATGATCTTGGTGATCTTCAGGGCGGGGTACTTTTTCACCAGCTCGGCCACCAGCTTGTCGCTCTCGCGGCTGGCGGTGCCGTTGCCGATGGCGATCAGTTCCACCGAATGCTTGGCGCACAGGGCGGCCATGATGGAAATGGTGCGGTCCCAGTCATTCTTCGGTGCGTGCGGGTACACGGTGGTGTGGTCCAGCAGCTTGCCGGTGGCGTCGACCACGGCGATCTTGCAGCCGGTGCGCAGGCCCGGGTCGAAGCCCAGGGTAGCGCGTGGGCCAGCTGGGGCGGCCAGCAGCAGGTCATGCAGGTTGTGGGCGAAGACGTTGATCGCCTCGCCTTCGGCGTTGTCGCGCAGCTCGCCGAACAGGTCGGTTTCCAGGTGGGTGTACAGCTTTACCTTCCAGGTCCAGCGCACCACCTCGCCCAGCCACTTGTCGGCCGGGCGGTTGCGGTTCTCGATGCCGACGTGGTTGCCGATCATCAGTTCGCACGGGTGCAGGGTGCCGGGCAGCTCTTCGCCGACTTTCAGCGAGGCGCTGAGCACACCTTCGTTACGGCCACGGAAGATGGCCAGGGCGCGGTGCGACGGAGCGTTGCGCAGCAACTCGTCGTGGGCGAAGTAATCGCGGAACTTGGCGCCTTCCTCTTCCTTGCCGGCCACCACGCGTGCACTGAGCACCGCTTCCTGCTTGAGGAAGTTGCGCAGCTTGTCGAGCAGGGCGGCGTCTTCGGCGAAGCGCTCCATCAGAATGTACTTGGCGCCTTCCAAAGCGGCCTTGACGTCGGCGACGCCCTTGTCGGCGTTGACGAAGCGCGCGGCCTCGGTTTCCGGCGTCAGCTGCGGGTCGTTGAACAGGCCGTCGGCCAGCTCGCCCAGGCCGGCTTCCAGGGCGATCTGGCCCTTGGTGCGGCGTTTTTGCTTGTAGGGGAGGTAGAGGTCTTCGAGGCGGGTCTTGGTGTCGGCGAGCTTGATCTCGCGGGCCAGTTCCGGGGTCAGCTTGCCCTGTTCCTCGATGCTGGCCAGGATGCTGGCGCGGCGCTCGTCGAGCTCGCGCAGGTAACGCAGGCGCTCTTCCAGGTGGCGCAATTGCGTGTCGTCCAGGCTGCCGGTCACTTCCTTGCGGTAACGGGCGATGAAGGGCACGGTCGAGCCTTCGTCCAACAGGCCCACGGCCGCTTCGACCTGCTGGGGGCGTACGCCCAGTTCCTCGGCGATACGGCTGTTGATGCTGTCCATGTAAACCACCTGACAAATGTGAATGCTGGGGGCCGCGGTGGGGCTCAAGGCCCGGCGACACAGGGTGAAAGCCGCGCATTATACCCATCGGGGACGGCTTGCGGTGATGGCGCCCAGCCACTGCTGCGCGGCCAGGAAGTGGCACCATGGGAAAAATCTGCTAACAATGCTCACGGCACGCGCAGCAATGGCTACGCCATAATGCACGGCGATATCAGAGGAGTTATTCATGACCGGCACTGCAAACAACGCTGAAGGCGAAAAAATTCTCATCGTCGATGACGATCCAGGGCTGAGCAGCCTGCTGGAACGTTTCTTCACCAGCAAGGGCTACCGCGCCCGTGCAGTGCCCAACACCGAACAGATGGATCGGCTGCTGTCGCGTGAAGTGTTCAACCTGGTGGTGCTGGACCTGATGATGCCTGGCGAAGACGGCCTTTCCGCGTGCAAACGGCTGCGCCAGTCCAACAACCAGATCCCCATCATCATGCTCACCGCCAAGGGCGACGAGCTCAGCCGTATCAAGGGGCTGGAGCTGGGGGCTGACGACTACCTGGGCAAGCCGTTCAACCCGGACGAGCTGATGGCGCGGGTCAAGGCCGTGTTGCGTCGCCAGGCGCCAAGCGTGCCGGGTGCGCCGGGCAGCGAGGACGAGTCGGTCACCTTCGGCGACTACGAGCTGTCGCTGGCCACCCGCGAACTCAAGCGTGGCGATGAAGTGCACATGCTCACCACCGGCGAGTTCGCAGTGCTCAAGGCCCTGGTCATGCATGCCCGCGAGCCGCTGACCCGCGACAAACTGATGAACCTGGCCCGTGGTCGCGAGTGGGACGCGTTGGAGCGCTCCATCGACGTGCAGATCTCGCGCCTGCGCCGCATGATCGAGCCGGACCCGTCCAAGCCGCGCTACATCCAGACGGTCTGGGGTGTGGGCTATGTCTTCGTGCCGGACGGAAACGCCGGCAAATGATGGTCGGCCTGCTGGCTTGCCAGGACGCGACAGGGCGACCCGAACGGGTCGCCCTGTTTTCGTCTGCGCCGGTCGGCGTTGTTGGCGAGCCAGTCTCGCGTCTGTGCAGTAGTTGTCCTCGATGAAAACGCCTCTCTGGTTTCCGCAAAGTTTCTTCGCCCGCACCCTGTGGCTGGTGCTGATCGTCGTCCTGTTCTCCAAGGCGCTGACCCTGGTCTACCTGCTGATGAACGAGGACGTGCTGGTCGACCGCCAGTACAGCCACGGCGTGGCACTCACCCTGCGGGCCTATTGGGCTGCGGATGAAGAAAACCGCGACAAGATCGCCGAAGCGGCAGGGCTTATCCGGGTCACGGGTTCCGGGGTGCCCGAGGGTGAGCAGCACTGGCCTTACAGCGAAATCTATCAGCGGCAGATGCAGGCCGAGTTGGGCGAGGACACCGAAGTTCGCCTGCGCGTGCATGCGCCGCCGGCCTTGTGGGTCAATGCGCCTAGCCTGGGGCCTGGCTGGCTCAAGGTGCCGCTGTACCCGCACCCGCTGCGCGGGCAGAAAATCTGGAACGTGCTGGGCTGGTTCCTGGCCATCGGCCTGTTGTCCACCGCGTCGGCGTGGATCTTCGTACGGCAGCTGAACCAGCCACTCAAGCGCCTGGTGTTTGCGGCTCGCCAACTGGGCCAGGGCCGCAGCGTGCGCCTGCCGATCAGCGATACGCCCAGCGAGATGACCGAGGTATACCGCGCATTCAACCAGATGGCCGAGGATGTGGAGCAGGCCGGTCGCGAGCGCGAGCTGATGCTGGCAGGGGTATCGCACGACCTGCGCACACCGCTCACGCGCCTGCGCCTGTCGTTGTCGCTGATGGCCAACGACAGCGAGCTGACCGACGACATGGTCCGCGACATCGAGGACATGGACGCTATTCTCGACCAGTTCCTGGCCTTCATTCGGGATGGCCGTGACGAGCCGGTGGAGGAAGTGGACCTGGCGGACCTGGTGCGCGAGGTGGTTGCGCCCTACAACCAGCCCGAGGAGCGGGTGCGCCTGTGCCTGGAGCCGATTCCACCGTTCCCGCTGCGCCGGGTTTCGCTCAAGCGCATGCTCGGCAACCTGATTGGCAATGCGTTGCACCATGCCGGCAAAGGCGTCGAGGTGGCGGCTTACGTGTCGGGTGATGAAAGCGCGCCGTACGTGGTGCTCAGCGTGCTGGACCGTGGGGCGGGGATCGACGAATCGGAGCTTGAGACCATCTTCAACCCGTTCATCCGCGGTGACCGTGCCCGGGGCGGCAAGGGCACCGGGTTGGGCTTGGCGATCGTCAAGCGGATCGCGGCGCAGCACGGCGGAAATGTGGAACTGCGCAACCGGTCTGGCGGCGGGATCGAGGCGCGGGTGCGTCTGCCGTTGGGGCTGTTGCTGCCGCGTAATGCCGTCTGATCCTTCAGGGCTGTGCCGGTCTCTGCGCGGGTAGACCCGCGCCTATAGGGACTGCGCAGTGCCTGAGCGCTGCGCTGTAGCTGTGGGAGCGACTCTAGCCGCAAAATAGGCCGGCGCCATCACCCTCATCCCTTACCTTTGGTTCGGGTCTGATTCGGCCCGCCATTTTTCTCCAGATGCTCGATGATCATCCCGGCCACGTTCTTGCCGGTGGTCACCTCGATGCCTTCAAGCCCTGGCGATGAGTTCACCTCCATCACCAGCGGCCCGTGGTTGGAGCGCAGGATGTCCACCCCGGCTACGCTCAGCCCCATGACCTTGGCGGCGCGAATGGCGGTCATGCGCTCTTCAGGGGTGATCTTGATCAGGCTGGCGACGCCACCTCGGTGCAGGTTGGAGCGGAACTCGCCCGGCTTGGCCTGGCGCTTCATCGAGGCGATCACCTTGTCACCAACCACGAAGCAACGGATATCCGCGCCACCGGCCTCCTTGATGTATTCCTGAACCATGATGTTCTGCTTCAGGCCCATGAACGCCTCGATCACCGACTCGGCTGCCTTGGTGGTCTCGCACAACACCACGCCAATGCCCTGGGTACCTTCGAGCACCTTGATCACCAACGGGGCACCATTGACCATCTGGATCAGGTCGGGAATGTCATCCGGCGAGTGGGCGAAGCCGGTGATCGGCAAACCGATGCCACGGCGTGACAGCAACTGCAATGAACGCAGCTTGTCCCGCGAGCGGGCGATAGCGACCGACTCGTTGAGTGGGTAGACACCCATCATCTCGAACTGGCGCAACACTGCGCAGCCGTAGAATGTCACGGAGGCACCGATGCGCGGAATGACCGCGTCGAAGCCTTCCAGTGGCTTGCCGCGGTAGTGGATCTGCGGCTTGTGGCTGGCGATGTTCATATAGGCCCGCAAGGTATCGATCACTACCATTTCATGGCCCCGCTGGGTACCGGCCTCGACCAGGCGGCGGGTGGAATACAGACGCGGATTGCGCGACAGCACAGCGATCTTCATGCAGCACCTGTGACAGTGGAGAGAGTGGCCGGGAAGGCCGGTTTGTCTTGAACGTATTTAAGGCCCGGGTTGACCACCAGTTGGCCATGGATGAGTGCCTTGGACCCCAGCAGCAGTCGGTAACGCATGTTCTTGCGGCAGGCCAGGGTGAATTCGACCTCCCACACACCATCGCCCAGGGCCAGCGATGTGCGGATCACGTAGCGGGTCTGGGCCTGGCCGTTGGAGCTCTTGATGGTTTTCATGGTCACCAGCGGCGCCTCGCAGCGACGGTGACGCAGTTGCACCACCGAACCCAGGTGAGCGGTGAAGCGCACCCACGGCTGGCCATCGCGCTCGAAGGGTTCGATGTCGGTGGCATGCAGGCTGGACGTGCTGGCGCCGGTGTCGATCTTGGCGCGCAAGCCTGCGACGCCGAGGTCGGGCAGGGCGACCCACTCGCGCAGGCCGATCACTGTCAGATGGTCAAATGTCTTCACTAAGCACACCCTGCGAATGAGGTGGTGAACTGTAAGCACGGCGCGGACTTTTTGCATCCGTTAGTGAAGGTAGTACAGTTCGATGAAAGACAGAATTTGAGGTATCGGGATGGCTCAGAAGCCGGAAGACGACGACAAAGTACGCCTCGACAAATGGCTGTGGGCAGCGCGCTTCTACAAGACCCGCGCCCTGGCCAAGGCGGCTATCGAGAGTGGCAAGGTGCATTGCCGGGGCGAGCGCTGCAAGCCTGGCAAGGAGCCACGGGTGGGGGACGAATTCGTGCTGCGGACCGGCTTCGATGAACGCACGGTGGTAGTCAAGGCGCTTTCGGTGGTGCGCCGTGGCGCGCCAGAGGCGCAGACCTTGTACGAGGAGACCGAGGATAGCGTGCGGCGCCGGGAGCAGGCCGCCGAGATGCGCAAGGCAGGGGCGATGGGCGTAACCACCGATGGCCGGCCGAACAAGAAGCAGCGGCGTCAGATTCACCAACTGCACGGCAGTTTCGAGTAGTTGGGATGCCTTGCGCCCTATCGCTTTCAAGCCAGCCCCCACGATGATTGTTGCAGGAGCCGGCTTGTCGGCGATGGCAGTGGGGCAACGCCCAGGCGGCTAACGAAGGATCGCTAATCGCCCGACAAACGGTACCCGCCCCAGCAACCCGAACAACGGTTCTGTCCAACGCACCAGTGCTTCGCTTGCCTTGGCCGCCAGCGGCGTGTGGCAGCTCCAGCCCAACGCCAGCACCGCCATCAGCAGCCCGCCGATGTAATCGTCCTGGCCCCAATGCGCGCCCGCGACGAGGCGCGGCATCATGAACAGAAACGCCAGACCCCAGATCACCAGGTGCTGAATCAGGCGGCGGCTGAACAAACTCATGAACAGCGCCCAGATCAACAGCACCGAGGCATGGTCGCCAGGGAAACTGTTGCTGGAGCGGTCTTTGAGCTCCCACTTGGCTTCGAGGTTGGGGTAGTAATCCTTCAGGTGCACGGCGTCGTCGAACATCATCGACGGACTGTCGTGTTGCCAGCCCATTGCATCCACCCACTTGGAAAACAGCGCGCGAATCACCACTAAGAGCAACAGGGTGACCAGGAAGCCGAAAAACGCCTGGCGCACCTGACAGGCTTTGAACACCCAGTCGCCACGGATGAGCAGGGCTAGCAGGATCAGGCCCACGACGATGTCGAAGGGCCGTAGGCTGCCGACGGTCCAGGTGTAACGCCAGAGGGTGTGATCGGCCAGCGGTGAGTTCAGGCTATGGAATAGCCATTCGTCGACTGTCAGACACAAGATCTGGCCAATGGGCCATAACCAGAAACACAGTAGGGCGATAGGCAGCAAAGTGCAGGCTGCCAAGGGGCCCCAGGACCACCTTGCTTGGAACAGTGGTCGATTGTCCATAAAATACCTCTATTGCCAACAGGAAACGGAGCGGCCTTTTGAGCGCTCTGCCACGGGGGTTCGTAACTCCCTGTAATTATTTTGTCATCATTTTTAGATAGCCAGACAACCATGAGCGACTTGCCAGATACAGATTTCACCCAACGTTTCATCTTCGACGAGCGCGATGTGCGCGGTGAGTGGGTGTCGCTCGACCAGAGCTATGCCGATGTGCTGGCTCGCCATCCGTACCCGCAACCGGTCGCCAAGCTGCTTGGTGAACTGATGGCGGCGACCTCGCTGCTGGTCGGTGCGCTCAAGTTCGACGGGCTGCTGATCCTGCAGGCGCGTTCGGCAGGGCCGATCCCACTGCTGATGATGGAGTGCTCGAGCGAGCGTGAGATCCGCGGCATGGCGCGCTATGAGGCTGACCAGATTCCTGACGACGCGACCCTGTCGCAGTTGATGCCGGACGGCCACCTGACCTTGACCATCGACCCGATCAAAGGCCAGCGCTACCAGGGCACCGTCGACCTCGATGGCGCCACGCTGTCGGAATGCTTCACCAATTACTTCGTTCAGTCGCAGCAGCTCAACACCCGCTTCTGGCTCGATGCCAGTAATGGCGAAGCGCGCGGATTGCTGCTGCAGCAGTTGCCGCGCGATCGTCAGCCGGACGATGAAGAGCGTGAAGACAGCTGGCAGCACGTCATTGCGATGGCCAGCACGCTCAAGCCCGAAGAGTGGAAGCTGGGCAACGAAACCCTGCTGCACCGCCTCTACCACGAAGACGCCGTTCGCTTGTTCGATATCCAGCCGCTGCATTTCAAATGCAGTTGCTCGCGCGAACGTTCCGGCAATGCGCTTGTCAGTCTTGGCGAGCACGACGCTACGCAGCTGGTGGAAGAATGTGGCGGACAGGTCGAGATCGACTGCCAGTTCTGCAACGAGCGCTATTTCTTCGATGCCAGCGATGTTGCGCAACTGTTTGCCGGCGGTGGCACGAACTCGGCGTCAGAAACTCGCCACTGAAACGTTTAATTTCAGGGAAATCTCCTGTCGAATTGCGCAAAAGAGCAGTTCTGACAGGAGGGGCCTACTTTTTTTGGGCGTTTCTGGCATAATCCGGCCACTTTTTTCGCTGTAGTAGTTTTTTACAGACAACTACAAAACGTTTGGAGCACTCGGCCTCGGGCCGGATGGGGTATCTCATGACGCAAGCCAACAACACCGTGTACACCGACCTGAGCGTCGATGAGCTGGTAAAAGAAGCGCTGTCCCGCGGTGAAGGCGTGCTGGCCGATACTGGCGCACTGGTAGTCGAGACCGGTCACCGTACTGGTCGTTCGCCGGCTGACCGTTTCATCGTCGAAGAACCTTCCACTCAGGACGCCATCGCCTGGGGCCCGATCAACCGCAAGTTCCCGGCCGACAAGTTCGATGCCCTGTGGGATCGCGTCGAAGCGTTCAACAACGCTCAGGATCACTTCGTTTCCTACGTTCACGTAGGGGCTGCCGCCGAGCACTACCTGCCGGTCAAGATGACCACCCAGACCGCCTGGCAGAACCTGTTCGGCCGTTGCCTGTTCATCAACCCGGAGAAGGGCCAGTACAACCCGGCCGGTCGCGACCAGTGGCAGATCCTCAACGTCGCCAACTTCGTCTGCGAGCCTGAGCGTGACGGCACCAACTCCGATGGTTGCGTGATCATCAACTTCGCCCAGAAGAAAGTGCTGATCGCTGGCATGCGCTACGCCGGTGAAATGAAGAAAGCCATGTTCTCGGTGCAGAACTTCCTGCTGCCGGCCGCCGACGTGCTGCCGATGCACTGCGCCGCCAACATCGGCGAAGAAGGCGATGTAACCCTGTTCTTCGGCCTGTCCGGCACTGGCAAGACCACCCTGTCGGCCGACGAAAGCCGTTACCTGATCGGTGACGACGAGCACGGTTGGGGTGAAGGCGTCGTCTTCAACATGGAAGGCGGCTGCTACGCCAAGTGCATCGACTTGTCCGAGAAGAACGAGCCGGTCATCTGGAAAGCCATCAAGCACGGTGCAGTGCTGGAAAACGTCGTTCTCGACGCCAACAAGCACGCCGACTACGCCGATGTCAGCCTGACCCAGAACAGCCGCGCTGCCTACCCGCTGGAGCACGTTGCCAAGCGTTCCGAAGCCAACCTGGGCGGCGAGCCTAACGCGGTCATCTTCCTGACCTGCGACCTGACTGGTGTTCTGCCTCCGGTTTCGATCCTGAACAACGAACAGGCTGCCTACCACTTCCTGTCCGGCTACACCGCGCTGGTCGGTTCCACCGAAATGGGCTCGGGTGGCGGCATCAAGTCGACCTTCTCCACCTGCTTCGGCGCACCGTTCTTCCCGCGTCCGGCTGGCGAGTACGCCGAGCTGCTGATCAAGCGCATCAATGCCTTTGGCTCCAAGGTCTACCTGGTCAACACCGGCTGGACCGGCGGTGGCTACGGCGTCGGCAAGCGCTTCAGCATCCCGACCACCCGTGGCGTGATCTCCGCTATCCAGAGCGGCGCACTGATCGGTGCCGAGACCGAGCACCTGGACATCATCAACCTGGACGTGCCCAAGGCTGTTCCAGGCGTCGAGACCGAGCTGCTCAACCCACGTAACACCTGGGCTGACAAAGCCGCCTACGATGAAGCCGCCAAGGGTCTGGCCAAGCTGTTCACCGAGAACTTCAAGAAGTTCGACGTATCCGACGCCATCAAGGCCGCTGGTCCGCAGCTGTAAGCTGTCGCTGGTTGCAACGAAGAAGCCGCCCCAAGGGGCGGCTTTTTCGTGTCTAGCGTTGCTACCGGCGGTCAAGCCGATTCCCCGTCGCTGGCAAACCAGCGCTTGCAGGTTCTGCGCTGCCCCTGTGCCGCCATGGGCCCTTTAGCAGCCGGTAAAATTTATCCGCCTGCAGGAAAATTCTGTTTCACTTGTCGATATCCGTGCAAATCACCGGGCCAGGTCAATGACAGAATCCCCAAACCGAACCGCCTTTTCCCACTTTCACCCGATACTCACTCGCCCTCAGGACAACGACCACAACGGTCATGTCGCCGGTGCCACCGTGCATGGCTTCTTCGAGACCGCCATTCAGGCATTTCTCGTCGAGCAAGCCGATATGGACTTGCGCGATGGTGAGTTGGCAGCCTTCGTGGTCAGTTCGTCGGCGGACTTCTATGCGCTGCCGGGTTTCCCGGATGTGCTGGAGGTGGGCTTGGGCATAACCCGCCTGGCGGGCAGCACGGTGGAGTACCGTCTGGCGCTGTTTCGCCCTGGGGATCAGGATGCCTGTGCGGCCGGTAGGGTGGTGCAGGTGTTCATCGAGCGGGAAAGCGGTCGCCCGGTGCCGCTGCCGAGCGCGTTGAGCAGCATTCTCTCGGGCCTGCAGTTGGACCCTCAGACATAAAAAAGCCCCGCGGGTGAGGGCGGGGCTTTTTGTTGCCAGGCCAGAGGCCTCAGGCATTAGTCGCGCCAGTGGCGCTTGTGCTTGCGGTGACCGTAGTGGTGGCCACGGTCCCAGTGACGACGGTCGTCGTAGTCACGACGATAACGGCGGTGCTCGTGACGCTCGTCTTCATCGGCCTTGTTACCCATGTAGTTACCCAGCGCACCACCGGCACCACCGCCGGCTGCTGCGCCAATGTAGCTACCGGTGGTACCGCCTACGGAGCGACCTACCACGTTACCGCCTGCCGCACCCAGCGCACCGCCGATGGCGGCCTCACCACGCTGGTGCTTGTCGGCACCTACCGCACTGCCTGCGGCACCGCCCAGGCCAGCGCCAATGGCGCCGCCGGTGCTACCACCGATGGACTGGCCCACAACCGAGCCCAGTACCCCACCCAATGCGCCGCCAATGCCGGCCTCGGTGGTGCCGCCTGCCATGGCAACGCCGCTGAGCAAGCTGAAAGACAACAACAGAATCGAGGAGTACTTCTTCATCGAGAAAGCCTCATAGGGATGACGAGGCGAATTTGAGGCTCTGCGAGGCTGCTGGCAACGAAAATCCGACGAGTAACACGAGTTGTACACAATTCTCTAAGTTACTGTTTTTTCGTTGAAACTTTCTCGATTTTCGCTTGTCTTAGGCTGTTATGACAAAAGCCCTGAGCCATTACGGACAGGGCTTTTTTCGTTTTCGCAGGTGCGTTTTCAGGCCTGATCGTCGCCCAGCCGGTGCCTACAGAATACGACCATCATCCCGCGCTCGCTCCAGTTTGATGGCGACGAATTTGGAGGTTGGCGTATGGCTGCCCTCACCGATGCTCTCAAGCGGAATCAGCGGGTTCACTTCCGGATAGTAAGCCGCTGCCTGGCCAGCCGGGATGTCGAACGCCAGCAACGTGAACCCGTGCACACGGCGTACATGATCATCCCCCCACAATGAGACGATGTCGACCTTTTGCCCCGGCTGGAAGCCCAGCCGGATGATGTCCGCTTCGTTGGCGAACAGTACTTCGCGCTGACCACGTACCCCCCTGTAGCGGTCATCCAGGCCGTAGATCGTGGTGTTGTACTGGTCGTGCGAGCGCATCGACTGCATGATCAGGTCGGGCAACTGGCCGCTGGCCCGGACGCGCTCATCGAGCAAAGTGTCCGGTAGCAGGTTGGCCTTGAAGTTGGCGCGACCGGTGTTGGTTTTCCACTCACGGCTGCTGGCGCTGTTACCCAGGTAGAAGCCGCCGGGATGACGAAGGCGCTCGTTGAAGCCGCTGAAACCGGCAATGGTGTCGCCGATCAGGTTGCGAATACGGTCGTAGTCGGCCACCAGCCAGTGCCAGTCCACCGGACGCTTGCCCAGTGTGGCGGCGGCGATGCCGGCGATAACGGCTGGTTCCGAACGCATCAGGGTCGACAGCGGCTTGAGCTGGCCGTTGGAGGCGTGGACCATGCTGAACGAGTCTTCCACAGTGACCGCCTGCGGGCCTTCGCTCTGCAGGTCGATGTCGGTGCGGCCCAGGCACGGCAGAATCAGCGCTTGCTTGCCATGGATCAGGTGGCTGCGGTTGAGCTTGGTGCTGATGTGCACGGTCAGATCGCAGTTGCGCAGGGCCTGAGCGGTGCGCTCGGTGTCCGGCGTGGCCTGGGCGAAGTTGCCACCCAGGCCGATGAACACCTTGGCCCGGCCATCGAGCATGGCGTGGATCGCCTCGACGGTATTGTGGCCATTGTGGCGTGGCACACGGAAGTTGAAGCGCTTCTCGATGGCATCGAGCAGCGCTGCCGGTGGGCGTTCGTTGATGCCCATGGTGCGGTCGCCCTGCACGTTGCTGTGGCCACGTACCGGGCACAGGCCGGCGCCTGGTACACCGATGTTGCCGCGCAGCATCTGCAAGTTGACGATTTCCTGGATGGTTGGCACCGAATGGCGATGCTGGGTGATGCCCATCGCCCAGCACATGATCACGCGCTTGCCGCGGCAATACATGCGCGCTGCCAGCTCGATGTCGGCAAGGGCCAGGCCGGACTGGGCCTGGATATGCTCCCACGAGGTGGCATCCACTGCTGCCAGGTACTCATCGACGCCATGGCCGTGCTCGGCGATGAAGGCATGGTCGAATACGGCTGGCTCGCCCTTGGCCTGGGCTTCGCGCTCCCACTGCAGGACGAACTTGGCCATGCCGCGCAGCATCGCCATGTCGCCGCCCAGGGCCGGGCGGAAAAAGGCGGTATTGGTCGGGCGGTCGCTGTTGGTCAGCATTTCCAGCGGGTTTTGCGGATGCTGGAAGCGTTCCAGGCCACGTTCCTTGAGCGGGTTGACGCACACCACCTGGGCGCCGCGTTTGACCGCATCGCGCAGTGGGTCGAGCATGCGTGGATGGTTGGTGCCGGGGTTCTGGCCCCAGACGAAGATCGCGTCGGCATGCTCGAAGTCGTCGAAGGTGACGGTACCCTTGCCGACCCCGACGCTCTGGCTCAAGGCTACGCCGCTGGCCTCGTGGCACATGTTCGAACAGTCGGGGAAGTTGTTGGTGCCGTAGGCGCGCACGAACAGCTGGTAGAGGAATGCCGCTTCGTTGCTGGCCCTGCCCGAGGTATAGAACTCAGCTTGATCGGGGGTGAGCAGGGCGTTCAGCTCGCGGGCGATCAGGGCGAAGGCGTCGTCCCAGGCGATAGGTCGGTAACGGTCGCTGGCCGGATCGTAAACCATTGGCTCGGTCAGGCGGCCCTGGTATTCGAGCCAGTAGTCGCTTTGTTCGAGCAATGCGCTCACGCTGTAGCGTGCAAAGAAGGCCGCATCCACCCGACGCTTGGTGGCTTCCCAGTTGACCGCCTTGGCGCCGTTCTCGCAGAACTTGACCATGCCGCTTTCGGGCGAGTCGCCCCAGGCGCAGCCGGGGCAGTCGAAGCCGCCGTTCTGGTTGGTCTTGAGCAGTGCGCGAATGTTCTTCAGCGCGTTGTCGCTCGCGACCCAGGCCTTGGCCACGCTGCGCAGCGCGCCCCAGCCTCCGGCGGGGCCGTCATAGGGCTTGTAGCGAGGGGTGGAAGCTGGGGCGTTGTCTGGAAGGTGCTGGTACGAGGTCACGACTGTTACGACTCCGCCGCTGGGCTGTAGACCCGCGGTGCGCTGTGTTTGGGCAGGTGGATGAGGTTGAGGTTGTGCTTGCGCGCCCACTGCAGGGCCAGGCCGGTCGGGGCCGAGAGGCTCACCAGGGTCTGGATCCCGGCGCGCAGGACTTTCTGGATCAGTTCCAGGCTGCAGCGGCTGGTGACGATGGCCAGGCCGCCGTCGGTGCTGATTTCCCGACGCAGCAGCGCGCCGATCAGCTTGTCCAGGGCGTTGTGTCGGCCGATGTCTTCACGGCCGAGCAGCAACTCGCCGTTACGGTCCATGAACAGTGCGGCGTGTACCGCCCCACAGTGCTGCCCCAAGGGCTGGAACTGGTCGATACGCTGGCGCAGGCCGACCAGCCAGGCCGCCGGCGGCAGGGGCGCGCCGGGCAACTCGGTCAACTCTGGCAAGGCCTGTTCCAGGGCCTCGACCCCGCACAGGCCGCAGCCACTGGTGCCGGCCAACTGACGGCGTTGGTTCTTCAGGTTCCAGAAGGCGCGGCTGGATATCTCGATGTCGGCATACATGGCCGAGCCGCTGCCCGAGAGCTTGAGGTCGTAGATTTCCGCTGTGCCTTCGACGATGCCACTGCCGACACTGAAGCCGACCGCGAAGTCCTCAAGGTCGGTGGGGCTGACCAGCATCACGGCCTGATTGAGGCCGTTGTAGGCGATGGCCAGGGCGACTTCCTCGGCAAGCGGGGTGCTGGCTCGTTCGCCATCGTCGAGCTGCACGTAATCGTAGGTATTGCTGGCGGCCGGCATGGACAGGGGTGTGGAGGCCGCGCAGACCGGAGGCTTGCTGTTCATCGGAGCTGGCTTTCGACGGCTTTTTGATAGCACAAGCCTAGGCGCGTGGGCTGCCCACGTCTAATCGCTAGGGTCTATGCCTTGATAGAGCGCGTCGATTGGTCGCAGGGGAGCGGGGGCGGCGATCCTGGCCTAGACTCCTGGCTCCGAGGTTTCATCAACAAGGAGCGCGTCATGAGCCTGTTCAGTTTCGTGAAGGAAGCCGGCGAGAAGTTGATCGACCTGCTGACCCCCGGCAATGCCAAGGCCGAGGAACAGCTCAAGAAGCATGTGGAGACCGTCGGGCTGGGAAACCCGAACATCAGCGCCACTGTGGAAGGAGACAAGATCATCCTCAAGGGCGAGGTGGCCAGCCAGGAGGAAAAGGAAAAGATCATTCTGGCAGCCGGCAATATCGCCGGAGTGGCCACTGTCGAGGACCAGATCACCGTCACCGGGCCGGTTGCCCAGGCCGCGCGGTTCGTCACGGTCAAGAAGGGTGACACCCTCAGTGCCATCGCCAAAGCCGAATATGGCGATGCCAACCAGTACAACAAGATCTTCGAGGCGAACAAGCCGATGCTCAAGCACCCTGACAAGATCTATCCGGGGCAGGTGCTGCGGATTCCGGACTGATCGGGTGGTGCTATCGAGGCCAAGCCGGCTCGTGCAGGGGAAGGCTTGGCGTCGATCACGGTGCTACAGCCCGGCCAGTAATTCCCGGTAATCCTCGACCGCCGCAAACTCCTGGGTGTCCCGCGGGGCTGCCTGGCTGTCGGGTTGGCGTACCGCCAGCAGATGCCCCACGCCAAACCTTTGTGCACTGCGCAGAATCGCCAGGGTGTCGTCGATGAACAGGCTACGGGCCGGATCGAAACCGATATCGGCTTGCAGTGCGTCCCAGAATTGCGGGCTTTCCTTTGGGTACCCATAGTCATGGGAGCTGATCAGCCGCTCGAAGTAACACGCCAGCTCCACACGCTCCAGTTTCAGCGACAGCGAGTCGCGGTGGGCATTGGTGATCATTACCACCCGCTTGCCTGCCTTGCGGACTGCCGCCAGGAAGGTGTCGGCATCGGGTCGCAGGGCGATCAGGTGGGCGATTTCGCGTTTGAGTTCGCGGATCGGCAGGTTCAGTTCGCGACTCCAGAAATCCAGGCAGTACCAGTTGAGCGTACCGGCGTTGCGCTCGAACAACGGTTGCAGCTCCAGTTCCGCCATGGCCCGGCTCACCCCATGCAGTTCGGCGTAGCGCTGGGGCAGGTGGTCCAGCCAGAAACGGTTGTCGTAGTGCAGGTCGAGCAGTGTGCCATCCATGTCCAGCAGGACGGTATCGATGGCGGACCAGGGAAGAACAGGCATGGGAAACTCTCGATCAGTCGGCAAGCCACGGTATAGTAACCCGTTCACGCCAAGGAGCCGCCCCATGCGCCAGAAACCTACCGTCCTCAATCGCGAGATCGTCGCCAGCAGCCGCCTGTTTCGCGTCGAGGCCGTGCAGTTGCGCTTCGCCAACGGCAACGAGCGCACCTACGAGCGCTTGGTGGGCCGAGGCAACGGTTACGGCGCGGTGATGGTGGTGGCTATGCTCGATGCAGAGCACGCGGTGTTGGTCGAAGAGTATTGCGGCGGTACCGACGAGTACGAGCTGTCGCTGCCCAAAGGCCTGATCGAACCGGGCGAAGACGTGCTGGCGGCGGCTGACCGTGAGCTCAAGGAAGAAGCCGGTTTCGGCGCTCGGCAGCTTGAGCACCTGACCGAGCTGTCGCTGTCGCCGGGCTACATGAGCCAGAAGATCCAGGTGGTATTGGCCACTGACTTGTACGAAGAGCGCCTGGAAGGTGACGAGCCGGAGCCGATGCGGGTCGACAAGGTCAACCTGCGCGAGTTGTCCGCCTTGGCCATGCACCCGCAGTTCACCGAGGGCAGGGCGCTGGCGGCGCTGTACCTGGCCCGCGACCTGCTGATCCAGCGGGGGCTGCTCGACGCATGAACGACCAACAGCTGATGCATGAAGTGGTGAAGCTGGCCGTGCAGGCGGGCGAGGCTATCTTGCCGTTCTGGCAGTCGGACGTAGCGGTGACCGCCAAGGCCGACGATTCGCCGGTGACGGCTGCCGACCTGGCAGCGCACCGGGTCATCGCCGACGGCCTGGCGGCCCTGGCGCCGCACATTCCCGTGCTGTCGGAAGAGGACTGCAACATCCCGCTGACCGAGCGCCAGGGCTGGACGCGCTGGTGGTTGGTCGACCCGCTGGATGGCACCAAGGAGTTCATCGCCGGCAGCGAAGAGTTCACGGTCAATATCGCCCTGATCGAGGAAGGCGAGGTGGTGTTTGGCGTGGTGGCCATGCCGACCAATGGTCGCTGCTACTTCGGTGGTCGGCAGTTCGGTGCCTGGCGTGCCGATCCAGGTGCCGATCCCCTGTCTATTCGGGTGCGCAACACGCCGCCTGCCGGTAGCCGTTTCACGGTGGTGGCCAGCCGTCGTCATTCCAGCCCTCAGCAGGAGGCGCTACTGGCGGGGTTGGGAGGCACTGTCGGTGAGCTGGAACTGGCCAATATCGGCAGCTCCCTGAAGTTTTGCCTGCTGGCTGAGGGGAGCGCCGATTGCTACCCGCGTCTGGCGCCGACTTCGCAATGGGACACGGCAGCTGCCCAGGGTGTCGTGGAGGGTGCGGGCGGCGAGGTCATCGAAGTGGACGGTCAGCCATTTCGCTATCCCGCGCGGGAGTCGCTGCTCAACCCCTTCTTCCTGGCCTTGCCGGCCGCTGCCAGCTGGCGTGAGGCGTTCATCGAGCACTGTGTCAAACGTTGATGGTGTGCGGGTCGATCGCCGGCTTGCCGGCGATCTGCTGCTTTAGCGATGCAGTACGTACTGCCCGCTGAAACGCACCGCAGGCTCGTCGCTGCCAAGATTACTGACGGTGGTTTCCAGCGTCAGCCGCGCCCGTCCGCGACGCTGATACAGCGTGATGAACCGCTCCCAGGTCTTGTCGTCTGGCGCCGGGCACCGCGCCTGGGCCGCACCCGTCACCGGCAGCGGATAGCTGATCTGGCCTTCCTGAATGACGATGTGGCCGTCATCGATGCCCAGCTCGCGTAGACGCAGGTGCAACCAGCCCCAACCTACCAGCACCGCGGCGCAATACAGACTGCCGCCAAACATGGTGCTCTTGTGGTTGACGTTGGCCTCCAGCGGCAGTTGCAGCTGCAGGCAGTGATTTTGCCAGCCAACGACTTCCAGCCCCATTTCGCGGGTCAGGGGAATGTCATGGTGCAGTACGGACTGCAGGTACTGGCTGTCGGTGGTCATGGGCGAGGGTCCTCTTGGTCGTCGTTTCCGCTGCTGGCGCCTTCGAAGCTAAGGCCATGCTTTCGCAGCTTGTCGTGCAGGGTCTTGCGGGGGATGCCAAGGGCTTCGGCCAGGCTGCGCATCGAGCTGTGCGGCTGGGCCAGCTCGGCGGCGATCAGCGAGCGTTCGAACTGTTCGACCTGTTCGCTGAGATTGCCGCTGAGCACCGGGGCTGCCGGTGCCGTCGCGGCTGGCAACTGGCCGTCGAGGGCCAGCTCCAGGCCCAGGGCGAAACGCTCGGCGGCGTTCTGCAGTTCGCGCACATTGCCTGGCCAGTCGTGGCGCAGCAGCATGGCGCGTTGCGCCGGTTGCAGGCTGTGTGGCGCAAGACCGTGGCGCTGGCTGGCGGCATCGGCAAAATGCTGGAACAGCACCAGAATATCGTCGCCGCGTTCACGCAGTGGCGGGATACGCAGCGGGGCGACGTTCAGGCGGTAGTAAAGGTCGGCGCGGAAGCGGCCCTGGTCGGCGGACTGGCGCAAGTCTTCCTTGGTGGCAGCGATCACGCGGATATCCAGCGGGATAAGCTGGTTGCCGCCCAGGCGTTCGACCACGCGTTCTTGCAGCAGGCGCAGCAGCTTGACCTGCACATCCAGGCTCATGCTCTCGATTTCGTCGAGGAACAGCGTGCCACCATTGGCGAACTCGAACTTGCCGATGCGGCGTTTTTGCGCGCCAGTGAAGGCGCCCGGCTCATGGCCGAACAGTTCGCTTTCCACCACCGACTCGGCCAGCGCCCCGGCGTTGATCGCCACGAACGGTCCATCGCGGCGGCTGGAAAGGTCATGCAGGGCACGTGCGACCACCTCTTTGCCGGCGCCAGTCTCGCCCAGAATCAGGACATCCGCGCGGGTACCGGCCAGGGCGCCGATCTGCTCGCGCAGGCGCTGCATGGCGGGCGACTGGCCAACCAGGCGAGTGGACAGCTGCTGACGGTCGCTCAGGGCCAGACGCAGGCTGCGGTTGTCCAGCACCAGGCGGCGCAAGGCCAGGGCGCGGCGCACGCTATCGAGCAAGGCATCGGTGGCGAACGGCTTTTCCAGAAAGTCGTAGGCCCCGGCGCGCATGGCCTGTACCGCCAGCGGCACATCGCCGTGGCCGGTGATCAGCAGCACCGGCAGCTCGTTGTCGCGCCCGTGCAGTTGTTCCAGCAGTTGCAGGCCATCGATGCCAGGCATGCGGATATCGCTGACCACCACCCCCGGCCAGTCAGGCTCGATGCGCCCGGCCAGGTCCTGTGCATCGGCCAGGGCGACCACCTTCAGCCCCGCCAGGTCGAGGGTCTGGCTCAGGGCCTGGCGCAGGTGTGGATCGTCGTCCACCAGAATGACCTGGGCGTGGCTGTCGATGAATGTCTCGGTCGTCATGCCGAGGGGTCCTCCGAAGGTTGCAGGTTGGCGCCAGGCTTGGCCACACGCAGCTGCAAGGTCAGCAGGGCGCCACCTTCCGGGTGGTTGCCGAGCAGCAGTTCGCCACCCAGGGCGCGCATCAGGCTTTCGCAGATAGCCAGGCCCAGGCCCAGGCCTTGGGTGCGGGTCTTGGTGGTGAAGAATGGCTCCTTGGCATGCTCCAGGGCCTGGCGGCTGAAACCTGGGCCATTGTCGCGAATGTACAGGTAGACGTAGTCGTCACGCTTTTCGGCACTCAACCAAAGTCGACGTGGGTTGGCTTTTTCGGTCAGTGCATCGAGGGCGTTGGCCAGCAGGTTACCGAGCACCTGGCGCAGGCGGGTTTCACCGGCCTGCACCCAAAGGGTGGCGTCCGGCAGGTCGCGGATCAGTTCCACGGCCATGGCGCGCCGACGCTTGGCCAGCAGGGCCAGGGCATCATCCAGGGCCGGCTGCAGGGCCACGCTCTCCGGGGCATGGCGATCGCGCCGGGCGAACGCACGCAGGTGGGCGATGATCGAAGCCATGCGCCCGGTCAGCTCGCCAATCAGCTTGAGGTTGCCGCGGGCATCTTCGGTGCGCTGGTGGTCGAGCAGGATCTCGGCGTTTTCCGCGTAGCTGCGGATCGCGGCCAGGGGCTGGTTGAGCTCATGGCTGATGCTCGCCGACATGGTACCGAGCACCGACAGCTTGCCGGCCTGGACCAGCTCGTCCTGGGCACGGACCAATTCCTGCTGGGCATTCTCACGTTCGAGCACCGCGCTTTTGAGGCGGGCGTTGAGGCCTTCGAGGTCGGCGGTACGTTCCATCACACGCTTTTCGAGCTCTTGGCGGCCACGTGCTTCGAAGTCGATGCGATCGATGTAGTGGCGTCGTCGCTGCATTACCAGCCCGGCCAGCAACATCAGCACCAGCAAGGCGCCGCCACCGATGGCCATGACGGTCTGCACCGAGCGGTCGACCAGGATGCGTGGGGCGAGAATACTGACTTGCCAGCCGGTTTCCTTGATGTCGCGGGTCTGGATCAGCCAGGCCTGAGGGTCCAGGGTCAACGGCTGCGGCGCCTGGGTTGGGTAGGGTTGGATGGCGATGATCGCCTGGCGTTCGGCCTCGGTCAGCTCACGGGTGGAACGGAAACGCCAGTCTGGCCGCGAGGTCAGCACCACCACGCCGTTCTGGTCGGTCAGCAGCAGTTGCTCGGGCGTCCGGCCCCAAAGGGTTTCGGTGTGGTCCAGGTCGACCTTGACCACCAGCACGCCGACCACCCGTTCGCGGTCGCGCACGGCCGCGGCGAAGAAGTAGCCGCGTTTGGCCGAGGTGGTGCCCTGACCGAAGAAGCGCCCCAGACGTCCTTCCATGGCTTCGATGAAGTACGGGCGGAAGGCGAAGTTACGGCCGACGAAGCTGTCGTGCTTGTCCCAGTTCGACGCGGCCAGGGTGTTGCCGCTCACGTCCATCAGGTACATCACCTCGGCACCGGTCTGGTGGACGATGTCCTTGAGCAAGCGATTGGCGTTGGTGACCGCTTCTATGCGAAACGGGTCGGCCAGCACGTTGCGCAGCGCCGGCAGGTCGCCGAGGATCTGCGGCAAGGTCTCGTACCGGTGCAGGGTGCCGAGCAGGTTCGCGACATACAGGTCGAGGGTCTGGCGGTTCTGCGAGGCCAGTTCGTCCTGATAGTAACGTTCGGCGAGGTGGTGCAGGGGCCACAGCAACGGAGCCAGGCACAGGGCCAGCAGGGCCAGGCTGCGCCAGCGGGGGCGGCGAGGGGGCGTGGGTTTTGCAATCATCGCGTAAAGGCGCCAGAAGAGTCTGGCGCAATTATGCGCTAGTTACGGCAGGTCATCAGCGCCTGCGGCCATCACGCGACTCAGGGGAACAGATCCGCTTCGCTCAACGGGGCGCCTGCCTGGTCCTTGGCAGAAAGGATGGGCGGGTACTTCTTGTCCCACTCGATGGCAAGCTCAAGGTCGTCCCAGCGGATGCAACGTTCGGCGGCGGGGTTGTAGTAATCGGTGGTCTTGTACAGGAAGTCCGCCGACTCGCTCAGCACCTGGAAGCCATGGGCAAACCCAGGGGGAATCCAGAACTGGCGGTGGCCATCGGCGCTCAGTCGGGTAGCCACCCAACGCCCGAAGGTGGGCGAGCTGCGCCGAATGTCCACGGCCACATCCAGCACTTCGCCATGCGTTACCCGAACCAATTTCCCCTGGGGGTTGTCGATCTGGTAGTGCAGCCCGCGCAGCACACCGCGTCGAGAGCGTGAGTGGTTGTCCTGGACGAAGGGCGAAGTGAAACCTGTTTGCCTGGCGAAGTCGCGGGCGTTGAAACTCTCGAAGAAAAAGCCGCGGCTGTCGCCGAAGACCTTGGGTTCGATGATCAGCACATCAGGGATGTCGGTGGCAATGATGTTCATGGCGATAACTGGCCCCCTGAGCTCTGATTCGACCGTGTCAGTCCCTGTTCAATTTAGCCACCCTGGCCTCTTGCAGCCTAGATTGCCAGCATGGCAGCGCTTGCGGTCACGCTCATCATTTCATCTTCAACGCTTGTTTATCGGCGATTTTGCGGGCGAGATAAGTGAAATGTGAAAGAGGTTTCATCTTCAGTGCCTGCGATGCGGGGCCGCTTTGCTGACAGGTTTAACGTGGCTGTGTTACACATTTAAGTCGATTGTTATCGGCGTGATTCCGTTCTCTTATGCTTAAACGGTTGGTCTTATGGCTTCTAAAGCCGATATTTATCGGTTAAATTGGCAGGCAACTGAACAGCGCAACCCCTGGCCAGCACGCCGGGCTCTACAAGAGGTTAACCATGAAAACCCTTAACTCGACACCCCGCGCCGACGGCTTCCACATGCCAGCCGAGTGGGCGCCGCAGAGCCAGGTCTGGATGGTCTGGCCGGAGCGTCCGGACAACTGGCGCCTGGGTGGCAAGCCGGCGCAGGCCGCCCATGTGACCCTGGCCAAGGCCATCGCGCGCTTCGAGCCTGTTACCGTGGCGGTTTCCGCGGGCCAGTACGAGAACGCCCGTCGTCAGCTCGACCTGCCGAACATCCGTGTGGTTGAGATCAGCAACGATGATGCCTGGGTGCGCGACACCGGCCCGACTTTCGTCATCAACGACCATGGCGAAGTGCGCGGTGTGGACTGGGGCTTCAATGCCTGGGGTGGTTTCGACGGGGGCCTGTACGCGCCGTGGAACCGCGATGAAGAGCTGGCGGCCAAGGTCCTGGAAATGGAACGTTGCCAGCGTTACCACACCGAGGGTTTCGTGCTTGAGGGCGGTTCGATTCACGTGGATGGTGAAGGCACCCTGATCACCACCGAGGAATGCCTGCTCAACCGTAACCGTAACCCGCACCTGAACCGCGAGCAGATCGAAGACATCCTGCGCGAGCACCTGTCGGTCGAGACCATCATCTGGCTTCCCGATGGCCTGTACAACGACGAAACCGACGGCCATGTCGACAACTTCTGCTGTTACGTCAGCCCAGGCGAAGTGTTACTGGCCTGGACCGATGATTCCAACGATCCCAACTATGCACGCTGCCACGCGGCCTATGAGGTGCTAAAAAATAGCCGCGACGCCAAAGGGCGCGAGTTTGTGGTGCACAAGATGCCGATTCCGGGCCCACTGTTCGCCACCCAGGAAGAATGTGACGGCGTCGACCATGTCGCGGGTAGCCAGGAGCGCGACCCCTCGGTCCGCCTGGCAGGGTCGTATGTGAACTTCCTGATCGTCAACGGCGGCATCATTGCTCCAAGCTTCGACGACCCAGCAGATGCGCAGGCTAGAGCGATTCTGGCCAAGGTCTTCCCGGACCACGAGGTGGTCATGATTCCGGGGCGTGAACTGCTGCTGGGCGGAGGCAACATCCACTGCCTGACTCAACAGCAACCGGCACCGGTCAAGCGCTGATACGCAACTCCCACAAAAGGCCCGTCAATTGACGGGCCTTTTGTTTCCGGCAGATGTTCGGCAGGCCACATGGCATATGTTTTGTATTGTTTTTCATGGGCTTAGACCCAGCAGACGGGAAGTGCCGTTCTGTAACAATACCAACGTAAATTTGCCGCTCACGGGGCCCAGGGAGTACGTGGAAAGATGAATGCAGCAAGTGAGTCGGCATTGCCCCCATCGGCAGTGGATCACCAATCGCTCCAAATTCTGGCGCAGTGGTTGAAACACCATGGATGCAAACGGGTCAGGACGACCGACCCTCGCCGCCTGCTGGACGGGCGATACCCCCAAGGGCTGATCAGCGATGCAGAGCTAGAAGCGCTGCTGGCCGTATGGCATTGATCAGGGGTTGACCTGTCAACAAATGAACGCCACCGCACTTGCGGTGGCGTTTTTTTTGGGGTGCGCTTTTTGCGTATCTGCTCCCCCTCGGCTTGTTCAACAAGCGCTGTGGGTAGTGTCCACTTCGGCCGGTCGATTTTTCCTCGGCCAGAGATAAATTGTCTGTCTTGACCGGGCACCTGCATTGAAATGCACCAGACCTTAGGGTTATTTTGGTTATATCAACCTGCATTTCACGAGTTTTTGACATTTGTAATCGCACGCGGCTACGATTCGGCCAACGCCTGCTGGCCACCTATGGCCATGCTGCTGCACAAGGCCCGCCACCCGACCATTGGCGGGCTTTTCAGTTTGGATCCGCAAAGCGTCGAACCTACGAAGGGGCGTTGGTTCCTGGCGTCATATTGCAGAGCGTTTTTGATTAAGAAATAAGGAAAACAACATGTTGAAAACCAGGATCAGCCTGGTCGCGCTGGCGATGATCGCCGCGACCCAGGCCCAGGCCAACGAGCAGGCCGAAAGCAAGGGCTTCATCGAAGACAGCCACGCAAACGTTCTCCTGCGTAACGCTTACATCAACCGTGACAAGAAGCACGGTACCGATGACCAGATCGAATGGGGCCAAGCGTTCATCGCCAACTTCTCCTCTGGCTTCACCCAAGGCACCGTTGGTGTCGGCGTCGACGCATTCGGCCTGTACGCCGTGCGTCTGGATGGCGGCAAAGGTCACAATGGCGGTGCCGGCGTCGACTTCTTCAAACCGCACAACACCAAGAACGCCGATGACAATGCCAGCTCGCCGCATGATCTGGCCCGTGCGGGCGCTGCCGTGAAGTTCCGCATCTCCAACACCGTGCTCAAGTACGGTGACCAGATGCCAACCCTGCCAGTGCTGCAATACGACGACGCACGTCTGCTGCCAGAAAGCTTCACCGGCACCCTGATCACCTCCAAGGAGATCGAAGGCCTGGAGCTGAACGCCGGCCGCTTCACCCAGGAAGCGCGCAAGAGTGCCGAGCGTCGTGACGGTGGCGGCCTGAAGTCGATCAACGTCTTCGGCGGTAGCTACAAGTTCACCGATAACTTCACCGCTTCGTTGTACACCGCAGACAACGAAGACGTGATGAAGAAGCACTACCTGGGCCTGAACTACGTCTTCCCGATCGCCAATGACCAGTCCCTGACCCTGGACTTCAACGGCTACAAGTCGGACATCGACAAGAAGTATGTGCAGTCCGCTGGTCTTAACGGCGACTCCAACACCATCTGGAGCCTGGCTGCGACCTACGCCTACGGCCCGCACTCCTTCACCCTTGCGCACCAGCGCAGCACCGGCAGCACTGGCTACAACTACGGTTGGTACCAGAACGAAGGTGGCGTGGGTGACGGTGGTTCGACCATCTACCTGGCCAACTCCTACTGGTCCGACTTCAACGCCGAGGACGAGCGTTCCTGGCAGCTGGGCTATGGCCTGGACTTCGGTGCCTTCGGCATTCCGGGTCTGACCTACAAAGTGGCCTACGTCGTGGGTGACAACATCAACACCCGCAAGGTCGGCGCCCCGCAAGGCTTCGGTGAAGGTAAAGAGCGCGAGATCTTCAACCAGATCCGTTACGTCGTTCAAGACGGTCCGGCCAAGGACCTGTCGATCAAGCTGCGTAGCTCGTTCGTGCGTACCAACAACGCTGTCCAGCAGAACGGCAACTACATGGACGACGGCAACGAAGTTCGTGTGTTCGTCGAGTACCCGATCAGCATCTTCTGATCCTGATCGCGTCACCAGCAGCCCCGGCCTATGCCGGGGCTGTTTCGTTTCGGCGTACCGCAGCCACCGCTGGCGCCACCAGGGCCTCACCGGTATCTGGCGCGAAGCTGTCGCTGCGGGCCATGCGCCACATCCGCGCGTAGAACTCACTTTCGATCGAGCCACTGAGCAATTCGCCTGGCTTGAGGAACTGATGCAAGTCCGAGAACAGGCTGATTTCGCTGGTGCTGATGCGCCGCGCCAGGTGCTTGGGCTTGAGCTCCGACGGGTGTTCCAGGCCCGCCGCGGCCAGCATCTCGGCCAGCGCGTGCAAGGTGTTGCGGTGGAAGCTGGCGACGCGCTCGGCCTTGTCCGGCACCACCAGGGCGCGTTGACGCAGTGGGTCCTGGGTCGCGACGCCGGTCGGGCATTTGTTGGTATGGCAGCTTTGCGACTGGATGCAGCCAATGGCGAACATGAAGCCACGCGCCGAGTTGACCCAATCGGCACCGATGGCCAGCACGCTGGCGATATCGAAGGCGCTGACGATCTTGCCGGCGGCACCGATGCGGATACTGCTGCGCAGGTTCAGGCCCACCAGGGTGTTGTGCACGAACATCAGGCCTTCACGCATGGGCACGCCCATGTTGTCGCTGAATTCGCGTGGCGCCGCGCCGGTGCCGCCTTCCTTGCCGTCGACGACGATGAAATCAGGCGTGATGCCGGTGGCCAGCATGGCCTTGGCGATGGCCATGAACTCCCACGGGTGGCCCAGGCAGAACTTGAACCCCACGGGTTTGCCCCCTGACAACTCACGCAGGCTAGCGATGAACTTGAGCAGTTCCACCGGCGTGCGGAAGGCGCTGTGGGCGGCGGGTGAGATGCAGTCTTCGCCAACGCGCACGCCACGGGTGGCGGCAATCTCCGGGCTGACCTTGTGCCCTGGCAGGATGCCGCCGTGGCCAGGCTTGGCGCCTTGGCTGAGCTTGACCTCGATCATCTTCACCTGGGGCGAGCGCGCCTGCTCGGCGAAGCGTTTGGGGTCGAAGCGACCCTCCTCGGTCCGGCAACCGAAGTAGCCGCTGCCGATCTCCCAAATCAGGTCGCCACCGTGTTCGCGGTGGTAGGGGCTGATGCTGCCCTCGCCGGTGTCATGGGCGAAACGCCCCATGCGTGCGCCCTGGTTGAGGGCGGCGATGGCGTTGGCGCTGAGTGCGCCGAAACTCATGGCCGAGATGTTGAAGATCGACGCCGAATACGGCAGCCGGCACTGCGGACCACCGATGGCGATGCGGAACGACGCCGGGTCAGGCGTGGCCACCGGCACCATGGAGTGGCTGATGAACTCGAAGCCAGGCTTGTAGGCATCGTTGAGGGTGCCGAATGCCTTCTCGGCGCTCTCGTTCTTGGCCCGGGCGTACACCAGCGAGCGCTGCGAACGGGAGAAGGGCAGCTTGTCGTCATCGCCCTCGATCAGGTACTGGCGGATTTCCGGGCGGATGGTTTCGATCAAGTAGCGAATGTTGCCCAGGATCGGGTAGTTGCGCCGCACCGCGTGATGGCTTTGGCGCAGGTCGTTGAGGCCGATCAGACTGAGCAGCGCGGTGATGACCGTGACGGGCCAGAGCCAGTCATGTTGGCCAAGGTACGGGAGGCTGGCGAAGGTGAAGATCAGGCAAGTCGCCAGGCAGGCGTAACGGCTGGGAAGAGAGTGTTTCATGGATCCATCGCTGACAGGATGACCGGGCCTAGGATAGGCAAAGCGACAGTTGGGAAAACCTGGAGAATCGGTAAAACACTGTTACGCGATGATGGGTTGTGCGGGCGCTTTTGGCCTCATGGGGGCAAACCGTTGGCCAATCCGGCCCTACCCCGGCAGTAGAACACTGACCCGCAAGCCACCGCCCTCGCGGTTCATCAACCTCAGCTCGCCACCATGGCTGGCAGCGATCCGCTGGGCGATGCTCAATCCCAGCCCGTAGCCACCCGAGGCCTGGTTGCGCGAACCTTCACCCCGCACGAACGGGTCAACGATGGTCGCCAGCAGCCCCGGTGCGATACCCGGCCCGCGGTCGTCGATGTGGATGAGCACATGCGTGGTGGCACGTTCCAGCGTCACCGACACCGCTTTGGCATAACGCAGGGCATTGACCAGCAGGTTTTGCAGGCAGCGCTGCAACAGCAAGGCATCGCCCTCCACATTGCCCACCTTGCCCTGTACCGGCAGTGGCTCGTCGGCGCTGGCCAGGTCGGCGCATAACCGGGCCACCAAGCGGTCGAGGTCGACTGGCTGCAGGTTCTGTTGCTCGCCAGCGCGCAGGTAATCGAGCACCTGGCCGATCATGTTGTCCATCTGGGTGATGTTCTGCCGCAGGCGTTCACGCTGTTCGGCGTCTTGCAGGCGTTCCAATCGCAGCCGCATGCGCGTCAGCGGCGTGCGCAAGTCGTGGGATACGGCGGCCAGAAAATGAGCCTTGTCGTTGACCATGGCAATCAGGCGCTGCTGCATGGCATTGAATGCCTGCGCTGCCTGGCGCACTTCTTGGGGCCCGTCCAGGGCCAGCGGCGGTTGTTCCAGATTGCTGCCCAACCCACGTGCAGCATCGGCCAACCGCCTTAGTGGGCGCAGGCAAAGGCGCACCGCGACCAGGCAGACCAGCAGCACCGCAACGATCCGCAAGGCGTATACCCGCAGCAGGTAGTCACTGATCAGCAGCCAAGCCGATTCACCGCTCCAGCCTTGCAGCTCCTGGCCGTCGATGGTCAGCCAATGGCCGTCGGCCAAGGGAACCGCGAACTGGATATGCGCCTGCGCCGTACGCAGTCCGAACAGGCTGCGCCAGACGATCGGTTGGCCCAGTTCATCGGTCAGTTGCACGTTCAACAGGCGCACATCCTGAGCCTTGCCCAGCTCGTATTCCAACGCCTGGCGCAGTAGCAGCTCGACTCGCCGTCGCCCCCGGCGCTCGTCCTGTTTCGCCCCCGGCAAGGCCTCGACGCAGCGCAAGCGGTAATGCGTCGGCGCCTGCAGTTGGCCGACCGGGCAGTCCGCCTGGGCGATCAGCGGCGCGCTGCGGGCGGCGAGCAACCGCACTGGCGCTTCCAGCACCTGAGCGAAACGCACATCGAACCAGATGCTGCTCGACATCAGCTGGATCACCAGCGTGCCACTGACCATGATCAG
Source organism: Pseudomonas taiwanensis DSM 21245 (assembly GCF_000425785.1). Classification (GTDB taxonomy): domain Bacteria; phylum Pseudomonadota; class Gammaproteobacteria; order Pseudomonadales; family Pseudomonadaceae; genus Aquipseudomonas; species Aquipseudomonas taiwanensis. The sequence goes on from NZ_AUEC01000020.1 coordinate 132,778, forward strand.
CAGCAGCTGGCCAAACAACGTACGCGGCCACAGTCGGCGCAGCCAAGGCACCTCAGGCATCCGCCCCCGCGCGGGCGATGTTCAACAGATAGCCTTCGTTGCGAATGGTCAGAATCTGCACGTCGCCTTCGGGGGCGCGGCGCAACTGCTGGCGCAGGCGACTGATGCACATATCCACCGAGCGGTCGTCGGGGTGGTGGTCGCGACCGAACGCGCTGCGGGTCAGTTGGTCGCGGGACACCACGCGGCTGTTGGCGTCCAGCAGCTCGCGCAGGACACGGTGGTCCGAGCGCGGCAGGGTCAGCGACTCCCCGTCCGGGCGGGTGAGCAGGCGCTTGATATGGTCGATGGCAAAACCCGCGAAGTGTTGTGTTTCGGCCACCGGCGCGTCGGTGGCCGCCTCCAGGCGCTGGGGACGGCGCAGCACCGCCTTGATGCGAGCGGTCAATTCGCGCGGTTCGAAGGGCTTGGCCAGGTAATCGTCGGCACCCACCTCAAGGCCGATGATGCGGTCCAGGGTGCTGCCCTTGGCCGACAGCATGATCACCGCCAGGCCGGGCGTTGCCTGCAACTGACGGCACAGGCTCAGGCCGTCTTCGCCAGGCAGCATCAGGTCGAGTACCACCAGGTCGACCTTGTGCCGCGCCAACTGCGCGCGCATCTCGTCGCCATGGGCTGCTGCCAGCACGCTATAGCCGGCTTCGGTCAAATACTCGCAAAGAAGTTCGCGGATCTCGTCGTCATCATCGACGACAAGCAAGGTTGTGCTCATCGAAAAACACCTGTTGGCGGAAGGTCGGCAGCGCTCGTTACGTTCGATTACATGCCCGTACAAGCCGGGCATGGAGCCCGAAGGGCGGATGCCTAGAATCGTAACAAAAAATCAACTGCGAATACGAAGCCTTCCCAAATGAATCATCAGCGCATCATGCCCGACGTCTCACCCATCCACCGAGGCGTTAACCACCTTCACCCGCTTGCCTTCTTCATTGCCGTCGCCTTGAGCGGCGGTGCCATGGCTGCCGACAGCCAACCGCTGGAGCTGGAGGCCACGCAAATCGAGGACAGCGCCCTGGTCCCGGCCGACGAGGCTGGCCAGCTGGGTTACACGGTCGAGAGCACCCGAAGCTCCACCGGCCTGAATCTGACCCCACGCCAGACCCCGCAATCGGTCACTACCATCACCCGCCAGCAGATGGACGACCGCGACATCCATACCCTCGAACAGGCGCTGGACACCACGCCAGGCGTGAGCGCCACCAAGTCCGAGGTCGGTGGTCGCACCGACTTTCGTGCCCGGGGTTACTCGATCAGCAACTGGAAGGTCGATGGACTGCAGTTCCAGGGCGGTTCCGACTTCAGCGGCGGCGGCAATGCGCTGAACATGGACCTGTACGAACGCATCGACATCGTGCGCGGCGCCAACGGCCTGCTCGGCGGCACCGGCGACCCGTCGGCCACCGTCAACCTGATCCGCAAGGCCCCGACCCGCACCTTCGGTGGCAGTGCATACGCCACCTATGGCAGTTGGGACAAACGCCGCCTGGGCGCCGACCTGAACCTGCCGTTGTCCGAAGATGGCCGCCTGCGCTCACGCTTCGTGATGACCCAGCAGGACGCCAACTCATTCCGCGACAACCAGTCCGAGCGCTCCCGCGCTGCCCTGGCCAACTTCGAGTTCGACCTGGACGACGCCACCACCCTCGGTGCCGGTTACCAGTACGAGTACAACAAAGTGGTCGGCGGCGGATGGGGCGCGAACATCCCCATCTGGTATCGCGACGGCAGCAAGACCGACCTGCCGCGCAGCACCAACCTGGTCCCGAGCTGGAGCTTTGGCGAGTACACCACCCGCACCGCATTCGGCTCGTTGGAGCACCATTTCGACAACGACTGGACACTGGACCTCAAGGCCGCCCAGAGCACTGCCGAAGTGCTCAACCACCGAGGCTTGGCCAAGGTCAACTCGGCGGGGCGCGGCCGCTACGGCGGCTACTGGGACCAGGACGGCAGCGGCGCCGTGCTCAACGGCCTGCACAGCACCAGCGACACCACCCAGCAATCCGCCCAGATCGACCTCTCGGGCCCGTTCCAGCTGTTCGGCCGCACCCACCAGGCCATGGTCGGTTACAACGACAGCCGCACCGTGGCCTGGTCGCCGGAATACAGCTGCACCATGGTCAGCGACGACCGCATCAGCGCGCCATCGGTGGGCTGCCAGTTCCGCGCCAACAACGGCTTCCCGGTGACCGACTGGCACAACGGCGTTGACAGCGACTACGACATGATCGCCTCCCGCACCGGCCGCCACACCAAGACCACCACCCGCCTGCAAGGCCTGTACGCCGCCACCCGCCTGAGCATCACCGACCCCCTGTCGGTGATCGTCGGCGTGCGCAGCACTGATTATTCGGCCACCACCCGCAACGTCAGCGGCGTGCGCAGCAACCAGCAGAACCACGGCATCGTCACGCCCTACCTGGGGGCGGTATATGACCTCGACGACACCTACTCGCTGTACGCCAGCTACACCGACATCTTCAACCCCCAGACTGCCGAAACGGCCAGCGGCACCAAGGTCGAGCCGATTCGCGGCCAGAGCTACGAAACCGGTATCAAGGGTGAGTGGCTGGATGGCCGCTTGAACGCATCGGCGGCGTATTTCCGCACCAAGCAGCAGAACAAGGCCGTGCTAGACGACGGCCTGACCACGCCAACCGGCGGCGACGCCTACAAGGCCGGCACCGGCCAGGAAACCGACGGTATCGACCTCGAAATCGCTGGCGCCCTGACACCGAACTGGAACGTCTATGCCGGCTACACCTACCTGCATTTCCGCCGCGTCGACAGCGACGGCAGAAGTGACCCGTCGCACCTGTTCAAGGCATCGACCACCTACCGCCTGAGCGGCCCGCTAGACCGCTTGACCCTCGGCGCAGGCGTCAAGGCACAAACCAACATCCGCGCAATCTCAAGCCCGGCTGGGCAGCCGGTGAACGGTGTGAGTGGAGGGGCTACTGACGTGAACTGGTCCGGATATGCGATTTGGAATGCCATGGCCAAGTACCAGCTGACTGACGACACCACGGTGAGCTTCAACGTCGATAACTTGTTCGATAAGCATTACTACACGCAGTACGGGTTCTATGCGGGGGCGATCTACGGGGATCCGCGGAATATGGCGGTGACGGTGAGTACGGCGTTCTGATCAGGCGAGGGCTGCGTTGCAGCCCTTTGGTGATACCAGTGCGTCGCATCGGTGGAGTGCGCTTTTTGCGGGGCGGATTCAGGTGACGGAACGCCAAAACGAAAAAACCCGCCAGAAGGCGGGCTTTTCGGGGGTTCCAGAGATTTTGAAAGCTTTCTATGGAACCTTGAATGGTGCCGGCACCAGACGAACGGTTTAACGCTGTGAGGGCAGGGTATTCGGAATCGAATCGGCGTGTAACGGCCTTGTCCTTCGTCGGTCTGTGCTCATAAGCCACTTGTCTGCTGCCCAGAATTGCGCCACTGTAAAGACTATTGTCATTACAGTGAGCTAGCCATCATGGCATCCATCAATGTTCGTATCGACGACGATCTCAAAATCCGAGCCTATCGTGAGCTTGAGCGGTTGGGTGTTACGCCCTCCGAGCTCATGCGCCAAGCCTTGCAGTACGTCGCCGAGCGCGGGCAGTTGCCTTTTAAGCCTGTGCTCATGACTGATGAAGATGAGGCGCTGCTAGCGATCGTTCGCGAGCGCCTTGCCGACCCTCAGCGAGTGAGGGTTTCGCTGGATGACCTATAGCCTTGAGTTCGATGCGCGAGCGCTAAAGGAATGGCAAAAGCTGGGGGATACGGTCCGGCAGCAACTCAAGAAAAAACTCGCCTCGGTTTTGCTGAATCCGAGGGTTGAGGCGAACCGGCTGCATAGCTTGCCGGACTGCTACAAGATCAAGCTGCGCAGTAGCGGCTACCGATTGGTCTACCAGGTGATCGAACAAGAGGTTGTAGTTTTTGTGGTAGCTGTGGATAAGCGCGAGCGGGAACAGGCTTATCTTGAGGCGGCAGAGCGAGTGGTAGGTAAAACGTCATAACGAAAAAACCGTTAAAGGGCAGTTTTAGGCTCTGTCTGAAATCCCAAGAAACTGAAATGTGGCCCCCGGAACAGCCGGGGTTCTGTACAGTCGCCGGCCATCTGCGGAAAGGAATTCTGTGATGGCAAAGCGTTATGAACTCTCGG
>NZ_AUEC01000021.1 GCF_000425785.1 Pseudomonas taiwanensis DSM 21245
TCGAACTCGATATCAAGGTGGCGGTGTTCGACCCAGTGCTTTTCGTCTTCCTCAACAAGCCGCGCAACCGCGTGAAGATCCTGTATTGGGAACGCAACGGCTTCTGCCTCTGGCTCAAACGCCTAGAGTCCGAACGTTTCAAAACTTCACCCGATCCGACTGACGTCGCCATTGTCCTGACCGTTCAGGAACTGAACTGGCTACTCGATGGCTTCGACCTCTGGCGCAACCGTCCGCATCAGGTTTTGACGCCTCGATTCGTGGCCTGATTCGGTATAATCCAGGGCATGAATTTCGTGCCCGACAACCTCCCTGATGATCCTTAACTTCTCAAGCAGATGCTTGCAAAGGTGCAATCCAGGATGGGTGTGCTCGAAGAAAAAGTTGCACTGCTATGGATTCTCCGAACAAGTCAGCACAGGTCGGGTGTCCTGTACTGACTTGTCCGGAGAATCCTTAGGCGTCATAACCCGGTCAGCAAGCTGCGTGGACTGTGCCCAGACAGGCGCGATAGTAAATAATGCTGCAACAGCGACCGAAGGGAAAATAGAATGCATGGACAATCCCTGTGAGCCCGGATGGTTTCCTGACAAGGGGCGAATTTTGTCCCGCAGGCAATGAGAGAACAACAGCCAAAAGCGTGAGCAGTGTCTTACTGCAACAATCCTGCAGCTTTCCGTCTAGAATTGCGCTTAGTTACCTCTACCCGACACTTACTCGAGAAGCGTTCACCCTATGACAATACTGGTAACCGGCGGCGCCGGCTTCATCGGTGCGAATTTCGTGTTGGATTGGTTAAGCCAATCAGGCGAAACCATCGTCAACCTGGACAAATTGACCTACGCCGGCAACCTGCGCAGCCTGGCTAGCCTGCAAGGTAATCCGCAACATGTCTTCGTGCACGGCGATATCGGCGATGGGCCGCTGGTGCAACGGCTGTTGGCAGAGCACCGCCCGCGCGCGGTGCTCAATTTTGCCGCCGAGTCGCACGTCGACCGCTCCATCCACGGGCCCCAGGCATTCGTTGAAACCAATGTGGTTGGTACCTTCCAGTTACTGGAAGCAGTGCGGGGCTACTGGCAAGGCCTGGACCAGGTGCAGCGGTCGGCGTTCCGCTTCCTGCATGTTTCCACCGATGAGGTTTATGGCTCGCTGAAAGCCGGTGAGCCTGCGTTCACGGAGACCCATCAATACCAGCCAAACAGCCCGTACTCGGCCAGCAAGGCGGCCAGTGACCACTTGGTGCGTTCCTATTACCACACCTATGGCCTGCCGGTGCTTACCACCAACTGTTCGAACAACTACGGGCCGCTGCATTTCCCCGAGAAGCTGATCCCGCTGATGATCGTCAATGCCTTGGCTGGCAAGCCGCTACCGGTGTATGGCGATGGGCAACAGATTCGTGACTGGCTCTACGTCAAAGACCACTGCAGCGCCATCCGCTGTGTGTTGGAAGCCGGGCAGGTGGGTGAGGTGTACAACGTCGGCGGCTGGAACGAGATGCCCAACCTGGACATCGTCCATCGCGTCTGTGCGCTGCTCGATGAACTTCGCCCGCGGGCTGACGGGCAACCTTATGCTAGCCAGATCAGCTTCGTCACCGACCGCCCCGGCCACGACCGCCGCTATGCAATCGACGCCCGTAAGATCGAGCGAGAGCTTGGCTGGAAGCCTGCCGAAACCTTCGAATCCGGTATTCGTAAAACGGTTGCCTGGTACTTGGCCAATCAGGACTGGGTGAAGGGCGTCATGGATGGCAGCTACCGTGATTGGGTTGCACAGCAATACGGGGCGAGCAAAGCGTGAAGATCCTATTGCTAGGGAAGAACGGACAAGTTGGCTGGGAGTTGCAGCGGTCACTTGCGCCTCTGGGTAATCTGATCGCGCTGGACCGTCAAGGCAGTGGTTGCCTGTGCGGGAATTTGGCCGACCTTGACGGCCTGGCGGCAACGGTACGCTCGTTGGCTCCGGATGTTATCGTCAACGCGGCTGCGTACACCGCAGTTGACAAGGCCGAAAGCGAGCAGGCGCTGGCCGCCCGGATCAACGCCGAAGCGCCAGGTGTGCTCGCGCACGAGGCGGCAAAACTGGGCGCATGGCTCATTCACTACTCGACAGACTACGTCTTTGATGGCAGCGGCCAGGCTCAATGGCAGGAAGACGCCCCCACCGGACCATTGTCCGTGTACGGTCGTACCAAGCTTGACGGTGAGCGGGCCATTCAAGGCAGCGGCGCCAGCGCCGTGGTCTTGCGCACCAGTTGGGTATATGCTGCGCGCGGTCATAACTTCGCCAAGACAATGCTGCGTCTGGCGGCTGAGCGAGATTCGCTGAACGTGGTCGCGGACCAGTTCGGCGCTCCGACTGGTGCTGAGCTGATCGCCGATGTCACCGCCCATATACTGCGACAGATTTTTCGCGAGCAGAATGCAAACCATTTGGCCGGCACATACCATCTTGCCGCCGCTGGTGAAACCAACTGGCATGCCTATGCTCAGTTCGTATTGGCACATGCCAGCCGCAACGGCGCTGTCTTGAAGGTTTGCGCCGAGCAAATTGGTGCAATCAGTACCGAGGCGTATCCGGTTCCAGCCCCGCGCCCGCGAAATTCTCGGCTGGCATTGGCTAAACTCGAAGAGACCTTCAATCTCAAAATGCCTCCTTGGCAACAAGGTGTGCAACGGATGCTGGACGAGATCCAGTAACAGGAATTCCTATGGCACGCAAAGGACTCATTCTGGCGGGTGGCTCGGGCACTCGCCTGCACCCCGCGACACTGTCGGTATCCAAGCAGTTGTTGCCTGTGTACGACAAGCCGATGATCTATTACCCGCTGAGCACGCTGTTGCTGGCGGGCATTCGTGACATCCTGATCATTTCAACACCGCAGGACACTCCGCGCTTTGAGCAGTTGCTCGGCGATGGTAGTCAGTGGGGTATCAACCTCACTTACGCCGTGCAGCCTAGTCCAGATGGTTTGGCACAGGCCTTCACCATTGGGGCTGACTTCATCGGCAACGCTTCGTCGGCTCTCGTACTAGGCGACAACATTTTCTACGGCCATGACTTCCAGTCGCTGTTACTCAGTGCCGATAAGCAAGAGAGCGGCGCATCGGTCTTTGCGTATCACGTTCAGGATCCCGAACGTTACGGTGTCGCGGAGTTCGACGAAACAGGGCGCGTATTGTCGATTGAAGAGAAGCCGAAAGTCCCGAAATCCAACTACGCCGTAACCGGGCTCTATTTCTACGATAACCAGGTGGTAGACCTGGCCAAGCAACTGAAACCGTCTGCACGGGGTGAGCTTGAGATCACGGACCTGAACAACCTGTACCTGCAACAGCAGCAACTGCAAGTCGAGATCATGGGCCGTGGTTATGCCTGGCTGGATACCGGTACCCACGACAGCCTGCTAGACGCGAGCCAATTCATCGCCACCATGGAGCGCCGCCAAGGCCTCAAGGTGGCCTGCCCGGAAGAAATTTGCTACCGCGCTGGATGGATCGACGCCGAACAGCTGACGCGCCTGGCACAGCCGCTGCTGAAGAACGGCTACGGGAAGTACTTGCAAAACCTGCTTGAAGTGAAGGTATTTTGATGCACGCTATTCCAATGGCCATCCCTGAAGTCATCCTGTTCACTCCCAAGGTATTCGGCGATGAGCGTGGCTTTTTCTACGAGAGTTTCAATGCTCGAGTGTTCAACGAAGTCACTGGCCTGCAGCCGGACTTCGTTCAAGACAACCATTCCCGCTCTGTGAAGGGCGTGCTGCGCGGCTTGCATTATCAGTTGCCGCCTCACGCCCAGGGTAAGCTGGTTCGTGTGGTTCAGGGCGAGGTGTTCGATGTGGCGGTGGATATCCGTCGCGGTTCGCCCACCTTCGGCAAGTGGGTAGGTGCCGTGCTGTCATCGCAGAATCATCACCAGCTGTGGATTCCCCCTGGGTTTGCCCATGGTTTCGTGACCTTGAGCGAGACCGCTGAGTTTGTTTACAAGACCACGGACTTCTATTCGGCCAAGAGCGAACGTTGCATTGCCTGGGATGACCCTCAGATCGCTATCGAATGGCCGATTGACTTTGCACCTACGTTGTCTGCCAAGGACCAAGTAGGTAAGGCACTGGAAGACGCTGACGTGTTTGAGTGAATCAGCACTTCGGGAGTCGCCGTGTTTGCCTGCCAGGTGTGCTCAATCTTACTGCCAGGAAGGCGTTGTACCCGCTTGATGTAGGAAGTTGTACCGCAACAAGTTGTGACGTCTAATCCAGTCACAAATCCCACTGCAATCAAGCTGGTGGTATTGCGCGTGAGTCGCTAGGTTGAAGGGGCAGCGATGGAAACAGCTGCACACCCAATCAACTCAAAGGAGTGACTACTCATGCGCAATACCGTCCTCAATTACCTGCTGCTGCCGTTGTTCGCCGGCCTGTCCTTTTCGTTGAGCGCTGCACCGGCTGAAGTCGGTGCCATGAAAGAGCCTGTGCCGCTGGTAAGCCAGATGGAGGCGCCAGCCGGGCGGCTGGACTTGAACAAGGCCGATGCGGCCACCTTGCAGAAAGCACTCAATGGTATCGGCAAGGCCAAGGCTGACGCCATTGTGGCCTATCGGGAGGCTAATGGGCCTTTCACGTCGGTGGATGAGTTGCTGGAAATCAAAGGGATTGGCAATGCGTTGCTCGAGAGGAACCGGGGCAAGTTAATGGTCGAGTAAGCCTGGAGGTAGCGCCGAACGATTGTTGGCGCTGTTCTCTCAGGGCGTGCTCTGCCGGTAATAGGGCCGTTTTGCAGCCCTGTTACCGGCAAGCCGGCGATAGGGCCTCCAGATAAGCGCCGCTTGCCGCCCGGTCGCGCGTCTTTCACCTATCCTGCGCATCCTTGGCATCTGCTTCAGCGTTGCGCTCATGCACTTTCCTAAGCTGCTCCTCCGTCAAAGGCAGCTTCTTCGCCGTATCTCGCAGCAACATCAGCCCACCGACAATCGAGCCGAGGGCTATGATGAGTATCAGCCAGGCATACCAGGGCATCTGTTGTTCTCCTGTTATCATCAATGCAATCGCTTGTACAAATTTTGAGCGATTGCTGTCTCCGTTGGTTCAATTATAGGAGCCGGCCCCCGTTGGGCCAATTCTGCTGCCCCATGGCCACCCAAGCCTGTGCCACATCGTTTACAATGCGCGCCGTTTTCGAATTGCCAAGAGACCCAGACCATGTCCGCCTGCCAGACGCCCCTGATCGTTGCCCTGGATTTCCCGACCCGCGAGGCCGCCCTGAAGCTGGCTGACCAGCTTGACCCCGCCCTGTGCCGGGTAAAGGTTGGCAAGGAACTGTTCACCAGCAGTGCCTCGGGCATCGTCGAGACCCTCTGCGCCAAGGGTTTCGAAGTGTTCCTCGACCTCAAGTTCCATGACATCCCCAACACCACGGCCATGGCAGTGAAGGCGGCAGCCGAGATGGGTGTGTGGATGGTCAACGTTCATTGCTCTGGTGGCCTGCGCATGATGTCGGCTTGCCGTGAAGAACTGGCCAAGCGCAGCGGGCCGCAGCCTCTGCTGATTGGCGTGACCGTGCTCACCAGCATGGAGCGTGAAGACTTGGCAGGCATCGGTCTGGATGTCGACCCGCAAGTGCAGGTGCTGCGCCTGGCCGCTCTGGCAGAGAAGGCCGGTATGGACGGTTTGGTGTGCTCGGCACTTGAGGCTCCGGCGCTGAAGGCGGCACATCCTTCGTTGCAACTGGTCACTCCGGGCATTCGCCCGGCGGGCAGTGCCCAGGACGACCAGCGTCGCATTCTGACCCCGCGCCAGGCACTGGATGCGGGCTCGGACTACCTCGTGATTGGACGCCCGATCAGCCAGGCAGCAGACCCGGCCAAAGCCTTGGCTGCGGTCGTGGCAGAGATTCGCGGCTGAGCCAAACGCAATCACTGAAGTTCAGAAACCGAAATCGTATAGGACATACGATTTCGATGTCCTATTTGTCAGAGAACGCTAAATGTCAGTTGATGTTGCAGTTGAATCGCCAGTTCAGCGCCTGGGTAGCCTGATCAATAGCTACGTTTTGCCGGTAGGGTGGGTGGTCATCCTCACAGGGATGTTCTGGGCTTGGGACCGTGCTGCGTTCCATAAACTGTTTTATATCTTTCTGGCGGTTCCCACGCTGCTGATGCTGGTCAAGCAGCGGGATCTGTTCAGGCCTATGGTCATGAACCCGTTGTTTCTGGCTTTCCTGGCGTTCAGTGCGTACACACTGTTGACCATTGCCTGGTCAGACACCGAAAACTCTACAGGCAGTCTGGTCAAGCGGCCCCTGTACATTGCCATGCTGCTGTTTGCTGCGGGTATCATCAGCCTGCGTTCCCCTACGCAACTGGACCAGTGCACACGGTTCGCGGCGATCTTTGCTGCGATGGCAGCGGGTTTGTCGCTGGCTTACTACCTGTACAGCACTCCAGTGCTAGCCGGTCGGCGGTTGAATGGATACGGTGCGCTCTACAATCCTCTGCTCACCGCTCACGTATTTGGGGCATTCGCGGCCTACTGGTTGGCGTCCTGGTTCCAAGCGCGCAGCCCGTTCAGCCCGCTGCCATTGCTCGCTCTCGCAGTGCTGGGGCTGGCAGTGCTGGCAACGGGTTCGCGTACACCATTGGTTGGCTTGGCTGCCGCTTTAGGCTGGCTTCTGATAGTAGGAGATCGTCGACGTGGTCTGCTGGCCATTGCGGCGGTCGCAATCGCAGCCATCTGCGTGGTACTGGCTTACCCTGAGGCTGTTATCCAGCGTGGTATGTCATACCGTCCGGCTATTTGGATGGAAGCCCTGCGTCAGATCGGTGAGCATCCCTGGCTTGGCCATGGTTTCGACGCTCCGATGACGGTGATCATTCCCGGCTTGACCAAAACCTTGGCCGACCCGCACAACATCGAATTGGGTGTGTTGTACGCGGGTGGCATCGCAGGGCTAGTGCTGTGGATGACGCTTTACGGATTGGCGATGCACTTCAGCTGGCTTTATCGCAAGCACCCCGGCGTCACAATTGCAGCCACTTGGCTGATCTTCGGCTTCGCCTCGGGCCTGACAGAAGGCAGCGCTTTCATGTCACGCCCTAAGGAGCATTGGTTCCTGATCTGGATTCCCATGGCGCTCGTCTATGGCCAATCGCTGATCCACTGGAAGCGCGGTCGGTCTGCTTAAGAACAGACCAGTCGCCACATGCCGCGCAAGGTCTTCCGGTTCCAGTACCTGACCGGGATTTCCGAAAGGATTTCCCAGCTCAGCGCCTTGTCTCGGTTGGCGTACTTCAACACCATCGAGTTACGGAAGTTCATGCACACCTGCTCATACTGTGGGTGGTCCTGGAACACCGCGTAGGTTTGCAACACATTGTCGACCATGAAGCGGCCGTTCTTGAAGGTATTGCTCGGGTGGTCGCGGTATTGCGCCAGCACCTCGCCCAGCACATCGATGTAGTAGCCGGCACGGGTAATCGCCAACTCGATGTACACATCCTCCAACCGAATGCTGTCATGGAAGCCACCGACTTTATCGAGTGCTTCACGGCGTATCATTAGAGTCGCAGCCATCGGCCCGGGCTTACGGTCCAGGAACAGGTCATCGAAGTCCAGACGGCGGAAGGGCAGGTTACGGTTGCGCTGCTCGCGTGCGCCCATCACTCGACCATTCTGGTCGATTGTTTCGATATTCGCCGAGCAGATGCCGACTTCAGGTTTCCCTTGCAGGTATGCCACTTGGGTGGCGATACGGTGGGGCAGCATGATGTCGTCAGAGCCGAACGGGACAATCAGCGAGCCTTTGGCACGTGCGATGGCGTCATTCAGGGTGCGCGCCAAGCCTTGGTTGGCCTGGAGTCGCAGGTCGAAGCCATGTTGCGCTTGCAACCGCTTTAAGAGAGTTGGGCTTTCATCTTTCGAACCGTCATCGATAATCAACAGCTCAATGTTTTTATAGGTCTGGTTTAAAACGCTGTTGATACTTTCTTCAATGTAGCGCGCGTGGTTGTAAGACGCGATGATGACTGTCACCAGAGGTGTATCAGTAGCATCGAGACATGGGGCGTGCATAGTTAAGCCTCTAACCTTGACTCTTTACTGCATTCATGGTGTGCAGTTTGTTGGCATTTTTTTACCGCTCGACTGGAAGGCCCAAGGATGGCGGTTTCGCAGCAAGGGTACGCGAAGCCCAAAGGCTTGTACACCTGGGCCGGCTCTGGGGAGCGGCTACCGCTAAGCGGGAGCTACCCAGTGCAAGGGCAGGGTCGAGGACCGTAGCTGTTGTAGTTAGGAACCTACTGATTCCTCCAATCCCCTGTTGATTTTCAACCATTCTTTGGTGAATTCTCCTACTTTCATTTCAATTTCTTGGGCTATTGATTTTGTAACAATGATTAACATATTGCAGGATGTAGTAGCTCAATAGGCTACTTGTCTTTAGCGGTCGCCATTGTGGGTATGGGCTGACTAAGGAGAATGCAAATCCAGACGAAGGTTTCCTTTGGCGTCCGCTGAAAGGAGTGGGCGCGGAGTGCAGCAACCTGCTGCATCTCCGTCGCCATTTGGGCATCATGGCGGGTCGATCCCATTGGTACCCGCGTGTGAACCTCGAAAACCTACTCGAATGCTGGCGGCAGGAAGTCTCCAACAAGAAAAAGCCAGGACGCCGAATCAGCCTGTTGTTCAACATCCTCCGACGCATACGGCGGCACAATAAGCTGCGTTTTCTCTTCAAGTACCGGCTTGCTCAGTACCTAAACGCCCGAGGCGGCCTGGCCAGGAGCTACGCTCGGGGAATGCAGCAGAGGCTCAACCTCAAGTACGGGGTAGACATTGACATCGGCGCGCAAATCGGCCCCGGCCTACGCATCGCCCATTTGCCCGGCGTAGTGATCACTGGCTACGTGACTATCGGTCGCAATTTCTTCATCCGTCAGAACTGCACGATCGGCATCAAGACCCTCGGCCTGGAGCAATACTCACTAACCATCGGCGACAACGTCAGCCTCGGTGCCAACAGCTGCATCATCGCCGACTGCATCAGTATTGGCGACAATGTCGTCATAGGCGCCATGTCGCTGGTGACCCGGGACATCCCGGCGAACACCACCTTTTACAATCCTCGGCAGACGATTCTTCTTCCAATATCGGAATAGTCTGATGGTGGACTGGAGCTGTGCGTGGTTGATCTTGGATGGTTCTTGGTAAACGTTTTGTGTATAGTCCGCCGCGCACGATTTCAGTGGAGGCACGGTGGAAGTACTCAGCGTCAAGAGGCAATCTCTTTGGGGGCCTGTAAGAGATTTCGCGACATGCCGTGGTATCGCCAAAGGGCCGGTGTTTATTGTCGCCTCTGGCTCCTCAGCCAAGGATTTTCCCCTCCAGCGTTTTGCCGACATTCCGATGATCACGCTCAACGGCGCGATCTCGATGTTCGAGGGTAGCGGTATCCGTCCGTTCTTCTATGTATGCACGGACACCGGATTCCCTTTGCAGCAACCTGACCTTTACGCCAGTGCTCTTTCGCTGAGCCGCCGGCTCGCTCTTTGGCCGGACGAGATTGAAGCGGCCCAGACTTCGACCAGTGCTGAAATCTACCCACTAACCAAGGCAAGCCGCTCGACCCTTTACGAATCGGCGTTCAATCCACAGCCGGACCTGGTACGCAGCCGTGAATTCTGGCGTTCGCGCTCACGGACATTGGGCTTCAGCAAGGACCTATCCGCTGGCTATTTCGACGCCCGGACCGTTGCCTATGCCGCATTGCAGATTGCCTACCACGTAGGGTTCACGCAGGTGTTCCTGGTGGGCGTTGATCTGACGCAGGCCGCTGGACGTTTCTACGAAACGGCGGGACGAGCTATTTCGCCTTGTGGCCTGGACGATTACTTCGAAAGCCGCATCTTGCCATCGATGAAGTTGATGGCTGACCGTGTCGTGGACGAACGCTTCTCCGTCTACAACCTGTCGCAAACCTCCAGGATTCCGGATGCAGTGATCCCAAAGGTGTCCGTCGAGCAGGCTGAAGACATCATCTTCTCCGGGCTCAGCTTCTAACCGACAAGCCAAGCCAACGGGCGCAGCGTTCATGCAAGCGTTGCGCCCACCGGGTCATCGGAGAGGGGAAGCTATCAAACCTTCAACACCAACTTCCCAAAATTCTCCCCACTGAACAGCTTCAACAACGTCTCCGGAAACGTCTCCAACCCTTCCACCACATCCTCTTTGCTCTTCACCTTCCCGCTGGCCAGCCACCCGGCAATCTCCTGAGCGGCCTTGCCATACTCCTTGGCATGGTCCATCACCACGAAGCCTTCCATGCGCGCCCGGTTCACCAGTAGCGCCAGGTAATTGGCCGGCCCTTTGACCGCTTCCTTGTTGTTGTACTGGCTGATGGCGCCACAAATGACGATGCGTGCCTTGAAGTTGATGCGGGTCAGCACGGCATCGAGGATCTCGCCGCCAACGTTGTCGAAGTACACGTCCACGCCTTTCGGGCACTCACGCTTGAGGCCGGCGAGCACGTCTTCGGCCTTGTAGTCGATCACGCCATCAAAGCCCAGTTCGTCCTTCAGGTACTGGCACTTCTGCGCGCCGCCGGCAATACCGACCACACGGCAACCTTTGATCTTGGCGATCTGCCCGACGAGGCTGCCCACCGCGCCCGCAGCGCCAGAGATCACCACCGTCTCCCCAGCCTTGGGTTGACCGACGTCGAGCAGGGCGAAGTAGGCGGTCATGCCGGTCATGCCCAGTGCAGAAAGGTAACGGGGCAGGGGGGCGAGGCGTGGGTCGATCTTGTGCAGGCCCTGGGGCTCTCCGGTGAAATAGTCCTGTACGCCGAGGGCACCGCTGACGTGGTCGCCCGGCTTGTAGTCGGGGTGGCGGGAGCTGATCACTTCGCCCACGCCCAAGGCCCGCATCACCTCGCCCAGGCCAACGGGCGGGATGTAGGACTTGCCTTCGTTCATCCAGCCGCGCATGGCCGGGTCCAGCGATAGGTAGAGGTTGCGCACCAGAACCTGGCCGTCGCCCGGCTCTGCGGCAGGCACCGCCTCGAAGGTGAAGTCGTCGCGGCGCACGGCACCGACCGGGCGTTTGGCAAGCAGGAAGCGGCGATTGGTGTGG
The DNA here is from genome assembly GCF_000425785.1 of Pseudomonas taiwanensis DSM 21245. GTDB lineage: Bacteria > Pseudomonadota > Gammaproteobacteria > Pseudomonadales > Pseudomonadaceae > Aquipseudomonas > Aquipseudomonas taiwanensis. The sequence continues at coordinate 11,132 of NZ_AUEC01000021.1, forward strand.
GTCATGACAGGTCCTTTAGGCAGGTGGATGGCTCAATTTACCTTGCTGATGCAGGTGGGTCAGTAACATCACTGACAAGCATGTTAGCCCAACTGCTGCCTTGATGATGCTGCCCAGCCTAAAGGCGGTCTGACTAGACTCTGCTCGATATCCGATGAGCCTTCATCGCCGGCCAGCCGGCTCCTGCAACGGCCTCGGAACCCTGTAGGCGCCGGTGAGGCCGGAGCATCCAACCCAAGGAGCGAGCTATGAGCATGACCTTTTCCGGCCAGGTAGCCCTGATCACCGGCGGCGCGGCGGGCATTGGCCGGGCGACGGCGCTGGCCTTCGCCCGGGAAGGCCTCAAGGTGGTGGTGGCCGACCTGGACGAGGCGGGTGGCGAGGTGACCGCCATGCGGATTCGCGAGGCGGGTGGCGAAGCATTGTTCGTGGCCTGTGACGTGACCCAGGACGCGCAGGTGCGCCACCTGCATGCAAGGACTATCGAGGCCTTCGGGCGACTGGACTACGCCTACAACAATGCCGGCATCGAGATCGAGCAGGGGCGCCTGGCCGAGGGTAGCGAGGCAGAGTTCGACGCCATCATGGGCGTCAACGTCAAGGGTGTCTGGCTGTGCATGAAGTACCAACTGCCGCTGCTGCTGGCCCAGGGCGGCGGGGCGATCGTCAACACGGCGTCGGTGGCGGGCTTGGGGGCAGCGCCGAAGATGAGCATCTACAGCGCATCCAAGCATGCGGTGATCGGCCTGACCAAGTCGGCGGCCATCGAGTATGCGAAGAAGGGCATTCGGGTGAATGCGGTGTGCCCCGCCGTGATCGACACCGATATGTTCCGCCGCGCCTACGAGGCCGACCCGCGCAAGGCGGAGTTTGCAGCGGCGATGCACCCGGTTGGGCGCATCGGCAAGGTAGAGGAAATCGCCAGTGCGGTGTTGTACCTGTGCAGTGATGGCGCGGCGTTTACCACTGGGCACTGCCTGACGGTCGACGGCGGCGCGACGGCCATCTAGGACGACGCCTGGGCTGCCAGCTGTGCCGGGCGTGCGCCGCGTACCAGGGCCACGGCCACACTTGCGCAGCCCAGTAGCAATGCCAGCCCGAACACCACCAGTGCCAGCCGCGGCCCGAGCCGGTCGCTCAGCAACCCGGTGAAGATCACCGGCAGGCTGAAGCCGAAGTAGGCCAGCAGAAAGAACCCGGCGCTGGCGCGGGTCTTTTCTGTGCCGGCCAGGTGGTTCACTGCAGCTAATCCACCCAGGTAGATGAACCCGTAACACGCACTGCTGGCGGCGACTGCACCCAACAGCACTGCCGCCAACTGCCCGTGGTCGGCTCCCCAGGCCAGCAAGGCGTAGCTGCACGGTAAAATCGCCAGTCCCAGCAGAGTCGCTTTGCTGCTGGCCATGCGGCGTGCCATGGGCTGGAACGCCAACCCGCAAGTGATCACGCAAAACGTCGAGACCCCCGACCATTCACTCAGGCCATGCTGGCGCAAAATGCCTGGCAACAGCGCAATCACCAGGCCCGAGCAGGCCCAGGCCAGCAGAATTGCAAAGCCATAGGCAACGCTGCCTCGGGGGTAGAAGGGCAGGCGCAGCATGGCGCCACGTTGCGCCTGGCGTGGGTCGGGCAGGCGCCACACCAGCAGCACGGCCAAGGCGGCGAGCAGCAGTTGCAAGTGGAAACTGCCGGGTGTGAGGCTGGCTTCGTGCAACAGGAACAGGCTGGTCAGCGCCGCCCCCAGGCCAAAGCCCAGGGAGGTGCTGGCGGTCACCCAGGTGGCGGCGCGTGCGCTGTGGTCGGCGCCCATCAGTTCGCCCATGTAGGCGGTCGCCGTGGCGGTGGCGAGGCCAGTGCCAAGGCCCAGGCACAGGCGCGCCAAGGCGAGGGTGTGCAAGCCGGGGGCCAGCAGCATGAGTGAGGTCGCGATCATCGACAGCAACAGCGCGGCAATGATCAGTGGTCGTCGCCCGATGCGGTCGGCGAGGCCGCCCAGGGCCAGCAGCACGGGAATGACGCCCACCACGTAGGCGGAGAACGCCACGGCAGTGGCGGCGGCGCCTTGGCCGGAGAGGTCGGCGTAGGCGATGTACAGTGGGGCTGGCAGGTTCACCGCAAGGGTGATCAGGCACAGGGCGAAGGCCAGCAGGGCGGGGGTGGGGTGCGGGGGCATGGTGTTCAGGTCCTGAGTTTATTGGGTTTGCCACAACTTTTTTGGGTGCCTAGCAGATCGAGCGCCGCCCGCGCGGCGCATCGCGAGCAAGGCTCGCTCCTACGTTTGTTTCGGGCCAGTTATGCCTGTGGGATATGCGCGCGACCGCTTTGGCGCATCGTTCGATATCGAGTCGTACCAACAAGTCGGTCGCGCGCGCCTGTCACAGGCGTTATTGGCCCGAAACAAACGTAGGAGCGAGCCTTGCTCGCGATGCGCCGCGCGGCGCTCGATTTTCGTGGCACCTCAAAGCTCAAGTCAGGCCTCTTCTCCAGAATTCCGGTTAGGGTGTCAGTGCGCCCATGCCCCTCACAAGACACACCCCGCATCGATTTATGCTTAACTGTTCGCCAAAAAACAGCGAACACTTGCCGATGCACATCCCCCTGGACCGCGACAGCGCCACCCCTCTGGTGCAGCAACTCACCCAGCACCTCCAAACCTGGATCACCCAGCAGCGCCTGCGCCCAGGCGCGCGCTTGCCGTCGATCCGCACCCTGGCCCGCGACCAGCGTGTCAGTGCTTCTTGCGTGATCGAGGCCTACGACCGTCTGGTCGCCAGCGGCTGGCTCGAAGCGCGCCACGGTACCGGCTTTTTCGTCGCCGAGCGCAAGCCGGGCCTGGTCCTGGATGACGAGCCGACCTGGGGCGAGGGGGGCGACGGCAGCTGGCGCCAGTTCCGTGAAGGTCATGACGAGCTGGTGAAGCTGGGCTGTGGCTGGTTGCCCGCCGCCTGGCGCGCCCACGAAGCACTGACCCATGCCATACGCCAGGTCAGCCGCGCCAGTGCGCAGGACCTGTTCGACTATTGCCCGCCCCTGGGCCTGGCCAGTCTGCGCCAGCATTTGCACAAGCGTCTGGCGCGCCAGGATATCAACGCCGGCCCCGAGCGCATCCTCACCACCCAGGGGGCCAGCCATGGCCTCGACTTGCTGGTGCGCACGCTGCTGCGCCCAGGTGACACGGTGTTGGTGGAAAACCCTGGCTACTTCAATCTGTTCAACCTGCTGCGCCAGCACCAAGTGCGCATGTTGCCGGTCCCTCGTACCGTCGACGGCCCATGTGTGGCCACGGTCGAGCGTTTGCTGGCCGAGCACCGCCCACGCTGCCTGTTCGTCAACAGCTTGTACCACAACCCCACCGGCACCAGCCTTACACCCAAGGTCGCCTACCGTTTGCTGGAACTGGCCCGCGAACACGACCTGCGCATCGTCGAGGACGATATCTACGCCGACTTCCAGGAAGGGCCGGCCACGCGGTTGGCGACCCTCGACAGCGAACAGCGGGTGATCTACCTGGCCAGCTTCTCCAAGACCCTGAGCAGTTCGCTGCGGGTGGGCTACATGGTGGCCGATGCACCGCTGCTGGCGCGCCTGGCCGAGTTGAAGATGGTCACCGGCATCGGTACTTCGCGTTTTGCCGAGCAGGTGGTCGGGCAGATGCTCGCCAATGGCAGCTATCGCAAGAGCACCCAGCGCCTGCGGGTGCGCCTGGGGCAGCACATGGCCAGGCTGCTGGGGCAGCTGGAGCAGTTCGGCTGGGAGGTGTTGTGCGAGCCCTGTGGCGGCATGTTCGTTTGGGCACGGGTGCCGGGACTGGAATTCGCGCGCCTGGAGCAACTGGCGCGCGAGCACGACGTGCTGCTCACCCCCGGCAGTGCGTTCGACTACCAGGGCGCTCCCAGCCCATGGCTGCGCATCAATGTCGCTTACGGGCAGGACTCTCGCGCCCAGGCCTTCTTCCAGCACGCAGGACGACCTTCAGCACGCTGAAAACGACACGTTCATAGCTATTTGACACTATTCTGACGTCAAGCCCTTGTGAGCAGGCCAGCGGCATTGCCACTCTTGGCTTTCGGCAAAACCTGACAGGGTGAGGGGAGATCGGCAATGGGCGCGACCAGGCACGGTATTCTGGCCAATCTGGGCATGGCCCGCAAAATGGGCCTTGGTTTTGCCTTGGTGCTGTCGTTGACAGTCGCGGTGGCGGGCATCGGTGTCGTGGCGTTGCACGGTGTCGGCCAACGGTTCGATGGCCTGCGCCAACTGGCCCAGTTCAACACCGATTTATTGCGCTTGCGCCAGCATGAACAAGCTTTTGCGCTGCGTTCCGATATCAAGGAGGCCGAAGCCTTGCGTGCAGGCCTGAAGGACCTCACCGAGCGTGCGCGCAGTTTGCCGGCATTGAGCGGTGCACCCGCTGAGCTCGACGCCTACGGCCAGTCCTTCGAGGCTTTCGTCGAAGTGGTGCAGGCCAAGGAGCTTGCGTTGGACATGGCCAGTTGGGCGGTGTCCAGCGTGGCCAACAACCTCGACGTGCTGCAGTCAGGCCTGGCCGACGATGGTACCTATACCCTGAAGCAATCCCAGGGCCAGCAGGGCGGCGAATTCCTTGAGCAGGCGACCCAGGTGGCGCAGGTGTCGCGATTGATGCTGCAGGCCATGGACGAAGCCCGGGTGCGCCTGGATAAAAGCCGCAAGGGCGAGGAGCAAGGCAGCCAGGAGCGTATCGCCCAGACCGTCGAGGCTGCCAGCTTGGTCGATCAGCTCAAGGGTACCATTAGCGATGCCGGCTATCAGAGCGTGCTGGGTGAAGTGGCCGGGCACATCGGCAGTTTCTCCGACAAGCTCAACGAATACACCGACCTGCTGGGCAAGGAGCAGGGCATCAAGGCCCAGTTGCAGGCGCGGGCGGCCCATGTCACTGACTTGGTCGACCAGGCCTACGTAGGCCAGGAAAAGGCCATGCAGGGTGAACTCTCCCGAAACGCCCTGGCCATCGCCCTGGCCACAGGCCTGGCCTTGCTGGTCGGGATAGTGGCAGGCTGGCTGATTACCCGTGCCGTGGTCGGCCCGCTCAAGCGCGTGATTGGCCGCGCCCAGCGCATCGCCGCGGGCGAGCTGAGCCTGGAGGAGGAAGCACCTCGTCGTGATGAGGTGGGGCAACTGATGCAGGCCATGCAGCAGATGGCTGCCGGTTTGTCAGGCGTGGTCAGCGGCCTGCAGCAGGGGATCGAGCAATTGGCCGGCAGCGCCCAGGCGTTGTCGGCGGTCACCGAGCAGACCAACCGCGAGGTGGGTAGCCAGAAAGAAGAAACCGAGCAGGTGGCCACTGCCATGCAGCAGATGACCGCCACCGTGCACGATGTGGCGCGCAACGCCGAAGAGGCGGCTCAGGCGGCGCAGTCGGCCGACGACAAGGTTGGCTCCGGGCAGCAGGTGGTGCGCCAGAGCATGCAGCGTATCGAGCAGTTGGCCGCTGCGGCGGAGACCGCCAGCGCCGGTATCGACAGCCTCAGCGCAGAGATCCACACCATCGGTGATGTGCTGGCGGTGATCAAGAGCGTGGCCGAGCAGACCAACCTGCTGGCGCTAAATGCCGCCATCGAGGCGGCGCGGGCAGGGGAGCAGGGGCGTGGCTTCGCGGTGGTGGCCGACGAAGTGCGGGCCTTGGCCCGGCGTACCCGGCAATCCACCGATGAGATCGAACGCCTTGTCGCCAGCCTGCGCGGCAATGCCCAGCAATCGGTCGAGCAGATCCGTGGCAGTACCGAGCTGGTGCGCCTGGCGGTGGCCGATGCACTGCAGACCGAAAGCGCCTTGGGCAGCATTGCGGTGGCGGTGTCATTGATCCAGCAGATGAATCAGCAGATTGCCGCGGCGGCCGAGGAGCAGAGTTCGGTGGCCGAGGAGATCAGCCGCAGCGTCACGCAGATTCGTGGGAGTGCCGATCAGGCGGCATTGGCCATGCAGGACAATGCCCGGTCCAGTATCGAGTTGGCGCAGTTGGGCAGTGACCTGAAGGGGATGGTGGGGCATTTCAGGTTGTAGGGGATGGGGGGTGGTGGGATTGGCGGGGTTGGCGGGGTTGGCGCGGTTGGCGCGGTTGGCGGAAGATTTTTGGTGTTTTTGAGATCGAGCGCCGCCCGCGCGGCGCATCGCGAGCAAGGCTCGCTCCTACGTCTGTTTCGGGCCGGTAACGTCAGTGACAGGCGCGCGCGACCGCCTTGTTTGTACGACCCCAATATTGCGCCGTGCACCAAAGCGTTCGCGCCCAAATCTCACAGGCATAACTGGCCCGAAACAGACGTAGGAGCGAGCCTTGCTCGCGATGCGCCGCGCGGGCGGCGCTCGATCTCAACCGCGACCAATCCCTACCGCCGTACCTCCCGCGGATTCAGGATCATCAACGTAATCACCCCCGCCACGATCCCCCAGAACGCCGAACCGATCGAGAACAACGTCAGCCCCGACGCGGTCACCATGAAGGTGATCAACGCCGCCTCACGCTCCCGCGCCTCGCTCATGGCCACGTTCAACCCGTTCATGATCGAGCCGAACAACGCCAAGGCCGCAATCGACAACACCAGCTCTTTCGGCAACGCCGCGAACAGCGCCGCCAGGGTCGCGCCGAACACCCCCGCAATCCCGTAGAAAATCCCGCACCATACAGCTGCGGTGTAGCGCTTGCTGGGGTCTTCATGGGCATGCGGCCCGGTGCAGATAGCGGCGCTGATCGCCGCCAGGTTCACCCCGTGGGAACCAAACGGCGCCAGCAGCAACGAGGCGAAGCCGGTGGCCGAGATCAACGGCGAGGCCGGCACCTGGTAGCCATCGGCACGCAGTACCGCCACGCCAGGCATGTTCTGCGACGTCATCGCCACCACGAACAGCGGGATACCGATGCTGATGGTCGCCGCCAGCGAGAAGCTCGGGGTGGTCCACACCGGTATGGCGACCTCCAGCGTGAAGCCGCTGAAGTCCAGCAAGCCCAGGGCCCCGGACAACGCTGTGCCCACCAGTAATGCCGCCAGCACGCAGTAACGCGGCGACAGACGCTTGACCAGCAGATAACTGAAGAACATCCCCAGCACCAGTAGGGTGCGATGTTGGGCTGCGACGAAAATTTCACTGCCGATCTTGAACAGAATGCCCGCCAGCAGGGCCGAGGCCAGGGACGCCGGGATGCGTTTGACCAGGCGCTCGAAGCTGCCGGTCAGGCCGCAGACCAGCACCAGCACCGCGCAAGTGATGTAGGCGCCGATGGCTTCGCTGTAGCTCACCCCGCCAAGGCTGGTGATCAGCAGCGCCGCGCCTGGCGTGGACCAGGCCACGGTAATGGGCGTGCGGTAACGCAGCGATAGGCCGATGCTGCAGATCGCCATGCCGATCGACAGCGCCCAGATCCACGACGAGATCTGCGCGCTGGTCAGTCCGGCTGCCTGGCCGGCCTGGAACATCAGCACCAGCGAGCTGGTATAGCCGGTGAGCATGGCGATGAAGCCGGCGACCACCGCCGAAGGGGAGCTGTCTGCCAGGGGCCGCAGGCGTGCGGATGTGGCGTGGGGCATGGGTAAGTCCTTGTACGTGGATTAGCCGTTTTTTGCAGACTAACGCGAGCGCGACCGATGCTTGCGATACAGCAGGCATTGCAATTAGCCGTACAGTCGCGAACTATTGGGCACAATTGCGCAATTGCACGGGAGAAATGGGCGATGTACAAGGTTTACGGGGATTACCAGTCGGGTAACTGCTACAAGATCAAGCTGATGCTGAGCCTGCTCGACCTGCCGTATGAATGGCACTCGGTGGATATCCTCAAAGGAGAGACCCAAACGCCCGAATTCCTGGCGATGAACCCCAACGGCAAGGTCCCGGTGCTCGAGCTCGAGGATGGCACCTGCCTGTGGGAATCGAACGCCATCCTCAACTACCTGGCCGATGGCACTGAGTTCCTGCCCAGCGAGCCACGTTTGCGTACCCAGGCGCTGCAATGGCAGTTCTTCGAGCAGTACAGCCATGAGCCGTACATTGCCGTGGCGCGTTTCATCCAGTTTTACCTGGGCCTGCCGGATGAGCGTGTGGAGGAGTACCGCAAGCTGCACAAGGGCGGCTACAAGGCGCTCAAGGTGATGGAGCGCCAATTGCAGATGACGCCGTACCTGGTGGGGGATCAATATTCGATCGCCGATGTGGCGCTGTATGCCTACACCCACGTGGCGCATCAGGGCGGCTTCGATCTGGCCGATTACCCGGCAGTGCGTGACTGGTTGGCCAGGGTGGCCAGCCATCCGCGTCATGTGCCGATGAGCGAGTGAACCTGGCCTCGCCTCTTCGCCGGTTTACCTCCGCGAAGAGGCGAGCGGTCGCTATCAGGCTTACGCGAACCGCTTGTCCAGGTAGGCAATGATGTCCTTGGACTCGTACATCCAGGTCACCTTGCCCGCTTCTTCGATACGCAGGCATGGCACCTTCACCCGGCCCCCGCCTTCCAGCAGTGCCTGACGGTGCACAGGGTCGTTCTTCGCGTCGCGCAGCGCCACCGGCACGTTCAAGCGGTGCAGGGTGCGGCGTGTCTTGACGCAGAACGGGCAGGCATGGAACTGATACAGCGCAAGGCCACTGGCCTGCTGCTCGACAAGCGTCTGGGCGGCGGCATCGCGTTTGCGCTTGGCCGGGCGGCTGATCCAGTCGCCGAACACGATAAGTTGGCCGAGGCCGACCCGCAGGGCTTTGACGATCATGGGCAACTCCTGAAAATGCAAAAGCCGACCCATGGGGTCGGCTCGAGGTTACGTGCCGATCACTTGATCAGGCTGAGGAACTCGCTACGGGTGGAGGCGTTTTCGCGGAATTCGCCCAGCATCACCGACGTGAGCATGGTCGAGTTCTGCTTTTCCACACCGCGCATCATCATGCACATGTGCTTGGCTTCGATCACCACCGCCACGCCAGCAGCGCCGGTCACCTGCTGCACGGCCTCGGCGATCTGGCGGCTGAGGTTTTCCTGGATCTGCAGGCGACGGGCGAACATGTCGACGATACGGGCAACCTTCGACAGGCCCAGCACCTTGCCCTTGGGCAGGTAGGCCACATGGGCCTTGCCGATGAACGGCAGCATGTGGTGTTCGCACATCGAATACAGCTCGATGTCGCGTACCAGCACCATCTCGCTGTTGTCGGAGCTGAACAGCGCGCCGTTGGTGACTTCTTCCAGCGTCTGCTCGTAACCGCGGCAAAGGTATTTCATCGCCTTTGCAGCCCGCTTGGGCGTGTCGAGCAGGCCCTCACGGGAGACGTCCTCGCCGAGTTGGCTGAGGATCTCGGTGTAGTTCTGTTCCAGGGACATGGATCTACCTGTGGGTAAAAAATCGCAAAAACGAAGGGTACGGCGGCAAAGGCGGCGCTGCAAGCGCGGCGTTATTCGTCGCGGCCTTCCATCATGGTTCGCTTGAGCATTACATACACGGCACCAGTACCGCCGTGGCGGGCCTGGCAGGAGGTGAAGCCGAGCACTTGCGGGTGCTGGCGCAACCAGGTGTTGACGTGGCTCTTGATCATCGGGCGCTTGCCATCGAGGCGCGCGGCCTTGCCGTGGGTGACGCGCACGCAGCGCACTTCCAGCTTCGTGGCTTCGGCGATGAAGGCCCACAAGGTTTCACGGGCTTTTTCCACGGTCATGCCATGCAGGTCGAGGCTGCCCTCGAAGGCGATCTGGCCAAGCTTGAGCTTGCGGATCTGGCTTTCCTGAACGCCGTCACGGCGCCACATCAACTCATCCTCGGCACCCACGTCGATCACGAACTGGTCGGACAAACCGTCGATGACCAGCGCCTGATCGCTGCGCACGGTCGCCGCTTGGCGCAGGCCAGCCAGTTGCTTGCGATCGGCCTTGGGCTTGCCGACGTCGGCGCGGTCGTGCTTGATCGGCTTGACGCCGCGGACCTCGGCGTGGAACAGGGAAAAGTCGTCGTCTTGCATGATGCCTCCACGTGGGCGGCGTAGTTTACGCGACTGCGGGCCGCTGTGCAGCCTTGTGTCGCCAGTGCTGGCCTGTCGCCGGCGCAGCTCACTCAGTCATGCTTCTTCATCAGGTGCGGTGCCAGGTTCAACTCGCGCCCGCGACGCAAGCGAATGCGGCTGCGCCGCCAGAAGCGCACGCCCAGGTACAGCATGGACAGCCCGACCACGGTCAGGATGGCGGACAGCGGGCGGTTGGCGTTGAGCTCGGCCAGGGCAGGGTAGTTGCCCAGCAGGCCGGCGACGCCAGCCATGGCCAGCAGCACGCCAAGTGTCGCCAGCAGGGCCGAAAGGCCAGCAGCCAGGCGAGCGCCCCAGTTACGCGGCTCTCGCGTACGCAGGTGTTTGGCATCGAAACTGCCTTTGAGCTTCATTCCGAGTTCCTCTGTAGGTAGCCGGAATTGGACCTGGCGCCCGCCCTTGGGTTCCGCCCGTGTGCCGGGCGGTCATGCCGGCCGGGGTCAGATCAGGCTGGCGGTCGGAGCGACACAAGCGAAGTTGTCGGCCATCACGGCCATTTCGCACTGGTGGATCTGTGCAGCCGGAATCACGCTGTCCTTGAACGCCAGGTCGCGTGTCGCCGAGGCGTCTTCCACCAGCGTGCAACGGTAACCATAGTCCTTGGCGCGGCGCACGGTGGTGCTGACGCTGGAATGGCTCATGAACCCGCAGACGATCAGGTCCAGGTGCCCCAGCTCCTGCAGGGTCTCGTGCAGTTTGGTGTTCTTGAAGGCGTTGGGCATGCGTTTTTCGATGACGATTTCACCCTCGCGCGGCTCCAGGCCCGGAATGAACTGGCCGGCAGGCCCCTGCGGGTCGAAGCGGCCGCCGACGGTACCGAGGTGGCGGACGTGGATGATCGGACGGCCAGCCTTGCGGGCGGCGTCGAGCAACCTGGCGATGTTGGCCACGGCCTCGTCCATGCCCGACAGCATGAGAGGACCGCTCAGGTACTCTTTTTGTGCATCGATGACGATCAGGCTGGCTTGGCTCAGCTTGGCCGGCGGATAGTCGCGGCCAGTGAGGCGGAACATCGTGGTTGGAACGGACATCAAGGGCTCCTTGGGTAGGGCTTTTGTATACCTATTCTCCCTTGCCTTGGCGCCAATGGGAATGGTTGACATCGCAGGCAGCATGGTTACTGGCCTGTGGCGGATCGCCGGTGACGCGCAAGGAACATTTGTGGCGGTTGGGCTGTTAGACTTTTGTCATGTCTGAATAGGAGTACCCCGTGATCACATCCCGTCTGCGCACGCTGCGCGACCATATCCGCTGGGCGGTCAGCCGCTTCCATGAGCACGAGCTGTTCTTCGGCCACGGTGCCGACAATGCCTGGGACGAAGCCCGCCTGCTGGTGCTGGGCGCCGTGCACCTGCCCTGGGAGGTGGCCGACAGCTACCTGGATTGCCAGCTCGAGGACGATGAGCGGGTTCGCCTGCAGCACCTGCTCAAGCGCCGTATCGAAGAACGCGTACCCACCGCTTACCTGCTTGGCGAGGCCTGGTTCTGCGGCATGTCGTTCCTGGTCGACGAGCGCGTGCTGGTGCCGCGTTCGCCCATCGGCGAACTGATCGAAAAACGCTTCGAGCCTTGGCTGGCTGCCGAACCTGCGCGCATCCTCGACCTGTGCACCGGCTCGGGCTGCATCGGCATCGTGGCCGCCGATGTGTTCCCCGATGCCGAGGTCGTGCTGGCCGACCTGTCATTCCAGGCCCTCGAAGTGGCCAACCAGAACATCGAGCGCCATGGCCTGGACGGGCGGGTGTACACGGTTCAGGGCGATGGTTTCGACGGTCTGCCGGGGCAGCGTTTCGACCTGATCCTGTCCAATCCGCCGTATGTCGATGCCGAGGACTTCGGCGACATGCCGGCCGAGTATCACCATGAACCAGAAATGGGCCTGGCCTGTGGCAACGACGGACTCGACCTGGTGCGGCGGATGCTCGCCGAAGCGGCTGATCACCTGACCGAAAAGGGCCTGATGATCGTGGAGGTGGGCAACAGCCAGGTGCATGTCGAGGCGTTGTACCCCGAGGTCGATTTCGCCTGGCTGGAGTTCGAGCGGGGCGGGCATGGCGTGTTCATGCTGACGGCCGAGCAGTGCCGCCAGCATCAGGAGTTGTTCAAGGCCAGGGCTTGAGGTGATCCCCTCGCAAGCGAGGCTCGCTCCTACGGTCACCCTGCTGTGTAGGAGCGCGCCTTGCTCGCGATGCGCCGCGCGGGCGGCGCTCGGTCTCACAGGCGCCAGAAAGCTCTAGCCAGCCCTCAGCGTGTAGCAATCCAGATCAACAACCCCGCCTGGAACACTGCAAACGCCACCAGGCAAGTGATGGTAAAGCGCAATCCGCTGTCTTCGCGACGGTACTTGGCCACCCGCTCATCACGCTCGCGCAGCTGCGCTTCCTTTTCCTGCAACTGCTGCTCGGCACTCTGCAGCATGTTCGCTGCATCGAGGATCTCGACCCGCTGCACCTTCTCGCTGTTCCAGCCCACCTTCAGCTGGCCCACCGTGGCTTCGACGGTGCGACCTTTCATGTGCTGAGGGTCGGCGTACTCCACCTCAAGGCCAGTGGCGCGCAGGAACTGGTCGCGGCGCAGGCGTGAATCTTCGTTCAGCGCATCCTTGCTGGGCAGGGTGAAGCCTTCGACCCGGTAGTGCGACCACTTGCGCTGCAGCCATTGCACCGCCTGGGACAACATGAAGCGGCCGAGGCCACGGTTGAGCGGTTCCAGTTGCAAACCGTTGCTGTCACCGATCGTCACCCGGCGCTCGGCGTGGTCCACACGCACATCCAGCTGGTTCTGTTCCTTGCGCACTTTCTGCCCTGGCAGGCGGATTTCCATGCGCAGCAGGCTGTGGTCCTTGTCGTGGCGTTCGGCATAGCCGAACTGCACGAAACGCTGCGGCCGTGCACCGCTGTTGCGGTCAGTGGGCAAGGCAGCCAGGCGCAGCAACTGGAAGTGCTCGACGGCCAGGTCGGTCCAGGGCAGCGGGGCGCTTTCCGGGGCTTGCGGCTCTTCGGTCGCGTCTACGGAGGCGGGGGCATCGGTCATTACGGCAGTCCTCATCAGTGCAGCCAGGCTGGGCGCAATGGCGACGCCAGCATCCGGTTATCGGCCGATCCGCCCAGGACGTGAGCGCAATCTATGCCGATACCTTCAGGCCGACGGCAGATGATGGATGAACGTGACGACCCGCTCGCCCAGTTCGCGGGCCAGCGGCAGTTCAGGGTTGAGGTAGCTGTCGCGCTGCTCGCTCATGGCCTTGGGGCTGATGCGCAGCATGTGGTTCATGCCGTCGATCAGCACCAGTTGCGCGTCCGGTTTGGCTGCCTTCAGGCGCTCGGCGTCGGCCACGTCGACCTGCACATCGTTGCGGCCCTGGACGATCAGGGCTGGCATGGGCAGTTGAGCGAAGGCGGCGGCCGGATTCTGCCGCAGCAGCGTGATCAGGTAAGGCTGCACGCTGGGGCGGAATACCTGGCGCAGGGGGGCGGGTACATCCAGGCTGGTCTGTCCTGCCTGCAAGCGGTCGAGCAGCGCGCTGCCGCGGGCGAGTTGGGCAGGCGGCAGGCGCTTGGCCAGTTGCTCGCGCAGCACTTCGGCCAGGGGGCGACCGCTGCCGGCCAGGGTGATCACGGCGCTTGCGCCGGCCTGTTCGGCGGCCAGGCTGGCGATCAGCGCACCTTCGCTATGGCCGATCAGGATCAGTGGGCCAAAACGCGGGTCGGCCTTGAGCTTGCGGCTCCAGGCCACGACATCGGCGACGTAGCGCTCGACGCTGAGGTCGCGCTCGTCCGGTGTGGCCGGTTGGCTGGCGGCGACGCCGCGCTTGTCGTAGCGCACACTGGCGATGTGTTCGTTGGCCAACAGCAGGGCGAGGCGCTTGAGGTTGTCGACCCGTCCGGCGGCAGGGTTGTTGCCGTCACGGTCGGTAGGGCCGGAGCCGGCGATGATCAGCACCACCGGTGGCGGTGTGTCCTGTTGCGGCAGCAGCAGGCTGCCATGCAGCACGCCCTGGCCGGTGTCCAGGTCGATGGGGCGTTGCAGCACAGTAGGGGCGGCGGCCTGGGCCAGGCCGGAGCACAGCAGCAAGAACAAAGCGACCAGGCGCGACATCATGCGGTACTACATAGGGAGGTGTCGGTTGGACCCCTCATTCACGGGAAGGTTCGGCGGGTTGGCGATAGCCCCCTCACACATAGCCAATCCTCTGTATACTGCCCGCTTTCGATCACCTCAGGCAGACTCGCGGAGCGTCCATGTCCGGTAATACCTACGGCAAGCTGTTCACTGTCACCACCGCTGGCGAAAGCCATGGCCCGGCGTTGGTCGCCATTGTCGATGGATGCCCACCGGGCCTTGAGATCTCCCTGGCCGACCTGCAGCACGATCTCGATCGTCGCAAGCCTGGCACCAGCCGTCACACCACCCAGCGCCAGGAGCCCGATGAAGTCGAGATTCTCTCGGGTGTGTTCGAAGGCCGCACCACCGGTTGCTCGATCGGCTTGCTGATTCGCAACACCGACCAGAAGTCCAAGGACTACTCGGCGATCAAGGACCTGTTCCGCCCGGCCCATGCCGACTACACCTACCACCACAAGTACGGCATCCGCGACTACCGCGGCGGTGGCCGCAGCTCGGCCCGCGAAACTGCGATGCGCGTGGCTGCCGGCGCCATCGCCAAGAAGTACCTGGCCACCCAGGGCATCCGTGTGCGTGGCTACATGAGCCAGCTGGGCCCGATCGAAATTCCGTTTCAGACCTGGGACTCGGTGGAAGAGAATGCCTTCTTCAGCCCCAACCCGGCCAAGGTGCCTGAGCTGGAGGCCTACATGGACCAGCTGCGCCGCGACCAAGACTCGGTCGGTGCCAAGATCACCGTGGTCGCAGAGGGCGTGATGCCTGGCTTGGGCGAGCCGATTTTCGACCGCCTCGACGCGGAACTGGCCCACGCCCTGATGAGCATCAACGCGGTCAAGGGCGTGGAAATCGGCGCAGGCTTCGCCAGCGTTGCCCAACGGGGCACCGAGCACCGCGACGAGCTGACCCCGGAAGGTTTCCTCAGCAACAACGCTGGCGGCATCCTGGGCGGTATCTCGTCGGGTCAGCCGATCGTCGCGCACCTGGCGCTGAAGCCGACGTCGAGCATCACCACTCCTGGCCGCTCCATCGATGTGGACGGTAACCCGGTAGAGGTGGTGACCAAGGGCCGTCACGACCCGTGCGTCGGCATCCGCGCCACACCGATCGCCGAAGCGATGATGGCCATTGTGCTGATGGATCACCTGCTGCGCCACCGCGCGCAGAACGCCGACGTCAAGGTCGCCACACCGGTGCTGGGCCAGCGCTGATGCTTCAGTTGGCTCGGTGTTGATCGTACCGAACCTATCGCCGTCCAGTCGGCTCCCGCAAGCACACGGCTGTGGGGGCTGGCTTGCCAGGTATTAATGCACTACCGGCCTGCCCCCATGCCCCCGATTCCCTACTGGCGCCTGTCCAGCTTCTACCTGTTCTACTTCGCCCTGCTCGGTTCCACCGCCCCGTTCCTGGCGCTGTACTTCGACCACCTGGGTTTCTCCCCGGCGCGCATCGGCGAGCTGGTCGCCATCCCCATGCTGATGCGCTGCATCGCTCCGAACCTGTGGGGCTGGCTGGGTGACCGCAGTGGCCAGCGCCTGCTGATCGTGCGCCTGGGGGCGTTGTCGACGCTGGCGACCTTCTCGTTGATCTTCTTCGGCAAGAGCTACGCCTGGCTGGCGCTGGTCATGGCCTTGCACGCGTTCTTCTGGCACGCAGTACTGCCCCAGTTCGAAGTCATCACGTTGGCCCACCTGCATGGCCAGACCTCGCGTTACAGCCAAGTGAGGCTGTGGGGCTCGATCGGTTTCATCCTAACGGTGGTCGGGCTGGGTCGGTTGTTCGAGTGGTTGAGCCTGGATATCTACCCGGTCGCCCTGGTGACCATCATGGCCGGTATCGTCCTGGCCAGCCTGTGGGTACCCAACGCCCAGCCGGTGGAGCAGGGCGAGCGCAGCACGGCCGGGGGCTTTGTGCGCCAGTTGATGGCGCCAGGCGTGATGGCGTTCTATCTCTGCGTGGCGTTGATGCAGCTCAGCCATGGGCCTTACTACACCTTCCTGACCCTGCACCTGGAGCATCTGGGTTACAGCCGTGGGGCCATTGGCCTGCTGTGGGCGCTGGGCGTGGTCGCCGAAGTGCTGGTGTTCATGTTCATGAGCCGGATCTTTGCGCGGTTCTGCGTGCAGCGGGTGCTGCTGGCCAGTTTCCTGTTGGCGGCGTTGCGCTGGCTGCTCTTGGGCAACCTGGCGGGTGAGCCTGCAGTGCTGGTTTTCGCCCAGGTGCTGCACGCGGCCACCTTCGGCTGCTTCCACGCCGCCGCCATCGCGTTCGTGCAATCGAGCTTCGGCGCGCGCCAGCAAGGCCAGGGGCAGGCGCTGTATGCGGCGCTCTCGGGAACCGGTGGTGCGCTGGGCGCTCTCTACTCAGGCTACAGCTGGAAATTGCTGGGGCCGACCTTCACCTTTGGTATGGCCAGCGCCGCAGCCCTGGCGGCAGCCGTTATCATTGCCCTACGTTCGAAACCGACCAGGACACGTCACTGATGAGCATCCTCAGCGTTTTTCACCCGTCCAGCCCGGACCTGCCGAACAAGGTGCTGACCCACCACGATGACATCGCCGCCACCTTGGCCGAGCAGGGCGTGCGCATCGTTCATCGCCCCCATGCCCTTCGTGTGCGGCCCGGCAGTCATCCGGACGAAGTGCTGGAGGCTTGCCGCGAGCACCTCGACCAATTGATGACCGCCCATGGCTGCCAGGCCTTCGCCGTGCTCAACCGCGACGGTGCCGACCTGGCCCAGACCGATCTGCGTGACGAGCATGTGCAGGATGCCGATGAGGTGTTCGCCGTGGTGTCCGGACGTGCCCAGGTTGGCATGCGTTTGGGGGACTACGTC
Source organism: Pseudomonas taiwanensis DSM 21245 (assembly GCF_000425785.1). GTDB lineage: Bacteria > Pseudomonadota > Gammaproteobacteria > Pseudomonadales > Pseudomonadaceae > Aquipseudomonas > Aquipseudomonas taiwanensis. Next base: position 28,122 of record NZ_AUEC01000021.1, read on the forward strand.
TATGCGGTGCTGTGCGAGAAGGGGGACGAGCTGATGATCCCGGCAGGCGTCCGGCGTTGGATCGACCTGGGTGACAACCCGTTCTGCGTGGCATTGCGATTGTTCGCCAATGAGCAGGGGCGACAGGCGCGGTTCACTGGCGATGAGACGGCGCGACAGTTCGCCGGGTTTGACGAGCTGTGAATCAGTGCTTCATCGCTGGCAAGCCGGCTTACCACAGGTAGGTGCAGGCTTGCCGGCGATGAGGCCCGTCAACGTTCAACGGTAGGTTGGCAGTGCGAACCGCTGTTGGCTCTGCAGCATCGAAATCACTGGCAATTCACTGGCTTGTTCCGCCAGATCGCGACGGATGGCACTGATCGCCCAGGACAGCTGCTCAGCGCTGTGCAACTGCGCGTAGCTCAGCACGCGTCGAGTCACCTTGCCGTCGGCAGCCCGCAAGGTCAGCAGGACGCCGCCGTCGGGTCGAGGCTGGGTGGTGACCTGATAGGCCGAAAACACCGAGACGAACTTTTCCTGGATGAGGTCCATATCAACTCCTGACTGTAGGTGGCAGACGTGAGTGGATATTTGCAGTGACCGTGCCAGTCGCAGTCTTGAATAAAATCCTTTTAAATCAATAAGTTAAATCGTTTCTGTAGTGTGAATATCGTGCAGGATGCAAGGTCGTGCATTTTGCACAGTGCATTTTGCACGGTCGCCGCCATGGCGGGCGGTTAACGGTCAACCGGCGTTTGCGGCTATCCTTGGCGACTTTTCACCCGTTGCAGGCTCCCCCATGAAAAACCAGTTGCTCGAACTCATCAGCCTCATCAGCGCCGGATGCATGCGCGAGGAAGACATCGAGCGCATCGCCGACGAGGCTGCCCAAGCCTACGCCGACCCTGCCGCCTTCCTGGCCGCCAACCCGGACATCAACTACGACGACACTTTTCCCATTCCGCTCGGCGAGTGGGTGGTGCTCGGCAGCTTGCCGGATACCGTGGTGTTCCAGGCAGACACCTATCAGGACCTGTTCCAGCAAATCAGCGACTCGTTCGACAAGAGCGTGCCGTTCACCCTCAAACCCAAGCAATTGGCGCGTGCCGAACCGCTGACCGCACTCAATCGCATCCAGGTGCAGATGGGGGCGCTGAACAAGGAAGCCGGCGGCTACGTGCTGTTGAATTTCAGTCAGTTGCTCGATGATGAGTTGCAGATGGTGATGGTGGGCCAGAACGATCTGGCGCGGGTACTGGAACTGGGCGAGGCGGTTGGCATCAAGGTCGAGCCAGCGCTGGAAGCCCTGAAAGTGGCGGTGCACGTCTGACGTCATCGGCGACTGGCTGATGACAGGGCCCTCACAGGGCAGGTTCCTCCAGCCGTCCAGCACCTGTGGTGCAGCCTTGCCTTGGGACAGGGGCGCACAGCGCCCCTCCTTCAGCGTCAACCCAGCGCCGTGTCCAGGAACATCATGACCCCAAAGCCACCCATCAACCCCAGGGTTGCCGCCGTCTGGTGGCCATTGCGGTGGGTTTCGGGAATCACCTCGTGGGAGACCACGAAAATCATCGCCCCTGCCGCCAGCCCCATGCTGATGGGGTAGGCCAGGGCAAAGCCGGTGGAAATCCCCAGCCCGATCACCGCACCCAAGGGCTCCATCAGCCCTGAACCGATCGCCACCAGAGCCGCCTTGAAGTTCGACAACCCCGTGGCGCGCAACGCCAGGGCGACCGCCAGGCCTTCGGGAATATCCTGAATGGCGATGGCGCTGGTCAGCGGCAAGCCGATGGCCATGTCACCGTTCGCGAAGCTCACGCCAATGGCCATGCCCTCTGGCAGGTTGTGCAAGGTGATCGCCAGTACGAACAGCCACACGCGGCTGACCCGCTCGGCGTCCGGCCCGCATGGGCCAGTGCTTTCATGTTCGTGCGGGGTGAAGCGGTCCAGGCCCAGCATCAGCAGCACGCCAAGGCCCATGCCCAGCACCACGGTGAAAGCGGCAGCAGGGCCATTGCCGGTGATCTCGCGGGCTGCATCCAAGCCCGGCAGAATCAGAGAGAAGGAACTGGCCGCAAGCATCATGCCGGCGGCAAAGCCGAGCATCACATCCTGGCTGCGAGCGCTCACATCGCGCATCACCACCGCCAGCACCGCCCCCAACGCGGTAGCGCCGAAACCGGACAACCCGCCCAGCAGCGCCAGGTGCAGGTTGTTGGCATGGTCGCCATTCACCGCGTTCCATAGGCTCGCCGCCAGCAGTATCAGGATCGCCAGCAGGCTTAGCCCCAGGCCTGCGCTCAGCCAGGGCGTGTTCAGGGCTTGTTGCCGCCAGGCGTTCAACCAAGAATGCGCCGTGGCTGTCGGGGAGTGGGCTGGGGGCATGTGAACCTCGATTCAGTCGATACAGGCAGTCTAACCAGTGACCCGCGCGCCAGGCCAAGGATTCCCTTCTATCAGGGCGATAGCCTGACTATGCTCACCCCGACAGTCTTTCAACAGGAGCGTATACATGGGTTCCACATTCAACAGCCTGGTGGGCCTGATCATTCTGGCCCTGGATATCTGGGCGATTCTCAACGTGATCAAAAGTGGCCGCGAAGTCGGCGTCAAGGTCCTGTGGATCCTGCTGATCGCCTTGCTGCCGGTGGTCGGCCTGATCATCTGGGCGATCGCCGGGCCCCGGGGCAACATCCGCTTCTGATCGCCAGCCAAGGGCTGCACCGGTAGCGGGCCGGTGCAGACACCGTTGCAAATGACCCGTGACAAAATTTTCACATTGGTTTAAACACAATCCGCAGCCGCACTTGCTGCGTTGGACTATGCTCAGCACCCTCTTCGCAAACCTGCATTTCTAGGACCTCCCCATTCATGGCTAACCTGGACGCCTTGAAGCAACGAGGCGCGCAAGCGTCATTCGCGCCCACATTGAAATCTCACCTGGCCTATACGCTGCTTAGCGGGCTGGTGATCATGTTGATGCTCAGCCTGGTGCGCGTTGCGCTGTTGGCCTATAACAGCGACATGGTGGGCGATACGCCTGCTGCGACGGTCGCCGAAGGCTTCCTCAATGGCTTGCGCTTCGACCTTCGGGTGGTGGTGTACATCAGCATTCCGTTGCTGTTGGCCATCCTCAGCCCATGGGCCATGGCACGCCGTGGCGTGTTCCGCTTCTGGCTGACGATCGCCTCCAGTGTGGTGATGTTCCTCGGCCTGATGGAGATGGACTTCTACCGCGAATTCCACCAGCGCTTGAACGGCCTGGTCTTCCAGTACATCCAGGAAGACCCCAAGACCGTCCTGAGCATGCTCTGGTACGGTTTCCCGGTGGTGCGCTACCTGCTGGCCTGGCTGTTCGGCACCTGGCTGCTGAGCCTGCTGTTCAAAGGTATCGACCGTCTGACCCGCAGCAGCGCGGCCGTGACGCTCGCCAGCCCCCGCCGTGGTACGCCGTGGTACAACCGCCTGGCGGTGTTCATGGTGGTCCTGCTGGTGGCCGTGGTCGCTGCCCGTGGCACTCTGCGCCAAGGTCCGCCCATGCGCTGGGGCGATGCCTTCACCACCGATTCCAACTTCGTCAACCAGCTGGGCCTGAACGGCACCCTGACGCTGATCGACGCCGCCAAGAGCCGCTACGGTGAAGACCGCGCCAACATCTGGAAGCCGGTGCTCGAGCAGGGCATGGCCACCCAGAGCGTGCGGGAGCAGCTGCTGACCCCGCACGACACCCTGGTGGACGCCGACGAGGCGGCCATCCGCCGTGACTTCGTGCCGCCGGCCGAGCGTACCTTGCCGGTCAAGAACGTCGTGGTGATCCTCATGGAAAGCTTCGCCGGCCATTCGGTTGGCGCGCTGGGCAGCCCGAACAACATCACCCCGAACTTCGACAAGCTGGCCAAGGAGGGTCTGCTGTTCGACCGCTTCTTCTCCAACGGCACCCATACCCACCAGGGTATGTTCGCCACCATGGCCTGCTTCCCCAACCTGCCAGGCTTCGAATACCTGATGCAGACCCCGGAAGGCGGTCACAAGCTGTCGGGCCTGCCCGCGCTGCTCAGTGCTCGTGACTATGACGATGTCTACGTCTATAACGGCGACTTCGCCTGGGACAACCAGTCCGGGTTCTTCGGCAACCAGGGCATGACCACCTTCATTGGCCGTAACGACTTCGTCAATCCGGTGTTCTCCGACCCGACCTGGGGCGTGTCCGACCAGGACATGTTCGACCGTGGCGCCGAAGAGCTGGCCAAGCATGATGGCAAGAAGCCGATCTACGCACTGCTGCAGACGCTGTCCAACCACACCCCTTATGCGCTGCCGAAGGACTTGCCGGTGGAGCCGGTGACCGGCCAGGGCCGACTGGACGAGCACCTGACCGCGATGCGCTACTCCGACTGGGCCTTGGGCCAGTTCTTCGAGAAGGCGCGCAAGGAGCCGTACTTCAAGGACACCCTGTTCGTCATCGTCGGCGACCACGGTTTTGGCAACAGCCAGCAGGTGACCGAGCTCGACCTGGGGCGCTTCAACGTACCGCTGCTGTTGATCGCCCCGGGTATCCAGGAAAAGTTCGGCGCGGTCAATCACACCGTGGGTACCCAGGTCGACATCGTGCCGACCATCATGGGCCGCCTGGGTGGCCAGACCCGTCACCAGTGCTGGGGGCGCGACCTGCTCAACCTGCCTGAGGGTGACCAGGGCATGGGCATGATCAAGCCGTCGGGCAGCGAGCAGATCGTCGGCCTGGTGCAGGGTGATCGTATCCTCATCGAGTCCAAGGACATGAGCCCACGCATGTACCGCTACCAGCTGGGCCGTGAGTTCAAGGCCGAACTGATCGAGAGCCCGGACCAGCCAGACATGGTCAAGCGCCTGGAAGCCTACATCCAGACCGCGACCAAGAGCCTGATGGACAATACCGCCGGCGTCGTGCACGGCGTACCGAAGTAAGTCCCGCATCACCGGCGAGCCGTCTCCATCAGGGGTCGGCTTGCCGCTGATCGCCGCGCTGCACATCCCCCCTGACTGAACAAATCTCCCCGCCGACGGTCAAGCAATTACAGGTTGCACATCCCCTGTATTCCTTGAGGGCATTTCAATGAAAGAGTGGGAAGTCATTTTTGCCGACCAGAAAGGTGAGCCGACCTCGCTGCTACTGCACAGCGACCAATGCCCCAGTGAGGAGGACGCTGCGCGGGCCATTCGTTCGCATCTGTTCCCGGTCATGGACGAACTGGACCTCAACGACTTCCAGGATCGCACCCATTCCCCTACTGCCCGCTGGCTCAAGGAGCATAGCGGCGTGACCATCACCCGAATCTGTCCCGCCCCCTGAAGCCGCCTGGCTGGCGCGCTGCCGTGGCAGGCACTACGCTGGTGTGAGGTGCCGGCCGTTCAGCAGGTCGGCACCCCCTTGGTTCGCGTCTCGCATCAGCTCGATCTGACCGGTTCTGCCGGCAGGTGCGTAGTGCACGGAAAGTCTATCCATTGCTTTGCAGGAGGACGTTTCATGAGCAGCCAGAACGACGATATCAGCAGCAATGTCCTGCGCCAGATGAAAGCAGGCGGTTTCGACTTCACCCGCATCCATCCCATTGAGTTCTATGCCGTATTCCCCGACGAAGCCGGTGCGCGACGAGCCGCCGGACAGTTTCGCGGCGAGTCCATCAACGCCCAGGTGCGTGAGCTGGACGATGGCGTCTGGCACCTGGAACTCAGCAAGGTCATGTACGCCACTTACTGCGGCATTGGTGCATTCGAGGAAGCCTTCGAGGCCGTGATCTCGCCCTTGGGCGGAGAGCTCGAAGGGTGGGGCGTCAAACAGGAACGGCCCATCGCCTAGCGATGGGCGCGGCCTTGCCTCAGGCCCTCAGGGCTTGCGCAAGGCCATATGCCCCAAGTAAGCCAGCAACGCGTCCAGCGCCTGATCACTCAACACATTTTCGGCAAAACCCGGCATCCTGGCCTGTGGCCAGTGCCGCAGGCTTTGCGGGTCGCGAATGTACTGGCGCAGGAACGCCGGCTGGAAATACTCGGTGGGGTTGTGCGGCAGGTTCAGGTCCGGACCGAACTGCGCATCGCCAGCGCCATTGAGCCGGTGGCACGCCAGGCAGTTCTGTTGGAACAGCGCAAAACCCTCGCGTACCGGGTCATTGGCCGGTAAGCGCGGGTCGGGCAGCAGGGCTGGGAAACGCTGTTCCACGGGCGCCAGGCGGCGCAGGGTGGTGATCTGGAACGGCCATTGTTCCGGGCGAATCCCGCTCGCCTGCGGTTGGGTCCAGACCAGGTAGAACGGCCCGGCACTGGGCTTGCCGTCACCCAGCGCCGGCCAAGGGGCAGCCGGGTCCTCGACCGCCAGCCAGGCTTGTGCCGGGCCATGCTGCAGCAGTGGCCCTGCTGGCATTTCGGCGGCAAAGCCATCCAGCGCCACGGCTTGCAGATGGTCGTTGTCGCTCACCCCGTCCAGCAGTGCGGCCAGAGGCACCGCGCGGTAATGCATGGGGCGCTTGTACGAGACATCCTGCTCGATGCTGATGTCTTGCGCCTTGGGGTGGTCGAGCAGGTCGCGGCTGCTTAACTGACGCGGCGTATCGCCCAGTTCAAGGTGCAGTTGCGCCGCCTTGAGGGGCAGGCTGAGAAGGAGGGCTAGCAGAGCAAGGCAGACGCGCATGGGAGGTCTCCAACCATCAAGGTTGGCAGGTTACCTGTGCATTGCCTGAAAAGGCCACAGCCACCATCATCCGAACAAGCGGGTAAGGTTCGGGAGAATCAGCAGCAAAGTCGTGGCGAAGAGAATGAGCCCAGCTTGGCGAATTTTCGATTGTCTGAACATGGCTGACCGCCTTCTTGTTGTTATTCCTGAATACCCGTTGGCTTCCTTGTCGCGCTTCGGGTCGATCACAGTGGCGCGCCTGGCGCCCACTCTGTTTGCCTCTTGTTACTGCATATACAACCAAAGGTAGGGGTTACGTCATCCATACCAGAGAACCCTTTGTTCTAAAAGATGAGCAAATTGCTGAAATACGGTTATGAGGCCAAAGGCCAGCTTGCTGGCATCCTCTGGCTAGACCGCTGCGTACCCGGGACCAGGACGCCGACGAAATGTGACCGTTCGTCAGTGCAGCCTACTTGCTTGTACGTGCCTTTCGCGTCAGTCTCTACAGCAGATTCCCACCCATGTCGTTCAGGACTATCCCTATGTCGTTACGCATCTGCATCCTTGAAACCGATGTCCTGCGACCTGAGCTGGTCGCGCAGTACCAGGGCTACGGAAGGATGTTCGAGCAGCTGTTCTCGCGTCAGCCCATTGCCGCCGAATTCGACGTGTACAACGTCATGAACGGTGACTACCCACCCGATGGCGATAAGTTCGATGCCTACCTGGTCACAGGCAGCAAGGCTGACTCGTTCGGTGATGACCCCTGGATCCAGACCCTCAAGGCCTACCTGCTCAAGCTTTATGAGCGTGGCGAGAAGCTTCTGGGCGTGTGCTTCGGCCACCAGCTCCTGGCGTTGACCCTCGGTGGCAAGGCTGAACGTGCCGACAAGGGTTGGGGGGTGGGCATCCACCGTTATTCGCTGGCAGCCCATGCGCCATGGATGGACCCGGAAGTGTCAGAACTGACCCTGCTGATCAGCCACCAGGACCAGGTGACCGAGTTGCCCGAAGGCGCCACGGTGATCGCCTCCAGCGATTTCTGCCCGAATGCTGCCTATCACATTCGTGACCAGGTGCTGTGCTTCCAGGGCCACCCAGAGTTCGTTCACGACTACTCCCGGGCACTGCTCGACGCGCGCAAGGACTTCCTGGGGCATGAGGTGTACCAGAAGGCCGTTGCCAGCCTGGCCTCGGAGCACCAGGGCGACCTGGTCGGGGAATGGATGATGCGCTTCGTTGGGCAGACGGCGAAGGCCGGCGATAACGCCGCGTGATCGCCAGCCAGCCGGGTCCTGAGGTAGGAGCCGGCTGGCCGTCGACGGGGCTGCGCGACAGCCTCTACAACCACCCCGACCGCTTGAAACTGGCATACAGCGCCGTACACCCCACGCCAATCAACCCCAGCACGCCAAAGTAGCCATAGTGCCAGCCCAGTTCCGGCATGTTCTGGAAGTTCATCCCGTAGATGCCGGCAATCGCCGTGGGGAAGGCGAGAATCGCCGCCCAGGCGGCGAACTTGCGCTGCACGATGCTCTGCCGTGACGACTCCAGCAGCATGCCGATCTCGATGGTCTGGCTGGCGATGTCACGAATGCCGGCCAAATCCTCCATCTGCCGGGTGACATGGATCTGCACGTCGCGAAAGTACGGGCGCATGTTCTTGTCGATGAACGGGAAACTCAGGCGCTGCAGTTCCTCGCTCACTTCCACCATCGGTGCCACGTAGCGGCGCAGGCGCAGGATGTCGCGGCGCAGGCTGTGCAGGCGCTGGATGTCTTCTTCCTTCAGCGAGCCGCTGAGCACGCTTTGCTCCAGCTCCTCGATTTCGCCATGAATGGCTTCGCTGACGGGCTGGTAGTTCTCGGTGACGAAGTCGAGCAGCGCGTACAGCACGAAGTCTTCGCCATGTTCCAGCAGCAGGGGGCGCGCCTCGCAGCGTTGACGCACCAGGGCGTAGGATTTCGAGTGGCCGTTACGGCACGTGATGATGTACCCGTTGCCAGCGAAGATATGGGTTTCGATGAATTCCAGCTTGCCTTCATGTCGGACGGGGGAGTAGGTGACGATGAACAGGGCGTCGCCGAAGGTTTCCAGCTTGGGGCGGCTGTGCTTTTCCAGGGCATCTTCGATAGCCAGTTCGTGCAGGTTGAACTGGCACTGCAGGTTGGCCAGCTCCTCGGCGTTGGGCTCTTCCAGGCCGATCCAGACGAAGTGCCCTGGCTTGCGTGCCCACTCGCTGCCTTCGTCGATGCTGATGTTGGTGACTTTTCTGCCGGCGCTGTACACCGCCGATGCCACGACTCGCCCCATGGTTGTCCGCTTTTGTCGGTTGAACACGTCCTACAGCTTGGGCCGTGAAGGGCGCGAGAGCAACCTGTCGGTTAGGCGAAGTCAGGCATGGGGCAGTTCGTTTTCCATGTGGTCGATGCACTGCTGCATTTGCGTGCGGCAGTGTTCGATCAGGGCCGGCAGGTCTTGCTGGGTCATGCCGGTGGTGGCGATGGGTGGCAGCGACCGCACGATCACCGTGCGCTGGCGCCAGCTGTTGAGACTCAGGCGTCGGGCGTAGCGGCTGACGCACACCGGCACGATTGGCACACCGGCTTCGACGGCCATGTGAAAGGCGCCTTTCTTGAACGCCAGCAACTTCGCTTCGGGGTTGCGCGTGCCCTCCGGGAAAATCCAGATCGAGGTGTCGTTGCGCAGGGTACGGGTGGTCTGCTGCATGGCTTTGCGCGCCTGGTAGGCGTTCTGGCGGTCGACCAGCACGTTGCCGCCAAGCCAGAACAACTGGCCGAACAGCGGAATCCAGCCCAGGCTTTTCTTGCCGATGGCCACGGTCCGCTGCGGTACCACATGGCCAAGGATGAACAGGTCGAAGTTGGACTGGTGGTTGGCGACGATCACGCAACCGGGGGGCTGGTCCCACAGCGGGCCCACTTCGGACTTGACCTTGATGCGCATCATCCAGGTGGCCGGCAGGCTGTATAGTCGGGCAAAGATACGGCTGTTGTCGGGGTTGAAAGGGCGGCACAGGCCAATGACCAGGCCGACGGCACCCACCAGCAGAAAGTGCAGCCCCAGCAGGAGCATGCGAAGGGAATAAAGCATGGTACGACTCACACCAGACAGTCGCGGCGCAGTGTACGGCTGTGCACTGTTTGGGGCAAACCTTGGGTGAGCGCCTGTGAAGGTCTCATTGTCGTGGGAGCAGCCTTGCGTCGCGACAGGGCGCTCCCACAGGGGCGGCATCCTTGGTGGGGCTCAACCCATAGGGTTCTGGTCCGCCAGGATTGCTTCATCCAGGGCATCCAACAGCCCTTTGCGCACTTTCAGCTTGGTGTTCTTGTGGGCCAGCATGTTGAGTTTCTTCAGCTCACGCGCCGCCGCCAGGGCGGCTTCCTGCAGCTGCTCGGCAGGCACTACCTTGTCGAGGAAGCCAGCGTCCACGGCCGCCTGCGGGGGGAATACCTCGGCATTGTTGACCGCACGCTGGAACGCGGCGCGGCTCAACCGGTCCCGTGCCAGCTCGATGCCGGCATGGTGCATGGTCATGCCGATCTGCACTTCGTTCAGGCAAATCTTGTAAGGCCCTTCGACGCCGATGCGGTAGTCGGCCGACAGCAACAGGAAGGCACCCTTGGCCACGGCATTGCCCGGGCAGGCGACGATGATCGGGAACGGGTGCGAGAGCAAACGGCGGGTCAGGGTCGAGCCTGCGGTCACCAGGCCGATGGCTTCCTTGGGGCCCGCGGTCATCACCTTGAGGTCGTAGCCCCCGGAAAGAATGCCCGGCTGGCCGGTGATGATCACCACTGCCCGTTCCTGTGCTGCGCGATCCAGGGCTGCGTTGAAGGCCACGATGACATCCGGCGAGATGGCGTTGACCTTGCCGTTGTTCAGGGTCAGGGTGACGATGCCGTCTTCGGCGTGGTAGGTAATCAGCTCGCTCATGGCAGAGTCCTTTGGGTAACGTGGCAACGACGTTACCCAGCACCGCCAGCCAGGTAAAGCAGTAAGGCTGACCAGTCAGTCAGCGTTTGCGCGCCATGCCTTGCCGTGTCGGGGGAGGGCGTCAGGAGAGGGTAAAAGCGCAAGCGAGATTGGCAGCATTGCCCTGCCAAGCGAGGTTTTTCGGAGAATTTGCTTAAGCGCATGAAAATTCTGAAAAAAATGCTTGCCAAAGGAAAAGCCTTCTACTAAATTAGCGCGCCTCGACAGGCTGAATAGCTTGAAGAGAAAACGGTGAAGTGTCCGAGTGGTCGAAGGAGCACGCCTGGAAAGTGTGTATACGAGAAATCGTATCAAGGGTTCAAATCCCTTCTTCACCGCCACATTCTGCGAAAAGCCCCCGAACTGAAAGGTTCGGGGGCTTTTTGTTTTGGGGCTCACAGGGGTTCATCGGGAGATCTTTTCGGCTGTGAGATCGAGCGCCGCCCGCGCGGCGCATCGCGAGCAAGGCTCGCTCCTACGTTTTTTCGGACCACTGAGTCCTGCGGGATTTGCGCGCGACCGTTTTGGGTGACCGGCGCGTAGGAGCGAGCCTTGCTCGCGATAGCGGCATCACCGCAATACTCAGTCGTTAGAGGCCGGATGCCGATGGCGACGCCAACTGTCATCGATCTTCGACCAGGTCTTGCCGTCGGTGATGGCCATCAACTTGCGACCATCCTTGAAGGTGGCGAGGAAGGTCGCTTCCTCTTCCTTGCCGCCGAGCCACAGCCCGGCCAGCAAGCCGACCGGGCCTGCCACCAAGGCACCCGCCACGCCCCAGCCGATCGCGGTACCCAGGCTGCGGCTGGACTCAAGGCTGGCGAGCCTGAGGTCGGTGATTCGTGTGAGAGAAATCCGCTCGCCGGGCGAGGGGCTGCGCGGGGTCTTGAGAGTGAGCGCTCCATTGCGGTACTCGCCTTCACCTTGCAAGAAATCGCCGGATTGAACCGTGAGCCTTGTCATTGAGTCGTCCTGTCGGGAAAGGGTCTTGACCAACACCTACTGAGCCCCTCCTTGGCCGGCAAGTCAACGATCGGGCGACGGAGGGACGTGGCGGTTGGTCGCGGTCCTGCCGGCAGGCGTGGCTCAGGTAAGTTGTAGCGCACGCTTGCGTTTGCGCTCGGCCATTGCCCAGACCAACAGTGCCAGCGCCCCAATGGCAAGGCCGGCCGTGACGATGCCCATCCAGCCGTGGTGCTGGAACAATTGCGTTCCCAGCAGCGAGCCCAAAGCGCCGCCAATGAAGTAGCACGTGATGTACCCGGCATTGAGCCGTGTGCGGGCTTCTGGACGAAGGGCAATCACCGCGTTCTGGTTGCTCACATGCACCAGCTGCACCGCCAGGTCGAGTACCAGCACGCCCAGTAGCAGCGCCAGCAGGGACTGCTCGGCAAAGCCCAGAGGCACCCACGACAGCATCAGTGCGACCAGGCCGACGGTGGTGCCCAGTGAGCCCTTGCCGCGGTCGGCCAAACGACCTGCCCAGTTCGCCGACAGCGCTCCCGCCGCGCCAGCCAGGCCGAACAGCCCGATCACGGCATCCGAATAGTGGTAGGGCTCACTGGCCAGGAGGAAGGCCAGTGGCGTCCAGAACAGCGCGAACAGGCTGAATGCCAGCAGGCCAAGCAAAGAACGCAGGCGCAGCACCGGTTCTTGCACGAACAGGCGGAACACCGAACCGATCAGTGCCGGGTACTTCAGCCCGGCATGGCTGTTGTGCTGCGGCAAACTGCGATAGAGGGCGATGGCGGATACCGCCATGAGGACGGCCGCGAGCACGTAGATACTGCGCCACCCGCCGAGTTCTGCCATGAATCCTGCAGCCGTGCGGGCCAGCAGAATACCCAGCAACAGGCCGCTCATCAGCGTACCCACCGCACGGCCCCGCTGGTCTGGCGCGCTCAGGGCCGCGGCCATGGGCACCAGAATCTGCGCCACCACCGAGAACAGCCCGGTCAGTGCCGTGCCCAGCAGCAACCAGGGCAGGCTCGGCGCGCAAGCGCTGATTACCAGGCCCAAGGTCGAGATGGCCGTCATCACCACGATCAGTCGGCGCTGTTCGAACAGGTCGCCCAGCGGTGCCAGCAGCAGCAGGCCCGCGCCATAACTGAGCTGGGCGGCAATGACGATGCTACCGGCACTGGCGGTGCTCAGGCCGAACTGTTCGGCGATGCTGTGCAGCAGTGGCTGGGCGTAGTAGTTGCTGGCCACGGCCAGGCCAGTGGCGGTGGCCATCAGCAGGATGAGGGCGCGACTGAGGGTAGGGGTGTTCATGAGCATCTCGTAGCGGGCAGAAATCAGTGGGCGTCAGTATCGGGAAGTCTTGAGAATGACACCAATGTATAGTTTTCAGCTTGTCCATCTAAAAAGCAGATTGATTCGATGAACCTCAAGCAGCTTGAGTACGCCCTGGCCGTCGCCGACACCGGCAGTTTCACCCGTGCCGCCGAGCGCTGCCACGTGGTGCAATCGGCGCTCAGTCATCAGGTTGCGCGCCTGGAGGCGCAGTTGGGCGTGAGCCTGTTCGAGCGCAGTTCGCGGCGGGTGCGCCTGACCCACGCAGGCGAAGCATTCGTTCTCAGTGCGCGTCCGGCCGTGCAAGCTGCCCGACGGATTGCCGATGACGTCGCGGCGGCCTGTGGCCAGGTGAGGGGGCGTCTGTCGATTGGCGAGATCAGTTCGCTCACGGCGTTGGACCTGGTTGATCTGCTGGCGGTGTTCCACAGGCGCCATCCGGATGTGGACGTACGCTGGTTGACCGCCAAGAGCGAGCTGCTGGTGGCCGATGTGTGCGAGCGGCGCCTGGACGTTGGGTTCATCGGTCTGTGGCAGGGCGAGGAGCCGCAAGGGGTGCGCCACCGTCTGTTGGCACGGGAGGAGTTGGTGGCGTTGTTGCCACCCACGCACATCCTGGCTGGCCGTGGTCAACTGGCGCTGGCTGACCTGGCGAACGAGGTCTTGGTGGACTTCCCCGAAGGCACGGGGGCGCGGCGCCAGACCGACGAGGCGTTCCTGGCGGTGGGCGTGCAGCGGCGGGTGCAGTTCGAGATCGGCCATATTCGTCTGGTCGAGAAGTTCGTGCAACGCGGTATGGCTGTGGGGCTGGTGCCGGAGCGACTGGCCGAAGGCATGCCGGGTGTGGCGGTGGCGCGCCTGGGAGATGCGCCGGTGCGTCATTTGTACGCGGTGTGGTCGCAGAGCCCGACGCCGGCGGCGCGGGCGTTTCTCGAAGTCATGGAGCAGCACCTGCTGGCGGATCGGGCCTGATCGCTGGCTAGCCAGCTCCCACGGTGGGGCTATCTGTAGGAGCCAGCTTGCCGGTGATAAAGCCCCAGCCGAATCTCAGGCCGCAAACCCACCATCTGCCGTCAGGCTGGCCCCGGTGATGTAGCCAGCCTCCGGTCCTGCCAGGTAGGCGACGAAGCTGGCGATTTCATCCGCCTGCCCGTAACGCCCGATGGCCATCAATGGAATGAGGCTTTCCGCAAACTCCCCGCTGGCCGGGTTCATGTCGGTGTCCACCGGGCCAGGTTGCACGTTGTTCACCGTGATGCCCCTTGGCCCCAGGTCGCGAGCCATGCCGCGGGTCAGGCCGACCAGGGCGGATTTGCTCATGGCATAGGGGGCACCACCGGCGAAGGGCATGCGTTCGGCGTTGGTACTGCCGATGGTGATGATCCGCCCACCTTCGCTCATGTAGCGTGCTGCCGCCTGGCTGGCGACGAACACGCTGCGCACGTTGACTGCCAGCATGCGGTCGAATTCGGCGAGGTCGAACTCGGTGATTGGCGCCACCGCCAGCACGCCGGCGTTATTGACCAGGATATCGAGGCGGCCGAGCTGTTTTACCGTGTCATCCACAGCCATTTGCACGGCGGCTGCATCGGCACTGTCGGCGCGCAGCGCCAGTGCCTGGCCGCCTTGCGCGTTGATTTCCCGGGCCAGCTCTTCGGCGGGGCCGGCGGAGCTGACATAGGTGAAGGCGACCTTGGCGCCCTCACGGGCCAGACGCCGCACGATCGCTGCGCCGATACCGCGCGAGCCGCCCTGGACCAGGGCGACCTTGCCTTCGAGTGTGAGTTGCTTGGACATAGTGATCTCCAGTGGAAAGCCAGGCCGTATGCCGTGGATGGACGCAGTATCAGTCGTCGATTAGGTGCTGATAAGATGGCAATCACTATCAGCTGAGTAAACTTTTGGTTGCCAATCATGGCCATGGAATCGTTCAGCGCCATCGAGTGTTTTATCCGTAGCGCCGAGGTGGGTAGCTTCGCCGAGGCGGCCCGCCGGTTGAGCCTCACGCCTGCCGCAGTGGGCAAGCATGTCGCCCAGTTGGAGGCGCGCCTGGGTGTGCGTCTGTTCCAGCGTAGTACGCGCAAGCTGACCCTGACCGAAGCCGGCCAGCGCTTTCTGGGCGAGGTCAGCGACAGTTTTCGCACCATCCAGCACGCCATAGCCAACCTGGCCAGTGCCGAGGGCCAGCCTGCCGGGCTGCTGAGGGTGAGCATGGGCACGGTGTTCGGGCGCTTGTACGTGGTGCCGCTGTTGGGCGAATTTCTGCGGCAATACCCAGCGATCACTCCGGACTGGCATTTCGATAACCGTCAGGTCGACCTGATCGGCCAGGGTTTCGATGCGGCCATTGGTGGCGGCTTCGATCTGCCCCTGGGCGTGGTGGCGCGCAAGCTCACCCCGGCCCATCGGGTTCTGGTGGCGGCACCTGAGTACCTGCTGCGCCATGCGCCGATAGACGGTCCGCCGTCATTGCAGCGTCACGATGGCATTTTCATCCGTTCGCCGCAGACCGGTCGGGTGCGTTCCTGGCCGTTGACCAGCCGCTGGCAAGACCAGCAGCCGTTGCTGATGCGACAGGCCATGACCATGAGCGACTCAGATGCCGCTTGCGCCGTGGCGCAGCAGGGGCTGGGGGTTGCCCTGGTCAGCCTGCCGTTCGCCGTGCCCTACCTGGAGGCCGGAAGGCTGCAGCGGGTGCTGCCGGATTGGTACGTGGACGACGGGCACATCTGCCTGTACTACGCCGGGCACAAATTGCTGCCGGGCAAAACGCGGGCGTTCATCGATTTCGTGGCGCAGCAGTTCGCCGCGCAGGGGTTGGCGACGCGGTTCGATGCCTTGCAGGCGACGTGAAGGAATCGCTGCTTGCCGGCGGTAAAGTACTGTCAGTCGACCTCGACGATAAACAGCGCCTGGTTGCCCAGGATGATTTCATCCTCGACCCGCTTGCCAACCAGTTGCTGGCCCAAAGGCGACCGAGGGGTAATGACGGTTACCCGTTCATCCCCCTCGCCGATCTTCAGCCCGGCGGCTTCCGGCCCGAGGAACAGCACCCGACGTGCGCCATCTTCATCCTCCAGCGTCACCAGGTTGCTCACCTGTACCCCGCGCGACGGGTCGTAGTCGCGCAGCACCAACTGCTGGTAGGTCAGCAATGCCTGACGAATCTCGGCCGTGCGCCGGGCCTGGCCGGTGGCCAGGTACGAGGCCTCGAGGCCCAGGGTGTCGTACTTGTTCTCGGCGATATTCTCTTCAGCCGTGGCGGTTTCGTAGGCGCTTTGGGCAGCGCGACGCAACACGTCCATGTCGTGTTCCAGGGTGGCGACGATCTGGGCAAGGAGGGCGGCTTTGTTCATGGTCAGTAGCAGAACTCCAGGACATTGGCCTGGCTCTTGTCGGTTGGCGCGGTGCGGTTCTGTTGCAGCCAGAACTGGCACTTGGGGCTGTTGAGATTGCGTGGGTTGCCTTGGGCAGCTTCGGCGGCCTGTTGCATTTCCTGCTTTTGCAGGATGTCTTTGTAGCGTTCGAACATCTCGCTTTGCGCATCGGCTGGTTGCACAGGTGGTGCAGCGGGGTGCGCGTAGGTGGGGGCGACGGCCTGGGCCACCGGCTGCACCTGGTCGGGCCAATACTGCAAGGCCAGCCATAGGCTCAGGGCGATGGCCACGGCGCCCAGCCACAGGCCGAAAGCCACGCACAGGATCAATTGCAGTGGCTTCAGGGTGATTTTCAGTTCACGGTGGCGGGGCATGGTGGCCTCCTGGCAAGGCGGGACGAGCGGGTATTGTCGCATGGCACCGAGGGTTTTTTCAGCGTCGGTGCTTTTGTCGGCGACAATTTATGCGCAGAATCCGCTGCTTTTCCGTACGACGAGGGTAGGGCACATGAAGGCCACCTGGGACATTTTCTGCACCGTCGTCGACAACTATGGCGACATCGGCGTTACCTGGCGCCTGGCCCGGCAACTGGTGGCCGAGCACGGCCTGGCGGTGCGCCTGTGGGTGGATGACCTGCAGGCCTTCGTGCGCCTGTGCCCTGGCGCCGACCCTGCGGCCGACCAGCAGTGGCAGCAAGGCGTCGACGTGCGCCGCTGGCCGACCGACTGGCAGCCAGTGAACGCCCCTGAGGTCGTGATCGGTGCCTTTGGCTGCCGCTTGCCGCCGGCCTACATCGACGGGTTGAAGCCCACTTCGACGTTATGGCTGAACCTGGAATACCTCAGCGCCGAGGACTGGGTGGAAGGTTGCCATGGCTTGCCTTCGCCGCAGCCCAGCGGCCTGCGCACGGTGTTTTTCTTTCCCGGTTTCAGCGACAAGACCGGCGGCTTGCTGCGCGAAGCCTCCTTGCTTGTGCAACGAGAGGCCTTCGAGGCCAGCCCCGGGCTACGCGAGGCGTTCCTTAACCGGCTGGGAGTGCACCCCCAGGCCGATGCCCGCTTGGTTTCGCTGTTCGCCTACGAGAACTCGCAGCTGAGTGGTTGGCTCGATGCCATGGCCGAGGCAGAGCGGCCCACCCACTTGCTGGTGCCGGAGGGGCGTATCCTGGGTGACCTGCAAGGTTGGCTGGGGGAGGCATCGTTGGCCCCGGGCGACCTGCGCCGCAAAGGCGCGTTGACAGTGCAGGTGCTGCCTTTCGTCAGCCAGGACGACTACGACCGCGTGCTCTGGTGCTGTGACTTCAATGCCGTGCGGGGCGAAGACTCCTTCGTCCGCGCCCAGTGGGCAGGGCGGCCGCTGCTGTGGCACATCTATGTGCAGGACGAGAACGCTCACTGGGAAAAACTTGAAGCGTTCTTGGCGATTTATCGACATGGGTTGTCGGAAGAAGCCGGTGAAGCACTGGTCGAGCTCTGGCGTGCCTGGAACATGCATCGCGACATGGGCGCCCCGTGGCGCGGGGTGCTGGCCCACTGGGACGAGCTGCAGGCGCATGCCCGCCATTGGTGCACCAAACAGGCCGCTCAGCCGGACCTTGCCATGACGCTGGTACAGTTTTACCGAAATTGGCTATGATACGCGGCCTCGATTTTTATAAATCCATCCAGATTCGGATACTTTGTAATGAAAACTGGTAAAGAACTGAAACCCGGTACCGTACTGCGGATCGACAACGACCCGTGGCTGGTACAGAAAGCCGAATTCACCAAGTCCGGTCGCAACAGCGCGATCATGAAGACCAAGCTGAAGAACCTGCTGACCGGCTACAAGACTGAAACCGTCTACTTCGCCGACGACAAGCTGGACGACGTGATCCTCGATCGCAAGGAAGTGACTCTGTCGTTCATCAGCGGTGACGCCTACACCTTCATGGACACCACCGACTACACCATGT
The DNA here is from genome assembly GCF_000425785.1 of Pseudomonas taiwanensis DSM 21245. Lineage (GTDB taxonomy): Bacteria > Pseudomonadota > Gammaproteobacteria > Pseudomonadales > Pseudomonadaceae > Aquipseudomonas > Aquipseudomonas taiwanensis. The sequence continues at coordinate 46,375 of NZ_AUEC01000021.1, forward strand.
ACGAACTGAACGCCGAAGACATCGACGCCGTTCTGCCGTACATCGAAGAAGGCATGCAGGACATCTGCGCCCTGACCATGTACGAAGAGAAAGTGGTATCGGTTGAACTGCCGACCACCATCAGCCGTCAGGTCGTCTACACCGAGAACGCTGCCCGCGGCGACACCTCGGGCAAGGTCATGAAGCCTGCCAAGCTGGCCAACGGTACCGAAGTACAGGTTGCCGACTTCATCGAAATCGACGAGTGGATCGATATCGATACCCGCGACGGCAGCTTCAAGGGCCGTTCCAAGAAGTAAGACTTCTTGCGATACGCAGAAAACCCGGCCTTGGCCGGGTTTTTTTTGCTTGCGAGAATCTCGCCCGCTGGCGGATCTTCGCTTTTGCAGGGACCGCGCAAGCCTCTGTTGTGTCAGAGGCTGCGCGCATCCATCACACCGTCACATGCAGCCGCACATCCACGTTACCGCGAGTGGCGTTGGAATACGGGCAAACCTTGTGCGCCTTCTCGACCAAACCTTCGGCATCGGCCTGCGCCAGACCTGGCAGGTTGATGTGCAGGTCGATGTCCAGGCCAAAGCCACCTGGGATCTGGCCGATGCCCACGTTCGCGGTGATCGAGGCATCGGCTGGCAGGGCTTTCTTTTCCTGACCTGCGACGAATTTCAGGGCGCCGATGAAGCAGGCCGAATAACCGGCAGCGAACAGTTGCTCGGGGTTGGTGCCGTCACCGCCCGCGCCGCCCAGCTCCTTCGGGGTGCTCAGCTTGACTTCCAGCTTGCCGTCGCTGGAGCGGGATTTACCGTCGCGCCCGCCAGTGGAGGTGGCTTCGGCGATGTACAGCGGAGTGACCTTTTGCATGTTGAGCCTCGCTTGAGTGATGTGCGCCGGGGCGCTGAGTGGGTACGGGATTTAAATTAGCGCGCAATTAGTTAGTGCGCAAGATAAATCTTTGACCATTCATCCGAACGGCCACCTCAGAGCATAGTCCTCAGAGGTTCTTCTGCAGGTTGTCGCGTAGTTCCAGCAGTTCGGCTTGCAGCTGCTGCAAGCGTTCCAGGCTATGGCCGCTGGCCTTGAGGATGCACTGGGGCACGCTGCGCGCTTGCTGGTGGAGGGCACGGCCCTTGTCGGTCAGTTGCACCAGGACGACGCGTTCGTCTTCGCGACTGCGGGTGCGCTTGAGCAAACCTTCGCTTTCCAGGCGTTTGAGCAGGGGGGTAAGCGAGCCGGGGTCGGTGAGCAGGCGTTGGCTGATTTCGCCCACGGTCAGGCCGTCCTGCTCCCAGAGCACGAGCATGGCCAGGTACTGCGGGTAGGTCAGCCCCAACGCCTGCAGCAGCGGCTTGTAGACCTTGGTCATCAGCAACGAGGTGGAGTGCAGGGCGAAGCAGACCTGGTTATCCAACAGCAGCTCGTCACAGGGGGCTTTGGGGTCGGCGTTCATGCAGATCCTTGAAATTGATCAATGTGAAAATCTAGCACGCTGATGATTGGCGCGCTCATTACCAGCGCAATTCGCTTCGCAAGGCCAAGTCCCAAGGTGGAACCGGGCTGAAGCGGCTCTTGAGAAATTCGAGCAGTAAACGGCTGCGAGAGTTCGTTTCATGTTCAAGGCGCAGTGCGTAGATGCCGCTGGACTCAGGCTCGGGCAGGCCGCCTTCGCAGAACAGCGGTATCAGTTCACCGCGCAGCAGGTAGTCGCTGATCAGCCAGGTGGGCAGGTGCGCGACACCCAAGCCTGCCAGTGCGCCGAACAGCAGCGTTTCGGCGTTGTTGGCGGCCATGCGCATGCGCTGCGGGCGATACAGGCGGGTTTGTCCCGCGACCGTGAAGCGCCAGGCGAACGGCGGCGCGAGCCCGTCCCAGTCCAGGCCGTCGTGGTCAGGTAGCTCGCTGGGGCAAGCCGGTACGCCACGGTTGGCCAGGTAGGCGGGGCTGGCGCAGGCGATACGCACCATGTAGGCCAGCGGTGTGGCGACCAGTCGGGTGTCGGCCAGGGGGCCGGCGCGCAGCACCAAATCCACCTCGCCCAAGTGGCTGCCATGCAGGTCGACGAAACTGTCGATCAGGCGCAGTTGTACATCCAGGCCAGGGTAGGCCACCAGGAAATCGGCGATGGCCGGCGCCAGGTGACGACGGCCGAATGCCGCCGGGGCGTCGATGCGAATCAAGCCTTCCGGGGCATTGCTCAACGACACTGCCTCGGCACGGGCCAGGCGCAGCTCTTCGATGATGCGCCGGGCGCGCTCGGCGAAGGCATTGCCAGCGGGGGTGGCACGCACGGCATGGGTGCTGCGCACGAACAGTCGGCTACCGACGGCCGCTTCCAGGTTGTCGATGCGCCGCGCCACCGCCGAGGGCGTCAGCGGGTGACGGCGGGCGGCGGCCGAGAAGCTGCTGGTTTCCAGCACATCGAGAAACAGGCTCAGTTGTTCGGTCAGGGTGTCGGGGCTCATGGCGACTCTGCTTTGCGAAACACGCATAGCCATTGTGCGTTGCTGTGCGTTTCCCCGCCAGCCCTGACTGGGTAGCATGCTTGAATTCCAAATACAGGCGGATGAGGCCCTGATGATCGAGTGGTTGATGTATGTCGCGCTGGGCGCAGCCCTGGGTACCCTGGGTGGGCTGTTCGGCATTGGTGGAGGGTTGATCGCGATCCCGGCGTTGGGTGTGTTGTTCAGCCTCGATCAGCAATTGGCGCAGGGCACCGCGCTGGTGATGGTGGTCCCTAACGTGTTGCTGGCGCTGTGGCGTTATCACCAGCGCAATCGCATCGAGCTGCGCCATGCATTGCCGCTGTCACTGTGCAGCCTGCTGTTCGCCTGGTTAGGGTCGATCTGGGCAGTGGGGATCGACGCGCAGTCGATGCGCCTGGGCTTCGTCGGCTTCCTGGTGGCCCTGGCCATCTGGAACGTGGCGCGGATGTTCCTCAAGGTGGCGCCACCCTCCGCCGAGCTGCGCTACCCCTGGCCGTGGCTGGGTGTGCTGGGCAGCTTCTCGGGCGCCATGGGGGGATTGTTCGGGGTAGGCGGGGCCGTGGTCGCAACGCCGATCCTCACCAGTGTGTTCGGTACCACCCAGGTGGTAGCCCAAGGGCTGTCCCTGGCCTTGGCGGCGCCAAGCACGGCGGTGACCTTGCTGACCTACGGTGTGCACCACAGCGTGAGCTGGAGCGTGGGCATACCACTGGCGGTGGGGGGCTTGCTCAGCATCAGTTGGGGTGTGCGGCTGGCCCATGCACTGCCCGAGAAAGTGCTACGGGCGTTGTTCTGCGTGTTTCTGGTGGTGTGCGCGGCGATGCTTGGGTTCGAGCTATAGCCGACAGTGGTGGCCCGCGGTCATTTGAACCCTTCCACGATGTAGTCGGCCATGCAGTCGGTAATCGGTGACTGGCTCTGCGAATTGCGCAGCAGCATCACATTGGCCAGCGGCAACTGCGGCAAACCGCTCTGTTCGCCAAGAATGCGCACATTACCGCCAATCAGGCTCTGCAGCTGCGCTGTCACCGCCAACCCAGCGGTGACGATGGCGAAGATCGCCGCCAGGCTGGGGCTTGTGTAGGCAATGCGGTAGTCGATGCCCTGGGCCTCCAGGGCATTGCAGGTCCAGGCGCGGCAGAAGCAATCGGTGTTGAACAACGCCAATGGCACGGGCCGCTGCTCGTGTGGGCAGAAGCCTTCGGCAGCGGCCCAGACCAGCCGCTCCTGGCGCAGCAGCTGGCCGACTTCGTTACCCGGCTCGCGGGTGACGATGGTCAGGTCCAAGTCCTGGCGCAGCATCAGTTGCTTGGACGAGTCGCAGTGCACTTCCACCTGCACCAGCGGGTAAGCCTGGGCGAAACTCGACAGGATTGTCGGCAGAAAACGCATCGCATAATCGTCCGGCGTGCCGATACGCACCACGCCGACCATGTGTGGCATGCGCAGGGTGTTGAACACCTCGCCGTGCAGCTTGAGGATGCGCCGGGCATAACCCAGCAACACTTGCCCTTCGGCGGTCAGGCGCACCTGGCGGCCGTCGCGCTCGAAAAGCTGGCGTTGGAGGATGTCTTCTTCCAGGCGCTTCATCTGCATGCTGACTGCCGACTGCGTGCGGTTGACCACCTCGCCGGCGCGGGTGAAGCCGCCTTGTTCGGCAATGGCGACGAAGGTGCGCAGCACATCGGCATCGAGACTCTGATAGTGGGACATTGCATCAATCTCCGAGATGCATGGCATCAGAAACATTCGTTGGATTGATCTTAAGCCTGGGATGAGACTGGAGCCATCAACACGGAGGGCCTCACGATGAAAGGTCATGTCAGCAGCATCGAGCACACCACCTTTTCCCTGAACCACCTGTGGCATGTGGCGATCGAGCGTTTGGCGCGCTGGCTGCAGTTGTATCGCCAGCGTCAGGAGTTGGCTCGCCTCAGTGACGCGACATTGCAGGACTTGGGGTTGAGCCGGGCCGATATCCAGCAAGAGGCGGATCGGCATTTCTGGGACGATCCGCTGCGTAAATGAGGGTAAGAGCCTGTGCTGGCCGGAAACAAACGTAGGAGCGAGCCTTGCTCGCGATGCACCGCGCGGGCGGCGCTCGCTCTCACGAACGCCCCCGCTTTCAGCCAACCGCTCCCGCTCAGCGCCGCACTTGCTTGAGCGTCTCGGCGATCAGGAACGCCAGCTCCAGTGACTGGTCGGCATTCATGCGTGGGTCGCAATGGGTGTGATAGCGGTCTGAGAGCGCGTCTTCGGTGATCGGCCGGGCGCCGCCGATGCATTCGGTGACGTTCTGTCCGGTCATCTCGATATGAATCCCGCCCGCATGGCTGCCTTCGGCCTGGTGCACCTGGAAGAACTGTTTCACCTCGTCCAGGATCTGCGCAAAGTCACGGGTCTTGTAGCCGCTGCTGGCCTTGATGGTGTTGCCGTGCATCGGGTCGGAGCTCCACAGCACCTTGCGCCCCTCGCGCTCGACGGTGCGGATCAACCCCGGCAGGTGGTCACCCACCTTGCCGGCGCCCATGCGCACGATCAGGTTCAGCCGGCCCGGGTCGTTGTCCGGGTTGAGGATGTCGATCAGGCGGATCAGTTCTTCAGGGTTCATGCTCGGCCCGACCTTCACCCCGATCGGATTGTGCACGCCGCGCAGGAACTCGACATGGGCACCATCCAACTGGCGGGTACGGTCGCCGATCCACAGCATGTGCGCCGAACAATCGTAGTGGTCACCGGTCAGGCTGTCCTGACGCACGAAGGCCTCTTCGTAGTTGAGCAGCAGCGCTTCATGGGCGGTGAAGAAACTGGTTTCGCGCAGTTGTGGGGCGCTGTCCAGGCCGCAGGCGCGCATGAAGGCCAGGGTCTCGTCGATGCGGTTGGCCAACTGGTGGTACTTGTCGGCCAGCGCCGAGTTGGCGATGAAGTCCAGGTTCCACTTGTGCACCTGATGCAGGTCGGCGAAACCGCCCTGGGCGAAGGCGCGCAGCAGGTTGAGGGTGGCGGTGGCCTGGTGGTACGCCTGCAGCAGGCGCTCCGGGTCCGGCACGCGGCTTTTCTCGTCGAACCCGATGCCGTTGACGATGTCGCCGCGGTAGGCGGGCAGGGTGACGTTGCCGATGGTTTCATCGCCTGCGGAGCGAGGCTTGGCGAACTGCCCGGCCATGCGCCCGACCTTGACCACCGGGCAGCCGGCGGCGAAGGTCATGACAATGGCCATCTGTAGCAGCACCTTGAAGGTGTCGCGGATCTTCGCGGCCGAAAACTCGGCGAAGCTTTCGGCGCAGTCGCCACCTTGCAACAGGAAGGCCCGGCCTTCGGTGACCTCGGCGAACTGTCGACGCAGCTCGCGCGCTTCGCCTGCGAACACCAGCGGCGGGTAGCTGGCCAGGGTCTGCTCGACCTTCAGCAGGTGCGCGGCGTCGGGGTAGGTCGGTTGCTGCTGGATCGGCAGGGCACGCCAGCTGTCAGGGCTCCACGGTTGGTTCATCACAGGCTCGGTCTTGTCGGTTGTAGGCTGTTCGTCATGGTAACAGTTGGCGGTGCGCTTGTTGCGTTGCAGGTGTTGACGGACAATGCGCGTTTTTGTGTGGGCAGGTGGCAGTGATGGCGACGGAGCGGGAAGAGCGGCTACTGGCCCGGGTCGAAGATGCCTTTGGCGTGATCAGCGTGTACGAGGTGGACGACTACCGTTTTCTCGAGTTCGGCGATGCGATCGAGCAAAGCTGCGTGTTCACCGCCGACCCCAGCTGGCTGGAGTACGACTACACCCGTGCCATGCTGGTGGGGGCGCTGTGCCACGCACAGCCAGAGAGTGCGCTGTTCCTGGGGTTGGGGGCCGGTACCCTGACCCAGGCCTGCATGAAATTCCTGCCGCTGGAGGACATCGAAGCCATCGAACTGCGCCCGGATGTGCCGCGCCTGGCCATGGAGTACCTCGGGCTGGACGATGATCCGCGGCTTTACGTGCGTATCGGCGATGCCCTCGAGTTGCTGCCGAGCGCGGAAAAAGCCGACCTGATCTTCGTTGACCTGTACACCGATCACGGGCCGGGTGTCGGGCACCTGGCCTGGCGGTTCCTGGAAAACTGTCAGCAGCAACTCAACCCCGGCGGTTGGCTGGTGATCAACCAGTGGGCCAACGACGATGGCCGGCCGCTGGGTGCGGCGTTGCTGCGCGGCCTCTACCATCGGCATTACTGGGAGTTGCCGGTGAAGGAGGGCAACGTCATCCTGCTGGTGCCGTCGGACCTCGAGCAGGCGTTGGACCTGGACGAGGTGCGGGCACGCGCCGAAGCGCTGGCGCCACGCCTGGGGTATAGCCTGGAGAGCCTGATCCAGGAGATTCGGCCAGCGACCTGAAACCGTGTTGCGCTCTTCGCGGGTAAACCCGCTCCTACGGGGACTGCGCCGTGCTCCAGGGCAGTGGGCTCTTCGGAAGCGGGGCAGGAAGGGGGCTGCTGGAGAAAAACGTTTCAGCCGGTATCGATTGATGGCCTGATACTGGCTACCCAAACTGAAAAATTTCCTCACTGTCCCCTTCAATTCGGGTATAGTACGCGCCGGTCTTTTAGCGGACCTCAAAATCAGGTGGTGCAAATCCTCCGAGTCCAGCTTCGGCTGCGCGTCCGCTAGGCGGACCTTCCCACGTATTCATTTTCAATCGTTTTCGCAAATCCCCGCCGCCAAAGCTGCCTGGGTGACCGTTTGGTCTTTCAAGGCATGTGCAGCTTTGGAGCATGGGTCTTTGCGGATGCACCTAGAGGCAGACCCATGACCCAGGAAACCGGCGGATTCGCCGCTCTCGAACTCAATCCGAACATTGTTGCTGCCGTACTGGCTACCGGCTACGAAGAGCCGTCCGCCATTCAGCAACAGTCGATCCCGATCATCCTCGCCGGTCACGACATGATCGGCCAGGCGCAGACTGGCACCGGCAAGACCGCTGCCTTCGCCCTGCCGATCCTCAACAAGATCGACGTGAGCAAGCGCGAACCGCAAGCCCTGATCCTTGCGCCAACCCGTGAGTTGGCGCTGCAAGTAGCTACCGCATTCGAAACCTACGCCAAGCAGATGCCGGGCGTTAACGTCGTGGCCGTGTACGGTGGTGCCCCGATGGGCCCACAACTGCGTGCCATCCGTAACGGCGCGCAAATCGTCGTCGCTACCCCTGGCCGCCTGTGCGACCACCTGCGCCGCGACGAGAAAGTCCTGTCCACCGTTCAGTACCTGGTACTGGACGAAGCGGACGAGATGCTCAAGCTGGGCTTCATGGACGACCTCGAAGTGATCTTCGACGCCATCCCTGAATCGCGCCAGACCGTGCTGTTCTCCGCCACCCTGCCGTCTTCGATCCGCAGCATCGCCGAGCGCCACCTGCGCGAGCCGAAGCACGTCAAGATCCAGAGCAAGACCCAGACCGTCACCGCGATCGATCAGGCCCACCTGATGGTCCACGCCGACCAGAAGATCCCGGCTGTGCTGCGTCTGCTGGAAGTGGAAGAATTCGATGCGCTGATCGCCTTCGTACGCACCAAGCAAGCCACCCTGGACCTGGCCTCCGCCCTGGAAGCCAAGGGCTACAAGGCTGCCGCGCTGAACGGCGACATCGCCCAGAACCAGCGTGAGCGCGTCATCGACTCGCTCAAGGATGGCCGTCTGGACATCGTCGTCGCCACCGACGTCGCGGCCCGTGGTCTGGATGTTCCGCGCATCACCCACGTATTCAACGTGGACATGCCGTACGACCCAGAGTCCTACGTTCACCGTATCGGTCGTACCGGCCGTGCTGGCCGCGATGGCCGTGCGCTGCTGCTGGTTACCCCGCGTGAGCGTCGCATGCTCCAGGTGATCGAACGTGTAACCGGTCAGAAAGTGGCCGAGGCCCGTCTGCCGAACGCGCAGGCCGTACTGGATGCCCGCATCAAGAAGCTGACTTCGAGCCTGGCGCCGCTGGTGGCCGAAGCGGAAGCCACCCATGGCGAACTGTTCGACCGTCTGACCGCCGACCTCGGCTGCAGCCCACGCGCACTGGCCTCGGCCCTGCTGCGCAAGGCCACCAATGGCCAGGCTCTGGATCTGGCGGCTGTCGAGCGTGAGCAGCCGCTGGTGCCAAGCTTCACCCCGCGTGAGCGCAGTGGTGAGCGTGGCGACCGTGGTGAGCGCAGTGAGCGTGGTGACCGCGAGCGTCGCGCGCCGATGCCGCTGGCTGAAGGTCGCGTTCGTTGCCGTACCGCGTTGGGTGCCCGTGACGGTATCGCCGCCAAGAACCTGCTGGGTGCGATCCTCAATGAGGGCGGCTTGGCTCGCGACGCCATCGGCCGGATCCAGGTTCGTGACAGCTTCAGCCTGATCGAACTGCCGGAAGACGGCCTGGAGCGTCTGCTGTCCAAGCTCAAGGACACCCGTGTGGCGGGCAAGCAGCTGAAGCTGCGCCGCTACCGCGAGGACTGATCCTGGCGCCATGAAAAAATCCCCGGCCTAGGTCGGGGATTTTTTTGCCTGCACGCTCAGCTTTACCGGCAGGCGGCGGCCTGCCGGCAAGAGGTCCCTTCAGTCGAATCGATAAATGTCCATCCCCAGGGCCCCCAAGGTGAACCCCTGGTGCACCACGGCAAACCGCTTTCCGGCCCCCAGGGCAAAGAACAGCGGCAGCAAATGCTCATCGCTGGGATGGTTGCGCACCGCAAACGGCGCCTGGTGCCGGTAATCCAGCAATGCAGCTTGGTCATCCTCGGCCAGGCGCGCCACCACCCAGTCCCTGAAGGCCAACGCCCAAGGCTCGATCACATCCGGCCCGGCGTGCCAGTCCAACTCGCCCAGGTTGTGGGTGATGCTGCCCGAACCGATCAGCAACACATCTTCCTCTCGCAGCCCCGCCAACGCTTGGCCGACCTTGATCTGCAGCGCCGGGCCCATGTGGCTGGGCAGTGAAACCTGAATTACCGGAATGCCCGCATCCGGGTACATGAGCGACAGCGGTACCCAAGCACCATGGTCGAACGGTCGCTGCGGGTCCAGGCGGGCAGGCAGGCCGGCCTTGGTCAACCGTTCGCTGACCTGGCCGGCCAGGCCAGGTTCGCCCGGCGCCGGGTACTGCACCGCATACAGCGCGGCGGGGAAGCCATGGAAGTCATGCCAGGTCCCTGGTTGCGCACTGCCGGTCACCCGCAGTTCGCGGCTTTCCCAGTGCGCCGACACCACCACGATCGCCTTTGGCCGTGGCAAGGCGTTGGCCAGACCAGCCAGGGCCGGACCGCTGGCGCCGGGTTGCAGGGCGAGCATGGGGGAGCCGTGGGAAATGAACAGGCTGGGCAGCATGGTGGTGTCCTGGCGGTTAAGATGCTGACATCTTCGATCAGATACAGATCGAATTCCAATATAAGATTTTAGCGTTATCTATCGAATAACCAGGAGGAAAGATGGACGCGGCGTTCTGGCATCGCAAGTGGGCCGACAACCAGATCGGTTTTCACCAGGCCCAGGTCAACCCCTATCTGCAGCGGTATTGGCCAGCGTTGGGGTTGGCACCCGGTAGTCGGGTATTGGTGCCGCTGTGTGGCAAGAGCCTGGACCTGGCGTGGCTGGCAGGGCAGGGGCACCGGGTGTTGGGGGTGGAGTTGTCGCGGCGGGCGGTGGAAGACTTCTTCCGCGAGCAGGGGTTGTCGGCCGAGGTATCGCAGCAGGGCGTATTCGAGCTCTGGCAGGCCGGCGCGGTGCAAGTGTTGTGCGGGGATGTCTTCGCCTTGCAGGCCGAGGATGTCGTCGACTGTGTCGGGCTCTACGACCGGGCCGCGCTGATTGCCTTGCCCCCTGAGATGCGGGAGCGGTACATGGCGATGCTGTCGAATATCCTGCCTTCTGGTGGTCGAGGGCTGCTGGTGACACTGGACTATGACCAGGCCAAGCTGGAGGGGCCGCCGTTTTCGGTGGGGGATGAAGAGGTGCGGCGCGGCTTTTGCGCTTGGAAGGTGGAGGCGTTGGAGGCCGTCGAGGTGATCGAGGAAAGTCCGAAGTTTCGCCAGGCTGGAATCGCGAGCTTGCTGGAGCGCGCCTATCGGCTAGGGTTTTGATCGATAGCGCGCAGGTCCCGGACGCTTTGCGGGTAAGCCCGTCCCCACAGGTGTTGGTGGGGAGAGGTAGGCGTAAAAAAAGGGCGACTTGAGTCGCCCTTTTCATACCTCGACCCATCAACCGCGGCGACGCAGCGCCTCGATGCGGTCTTCCAGTGGCGGGTGGCTCATCAGCAAGCCAGCGAGGCCATGCTTCAGGCCGCCGTTGATGCCGAAGGCACGCATGGTGTCAGGCATGTGCACCGGCAGGCCTTGCTCCACGCGCAGGCGCTGCAGGGCGCCGATCATGGCGTTGGTACCGGCCAGTTGTGCGCCAGCTTCGTCAGCGCGGTATTCGCGGCGACGCGAGAACCACATCACGATCATGCTGGCCAGAATGCCCAGCACCAGCTCGGCGACGATGGTGGCCACGTAATAGGCGATACCCTGGCCTTCCTCGTTCTTGAAGATGACCTTGTCGACGAAGTTGCCGATGATCCGGGCGAAGAACATCACGAAGGTGTTTACCACGCCTTGCACCAGCGCCAGGGTCACCATGTCGCCATTGGCCACGTGGCCGATTTCGTGGGCCAGCACGGCACGCACTTCATCGGGCGAGAAGCGCTCCAGCAGGCCTTGGGATACGGCGACCAGCGCGTCGTTGCGGTTCCAGCCGGTGGCGAAGGCGTTTGCCTCGTAAGCTGGGAAGATACCCACCTCGGGCATCTTGATGCCGGCCTCGCGGGACAGCTCCTCGACAGTCTGCAACAGCCACTGTTCGTGACGGGTGCGCGGCTGGGTGATGATCTGGGTGCCGGTGGTCATCTTCGCCATCCACTTGGAGATGAACAGCGAAACGAGCGAACCGGCGAAGCCGAACACGGCGCAGAAGACCAGCAGGCTGCTGAGGTTGAGGTCAACCCCATTGGCGGCCATGAACCCGTTGAAACCGAACAGGCTCAGGGTAATGCTTGCAACCAGCACCACCGCAAGGTTGGTGGCTACAAACAACAGAATGCGCATCATGGTTGTTACGTTCTCCTGACGGATGAGTTCGTTGCGTATGCGGGGTATATAAGGGGCCTGTCGCGCCGATTCAATCGGGCGACTATTTCAAACTGTGTACGGCGGAGTATGGCAGAGGATATCGCGGGGGCTGTGAGCTAGAGCGTTGCAGGATGTAAGAAACATGCTGAGAGGGCTGTCGGACGTTGTTTCATGGCCCTAAGCAAGCGTAGGAGCGAGCCATGCTCGCGATGCGCCGCGCGGGCGGCGCTCGATCCACGCGCCGCCACGAACCCCAAGCCGACCCTACTGCGAATACCCCTTCAGGAAATTACCGATGCGGCCAATCGCCTGCTCCAGGTCATCCACACGTGGCAAGGTCACCACGCGGAAGTGGTCCGGCCACGGCCAGTTGAACGCGGTGCCCTGAACGATCAGTAGCTTTTCCGACAGCAGCAGGTCGAGCACGAACTTCTCGTCGTTGTGGATTGGGCACACTTTCGGGTCGATCTTCGGGAACGCGTACAGCGCGCCCATGGGCTTGACGCAGCTCACGCCTGGGATGGCATTGAGCAACTCGTAGGTGCGGTTGCGCTGCTCCAGCAGGCGCCCTGGTGGCAGCACCAGGTCGTTGATGCTTTGGTAGCCGCCCAGGGCGGTCTGGATGGCATGCTGGGCGGGCACGTTGGCGCACAGGCGCATGTTGGCCAGCATGTCGATACCTTCGATGTAGCTCTGGGCATGCTGCTTGGGCCCGGAGATGATCAGCCAGCCGGAGCGGAAGCCAGCGACCCGGTACGATTTGGACAGGCCGTTGAAGGTCAGGCACAGCAAGTCCGGGGCCAGCGAGGCGGTGCTGATGTGCACGGCCTCGTCGTAGAGGATCTTGTCGTAGATTTCGTCCGAGAACACCACCAGGTTGTGCTGGCGCGCCAGTTCCAGCATGCCCAGCAGCAGTTCCTTGGAGTACACCGCGCCGGTCGGGTTGTTCGGGTTGATGATCACCAGGGCCTTGGTGTTCGGCGTGATCTTGGCCTTGATGTCTTCCAGGTCCGGGAACCAGTCGGCCTGCTCGTCGCACAGGTAGTGGACCGGTTTGCCGCCGGCCAGGCTGACCGCAGCGGTCCACAACGGGTAGTCGGGCGCTGGGATCAGCACTTCGTCGCCGTTGTTGAGCAGGGCCTGCATCGACATCACGATCAGCTCGGACACACCGTTGCCGAGGTAGATGTCCTCGATACCGACGCCTTCGATCTGCTTCTGCTGGCAGTACTGCATCACCGCCTTGCGCGCGCTGAACAGGCCCTTGGAGTCGCTGTAGCCCTGGGCGGTGGGCAGATTGCGGATCACATCCTGGAGGATTTCGTCCGGTGCCTCGAAGCCAAACGGCGCCGGGTTGCCGATGTTCAGCTTGAGGATGCGATGGCCTTCCTCTTCCAGGCGCTTGGCGTGCTTGAGCACTGGGCCGCGAATGTCGTAGCAGACATTGGCGAGCTTGTTCGATTTGCTGAACTGCATGATGTGATCCCGATTGAGAAGTCGCAGGCGCCGCCGTCGAAAGGTTTGAAAGGGCGGGGCGCGGGTGCCAGACTTGGAGCCTTGCACACGAAGCCGACTAATATACGTGCCACCCGCGCCCTGGAAAAGACGGCGCAGCGTGAAATTCAGCCTGCCGAGGTCACCTTATGCAAAAGATCGACAAAACCCTTGAAGAATGGCGTGCCATGCTCGACCCGGCCCAGTACCAGGTGTGCCGTCTCAAGGGCACTGAGCGGCCGTTCAGCGGCAAGTACAACAGCGAACGGCGCGACGGCATCTACCATTGCATCTGCTGCGACCTGCCATTGTTCGACGCACAGGCCAAGTTCGATTCCGGCTGTGGCTGGCCCAGCTTCTACCAGCCGATCGAAGACAGCGCGATGATCGAAATCCGCGACACCTCCCACGGCATGATTCGCACCGAGGTCACGTGCGCCCGCTGCGATGCCCACCTGGGCCATGTGTTCCCCGACGGCCCGCCACCGACCGGGCTGCGCTACTGTATCAATTCGGTGTGCCTGGACCTCAAGCCGCGTGACTGAACGGAGCTGAACATGGCTGGATCGATACTCGACATTCCCTGCGTGACCCTGGGCGGTGAGCACAAGGTGCTGGGCGACTTCGCCGGCAAGGCACTGCTGGTGGTCAACACCGCCAGCCAATGCGGCTTCACCCCGCAGTACAAGGGCCTGGAGCAGCTATGGCAGCAGTACCGTGATCGTGGGCTGGTGGTGCTGGGCTTCCCGTGCAACCAGTTCGGCCAGCAGGAACCGGGCGATTCGCGGGAAATCGCGCAGTTCTGCGAGCGCAATTTCGGCGTGAGCTTCCCACTGTTTCGCAAGATCGACGTCAACGGCCCTGGCGCCCACCCGCTGTTCGTCGAGCTCAAGCAGCGCGCCCCAGGCCTGCTGGGCACCCAGAAGATCAAGTGGAATTTCACCAAGTTCCTGTTCGACCCGGCCAGCGGCAAGGTCAAGCGCTACGGGCCAACCACCAAGCCCCAGGCCCTGGAGGCAGACATCGAGCGTTTGCTCAGCCGTTGACCGGTACCCAATGGTCGATCAGCGCCAACAGCTCCTCGCGGCGGAACGGCTTGGCCAGATAGTCGTTCATGCCCGCCGCGCGGCAGCGCTCGCGCTCCTCGGGCATGGCATTGGCAGTCAGCGCGACGATGGGCAGCTCAGGCCAGCGACCGCTCTGACGAATCCGCCGGCTGGCTTCGTAGCCGTCCATCACCGGCATGTTGCAGTCCATCAGCACCATGTCGAACTGATTTTCCTCGAGCATCTCCAGCGCCTCGGCGCCTTGGGTGGCGAGCTGCACCTGGCAACCGAGCTTGGCCAGCATGCCCTTGGCCACCAGTTGGTTCACCGGATTGTCCTCCACTAACAGAATGCGCGCGCGGCCTTCCTCAAGTGTGGCGCTGGGGTTGGCCAGTGGATGTTCGGGGGCCTGTCCTTGCAGGGTGCGGCGCAGCATCTGGTACAGCGGATTGCGCGCCAGCGGACGGGCCAGTTGATGTAACGGGGCGAGCAGGCTGGACTGTTCGCTGGGCAGGAAATTGCCATAGGCGGTCACCAGCAGAATCGGCGCCTTGAAGGCTGGGCGCAGGTCCTGCAGGTGGTCCAGGTCATCGGTGATCAGCACGTCGACGGCTTTCATCCGCACGTTGCTGGCATCGTCATGACGGCTGTAGTGCAGGCCCCAGGCGGGCAACAGGCTCTGCAGCAGTTCGCCCAGGCCGCTGCCGGCGCGGGTCAGGGCCACCACCTGGCCGTGCAGCGGCGCTGGCGCGATGGCTTCGGTGTGCGCGGCCAGTGGCAGGTCGGCGCTGAAGCGGCTGCCGAAGCCCGCCTCGGACTGGATGTGCAGGTGCCCTTGCATGGCTTTGCACAGGTTGCGGGTCAGCGCCAGGCCCAGGCCGGTGCCGCCGTACTGTCGGGTAATGCCGGCGCCTGCCTGGATGAAGGGCTGGAAGATGCGCGCCTGGGCTTCCTCGGGAATGCCGATGCCGGTGTCGTGCACTTCCAGGCGCACACCGCCGACGATGACGCTCAGGCGCACGTCGACGCGGCCGAAACGGGTGAACTTCAGCGCGTTGGACAACAGGTTACTGACGATCTGCCGCACGCGTGTCGGGTCGCCGAGTACCATGCTGGGGAAGTCGTTGGCGATCAGGCAGGTCAGTTCGACGCTTTGCGCGGCATTCTGCGACAGCAGGTTGGCGGTGTCCTCGATCATCGCGGCCATGTCGAACGGAATGCGCTCTAGCTCCAGCTGGCCGGCATCGAACTTGGACAGGTCGAGGATATCGTTGAGCAGCTCGACCAGTACCTTGCCCGAGTCGTGGGCGATCGACAGCTGCTGGCGCTGCTCGCCGGCCAGCGGGCTGTCCAGGGCCAGGGCGATCATGCCGAGCATGCCGTTGAGCGGGGTGCGGATCTCGTGGCTCATGTTGGCCAGGAAGGCGGCGCGGGCCTGGGCCATGTCCAGGGCACGCTGGCGGGCTTCTTCCAGTTCCTGGTTGAACTGGCTCAGGCGACTGTTGCTGGCCTTCAGCTCAGTGGTGCGCGACGAGACGATGTCTTCCAGTTCATTGAGGTACTGGGTGAGGCGGTTCTCGGCACTGCGCCGCTGCTGGATTTCGGTGGCCATGCTGACGAACTGCTGGTTGGCGACCTTCACCAATACGCCGATCTCGTCTTTTTCGTGACCGTGCGGGCAGTCCACCCGGGTTTGCCTGCGTTGGCCCGCGTCGTTGCTGAGCGCGCCGATGACGGTCACCAGGGGTTTGGTCAGCATGAAGTAGAACAGGGCCAGGAGGATGCCGGTAAGCACCAGGCTGCGGGCGAAACCGTTGACCAGGGTGACGCCGGCGCGGTCGAGGAAGCGGCTGCCGAAGGCGTAGGTGTCCACGTCCAGGTAGAGGGTGCCCAGGTACTCGTTGGGCATGTGGGTCAGGAACAGGCGGTCCTGGAACTGGCGCTGTTCGCCGAACAGGAAGTCACTCAGCGGCCGGTAGCGGTCCTCCAGGCGCGAGCGTTGCACGTCGGCCAGTACGGTGTCGTTGTTGTCGATCAGCCGCGCGCGGATGACGGCTGGCGATTGCAGCAGGCCACGGGTCAGCTCCAGGGCCAGTTCGGCGTCGATGTTGTAGGCGATGCGCGAGGCCGGGTTGTGGCTGATCTGTAGCAACGCCTGCACTTCGCGGTTGATGGACGCGTCTTCACTGGCATAATCAATGCCGATCTGGATGAGACTGAGCAATGTTCCCAGGATGAAGCCGACCAGGACTGTCAACCGGGCTTGCTTGTATGACAGGCGATTGGTGAACTTGATATCCATGGGTCCCGAGCCGGTTTCATGTCCCTTGCGCTGCGCAAGCATAGCCGATCAGCCCCGGCTGCTGGCGGGTCTGTCAAACATTCAAACTTGATTGTTGTTGGTTGTACCGGTGTCTTCGCGGGTAGACCCGCTTATACAGGCCGTAGCCACCTTTCAGGGGGCTGGATTGTTCGCGACAGGGCCGGTACCGCCGTAAAACTCATGTTGTCTTGCTAGGAGTCGTCATGGACGCCCGCTTGTATGCTTTCCTGGAACGCGCCGAATCGGTACTGGCGCGTCTTGAACCCCTGTTGCCAGCACCACGCCCGGACATCGACTGGCATACCACCCTGGCCGCCCGCTGGCAGCGCGACGGCCGCACCGGTTACCTGATGCCGCTGGAGGTCAGCCTCGACATCCGCCTGAGCGACCTGATCGGCGTCGACCAGCAGCGCGACCAGCTGGGCCGCAACACCCATCAGTTCATCAACGGTCTGCCGGCCAACCATGCCTTGCTGTGGGGCTCGCGCGGTACTGGCAAGTCGTCGCTGGTGCGTGCGCTGCTGGCCGAACATGCCGGTGCCGGTCTGCGCCTTATCGAAATCGAGCGCGATCACCTGGCCGACCTGCCGCGTGTGGTCGAACAACTGCAGACGCTGCCGCAGCGCTTCATCCTGTTCTGCGACGACCTGTCGTTCGAAGCAGGGGAGGGCGACTACCGGGTGCTCAAGAGCGTGCTCGACGGCTCGCTGGAGCAAGCCCCGGACAACGTGCTGCTGTACGCCACCTCGAACCGCCGCCACCTGGTCCCGGAAAAAGAGAGCGACAACGAAAACTGGAAGCGCGTCGATGGCGAGCTGCACCCCAGTGAAGCGGTGGAGGACAAGATCGCGTTGTCCGACCGTTTTGGCCTGTGGCTGTCGTTCTACCCCTTCACCCAGGACCACTTCCTCAATGTGGTGGAACATTGGATCGGCCAGTTGGCCGCCAAGGCCGGGTTGCGCTGGCAGCGTGACGAAGCCCTGGATATTCTCGCCGTGCGCTGGGCAACCGGGCGCGGCAACCGTAATGGCCGTTGTGCCTATCAGTTCGCCCGCTATTGGGTCGGGCTGCAATTGTTGGAGCAGAAATAAATGATCGACCTCAACGCCAGCGGCACTGGCCTCGATGGCTATGACCTGCTGGCTGCGCAAGTGCAGGCGCTGTTCGCCGACGAGCGCGACTTCATCGCCAATGCCGCGCAGTTTTCCGCGTTTCTCTACCACCAGGTGGATGACCTGAACTGGGCGGGGTTCTACCTCAATCGCAACGAACAACTGGTGCTCGGCCCGTTCCAGGGGCAGGTGGCCTGCGTGCGCATCCCGTTCGACAAGGGCGTGTGCGGGGCGGCGGCGGCAACGCGTCAGACCCAGCGCGTGGAGGACGTGCACGCATTCCCAGGGCATATCGCCTGTGACAGTGCGTCAAACAGTGAGTTGGTGATTCCGCTGGTCAAGGAGGGCAGGCTGATTGGCGTGCTGGACCTGGACAGCCCGAAGCTTGCGCGTTTCAGTGAGGCGGATCAGGTGGGGCTGGAGCGTTTGGCAGCGATTTTTCTCGACTTGACCGACTGCTGAGACCGCAGCGTCGGGGTATTCACCAGAATGACTGAAGCTGGCGAGCTGCCTTTTCGCGCCCCAAGGCTGCTCACCAGCTTCCGCGCTCAGTCGTAGATGACGCGCTTCTTCCAGGTCTCTTCTTCATCGGTCTTGAGCCCTTGGGTCAGCGCGTTCTCGTCATTCTCGGCCGGCTCCATCTTGTCCAGCACCTGGGCATTGGCCCGCGCCAACAGTTTTTCCAGATAAGTCAGCTGCTCTTCGTAGAGCTTCGGCTCAGGCTGCTTGCGCAGGTACTGCACGCCCCGTTCGAACGCCAGGCGTGCCTGGCCGGGTTGTTCCTGTTGCAGGGCCTGCTGGCCGAGGTTGTTGAAGAACTCGATATGCAGCAGCACCAGGATATGGCGGATTTCCTTTACCCAATACTTGCCCTCGTTGGTTTGCAGGACGTTTTCCTGGGTGGCGCGGACGATCTGGGTGTGCAGTGCCTCAAGCAGAAACCGCACGTCCTTGGCCTTGACCTCGGTCTGGATCGGGCTTGGCGGGTTGTTAACCGGAATCTGCTCACCCTTGGCGACCAGGCCTTCGAGCTCGGCGATGCGCGCTTTCAGGTCGCCGTTGTGCTTGTCCAGTGCCAACTGGCGCTGGTTGAGGTTGAGCTCGAGCCGGGCGAGCATCAGCTTCAGCGCTGGCGTCATGAACTGGCCTGGGAAGGTTTCGGTGATTTCGCCACAGCGGCGTACACGGTCGGCCAGCTCGACCTTCAACCGGGCGCGTTCGAGCTTGCTGTTTTCGACCACGTTGTTGAGGTAGCCGATCACGATCAGCAACGCGATGCCCGCCACGATGAGCAGAGTGATCAGAAGTGGTGTCACCTTTAACGCCTCATCAAGAAGTTTTGCTTTATTGAGTGTAGTGAGTTCGCCGAGGGGCGAACAGCGCAGCCTGGCGGACGACTCTGTGTCGGCTCGGGCTGCGTTATCTAAAGCCTGATGGCACTTTGCTTGGGCTGCGTCAGAAAATCAACGCCAATCCTCGGACGCCCCTTGCCGTGGCCGGCCCGAAGGGTGGAAGTCATTGATTTAAATAAATTTCTACAAAGGGGTTGACGACCTGCCAAGGCATCCATAGAATGCGCGCCACTTGCAGCGTAAAGCACACAGCGAAACGCAGCAGGGAGTGAAAGCAGCATGTGAATGCTTGCAGCGTGTCCCCTTCGTCTAGTGGCCTAGGACACCGCCCTTTCACGGCGGTAACAGGGGTTCGAGTCCCCTAGGGGACGCCAATGCGGGAATAGCTCAGTTGGTAGAGCACGACCTTGCCAAGGTCGGGGTCGCGAGTTCGAGTCTCGTTTCCCGCTCCAGTTTCTCCGGCAACGCCTTGTGGCGCGGCAGGAAAAGAAAATCCAGGCTGAATCGTGAGGTTCATGTGCTGGTGCACTGAAAAGTGTTGTGTCCCCTTCGTCTAGTGGCCTAGGACACCGCCCTTTCACGGCGGTAACAGGGGTTCGAGTCCCCTAGGGGACGCCAAATGCGGGAATAGCTCAGTTGGTAGAGCACGACCTTGCCAAGGTCGGGGTCGCGAGTTCGAGTCTCGTTTCCCGCTCCAAATACAGGTATGCAAGGCTGAATCCAACCTTGCAAACCTTCAAAAAAAGACGCTTAGGCGTCTTTTTTCGTTTCTGACCATTTATTCTTATCGTGACAAAGGCCGCAGGGTATTCGCCCTGTGGCCTTTTTTTGCGTGTTATTTGTAGCTTACGGTAAAGGTCAAGCCTCCTTCGGCCAAGCCTGGCGTTACCACCGGTGCGCTCTGGTAATAGCGTGCCTGAAAGTCCAGCTGGGTGATGCCAATACTGACTGGCTTGACCAGCTCGTCGGATTGCAGTGGCATGGGCGTTCCATCGCTGCGCAGTAGTTGAATTTCAACCCCGGCGGCATCGGAAGCGGCACCCAGGCTGAAGCGCCCCTCGGCCGGAACGGTCGGTACCGAGCCGTTGGCGCCATCCAGTTCGATGTACACATTCGCGGCCGCTGGATTGGGGGCGCTGGCGTCTTCGCAATCACTGAGCGTGATATGGAACGGGACGGACGCGGTCGTGGTACCTACCCCTGTGAAGTCAGCAAGGGTGTGATCACCCAGTTTCACGGGGTCGGCGCTTACGGCATTGGATTTCAGGGAGCACTGTGCCTGGTTCACCGTCGCGCTCAAGCGGTATTCCATGACCTTGCCCAGATTATGCAAGAATCCATGAAACATCTCGCCGTTGACACGTTGGGGGCCGGGTGCAATTGGCCCGGTCTTGATGAACCAGGCATTGCCGCGCATGACCGACACCAGTACGTTGAAGGGCTGGTCTCGCAGGGTCCCCGAGTAGGGGATAACCGCAGAGGTGCCAGGATCAGGGATAAAGGAGTTGTTGGCTGCGCCGTCAAAAGGTGAACCAAGCTCCATGTACACGCCGATGCCGGGAATGTTGGTTTCCATGACATGCCCATTGATGTCCTTGCCACCCAGCGGGGGCAGGGTGCCCGTGAAGATTGGCGCGGTGTTGGGCAGCCTTGCCTGGGGCGGGCTGGCGGAGTCCCAAAGGCACGAGGCCCTCGCGCCTTCGTTGTTGCTTCTGGTAAGCGAGCTGGTACCGATCACGGTACCGATTGCGGCATCGCGGGGTACCCAGAATGTCCCCATGTCACGCTCGAAGGTCATGTAGTTGCTGGCTGTCTGGAACGAACAGCTGGCGTAAGCGTTGCCAGAGAACAGGCCTAGGGTCAGGCAGCAGGCGGTCAGCCGCAAGCTGCGGTCGATGTTGAAGGTCAATGCGGTCATCAAAGCATTTCCTGGGTATTGTCGCCGGGCAGAAGAGGCTGGCCGCTGGCCACGGGCCGTGCGCAGCGCAGGGTTTGCAGGCGGTAGCCACCTTCTTGTGCAAGTGCCTGCGGATCTATGTTGAGTGTGCAGTCCGTATCGCTGGCCTCGCCCCACATCACGCCTATCGCCTGCGGGCCTGTGGTGCGGGTGGACACTAGTGCTTGGCCGGCCTGCCCGACCACGCCCAAGCTCTGGCCATCGGCATCGAGCACCTGGGCGCCAAATGGCACGGGTTGCCCATTGGCTTGCAGCAGGGTCAGCACCAGGCGGGCCACATGCTCGGCCTCGTAGCTGGCCTTGACCACGGCGCCGCGGCGCGGAACCACTTGCTGGCTGGCATTGGCAATCACCACTTCCGGCGAAAGGTCGTCGGTTTGCAGCACCAATGCATTGAGCCGATAGGGGCGCAGGTACGGCACTAGCGCGTAGCCATGGGAATTGGTGCGCGCCGAGGGTGTATTCTGCACGCCGACACCTGGCACGTCGGGCACATGCACCAGGGCCATGGTTTCTCCCAAGTGGCTGCCAAATGCCACGCCGTCTCCATGCAGCATGACGGCACCGCTGGCGTTCACCGACATGCTGCGGTAATCGTTGCCTTCGTTGTAGCCCATGCCGACACTGGCCTGGCTGCCCTGATAGTTGATGGACAGCCCGCCACTACTGCGACCTTGACTGTCGTTGGTCAGCGAGGTGCTGTAGGTCAGCTGGTTGTCCAGCAAGCCGCCGCTCAGGCTGGCGCGTTCGCTGGCGCGGCCATTGTCGTTGCGCAGGTCGAAGCTGGCCTGTTGCTGCCGGCCGAAGTCTAGCGGCACGCTCAAGCTCAGGCCGAACAGGCGGCTATCGTCGTTTTTCGAGTCCAGCGCCTGGGAGGCAAACAGATTGATCGCGACCTTGCCCACGCGGGTGGTGTATTGCAGTTGGTACTGGCGGCGCTGGAGGCTGGTTTGCCAGTAGGTGTCCTGGGAAAAGGTCAGGTTTAGCGCGCTGCGTTCGCTCACGCGCTGGTACACCGATGCTTCCAGGCGGCTGCGGCGGTTGCCCAGGTAGCGGCTGGCATTGCTGCGTTGCTGCACGGCTTCGTCGAAGTCGCGGTAGCCCTGGGTCGAGTAGCGATAACCGGCAAAGCGCAGGTTGGTGCGGGTTTGGAAGCTTTTGCCATAGCGCAAGGCAAAACTGTGGCCCTGGGTCTCACCCAGCGTGTTGCCCAGGTCGCTGGAGGAACGGGTGACATCGAACGATAGCGCGCCCAGATGGCCGACGTCGCGGGCCATGCCCAGCACACTGGCGTTGTAGTACTCACTGGAAAGCAGGCCGCCGTAGAGGGTGGTATCCCAGGCCCCGCCACGGGCCAGGGTGGCTTGCCAGAACAGTGGGTCGTCAAGCTGCTCGGCGCCGTCGTAACGGCCCACGGTCGCGCTGTAGCGCCATACGCCTTCGCGCAGCAGGCTGCCCATGCTCGAATAGGGTTGGGTAAAGCGACGCACCTGGCCGTCAGCCTCGGTGATCACCACTTCCAGCTCGCCGTGGCCGGAGCCCACGCTGAGGTCATCGATGGCATAGGGCCCGGGGGCCACGTAGCTGGAGTAGATGGGGTAGCCGTTGTGCAGGATCTCGACCTTGGCGCGGCTCTGGGCCACCCCGCGGATCACCGGGGCGTAATGCTGCATCGCGTCGGGCAGCATGCCGATGTCCGAGGCCACCTGTGCGCCGGTAAAGCGTACGCTGCGGAACATGTCGCTGTTGGTGAAGGTTTCACCCAGGGTGAAGTTGGCCTGTAGGCCTGGCAGGTCGCGCTGTGCGTAGGTGTCGCTGCGGGTCCAGCGGCGCGCCCCGTTGGCCTCCTCGCGCAGCGCCTGCTTGCTGCGTAGCCGCCAGGCACCCAGGTTGAGGCCGCTGTTGAGGTACAGGTCCTGGCTGCTGCGGTTGCCGCCGCCGTGTTGGCTGCTGTGCTGGGCCGAGGCCTGGTAGCTGATGAAGGCGGCGTTGATGCCGTTGCTCCATCTGGCCTCGGGGACGCTGCCTGAACGGTCCTGGCGCAGGGCGATTTGCGGGATCGACAGGGACAAGTGCAACTGCGCAGGGTCGAACATGACGCTGGCGTGCGGCACCAGTTGCATCAGGTTCACGCAGCTGTCGTCGTCTGGCAGTGGCGTTTCCAGGGCCTGTTCGCGCAGGTCGAGGGTGCGTAAAACCTCGGCCGTCAGGCAGGGCTGCAGCCCTTTACCATTTCGGGCCTCGAAGAAGTTGATGTCTTGCTCGGGCTGAGGGCTGAGGTTGAGCGAGACCCGCACCCGGTAGCGTCCTGGCGGCAGGTGTGCCTGCGCGGCCAGGTTTTGCAGCGCCAGGGCACCGGCCTCGGAAGACTGGCCGGGGGGCTGGCGCATGAAACCGGGTAGGAAGGCAATGCCGGCTTGGTCTGCCAAGGCGGCGGGGGCGAGGGCCAACGCCAGGCAGCCGCCGAGCAGGGGCGGCAGCGGGGCGAAGCGCGGGCGCAACGGCAATAGCCTGCGCCATTCGAGCTGGAGCATGAGCGTGTCCTGGGCGGCGCCTACGGACGATGCTCAGGTGGGCTCGTGGTGGGCGCCTGAAGCTGGAAATGAGGGGTGAAGGCAGGTGGTGCTGCCGGGTCACGGTTTTCAGGCGGGGACAGGGTAGGTGGGAGGGGGAGGTTTGAAATGTAGGAAAAGCCAGTAGCTGGAAGGGGATGATTCGACGAAGTAAGTGTTGGGAGGCCTTCGGGATCTTGCCCGCCACCTTTCGGCAGCGGGCTTCGAGATTGACTGGCGGCGCGCGTCGTCCATGCAGGCGCCGTGGGGTTGTGCAGGGTCGGTGTGGTCACCAGTACCCGGGCAGCGTTGGCGGGGCCACCCGTGACGAGTCTATCCTGCCGCCCCTAAGACTACTGGGTTTAAATACCCCGCCTTTGTATTTGCCAACAATGAAAACTCCCCATTGGTTGCCATTCGGCGCCGCCGGTGCACCGTTTTGCATTGGTAGTGCCATACCTCCGTTTTGTGGAGCGGCTACGGAGCGGGTCGCTTGTGCAGACCCGGTAGCATTGCTGCTTGCGGCAGGGGCAGGCGTAGATGCCGAGCTTGGTCCCGGAGCTGACGAAGGGCGTTCGGTCAATGACCGTAAACTCGCGCGAGGTCGCCGAATAATACCTCTTGATGATCTACTCGAGTAGGAAATGTGAGTTGTATAATTGTTCGTGATGTTCTGAATGGTCTTCCCACCCGCATTCGCCGTCACAGGCGCCGCGTGCGTTCCATTCGCCCCCTCTCTGAGTGCTTTCACCGCCCCTCTGGTCGCCGCAGCCCCATACCCTGACGCGAACATACCGATGACGGAAAACACGATCGCAAAGTTCTGCAGCAGGCCCGACACTTCCGGGTTGCTGTAAGTCATCGCCGTCGCCACCCCTTGCATGACCAAGGCGATGCCGTTGGCTGCCACACCGATCACGCCGACGACATAACTGGTGGTCACGCCGATGATGGCCGGTGCTGTCCATGGCATTGCTATCGCCGATGCCACGAAAATGGCGGCGGCGGCAGCCACGCCAATCCAGGCATACCAAGGCACCTTGGGCTTTTCCTCTTCGATGCGTTCCAGTGGTGCCTCGCGGCCGCGGGTTACGGGCACGTTGCGGTGGCCGCTCGGGTCTTGCCAGTAAACGGGGTTGCCCAGGGCGTAGACGTACGGGTTGATGCCGGCCTCTTCGGGCGGCAGCGAATCAGGGCTGTGGAAGCGCATCAAGACCGGGTTGTAGGCCCGGTAGCCGCTGCCCAGCAGATACCAGCCAAAAGCACGCTCGCGCGCCTCGCCGTTGAAGGCCAGCAGGCTGCGCATTTGCTTTTCAGTATCCTCAGGCAGTTGCTCACCATAGGGGGCATAGTGGGCATGGCGCGTGCCGTCTGCATCGTGCTCGGTGTTCACGCTGCCTGCATGGTCGGTCAGCAGCAATATGGCGCTGCCTGCTTGCTGCTGGCCCTGGGCTTGGCCGCCGGCATACAAGTACTCTGTGAGCAGGCCGTCTTCCAGAATGCTGTCCAGGGTATGCCCCTGATAGCGCCGCTGCGACTTGCGCTCATCGGTGCCCGAGTAAAGCAACTGATCATGCCCGTCGTAGCCGTACTGTGCCGCTACCTTGTTGTTGGCATCCTGCACCCGGTGCAGGCGACCGAGGCTGTCGTAGTACAGGGCATTGCCGCATTCATCATTGAGCATGTTGCCCAACTCATCGTATTGGAACGACTGTTCTGCCGGGCACCCTTCAGGAGGCAGGGTATGGGTGACCTTCTGTAACCGGAACCTGTCTTGAGATGAGTAGGTAAAGTTCGCGTCGTCCCGGTCTCCATTGTTGAACGTTGTGCGGCAACGCTCGATGTTGTCTACCGCGTCGAACCTGAACAGTTGGGTTGTTATCTGCTGGCCGCCGGCGGTTTCGACGGGGCAATCGTACCTGATCAGGCGGCCAAGGTCGTCATACTCGAACATCTCCTCACGCAGCTTTTGCTCGCCTTGCCAAAGTGTTCGCGAATGCAGCATGTCGTTGTCCAGCCACACTTGCACCAACGTGCGCACGTGGGTGCCGGCGCTCAACGTGCGGCGGGTCTCCCTGCCCAGGGTGTCGTAGTGCAGGGTGCACAGGGTGACGGGCTGTTTTTTCAGGTCGGGGTTGGTCGTGTCGCGCGTCTCTGTGCTTTCCAGCAGCCCGGTGTCTTTGGAGTAGCTCAGCGTCGACTGGAGTTTGCCCTGTGTCACCGTTTTCAGCCGGCCCAACTCATCATAGGCGTAGTCACAGGCCTGGCCATCGCTGTGCTTGCGTCGCGTGGGCAGCCCTTGCCAGGAGTGCTGGTAAGTGGCGCTGTACGATGTGCCGTCAGTGTCGGTCAAGTGCTCTTCGCTAAGGTCGCCCTGGTCGTTGTACACATATCGGCGTTTACCCAACGCGTTGTTGGCATGGATAATTTCCGAGCTCTCACCGTCATAGTCGAAGTCTGCTGCCTGCTGGCCTTCTTGTGTCGCACGCCCGTGTTCATCTTCCCGTGTTGCAACGAGCTTGCTGGGTTGCTCGGTCAGCTCCGGCTTGTATTCATAGGCGATGACCCGCTTGCGGACGCCCTTGCCTGTTGCTTCGCGGCTAAATGATGTGCGCGTGTCGACCAGGTGGGTCATGCCCTGATAGGTGTATTCTTCTACCCGCGCACCCACACTCATGTGGACAAGGCGGCCAAGCCCGTCGAACTTGCGCTCGTAGAGCATTTGCTCAGGTGAACTGCTGTCCACTTTCAAATGCAGTTCCGTGACCAGCTCGCCCATGCTGTGGTTGGCGAACGTGCGCGACAGGGTGCTGTTGTCAGGCCGCTGGTGGGTGGTCATGCGCCCGAGGGCGTCGTAGGTAAACCTGCTGGTGAATGTTCTGAGTTCCGGAACGTTGAGTGTTTCGGTTCGGCTCAGGCAGCGACCAAGGCCGTCGTAGGTAGAGTCAGTGCGACCGGCCACGCGTGAAACCCATTTCGCACCGCTTTCAGGGGCTTCGGGGTCATCCACTGCTTCTTCTACCAGGCGGTACTCATAAACGGGTTTGTTGAAGCGATTGAGCTTGCTTACGGTCTGCTGCAGCCTGCGCCCAGGCGCATCCGGGCTCTCGATCCAGCGGGTGACCAGCGGGCCACCGGGTTCGAGCGGCGATGTGTCAACGCATTCCTTGATGCCATCGGGGCGCACGGTTTCACACAGTTGGCCCCAGCCATCATAGGCGTAGCGTGACTCCAGCTCGAGAACGTGCGGCTCTGGCGCCCCGTCCTTGCCCGGTAGATAGTCATAGGTGGTTTCGCTCTGCAAGCGGCCGGCCGAGTCATAATGCTGCTCGGCCATCGTGCGCTTGACGACCACCCCGGTCACGGCATCCTTGGCTTCGCGCTCCTCCCGGATCGGGCGGTGACTGCCATCGAAAACGATCCGTGTGATTACACCTTTGCTGTCGGTGGCTTCTTCGCAAGCGCGTTTGCGGCGGTTGTCGTCGATCAGCTTATAGACGGTGGTACGTGTGGTGGCAAAGTCAGTACCGGGGCTTGCGATCGTCGCAGTGACGCGGCCAAGTACATCATGGTGGTAACGGGTGAACACATCGTTGGCATCGTGTTCCAGCACCACCTGGCCGTCGTACATGGAATAGGTGGTGGCCGTTTTTTTCACAAGCGTATGGGTGTGGTCGGTAAAGGTTTCGGTACTGCGGCTCCAGGTGAGTTCGCCGTTGTCGTCCTTGACCTTTTCGTACTTCCACTCGCTGGTGGTTGTCTTGTCGTTGATCGTCAGCGATTGTTGATCGAGTCGCCCATGCAGGAACGGCGTGTCCATTTTGTCCAGGTAGCGGCGATGCTTGCTGTTCAGTAGTTTGCGTTCTTTACCGAGGCCTTCGAATGTGTCTTCCTGTTCCAGTGACAACCATGCTGGCAGGTCCAGGTCAGGATCCGTTTGTGGCAGTGCGGCCAGGCGGGTATAGACGTATTCGCTACTGATGGTCTGGGCCTGTGGTTCTCCCGGGCTGGATGGGGCGGCAGGGTGGATGACGACGGACTTGAGGTTGCGTTCAAAGCCTTCCGGGTCATCCGCACCAGGGTAATAGGTGCGTTCCATGCGCGAGCCGTCAGCTTTGAGCTCCGTCAACAAGTTGCCATGGTCATCGTAGGTGGTTTGCGTCTGCTCGTAGTCGCCCACCGTCGGATCGCCCACCTTACCCCAGGACTTCGTCACGCTGGCTGGCAGCTGGAAATACGTAGGTTGATCTTTGAACTGTACGTTTGCTCTTTCGTGATACACCGTTTTGATGGTCTCGATACAGCCGTTATCCGTGGTCGCCTGAGACGTCATCAAGTGGAACCGGTTGAACGTGCTTTCGACCGTTCGGTAGATTTTATTGTCGCGGTAGTGCTCGGCGGTAGATCCGTATTCAAAGGTATGACCTGTAAACTTGTAGAGTTGGTCCGTTCCATCCTCAGTGCCATACACCAGCCCTGTGCCGTTACCTAAGAAGTTATTGCTGGAATAAGTGTATTTCGTGAGGATATGCGTGCTGCTGTCACGCTCATCGGGTTTGACCCAGTGCTCATTGACGGAGGGTAAGTACCGGTCGATGCCTGGATATTTATGGCCAGCAGTCCCCTCGTGATAACTGATCGTTTCCAGGCCTTTGTCGGGGTTTTCGACACTGACGAGGAAGGGCAGTTGATCGTAATGTTTGTATTTCAGTTCCCAGTATTCGTCGGCCGATGTGGGCAGGGTTAATTTTCTAAGTTCGTTGTTCTCCAGGTCCAACGTGTACTTGGCCGGGCGGCGCGTTGTGGGGTTGACGATCACCTCTGCCTGGATGTCGGAGGGGTATTTTATCTCCAGCAGTGTACGACCCGTGTCATCTTTGATGAGCTGCAGACGTGCCTTGGACTTACGGGTGTCGTAACTCAGGTTGATGCCATGGCCAGAGGCTCCCATGACACGGACAGGCACGGCAATGGTCGCGTCGTTTACCTGAGGCTCGAGTATCTCCACCAGGCCGCCTTTATGGGCAACGCGAAGGCGTTTCCGATTGCCTTTACTGATGTTGCTGAAGCGAAAGCTGTCCAGTTTCTTTTCTACGATAACAGGCGGATTGCCCGGTCCGTTGTCGGCGACGTTAAACGATTCGCCGGTGTGCAGGGCGAGCATGCCGGTGCTGATATTGAACGTGCTTAGTTTAAGGCTCCAGCCCATGCCAAACCCGTTGTTATCGTTGCTCATTGGGTTGAAGTTCAATTGCAAGGGCAGGTCTGGGCCGCACTGATCGTTGGCATTCAAAGCGGGAAGGGCAATGGACAACGTGTAGAGGCCAGTACGAGGGTCGACGCTGCTCTGCATGAAACTTGAGAAATTGAATGCATTCGATGTGGTTGCCATGATGCAGGTTCCTGGGGGTGCGGTATGCGTTGAATGGCCTGTGTTCAGCGATGGGCCCACTACCAGAATTTTTCCGCTGGGGCGGATACGCCCTCGTCATAACTGCGGTGCGGTAGTCAGGGATCGCATTCGAGACAAGCTGTCTACCCCGAAGGCTAAGAAAAAAGCCAACTACATGCACCTGGCAAAACTGCTAGGTCTGTGCGCTTCCCCGCGTTTCGGGCCGTGCGCGGTCAACCTGTTATTTTTGCTAGTTGTGGGGCAGGCGAGGTCGGACTAAAACTGTCCGGGCAAGCAACCGAGCCGGGTGACAGGCATTGTAAGAATGCCGTTTTCGCGCTGTTTATTTAGCTAATTGATGGATGCGCACCTGAGCGAAGTGCAGGTGTTCGCCCTTTTATGGAAGTTTCGATATGAATGAGCAGCTTGATAAAGACGAGGCTTTGGAGGCGCCCGCGATTGAGGGCTTGACTGCATTCGGTGAAATTGATCTGGATGAACTCGGCAACAAGCCTCTGAAGACCTTGATCAAATACACAGGTATGAAGATTGACGATCTGGTGCGGGTGCGCTGGCTGGGCCGTAGTGTTGCCGGCGAAGCGTATGACTTCGCAGCGGACTATCCCGTCCAGGACGAACATCTGGACGACGGACTCCAAATAGAGATCGCGAATGCTTATATCGCAAATGCCGCAGGCGGTGAGGCATTTTATTCCTATACCCGTCTGGCTGATGGCCCGGTGCCTGACGCTGAGTCGTTACGAACGTTTTGCTATATCGGCGTGAGGCCGCGCGGACAAGTTGAAACACCGTCTGTACTGCACGCTATTCATTCCCATGGATTGATCATTCAACCCGATAAGCTGCCAGGCGCAGGTATGACCGTTGTGGTGCCCCGCTACCAGTCAATGCAGGAGGGAGACAAGGTCACTCTAACGGTCGAGTGCTATGAGCCGGACGGGACGCGCGATGACACCTGGAAAAAGGTGGTCACGGTCGGTAAAATGTCGGCGCTGATTGAAAATTGACCCACCCTGCCGATTGAAAAATGACCCAGGGCTGCTTGCCGATTTAGACCCCGGCAATTGTGGATAAGCCTAGCAGTCGACAGCGTCGTAAAAGTGCTGACCCTGCACTCAGCAAGGCCAGCCCAAAGAGGTCAAAACGGGTCGTCCTCCGCCTCCTCGATATCCTGTCGCCTACGCTCCCTCGCCTGGATCTTGGTCTTGGCCACCAAGGTGCTGTTTTGCAGGCGGTACGATTCATTCCCCGTCTCGACGATGTGGCAGTGGTGTGTCAATCGGTCGAGCAAGGCCGTGGTCATCTTGGCGTCGCCAAATACGCTCGACCATTCGGCGAAGCTGAGATTGGTGGTGATGATCACGCTGGTGTGCTCGTAAAGCTTCGAGAGCAGGTGGAACAGCAAGGCTCCGCCGCTCTGACTGAAAGGTAGGTAACCAAGCTCATCAAGGATTACCAGATCTGCACGCAGTAGCCCCCGGGCGATCCGCCCCGTTTTGCCCTCGTGCTTATCACGTTCCAGCAGGTTGACCAGATCGACCGTGGAGTGGAAGCGTACACGCTTGTTGTGTTGGGTGATGCCGGCCACCGCCAGGGCGGTGGCGAGGTGCGTTTTACCGGTGCCAGGGCCGCCGATGAACACCACATTTTGAGCTGTGTCGGTGAAGGTCAGAGTGGACAGTTCCTTGATCAGCCGGGCATCAGCGCTGGATACACCGAAGTCGAAGCCAGCCAGATCGCGGTGCATGGGCAGTTTCGCCATATTCATCTGATGATGTACCGAGCGCACTGCCCGGTCGGCGTGTTCCTGATCGAGGAGATGCTCGATCAGCCATTTCGATGAGGCGGTGGTGGATTCACCTTGTGCGGCCAGATCTGCCCAGGCAGTGGCCATGCCGTGCAGGCGTAAGTCTTTGAGTTCCTCTGTAAGATCACGCATTGCGCACCTCCTCATCTGTGCTGCGCAACCGGTCATAGCGCGCGGTATTGGCGATAGGGGTAACTTTCAGTTGCAGGTTGGTTTCGACCGAGGGTGGTGCGTCACGGGCGGTCAGACGGGCCACGATATTGAGGATGTGGTCAGCGCTCAGGCTGCCGGACTCCAAAACCAGCTCAACCGCTACGAGGACAGCATCCAGCCCAGCGATGGGCACGGCGGCCAAGACCTGGGTCATGACCCGATCACCCTGTAGATGCCGCCGCAGCCCGCGCCTGAGCAGGCGTAGTGGCTTGGGCAGGTCGGCAAACGGGGCACCATTGCGTAGGGCTCCCGGTTTACGCTCAATGAGGGGGATATAGTGTTGCCAGTCGTAGCTGACCTGATCGCGATCAAACAGGCGCTCATGGCTGGCAATCACACCATCATCGGCAATCACGACGATCCGCGAGGGATAGAGC
Organism: Pseudomonas taiwanensis DSM 21245; assembly: GCF_000425785.1. GTDB lineage: Bacteria > Pseudomonadota > Gammaproteobacteria > Pseudomonadales > Pseudomonadaceae > Aquipseudomonas > Aquipseudomonas taiwanensis. The sequence goes on from NZ_AUEC01000021.1 coordinate 77,599, forward strand.
TGACTGCTAACCCACTGTCCAACACGCTCGCAGGGTACTGAATAGCGGTTGCGAGCCACGTTGATCAGACAGGTGCTGGAAACGCGAACCGTGCGCTCTACATAGCCGTTGAAGGGCGTCGGCATCGGCATCATTTCGACGCGCTCCAGCTCCAAGACTTCTGCGACGGTGAGGCCGTTGTACTGCGGATGGATCAGCTCGTGCCACAGAGCCCGGCAGCGCTGGGCAAGCCAGGCATTCAGCTCTTCGAAGCTATGGAAAGTGTTGTCGCGGGCGGCCAGCCAGATGCGGCGCCGACTGTCTTGGACGTTCTTTTCGACGATACCTTTTTCCCAGCCGGACGCTACGTTGCAGAAGTCCGGGTCGAACAGGTAGTGCGAGCACATCACCATGAAACGAGCATTGACCGTGCGACCTTTACCCTTGGAGACCTTGTCGACCGCCGTTTTCATGTTGTCGTAGATGCCGCGACGCGGCACGCCGCCCAAGGCGGCGAATGAGCGGGTATGGGCATCGAACAGCATCTCATGCCCTTGGCTGGGATAGGCCACAAGCCAGAAGGCTCGGCTGGCACAGAGCTTCATATGCGCGACCTGGACGCGCCTGAAAACACCGCCAATCAGCAGACCTTCCTCGCTCCAATCGAACTGGAAGGCCTCGCCCAGCGCGAACGCCAACGGCACAAATGCCCGTACCGCCTTGCCTTGTTCTCCGCGCCAATGACGAACGAAGGCAGTGAGCTGGCTGTAGCCGCCGTCATAGCCTTCAGCGCGAATCATGGCCAGTAGCGCCTTGGCACTGCGGCGATGTTGCTTCGCCCTCAAGGCATCAGCCCGCAGCGCCTGCTCCAACATCTCGTGAAAGGGACTGAGCTTGTTGAACACGGCTCGACGCTGATAAACCGGCTGCTTGGACTCCGGCGCTCTGACCCATTTTCGGATGGTGTTGCGCGACAGGCCGGTGCGCTTGACTATCTCATGCAACGACAGCTTGTCGCGGAAATACATCCGCCGAATTTTGCCCATCATTTCCATGCTGATCACCCTGTGTTCTCCTGCTCAAAAAATGAGCAGGTGCAGTGGAACACCTGGGTCAGTTTTCAGTCAGCACAATGGGCGAAACTGGGTCAGTTTTCGGTCAGCGGCAACATCGAGCAGAAGGACGCTTGAAATCTGTTGCACTGAGCCCCACAGCAAGCATCTGTAGCAACTGACCACCACCAAGGCACTGTTGCGTGCATAGATTGCGGAATGGATACTTAAAGTGGCTCCTTTCGAAATGTAACGTGCTGGCAGAGAGGCCGAGGCTTGAAGCGCTACGAATGCCTTTTTTCTGCTCTTCCGCCTGCTTACAAAGTTGCATCTGAGGTCACAACGCATCAGCCTGGCTGCTGAGCCCACCCGCCGCCAAGCGATACCATCAAGCCAATGCATGTCTCTACCTGCTTGATATGTAGCGCTTGAAGATCCTGCTTCGTCTGCAGCGCATCGAGCTGGGCGGTGAGAACGTCGAGAAGGCTTACCGCTCCCTGCTTGTAGCTATTCATGGCAATACTTTCTGCTGCCGTGGCAGCATCTGCAGCGCTTTTCACATCCCTGGCTTGTTGGCCAAGATCGCCGATCTGGGCAAGGTTATCTTCAACCTCGCGCACAGCATGAAGCACCTTATTGTGATAGGACTCAGCAGCCTCATCGAACTCAGCCACGACTTTCTGCTCAGCCGCATCTCGTTTCCCCCAGATGTTGGGCTAGACCACTTCTCCGCTGGATGGCGACATCATCCCCCACTCGCTTATGGGCCGAAAAAACCAGCGCCCGGAGATACGCGTCTTATATAAAAATGCGACGCTTCAGGCATATGTTAGAAGCGAAATTAACAGACTAGCCACACGCCCCACAAATTCCTTCACACCTTCCCTCTAACCATCCCTCGCACCGATCAAGATGAAGAGTTACTTGAGCCGACCAAGTCAGACCACGCTTACCAAATCTCTCAGCATCTATCCCAACAATTCCAATAAGTTCAGCATCGCAGCCTGATTGCTTCATATTCATGATATCCATCGTAGAGCACACCCGTATACCATGCTTGCTTCAACGACGCGATTCAAACCAAATACTTTGTCATGAATCGCATGAATTATTTCACTTATAAACCTGTTTAGAAACATGATTCTCGACTAGGATTCCGCTCTTTCCATTGCAGGGCTTAGCTCCATGAATCTCTGGTTCCGTTTGTTACTACTGCTGCTGCGCCGTCCTTGGCGGAATCCAACTTCAGGTTTAGCTACAACTGTAACCCGTTTAAGGGTTTGGCCTCTAGACCTTGACTTTAACCGGCACGTCACTAACGGACGTTACTTCACAATGTCTGACGTCGCGCGAATGGATTACGTGTTACGCACCGGTGCTTTTCGTGCAGCGCTAAGGCACCGCGCAATACCGATAGTTGGTGACGCTTTAGGCAAGTTTCGCCAAGAACTGAAATTATTCGAGAGTTTTGAAATCCACACCAGCTTGTTGGGCTGGGATAGCAAGTGGTCATTCATCGAACATCGTTTCGTCAAACATGGGAGGGTAATCGCCGTGATTGTTATTCGTGGTTTGTTCCGGAGCCCTCGAGGCAACGTCTGTCCAACCGAATTCGCCCGCGAGCTGGGTTTGGAGGAGCACTCACCACCTTTGCCTGAATGGCTGACACAGTGGTCAGCCAGCTGTGACGGCCTCAGCTCCTGCCTTCGAGACGGGGAGTCGTTATAAATAAGCCTAAATTGCGGAACACTAAATAGGATGCGCCAGGTTGCAGGCATTCCTGAACGACCTGGGCTTTGAACGGTTTCGGATAAGAGCTTCGTTGGCGCATGGAAATCCTGACGATAAGGGCGATCGCGTCCGCTTAAAAATACGCGGACACCATCGCCCTTAAAGCTGGAGTTCGGAAGGAGAGTTCGCCGTCCGCTTACTGCCGATTGGGTTTCTCGGCATTTCGTAAAGAGCCTAGGAAATTAGGCACGATGCAAGCAGTCCAAAGTGGTGGCCCGATTGCGGTAACCAATTATTGGGAGTTGACTCTTTCGCGGCCTGGCGATCTCTGATTAGGAACTCGCAGCGAGCAATCCTGAATAGGCATTGCTCGCCGAAACCATGACCTCTTGATCAATAACCCACAATGCCTTTCACTTCCAGAAATTCTTCAAGTCCAAACTCAGCATACTCCCGACCATTTCCTGACTGCTTGAAACCTCCAAATGGCGCAGCTGGGTTCCAGGCTGGATAATTGATGTAGACCGTCCCTGCCTCCAAGCTACCTGCAACCCTAGCTAATGCTTCACGATCAGCCCCTTGAACATAGGCGGCCAAGCCATACACAGTATCGTTCGCTAAAGCGATTGCGTCCGCCTCCGACTCATAAGGAATAATAGCCAGCACTGGGCCAAAAATCTCCTCCTTGGAAATGGTCATCCAAGGTTTGACATTCGCAAAAATAGTTGGCCGTACAAAGTGACCGCGCATTAAGTCTTCGGGACGACCCACACCACCGGCTATCAAGTCTGCACCTTCATTGATCCCTTTCTGAATCGATGCTTGGATTTTCTCAAATTGCTGCCTGCTAATCACAGGCCCAATATCAATTCCATCTTCAGTAGGCAGACCCGTGCGGATTTTCGAGGCTGTTGCCGCTGCAATACCGACAGCTTTATCGTGCAAAGCTGCTGGTACCAGCATCCGGGTTGGGGCATTGCAACTTTGGCCAGCATTGCTAAAACACGCGAAAACGCCCTTTCTAACAGCATCCTCCAGGTTGGCATCGGGAAGCAAAATGTTAGCGGACTTTCCCCCAAGCTCCTGGTGTACTCGCTTGATGGTGTCTGCAGCGGATTTGGCAACTAGAATGCCAGCCTGGGTAGAACCTGTGAACGACACCATGTCAATCCCGGGGTGCTGAGAGATCGCACCTCCTACCGTGACGCCATCGCCATTGACCAGATTGAAAACTCCGGGCGGCACACCCGCTTCGTCCATAATCTCTGCAAACAAAATCGCGTTAAGGGGTGCCAACTCCGAGGGTTTAAGCACCATAGTGCAGCCTGCGGCAATTGCAGGCGCGACCTTGCAGAGAATCTGGTTCATTGGCCAGTTCCACGGAGTGATCATACCCACCACTCCGATTGGCTCCTTGCTTACGCGCAGCCCTGCTTCACGTACCTGGACGAAAGAAAACTGTTCAAGAGTTTTGATGATCTGCTGGAGATGTCGGCTGCCGATGCCTGCCTGCCACTGGACTGCAAATGGTAACGGAGCCCCCATTTCCTGGCTCATCGTCTCCCCAAGCTGATTCAGTCGACTGTCATAAACCTCCAGAATTCGTTGCAATAGAGCCAATCGGTCGCTGGGCGAAGTTTTGGAGAAACTCTGAAACGCCCTTCTCGCAGCGTGAACAGCCAAGTCGACGTCCTGAGCGTTGCCTAAGCTGATCTCTCCGACAGTTTCTTCGGTTGCAGGGTTTTCGACTTTCAAGCGCTGCCGATCTGCAGGGGTGACCCATTCGCCGTCAATGTAGAAACTCAGTGAATTGTCCATACACCACTCCTTTGGAAGCTCAGGCTTACCGCCTCAGCACAGGTTGCAGTTGCTTAGTGAGACGCAGCTAAAAGCAATTCGATTGTTTTGCCTAGCGCAAGTAATCGCGCGTCTTGTCCCCTGGACATGACTAGTTGTAGACCAATGGGAATACCGTTTTCGGTCGTACCGCATGGCATCGCCAACGCAGGTTGCTGACTGAGATTGATAGGGAAGCTGAAGCCTGCCCACTCAGTCCAGTGCTTGTAGGCACCGTCTGGTGGCACCTCCATCCCTGCAGCGAAGGGAAGGATTGAGGCGGCTGGTGAGATCAAGACGTCATAGTCGTTAAGCAAGCTCTCCATCGCTGCTCCAAACGCTGCACGACGATTCTGCGCATCCACAAGCTCTGCAGCGCTCCAGTCGCCCCCTTGACGGGCAGTACTGATAAAGCCGGGATCCATGAACGCCTGCGCATTTTGAGGTAAAGCCGCCAGACGTGCAGCTGCACCAGAGAACCAATGGCGCTGAAAAATATTCAGAATTTCGGCAGCGGGTAGATCAACCACCTCAACTGATGCGCCTTGCTGGACGAGACGCTCAACCACCGCGTCTAGGCGCTGCTGAATGGCAAGGTCAACATGGCCCTGTGGGGGGCTGCGCCAGTAAGCGATTCGCTGCCCTCGCAACTCCACTTGGCCGCTGTGCAAGGCAGGTAACGCTCCGGCGCCTTGAGCCCAGTCCGTAATGCTTCTACCCGACATCGCGTGCAGCATTAACTCCGCATCCGCTACACTGCGCGCCATTGGCCCAAGGTGCGCGACCGTTCCGAAGACGCTTGCCGGGTACGCAGGCACACGACCGAATGTAGGCTTGAGGCCAACTATGCCTGTAAACGCTGCAGGCACGCGAATTGAACCACCACCATCCGTACCAAGATGAAGCACTCCAGCGCCAGTGGCTGCAGCCACCGCCGCGCCACCCGAAGAGCCACCTGGCGTCAGCGATGGATCGTATGGGTTACGAGTCACACCAAAACGCGGGCTGTCAGTAACTGCTTTCCAGCCAAACTCTGGTGTAGTCGTCTGTCCGATGAAAACTGATCCCGCATTTCGCATCAGCCCAACCGCAGGAGCATCTGCGGAACAGGGAAGCTGAGATGTCGTGTGAGAGCCGTAACTTACGCGCCAGCCTTCAACCCAAACGATGTCTTTAAGTGTTGTCGGAATGCCATCAACGGGTGATAAAGGTTTACCGCTTCTCCACCGGCGCTCCGATGCATGGGCCGCTGCCAGCGCTCGCTCTGCGTCAAGGAATGTGAACGCATTAAACTTCGGATTGATCTCCTCAGCACGATCCAATGCCGCCTGAGTAGCCTCAACTGGCGACAGCTCCTTGCGCCGGAAAGCTTCGGCCATGGCGACTGCGCCGATCTGTGCCAGCGCGGAAGCGTCCGCCAACGGAGCAGGTACATCTGTGTGTAGTGGGGGCTTGTTCACATCTTTTCCTCTTCATCAGCAGGCGAGTCGTCTGGTAGAAAGATGCCGTCCGCTGGGAGCCATTCGACCACTACAACGTCACCGATCTCAAAGAGAGCTTGCCGCGCCGGCATCCGTGAGGTAACCACAGAGCCATTGGATAAAATAACGTCGTAGCGCACGTCAGCACCTAAGTAGAGTTTTTCGGTCACCACGGCTGGGAGACTGTTAAATCCGGCAACTCCATTGCCGCGCGCAAGGCGAACCTTGTCTGGGCGTATTAACAGTGCGTGAGGGCCAGGGGCTTGGGGCAATTTATCGATTACGACTTCCTGGTTAGCCACATTGAGAAGTACGCGCTGCCCTTCAATCCGATAGGGGCCTCGGATAATCGAACTCTCGCCAATGAATCGGCCTACAAAAAGGGTTTTGGGTCGTTCGTATAGCTCCTCACTGGAGCCGATTTGTTCGACCTTGCCCTTGTTGAAAACCGCGATCCGATCCGACAGCACCAGAGCCTCTTCCTGGTCATGGGTCACGTAGATAAAAGTGCTTCCGATCTCACGGTGCAGCCGCTTGATCTCCAACTGAAGGACTTCACGCAGCTTCTTATCAAGAGCGCCAAGCGGTTCGTCCATGAGCAACAGAGGGGGAGAAAAAACCATTGCCCTAGCAAGGGCTACGCGTTGCTGTTGTCCGCCAGATAGCGCGCTCGGATAACGGTCAGCAAATGCAGCCAGCTCTACTTTGGCCAGCGCATCAGCCACCGCTACCTGACGCTCAGCTCTAGGGACGCCTCGTTGGCGTAGCGGATAGGCGACGTTTTGTTCCACCGTCATGTGCGGGAACAATGCGTAGTGCTGAAATACAACACCGATATTGCGCTTGTGGGCAGGAACGTGGCTGATAGCCTGCCCTCCCAGATGTATCTCACCTTCACTCAGATTGGTAAAACCAGCGATGGCGTTAAGGGTCGTGGTTTTTCCCGAACCTGATGGGCCAAGAAACGAGATGAACTCCCCCGGATTGACGTCCAGGTCAATGTTATCGAGCGCTGTGAAGGGCCCATAGTATTTACTGGCATTGGTGATCTTTATCGCGGCGCCCCGCTGCGGCGTTGCATTGGTCATGACTTACGTCCTTTAGAACTGAAGAAAAAGCTCGCACTGACCGCCAACAGGGTCGCGGCAAACATCAAGGTGCCTAGGGCCGCTACAGTGGGGTCGGAGTCTCGGGTCATGGATGAATAGATCTGTACCGGCAGTGTTTTAATCTGTGGGCTCGCGATGAACAGGGAAACAACCACCTCGTCAAAGGAGGTGACAAAAGCAAAGATTGCGCCCGAAACGAGACCAGGCATGATTAAAGGAACTGTCACGCTAAAGAACGTAGAGAGCTTCGAAGCACCCAGACTTGCGGCTGCGGTTTCCAGTCGGTTATCAAACATCGCCAAACTGGCACCTACTGCGATGATCACAAATGGGATCGCCAATAGAGTATGAGCCAAAATGAAGCCGCTGTACGTGCCAACCATATGAGTCTGGAGACACACTGCGTAGATACCTACTGCCAGCACTACCCCCGGAATGATGATTGGGGTGAGCAGCATCAGGCGAATTACTGCTCCAGCACGACTCTGCATTCGATGGATACCCAATGCCGCCATTGCGCCTATAGCAGTAGCTAAGACGGCGACCACCGAACCGATCTTGATCGATGTCCACAAACTTCCAGACCATGCAGCGTCAGTGAAAATGTTCTTGTACCACTGCAGCGAAAATCCAGTGGGAGGAAACGCTAGCGATTGGCGATCAGCGAATGACATAGGAATGATTACAAGTGTCGGAGCTACCAGCCAAAGCGCGATAAATCCGCAAATTGCCCCCAGAGTCAGACGACCTAACAGCTCGCTCATTTGCTACCTCCGGTTGCGTCGTACTTACGCTTCAGGAGCGGTGCGACAACCACCAACAGAGCCATTGTCGCCACCAGCAAAACCACTCCCATTGCGCCTCCGCGCCCCCAGTTCAGCAAGGAAAGGACTTGCTGTTGAATCAACGTCGACAGCAACGTACTGGCAGGGCCGCCGAGTAACAGAGGTGTGATATAGAAACCGAGAGCCAGAATGAAGACCGTCAGCGCCCCAGCGGCTACGCCAGGCAGCGACAGGGGAAGATATACTTGGAAAAAGATGCCAATAGGCGACCCGCCAAGGCTGCTAGCTGCTTGTAGCAGGCGCATATCGATACTGCGCATCACCGAATACAACGGCATGACCATAAACGGGAGCAATATTTGCGTCATACCGATATTCACTCCAAGTTGGGTGCGGATGAGCCGAAGCTTATCGAAGCCCAGAGACATCAGAGCGTGGTTAATCAGCCCTGAGTCCTGAAGCAAAATGACCCAAGCGAACGTTCGGATCACACCTGAAACCAGAAAAGGCACCATCACGCAAAGCATCATTAATGTGCGCAGACGAGGTCCTACGACGGACATTGCAAAAGCGAAAGGATAGGCCGTTATCACACAGCACAGAGTGACCCAGAATGCAGTGTTGAACGTACGGGCGAGTATGGTGATGTTTACGTCACCACTGAAGAACCATTGATAGTTCTGAAGTCCAAGCGCGGGCTCAGTGAAACTGCGCAAAACGATGATGGCCAGAGGCGCAATCATCACGCAAATAAACAAGGCTAGCGCCGGCAGGGTGAGTAAGAACGACCGCGTCTGCACCGCCTTGGGCGACTTGGGCGTACTCGGTTGAATCATGGACATATTGTGCTACCTTCGGGCAAAGAGGAGTAACTTGCCGCAGCTGTGGCCGCGAAACACGCCACCGATCGGGCGCCTTCGCCCGACCGATAGCAATCACTCAGTTACCCGTAATGAACGCGGCCCACTTTTCTTTGAGCTCTGCGTTGTGCTTGACCCAGTAGTCGAGATCGTAATTGAACGCGCTCGCCAGTTTCTCAGGGGTGTTAGTCATCCACTGTGCGGTTAGCGGATCGAGCTTTGGACGTGCGTCGATGTTCACAGGCGAATATGACGTAGTCTCTGCAAGTCGCTCTTGGGCAGCCCTACCCAGATAAGCATTGAGTAGCGAGTAGGCCGCATCCCTGTTCGGAGCTCCCACGGGAATCGACAGCTGATCTTTTACGACCACCCAGTCCTTCCATACAGGGGCATAGCTCGCACCATTTTCGACTGCGGCCTTCGCTCGACCACTCCACACAATGGCCATGTCCGCCTCGCCACTCTCTAGGAGTTGCTGGGACTGGGCACCCGTCTGCCACAGGATCAGGTGATCGCGCATACCGCGATATTTATCGAGGGCACGATCAATGTTCGCGGGATGAAGCTGGTCTTTGGGGACGCCATCAGCGAGCAGCGCGAGGTCGATGATGTACCCCTCAGCATCCCCATATCCAGGCATCGCCCGTGTCCCTGGGAATTTTTTAGTATCGAAAAAATCCGCCCAGCTTTGCGGCGGATGGTCGCCGTAGACTTTCTTGTTGTAGACGAGAATGGCGGCATAGTTCATTGCCGGCACGCTACACTCCCCGACTTGGCCAGAAGGGATTTTCGAGGTATCGATACGCTTGAAGTCGAGTCTCTCGAACAGAGTCCCGCAGTACACGTATGGAATCATGTCGCCGCTGTCGACCACGTCCCACATGACATTCCCAGCCTGTGACTGAGCCTGCAACTTGGCCACTTCTGTAGGCCCATCAGAGAGGATGCTGACCCCACTCACGTCAGCGAACTCCTTGAGTGCCGCAATCTGCCCGGCCTGGTACACCCCGCCATACGACACGAAGGTAACGCTCTCACCTTTGTGTGATCCTGCAGCTGTCTCCCCGGCCACAGGTGTTGCTGCGCTCGCGGTAGCTGCGCAGAAAAGGGTGACGCAAGCGCTCAGCGCAAGTGTCTTTTTCATGAGCCTTCTCCTAATCATTTTGTGGTGTGTAGGCACTTGCACCGTAGCCCGGATGACCGAGCGGGTGGGTGTTTCATTTCCATCCCTATCCGACGTTTACGCTGCCTAGATCGAAATCATTTCTGGCGTCGTCGCATCTCTTCAAGCGCCAAGCGGCGGTTGGAAGCGGGACGTGCAAAAAGGCTGTGGCAAAAGAAAACCACTATTTATTTTCCATTGCAATAAAAATTTGTACGTATTTTTTTATTGCTTTTAAAAAAAACCATGCGTAAATTTATTTTCGTTAGCTGGATTGCTCTGCCAGCCCACTGCCACTCTGATGAACCGGAGACCCTGCGATGAAGAACTTGTACGAGGCAACCGCACGCCCGGTGGTTGAGACTAGCCGTCTTGCAGGCGTGGTCAGTGCCGACGTTGCGATCATCGGCGGTGGATACACAGGCCTCAGCGCTGCTCTTCGGCTTGCTGAAGGCGGAGCCAATGTTGTGCTTCTTGAAGCTGCCGACATTGGTCACGGATGCTCTGGACGTAATGGAGGGCAGGTTAATCCTGGGTTGAAAGAGCTCCCCGACGACGTTGAGAAACACTGGGGCTCTTCACTCGGCGCACGCATGAACCGGATGGCGAGTGACGCTGCAGGTGAGGTGTTCGATCTCATTGGAACATTGGGAATAGACTGTGAGCCCCGTCGAACCGGATCTATACGAGCAGCTGTAGACGCTGCGGGGTTGCGTCAGGTGAATGCCCACGTCCATCAGAATTCGGCCGCTGGGCACCCGGTTCGTTATCTAGATGCTCAAGAGATAGCCCGACTGACGGGTACCAATGTTTATCTCGGCGGCGCCATGGATGGACGCGGTGGGCACATCAACCCATTGGCTTATGCCAGAGGACTCGCGCTAGCTGCTCAAGGGAAAGGGGCGGCCTTGTTCACACAGAGCCGGGTCGAATCGATCTCAAGGCAAAATGGCGGCTTCCGACTCAAGACTCAGATCGGGCAAGCGCAGGCTACACAGCTCATTGTATGTACCAACGGTTACGCCGATGGAGTATGGCCAGGCCTGCAAAAGGCAATGGTGCCCGTTTACACCTACCTCACAGCAACCGAACCACTTCCGCAGGCCATGAGAGACGCCATCATGCCGTGCGGATCAGCACTATTTGAAACCGCTTGGGACGTCGTTTATTACCGCCTGGATGACGCAGGCCGACTGATCATTGGTGGACGCGGCCCGCAACGAGACGCCCGTGGAAACGGGGACTACCAGCACCTTCGAAAATACGCATTGAAGCTGTGGCCCTTTCTGCAAGGAATTAAATTCCCTTGGGGCTGGTATGGCCAGGTATCAGTAACACCAGATCACTATCCACATCTTGTTGAACCTGAACCAGGCGTCCGCCTGATGTATGGCTATAACGGCCGAGGCATCGCGGTAGCGACCGCCGCTGGAAAAATGCTGGCAGATCGAGTGCTCTCTGGAGGTCAGACAGAAATAGCGCTGCCAGTGCGCACAGCACTCCACCCTGTTCCCTTTCATCGATTTTGGCGGGCTGGCGCTCACGCGACCATCGTTTGGAACCTACTCAAAGACACGTTCGCCGGGCGATAACCGGCTTTCAGAAAAAAGTGAGATTGAATATGCATTCAACAGTCAAATACCCTACATTAGTACTGCCCACAGCCCCTACCGCTCCACGCCCTAGCCCTAGCGGTACGGCATCAGAATTGGCAGACGCAGCGCCCTACTCTCAATCCTGGCCTGCGGGAAAACTGCCCAGCGGGAGCGGCGTACGCTATGGCGCGTGGATGGGGGAGCCAGGGTTTATCAAAGTCGACTCTTACCCCCATGATGAGTTTTTCATCATGGGCTCCGGGATCGTGAGGCTCCTGGGCACAGAAGGTGATGAGCTCGAAGTGCGCGCGGGCGACACCTGCCTTATTCATCGAGGCTGGGCTGGTACCTGGCAGACAGTTGAAACGACACACAAGGTATTCATCATCATTGATCCTCAGGATGCGAGCGGTACAGATACGACAGTTGATGTAGTATCATGAGAGATCTCCCGAGAGCTAAGCATGAATCAATTACCTGAAAACCCGATGGACATCACTGATCTCGACATTGATTTGCATGCCTCGGTTGAAAATGGCCCCATTGACGAACTTGGTTCGCGAATTCGGCTACGGCGCAAGATGAAACGGTTAAAACTTGTGCAGGTAGCAAAAGCTGCAGGGATTTCTCCCGCCCAGCTAAGCCAGATTGAACGCGGTAATTCCCGGCCTTCAATCGGGAAACTTGTACTGCTTTGCAAAGCTCTTGGCATGCCGATTAGCTGGTTGTTCGATGATGGCCAACGGGAAAGTGTAGACGCCGAGGAAAGCAATGTCGTCGTCCGCAAAGCAAACCGCCGCCATGTCAATTTTCCCGCGAGCGGCATGGAGAAGGACATGCTCACGCCAGATACCATGCCGGATATCCAAATGATGCGCGTGGTGCTGAAGGCCGACGGGACAACCGGCGAAGCTCCCTACAACGAAAATGAAGGAGCTAAATGTGGTCTGGTCTTACGAGGTTCGATAGTTCTCGAAATCGATGGAGTTGCTCACCACTTGAATGCAGGCGACTCTTTTGCATTTAGCGCGACATCATTGACAAGATTCTGGGGAAATGGCGAAGAAAGCGAAGTCATTTGGGCATGCTCTCCAGCATTCTATTGATCAAGCTCGACGTGCTCAGACGCTAGCCATAACCTGCAATATCCAGCGATCTAGAGTCTTGCTTTACCAGTAGGCGGTATACTCGCGAAAGCGTATTTCAGGCACCTCAAACCATTTCGACTTCACATTATTGAGAACTCGTTTGATGGACGATGAGGATGTGCGCTCTCCATGTATCACCGCCCACTCTAGCAGAGACGCTGTGTAGCGGCGGCATAGGCGATCTCAGACATGCTGCTGTCTGAATCGCGCCTGGTTTCCTAGACACCTCCAAGCCTCATAATGAGGTCCAAACAGGAGGTGCCATGAGTCGTCAGCATTACCCCGAAGAATTCAAAATCGAAGCGGTCAAGCACGTGACCGAGAAAGGCAAATCTGTCGCCTATGTCGCTCAGCGCTTGCGGATATCGGTTCCATGGGCGACCTCTTTTTATTGTTTGAGTGTCAACGCCTGTCGCCGACCCGGCGATATTTCCCAGGCCGACAGCGTGAGTCCAGCTCATGGGCCTTAGCGCCCGCCTTCAAATCCTTGTAGGGTGTTAACGGCGTTGATGCCGATTTCATCGACCATGTAGCCGCCTTCCATCACGGACAGCGTCGCAATGCCAGCTCCCGCGATGTCCGCGCCTAAGCGTAGGAAGTCCTCGCTGGTGAGTTTGAAGTGGCTGATTGGGTCGTCCTCGAAGGTATCGACGCCCAGCGAGATCACCAGAAAGTCGGGTTTGTACGCGACGATCCGGATCAGGGCGTCGGTCAGCGCCTGTCGGTAACTGGCCCAGGCGGTACCTCTGGCCAGTGGATAGTTCACGGTGAAGCCCTCCCCCGCTCCCGCCCCCCGCTCGTGTTCAAAGCCCGAGAAGTACGGGTAGGACACATGCGGGTCACCATGAAGGGAGGCAAAGAAGACATCAGGGCGGTCGTAGAAAATGTTCTGCGTGCCATTACCGTGATGGAAATCCACATCCAGCACGGCAACTCGTTTGGCCCCCTGGCTCAGGCATCGCTCTGCGGCAATGGCCGCATTGTTCAGGTAGCAGTAGCCGCCCATGTATTCGCGGGCGGCGTGGTGGCCAGGCGGACGGCAAAGAGCAAATGCACTGGGCGCACCGTCGATCACGCGTTGTATTCCGGTAAGGGCCACATCGGCACTACTGCGCACCGCCTCCCAAGTGCCACCGGTAATCGGCGCGCCGGCATCCATGGCGTAGAAGCCAAGTTTGCCGTCTATGAAGCCTGGCTCGCGGTCGATGGCAAGATCACGCACCGGCCAGACTAATGGCAAGGCATCATGGGTCTTGCCGGTTGCAGTCCACTCAGCCCAAGCGTTCTCCAGAAAGGCCACATAGCGCTCACTGTGTGCGGCGACGTAGCAGGCACGATCGAACGCCTGCGCACTGATCACATCACCCAAGCCGGCGCTCTTAACCCGCGCCAATACGGTCTCGGCGCGCTGCGGACTTTCAAAAGACGGTGTTACGGCTCCGTCCTTGAGCTCACACCCATGGTGTAAGCGATGGTTTTCACTGAAGACCGTCAGCACGCGAGTATCCTTCTGATCAGGTTTCTGGATGAACAATTCTCGCGTTATGCTGCAGAAAATTCTTTGCTTTATGCTCACACTATCGGTATTTTTGAGCAAAATACCCACATTAAATGGGATACATGAGCAAAGATTTTGCTTACGATCAAATCGACGCAGTGGATCTGGATCTGCTGCGGCTTTTACAAGAGGACGGCACACTTTCCAGCGCTGCGCTGAGCGAGCGACTATCAATGACCGTTACACCATGTTGGCGCCGACGAAAGCGAATGGAAGAACTGGGCATCATCAAGGACTATCAGACCAACCTGGATCGACGCAAACTTGGTTACGACGTGATGGCATTCGCCCAGGTGCGCTTTGGAAACCACTCGGCAAACGCGCCTGACGAGTTCGAACAGGTGATCATGAAGCTGCCTCAGGTGCTGTCTTGCCATAAAGTCACGGGCGAGGCTGACTATGTTCTTACAGTGTTGGCCACTGACCTCGAAAGTTACGGAATTTTCGTAGAAGAGGTGCTCCGTCGCCAGCCTGGAATTTCCTCAATCCAGTCCAGCTTGGCTCTAAGAGAAATTAAGGCAGTATCAAGGATACCCGTTGGAAAAACAGGCCGCCAGCAGACTTAATGCTCAGCGAGAATCAGTTATCACCGACCATCAAATAAATTCTTCTCAATGCACTATATCGAATTAACCCTAACCAGAGTTAAACCACGAATATGACAGAGATCACTCAAGAAATCGATCAATAGATTGCACACACGACCGAATGCTAAACTTGTGTTCACAAAGAAACACCACCAGACCCAAAACAAAACCCTAACAACTGATTAAAGCACATCACCACACGTGCAAAACGAAATTCGAAAATCGCTAGACAAGCACTCAATAAAAACAAACACCCCAAATCATCAATTACATCAAACAAAGGCGTTAGCGACTCACCGCTCACCTATAAAAAAGCTCACTTTTGAGAATATTATCGACTTTTAAACCCGCCCCAGGCTATTGAGCAAAACGGCACCTTGATGTATATTTCCAAATCCTATAGTCAGTAGAGATCAATTCGATGCAAGAAAAGCCGCAAGCTGTCGACAGGTCCGTAGCCGCGGCAGACAGAACGTTGGCTCTGTTAGATGCTTTCATCGGAGCTGAGACCGAGCTATCTTTAACGGACTTAGAAAAGCGCACAGATCTTTTTAAGAGTGTCATCTTGCGCTACATGATCTCGTTTGAGCGCTGGGGATACGTGCGAAAAGGGCAAGATGGGAATTACCGCCTAGGCCCCAGAGCCTTCCAGTTAGGACGTGCGTTTGAACGCTCACTGAAAGCTACCGAGATTATTCAAACGGCTCTTGACCAACTCACTCACAAGGTTGGCGAAACCTCTTCCGTATATATCCGAGATGGCGAGTGGCGGGTTTGCTGGCTGCGATCAGAATCCAACCATTTCATCAAAGTAGGCATGCAACCTGGCAAGCGCTTACCGATGGATGAGACGTCAACAGCACGGATATTGCGTCGATTTAGCGAAGAGCCTTTGTCTGACGTAGACAGCATGAGTCTTGACTTTGTCATAGCATCAGTAGGTATCGCAGATCCTCTACTCGCATCCATCGCAGCACCACTGTTTGGTGCAAACAACGAATTTATCGGGTCGTTGACTCTATCAGGGATCAACAATCGTTTCGACGCCACTCGTACCGATCTTCAGGAAATATTGCTGGCCGAAGCAATTCGCATCAGCAAGGCCCTCGGTGCATCAAATAACCGCCAGGGCGGGCGATTGGAGTAATCACCCACCCTGCCCTTCACCCCAGAAATTACTGGGGTGAAGCTTCACTCCTCACTGATATCACGATCGAATTTCGGCACCCCCATGCGCGCGGTGCCAGGGCCGAAACGCTCTGCAAACTCCAACGCCAACGGCCGAGTGTCGTTGCGCAGCCACAGCCGCAACAAGTGGCGCTTGCGATCATCTTCCTCGAAGTCGACGAACTCAGTCCGCGAATGAACAATCGTATGATTGTTCAACATCTGCATGTCGCCAGGCTCGAACTGCATCTCAAAGCACTGCTCAGGAGCGGTGGCCAAGGCGTCGAACAGATTCAGGGCCTCTTCCTGCAGGGCAGTCTTAGCTTCGCCGCTTTTAGCGAAAGCAGGTTCGATGGCGTTACGGACGTACCGCGCACTGAGATACCCCTCGTAATCGCTAAAGACCGGAATTTTGTGGTCGCTCAGTTCGCCGGCACCTGGGCGCTGTTCACCTTTAAGGTCATAGTAGAAGCCCTCGAAAAGCGGCTCCAGCAGATCTGGACGAGTCTCGAGAATTCTATTGAAAATCGTGTTCGAACTCGAGAAACGACTCAGCCCGCCCGATTGAGGTGTACGCAGGCATAGCAGGCCAACTACGTCGGCGTTGTCTGTATGGAAGTTCAATTTCGCCTTGGTGTTGTAGCCTCGAGTCTTTTGGCTATAAGTGACACCTTCATCTTTAACGTGACCCAAAAGATGAGCACGCTTGTTCTGGGTCACCGGTGTACCCAGGTACAGGCCAATCCCCCAGTAGATCCGTGAAGCATCTTCTTTCGTGTAGCGCTGCACGGGAAGCCCACGAATCACCGCCATGCCAAAACCGTGCTGCACTTCGCGATCCACTGCTTCGACGAACGGCACCAGATAGTCGAGGGGGAAATCTGCCTTGGTAATTTCCGTAATCGGCAGGTGGCGAACCTTATCCAGCAGAGCCTCCAGCTCTTCGACCCCGCGGGAGTCGAGGCGGTACAGCCACGAGTTGTCATTGGCCAGATCGTGAGGCGTCCACGCGCTCTTAGCGGTGACAGGGGTAGTGCGAATGCTCATTGTTTTCTCCTCTGAGAGGCCAGATGGGGGGGATGGCCCTAGGCAAATCATAATGACGTTATGATTTTTTGCAATGCCCCTTTACAAAAATCATAATCTGGTTATGAATATAGGTAAGCGGGCCGTGGGCCCCCTGGTTTCCCCCAAACCACTGATAGAAAAAAATAATCGAGGGGTGATGAGTTATGCGTGCCGATAATGAGTCCCAACAAGCCACAACCCCAGGTGCTAAGCACCACTGGCGCCTAGCCTGCCTGCTATCGCTATGTGGTTTCACGAGCCTGGCCGATACGACCGGAACCTCACAGAGCATCCTTGCGTTCGTTACCTGCTGCTGTGTGTTTTTGATCAAAAGCGTGCCCACCAGATCAACCGTCAACGCTCATCGGAATTTATCGTCCCTTACCGGGATCGCTTGGGCGTGCGCGGCAGGAAACGTTGCCGGGACGATCGGCAGTGCGCTGATAGCCCTCGACGGCTCTACAATTAGCAGACCTGCGGGCACTGCTATCACCATTTCAGCGCTGGCACTGACGTTGTGCTTCGCGCTGACCCGTTCATCGGTTGGCGAGAAACCCGGCATGGTGCCTCGGGTTGCAAGGACTGCTCTCAAGCCGACAACAGCAAAACTGAGCTTTGCTATGTGCGCTAAAATTAAATAACGCGCAGCACTGAGCCCAGTTTTATATCCATTGAAATGGATAATCCGAGTGCTTTGGTTGTTTGGTTTAAACATCAAGAGCGGTTCATTGATAATAACAAAGGTATACCGTTATGGGTCTTGCAGTGTGGGCATTAGCCACTTACATAGCCGTAATCATTTTATGGAGTACATGGCTTAAGCGAGGCATCGCTGAAGCTATGGTTATTGGCTTCGTAGCTGTCTGTCTATTTGGTAAAGGCGATTTTTTAGGTATTGCAGTTGGCGGCATGTCGTCTGCTTTCCAAGAACAGGTCGTTTTCTCAGCCCTGGCGTTCACATTCATCGGTTTCCTGCTCTCGAAGACCGGTATCATCGACTTGCAGGTCGCCATGCTGAACTCGATGATGGGAAGGCTTCCCGGTGGAGCCGGTTACGTAGCGACGATAGGCGCCGCACTTTTCGGCTCTGTTGCCCATGCTGGCTCTGCTAATGCCGCAACGATCGGGACTGTCACCATTCCTTGGATGAAGAAGTCGAAATGGCCAGCAGAAGTATCAGCAACTGTGGTTGCGGGCAACTCAGGCCTGGGCAACGTGATTCCACCAAGTGGCTCCTTCTTCATACTGGTTGGACTGGGTACAGTCGCCCCTTTTGTCACCGTCGAGAAGCTACTGCTTACCATGTATGCAGTCTCCGCTTGGTGTTTGCTCTGGCGCCTCATCATGGTTTTCATGTTTGTGAGGAAGCACAAGATTGGTCGCGACGGTAACGATGACATCCAGCCACTGCGTCACACCTTGAGCCAAGGCTGGTGGACCATGTTGATCTTCATTGCCATCGCTATTCCGATCTGTCTGACGCTTGGCCCTGTCAGCGAGATGCTGTCGGCTGCGCTCGGTAGCGGCAACATGAAGTCGATCTCACTGATGATCTGGATGCCTGTCATGCTTGGCATCTTCGCTCTGCTCATGGGTTGGAGGAAGCTGCCTAAAACCTTCAAAGGGTGGCATCAACTGATTGCATCTACAGCACCTCGTTATCGCGAAGTCGGTACTACTCTGGTTTTTGCTTTCGCTGGTGGTGCTTCGCTGGGGCTGCTTGGTCTGGGCGAACAGCTTTCCGACTTGCTGCAGGGCATGAATGCTTCGCCACTTACTGCATGCTTCATCGTGGTTGTGCTGGTGATCCTAGTAGCTGGCCCACTGAGCTCCACAGCAACGGTTGCAACTATTGGCGGTATTGGTTTCAGCGTGCTGATGTACGCCGGAGTGAATCCCTATCTGGCTGCAGCCTTGGTACTAATCGCTGCTTCGACGGAGGGTGCGTCCCCGCCAGGTTCAGCTTCGATATACATCGCATCCGGCATCGCCCAGGTACCACCAGCGAGGACTTTCATCCCGCTGATTGTTTACTACGTGGTGCCTTTCATCTTCATTGGTGTCGGCGTTGGTATGGGCTGGCTTCCGGTACCGGCGTAAAATTTCTCAAGATTTGGAGCGAATAATGAGCGAATCTATGACTGTACCTCGGAAAACCGCGGCCTCAGCTCACTCAGAGCCCAACGCAAAAGTGGCCAGCCCTGAAACTGAGCAAAGCATTGCTCAGAAAATCATGATCAACGGCTACGTTGGGCTTCTAGTCTTAATGCTCGGTCTCGGTTTTCTGCTCGTAACACTGCAGTCCGTGGGTCTTTTCATGCAAAGTGGAGCCCTGATTAAATACTGGGCAGATGCCCTTAACCCATGGCTTTTCACTGTTTCAGGCACCTTCGGAATCTGGACGTTGCTTACCGCCTACGTGTGCGGTTGGAAACCCCAGGAGTAACAGCACCAATCTAGGACGTTTTAAAACCTCACACCAGAGGCTCTTCAATGGGCCTCCCCTCCGTGCCGGTTATAAATTAGCCGGATTACCTGCAGCCGCTGGAGCTTAACTGTCCCAGCGGCTACCTTTTGGGCGACCTCAATGCTGGAAATATTCAACTCATTCTCATGGGCGGCACTCGCCCAGATTGTGGCAATCGACATTCTGCTGGGAGGCGACAACGCTGTTGTGATCGCTCTGGCTTGTAGAAACTTACCGGCTGATCTCAGGAAAAGAGCTATCACCGCCGGCGTTGCAGGCGCGATACTGCTTCGAATCGCTCTACTATTTTTTGCCATTCAAATTCTTGCTCTGCCCGCACTCAAAATTGTTGGCGGACTCATGTTGCTCTGGATCGGAATAAAGCTGTTTCAGGCTGAGCAGGAAGATACCGGTGAAATTGCCGGCGGGACTAAACTGATTTCCGCGGTCAAAACGATCATCATTGCAGATGCGGTCATGTCCTTGGATAACGTACTGGCGCTTGCTGGCGCAGCCGGCGGCGACCTCCTTCTCGTATCCTTGGGTGTGCTGATCAGTATTCCAATCATCGTATGGGGCAGTCGCTTTGTTCTCGCCTTGATGGATAGATTCCCACAGGTCATCGCACTCGGGGCCGCGTTGCTTGGCTGGATCGCAGGCGGCATGATCGCCGCTGATGCGCTAGTGGCAAAACATCTGGCTACAATGCCGATCACACCCTCCACCATGCACTATGCTTCAGCTGCCGTCGGTGCTGTCCTGGTCATAGCGCTTGGATATTTGATTTCGAGAAAGCGAGCATTGCCCGCGCGGAGTTGATCTACCCGTCCAAGAACAGTGTTGGCGGAGCAATGAGGAATAAAGCTACACTTCATTGCCTTTGCCATCCGATAAAACAACCTCACGCTACTTTATTGTTTCCAATCGACCATCTGCCCCCTCCACTTTGATATCACGACAGTCTGCCCACTGCTCTTCCAGAAGAAATAAATGCCAGAGCAATGACGGCTAAGTGTTCACTATGCTGTCCGTACTCACAGCAACCCGTGGGGACGGAAACCTACTCCGATACCTTTTGGGCCACTCTCACATTCGAGAGCAAAGCTACACTCCAATACGGCCTACGGCCACTTTTTGTGGTGCCAAAGGTGATCCGCTTGCATTTCACCAAGGGAGCGCGGCGTAGCAGTAGTTCTGCCACGCGCCAACACAGTGGGTCATGCGCTCCAGCAACTGCAACGCGTCGGCCTTTATTGAACGTCATGGAGATCTCCTGTTCGAGTTTCACAGGCAGTCCCGCGACCTGTGAAAGCGAATACTCGCTAGTGCTGGCTTATTGTCGTTGGCAAGGCGCCGTCGCCAAACGGCCATCAACATGGCGTCGATAGCAAGGTCGCTGCACATCCTTGATCCAGGCGTAGAGGCTGTGAACGGACATGCCCAGGCATTCAGGGCGGGCTCGTTGTTTGAGCGAGACAGCGAGACTCGTTTGCTGTCCTTGGGCGTCGATGGATCTTTCCTAAACGTCGGCCGTGTACGCGCCCGGATCGCTGCTGCCAATGCTGCGACCGCCGCGGATCTTGCAACCTACGAGCGCACCGTGCTCACTGCGATTGAGGAGACTGAGAACGCGCTGGTGGGAGTCAATCGTACTGAGCAGGAGAGCAGTCACCTGCAGCAGGCGGCTGAAGCAGGTGTTCGCGCAGCTGACGTGGCAAGGCTGCGCTTCGATCAGGGCTCGATCGACGTACTTGAGCTATTGGATGCCGAGAATGCGCGGCTCCTTGCACAAGACGCCTACATTCAGAGTCGTGCGCGCAGCACCCTGGCCACCGTAGCTCTGTACAAAGCAATGGCCGGCGGATGGGGGGACTATGTCCCCAACACGAAGATCGCCGGTAGGCAATAAGAGGGGGCATGGTCTGTGCCGTTGGGCTCGTACCCACGCCACGCCGGCACAGCGCCTTCAAACTGAAAATCGGGTACGCTGCACATGCTCCGTGCGTGGTGAGAGTTATTGGAGTGAGTCGAGGGAAAAGGATGGAATTACGTCACCTCCGCTGCTTTATTGTTCTGGCCGAGGAATTGCATTTCAGCCGTGCCGCTGACCGTCCGCATATCGAGCAGCCACCGCTGTCACGAACAATCAAAGAACTTGAGGATAGTCTAGGCGTCGTGCTTTTTGATCGAGACCGCAGGGGAACTCGACTGACTGCGGCAGGAGCGGTTTTCCGACAGGACATCTATCGACTGTTCACAGTACTTGAGCAAGCTCGCAAGAATGCGAGAGCACTCGCCGCAGGATTACAAGGGCGTGTCCGCATCACTGCTTCAGAAAGAGAGTTGAATCAACATATTTCGGCATTTCTTGCCGAATGTCGGGCGGAAGAGCCAGAGATCGAAATTCGCCTGTCGGAAGTAGCTTTAAACGAACAGTTGCGCGACCTTAGGACAGACGATGCCGGGCTGTAGGCATCAACACTGCACCTGCAAAGTCGAAAGCCTAAGAGTCAGCTTGGCCGGCAATCACCGATGAAATCTTGCGGAAAACATTGTTGATGATCACTTGCACAACTGCTCAGGCTGCCTATAGATGCGGCGAGATCACTTGAACCCGCTTCGACGTCGCGCAATGGCGAATCAGCGAAGCAATCACCACAACAAAGGAAAGCCCTCATGACATTCAATATTGCAAGCATCCTGACTTGGGTGCTCGTCGCCTTCTTCCTCGTCGGAGGCGTCATCAATGGAATTGCACCCAAAAAGGTGCAGGATGAGTACGCCCGATGGGGGTACCCCGGTTGGTTCCACTATGTCACCGCCGCGAGCGAATTGCTCACAGCACTCTTGCTGATTTTCCCCACCACTAGGATTTCTGGCGCGATTATCGGCGCTGCTGTGATGGCAGGTGCAATTGCTACCGTGCTGCGCCATCGTGAATATGCTCACGCATTCCCACCATCTATCGTCTTGGTGTTAACGGCGGCCTGCGGCTGGCTTGCTTTCAATGCAGCCTAGCTAGCCTTCTGGGCATGGAGTTGCGGCAGCTTCATTGCTTCTTGGCCGTTGTTGAGAAGATTCACTTCACCCTCGAGACAGAGCAGATCCATGAGCACACGCCGGTGAGTTCATGGACCGATTGTACGCCAATGTCGGACTGAATGGCTTTGGCGAAAATACGCAAAATCTGCGAGAGCGTGCTCTGAGTGACCGTAGCACTCGCCCCCTTGCCCCCATGCAAGGAGAACTGCCCAACAGACCAGCAACACCAATCATCATCCCCGAATCAATGTAAGCGTCCGCGCAACTCACCTTGCGTAAGTCAGGCCGGTACCCACATATGCGGCAACAGTTGCCCGATCTCACTGGCCCGCTGTGTCGGCAGAGCGAGACATCTTAAAGTAGGCCGCCGCGTACTTTCCAAGGAGTGCGGCTGAAGTACGCCTTCATCAAAGAGCACTCGACCGATTGGCGACGCAAGCCACAGCAGCAAGTGATGATTCACTCAGACAGTAAGAATGTACTGGCCAGTGTTTCCATATGGTCTGACTCACACAGCGATAGACCGATGATGGATGATCTGGTCGTGGAGTGTCCCGGGTGGCCTGACCCACACTCCGATCGACCCTTGTGTCTTTCCCTGGACCTGTCGACCATCCGGGAACACTGCACGTCAAGGTGACCGCCTTGCCGATACGTGTGACCCAAGAAGGGCCTGACGCCACGTCACTTTACTGTCTTGTCCAGGTGTCCGGTTGGAGCGGTTAAGTTCGTGCTCGGTGAACCCAGGCTTATGTCAGTCGACGTCTCGCAGAGGGACATTCGAAGCTGGAAGCTATCCGCTGCCTAAAGCGCTACATCGCACGGGAGGTCTACGGCATCATCCAGAGGCGAAATAGCATCATCAACCAAAGCGCAGTATCCACTTGACACTTAGAAGGGCGTCCAAGGCAGTCAGTTCAGTAGCTCAGAATGGCAAAGCTTCCTTAAGGCCAACAATGTGATCAGCAGCATGAGCAGACGGGGAAACTGCCATGACAACGCCGTGGCCGAGAGCTTTTTCCAGCTTTTGAAGCGGGAGCGGATCCGGCGAAAAATCTACGGAACGCGTGACGAAGCCCGAAGTGATATTTTCGATTACATCGAGATGTTCTATAACCCAAAACGTCGACAAAGCAGTGATATGCAGCTATCTCCAGTAGAGTATGAGAAACGCTATTTTCTGAGCTTGGAGAGTGTATAGGAAACTTGGGGCGATTCAATACTGCTGAGTGCTCCCCCCTCCTTTCAACGACTGCACACTTAGTAATCACGAAAAAAAGCGCCCGAAGGCGCTGAGGAAAGTCCGTCAGATCAAAAGTGCATTATTCCTCAAAGAAACAACCCTTGGATCGCAAGGAGTTAACGACCCAATCACGGCTGTTAGTACCATTGGCGATGTCGTCCAGCTGCTTGGTCTCAGCCGCATGTTTTGCGCTGGCCTTTTTCAGGATGCCGGCAGCCTCAGCCAGAGATATTGCTACGAAACCGTCATCATCGCCCACGATGAGGTCGCCTGGTTCGATGACCATACCGTTGATCGCAATCGGTACGTTGATCTCGCCAGGGCCGTCTTTATATGGGCCGCGGTGGGTCACACCAGCAGCAAAGACCGGGAAGCTGCCTTTACGGATCGCTGCAGAATCTCGAACGGCACCGTTGATGACAAAACCAGCGACTTTTTTCTTGATCGCATAAGTAATCATCAACTCGCCGGTCAAGGCGTTGGTCAGATCCCCACCAGCATCGACAACGATCACATCGCCTGGCTGTGCGATATCGAGCGCGTAGTGCAGCATCAGGTTGTCACCTGGACGACACTTTACCGTCAAAGCAGGACCGGCCAGCACTGTACCGTCATGCAACGGTCGAAGGTCGGCACCACCTGCAAACATACGATTGATGGAATCACTGATGTTGGCAACCGGTACTTCACGGAAGGCAGCTACCAGTTCATCCGAAGCAACTTGTTTTCTTTTAAGAACACGAAATCCAGTCGACATATTATCTCCTCGGCCAGTCTGCCTTAGAACTGTTGTTGCGGTTTAGGAAACGATTAAAAGCTGAGCTTGTAAGTATCTATCGCATTATTACTGAAGAGCAACGTACGCTCATCAGAATTAAAATCGGAAACAAGTCGTTTAAAGCTATTCCACAAGACACTGTACGAGAACATTCCCTTATCAACAGGAAAATTGCTTTCAAACATACAGCGCTCAACACCAAACAGCTCGATCACGGTAAGGATGTATGGCGCCCAATCCATAGCCAAAGTTTCAGACGAAGGCGGTTTTTGTCTGAGATGGTAATCGAAGCCACCGATACTCATGCCCAGGCCGCCCAATTTGACTCGGACATTCGGAAGCTCTGCAAGTCTGGCTAGACTTGCCCGCCACTCGTTGAAAACCAGCCCTCGGTTGTTAGCGTACTCGCGAACGCCCAGTGGCCCCCCGACATGATCCAGTACAATCACCACCTCTGGATTTGCTAGCGCGAGATCCAGAACTTCTGCCAACTGGGTGTGGTACGCCCATACATCGAGCACGAGGCCATAGTCCTTCAACGCGCGAACGCCTTGCCGAAACTTTGAACTGCTCAACAACCCAGCGGGTGGGGGGTTGGGGTTCGAGACAATTTCAGAATCCCTGTGCCATGCCGTCGTGTTCCTCACGCCGCAAAGCCGGGGGCCGGCTCGCTCCTGCATTTCAGCCAACACCCGCCGCACCGCGTCCCCCAGGCTCAAGTCGGCTCCGGCCACGATGCCTGCGCAGAGCCTGGCATCACCGTACAGTCCGCTAGCAGAGAGGGCCGCAATGCAGTTGGCGAACTCAACTTCTCCCACAGTCTTGAATGCGTCCACTCGCCCTTCCTGGAACATCGAACGACACTGAACGTAAACCGACGCAATGATGTTGTGCTTACCGGATGTATCCGCTCGGAGTTCGTCAAATAGGTAACGACCGCTCGGCCGATCCCAAAGGTGGTGATGAGCATCAACGATCGGCAGGTCTGCATCAAGAGCCTCCTCCTGATGCAATGCCAACCATTCCTCCCGAACAGCGATGTGTGGCGAGCGAGCTGCAGTGTTCATCAGTGGGCCCGGATGTCCGAAATGAACTTCGCCGCTCGCGGATGCTTCGGCGCGGTGAAGAAGTCCTCCGGGGTCCCCCGCTCCAACACTGTGCCGGCATCCATAAACCAGATACGATCCGCCACTTCGCGGGCGAAGCCCATCTCGTGGGTGACGCAAATCATGGTCATACCTTCCGATGCCAAGTCCTTCATGACCTGCAGCACCTCCCCTACCATCTCGGGGTCAAGCGCGCTGGTCGGCTCATCAAAAAGCATGACCGGCGGATCCATCGCCAATGCTCGGGCAATCGCGACGCGCTGCTGCTGACCGCCCGAGAGCTGGGGAGGCATGGCGTCGGCCTTGTGCGCAAGACCCACCTTGGCCAGCAACGCCAGGGCTTTGTCCTTGATCTCTTTGCGATCGGCTTTGAGAACCGTCAGCGGGCCGATCATGACGTTATCGAGCACGCTCATGTGCGGGAATAAGTTGAACGACTGGAAGACGAAACCAATGCGGCTACGAATGGCGTTCAACTGCGTTTTGTGAGCATGCACTTCAGAGCCGCAGACTACGATGCTCCCGTCCTGAATCTCTTCCAGGCGATTGACTGTACGAATTAACGTCGACTTGCCAGACCCCGAAGGACCGCAGACCACCACAACCTCCCCTTTCTCGACGGTTTCGGTGATGTTGTTGAGCGCGTGATAATCGCCGTACCACTTGTTTACATTTTTAAATTCGATCATTTCGAGGCCTCCAGGTGCACTGGCGTATCAATATTGTTTTGGGACTGGCGACCTACGCCCGAACGCTTACGGCCGATATAGCCTTCAAGCCACTTGACCATGCGGCTCAGCGAGAAGCAGAGGACGAAGTAGCATAGAGCTAGCAGGATGTAGACCTGGAACGGTTTGGTGAGCAGTTGGTTGTTGATCTGATAAGCCGCGAACGTAACCTCCTGAGTACCAATGAGGTAGGCCAGTGAGGTATTTTTGGTGATCAGAACAAACTGGTTGAGGATGCTCGGTATCATGTTGAAGAGCGCCTGCGGCAGAATGATCTTTCGCATGCATTGCCAATAGGTCATTCCCAAGGCGCGCGCAGCCTCGGTCTGCCCTTTGTTCACCGAATCGATCCCAGCACGGATCACCTCTCCGAGGTATGCGCCCTCGTAAAGAACAAGCGCTACCACCATGGTGACGAAACCAGAGATGTTGTAGCCAGTTACCAAGGGGACGACAAAGTAGGCCCAGAACACCAGAAGCACCAATGGAACGGCCCGAACCACGTAGGTGTAGGCTGCGGCAACTTGATAAATCGCCTTGATCTTCGAGGTTCGTGCAAGGCCGATGCAGATCGCCAACGGGAACGACACGAGCAAACTGGTAACAGCAAGAACAATGGTAAGCGCCAAACCGCCGAGCGGGCCGTTGGGAAACTGGCCGACCATCAGCATCACGCCATATTCATTAATGATGTCGATCATTTCTCACCTCGACCCTTGAATTTGAATACGGCGCTGCCAGATGCCACCCAATGCCATGATGGTCCAAGAGCCAATCAGGTAAATGATGCTGGCTACCGCATAGGTCTGGAACGTCATGTAGGTCTCGCCCTCAATCTGCCGCGTCATATACATGACTTCCGCAGTACCGATCGCCATCGCCAGCGCGGTAGTCTTGAACAGGCCTAAAGTCTGGTTAACCAGTGCAGGAGCTGCCGCCCGGATCGCTTGAGGGATCAGGATCTTGCGCAGTGTCTGGAAGTAGTTGATGCCCAGCGCACGCGCAGCTTCCGTTTGCCCGGTAGGCAGCGAGCGGAAGCCACTTCTGAGATCCTCGGAGATGTAAGCAGCCGCGTTGAGGGTGAGCGACACGATGGCAAAGAACACCTCACCGCCGTGCACGTTAATCCAGTCCTGGGTAGATTGCGGCAAAAGCTGCGGCACCCCAAAGTACCATACGAACAGCTGAACCAGGCTGGGCACGTTGCGATGGTATTCAACATACACCGTAACCAGTGAATCACCGATGCGCCCTGGGGTGAGCCGGATCATCATCAAGATGCAACCCAGCAATAAGGCAGCGATGAGCGAGACCACAAAAAGCTGGGCCGTCAGGGCTATACCTTGTAAGAACAAGTCGAGATAGCTTCCCGTCAAAAGGGAGCTAAATCCAGAGAAGATTGCCATTTATGCGCCTCCAAAAGCCGCAACTGTCAATTAACGAAACTCGGTAACAGCCGTGAGCTTCTTCTCTCTGGCCAGCTTGTATTCCGTTTCTGGACCGTACCAGTGGTCCCACATGGCCTGCAGCTCTCCTGAATCCTCCATGGCCTTTAGCGCCCCATCTACCGCCGCCGTCAGAGAGGTTTCCCCCTTCTTGATACCGATGCAGCTCGGTTCAAAATGAAGGCTTTGAGCCAGGAAGTGCATACTTTCAGTTCGAGTATGGAATCGAATGGCTGCCGGCTCAGTCATTGCCATCCCTTGAACCTTGTTCTGCTCCAACGCCATGAATGCTCCCGGCGCATCCTCGAAGCCGATTACCTTGGCACCTGGAATCTGCTGTCGCGCGTACAGTTCAGGCGTAGAGCTCTTTATAGCGCTGATTCGTTTGCCATTTAAGTCAGAGAACTCGCTGACGTTGGAGTCTTTTCTGACCAGAATCTTTACGGGAATTTGATAATAAGCCGAGCTGAAGTCGATCTGCGAAGCACGGGCCTCGGTATAACCCAACGCTGCAGCGACCAAGTCAACTCGACCGGTCATGAGGCTGGGAATCCGTGCGCTGACGGCTACTCCTTGAATATCAGCTTTCACGCCAAGATGCTTTGCAACGCCTTTGCAGACATCAACATCCAAACCAACCAGCTGACGACTGGTCGGATCCTGGTAACCCAAGGGCACGCTGTCGGTGAGTGTTGCACAGCGAATCGATCCACGTGCCTTGATGTCACTCAAAGCATCGGCGTGTACAACACTCGATGCGATGAGGCCAAGAGCGATAAAAATTATACTTTTCATGCGATACCACTCAAAAGTTACGGCAGGTCAAAGCCATTTTGTTTTATTTAATTATTCTGGCCAGCGGAAATCTCACACCAGCTTGCTGCATGCTTCCTTGATCTGCTTACAGCCTTCCTCAATGATCTCAGTCGAAGTAGCGAACGACAGTCGCAGATACGGAGAAAGCCCGTATGCTCCGCCGTCTAGGACTGCGACATTGGCCTCCTCGAGTAGGTAGTTACGAACATCAGTATCAGTCTCCAGGATCTCGCCCGACGGGGTTCGTTTGCCGATCAGTCCACCGCAGTTCGGGTAGGCGTAGAAGGCACCCTCTACCTGGGTGCAGGTTAGACCTGGAACTTCGTTGAGCATTTTGACGACCAGGTCGCGGCGAGCACCGAACACTCGAGCGGCCTCGTCGACGAAAGGCTTGGAATTGGTCAGCGCCTCGATGGCTGCAGCCTGGCTGATAGAGCACGCGCCGCCGATGCTTTGCGACATGAACTTGTCCATTGCCTTGGTCAAGCTCTGCGGGCCGCCGGCGTAGCCGATACGCCAGCCAGTCATGGCATAAGCCTTAGAGACACCATTGATGATCAGCGTGCGATCACGAAGTTCCGGATACAGGTTAGTGATCGCTACTTGGGAAACACCACCGTAGTTGAAGTGCTCATAGATCTCATCAGTCAACAGCCAGACGTGGTTATGACGTACCAGTACCTCGCCGAGCGCTTTGATTTCTGCCTCGCTGTAGACAGCGCCACTTGGGTTATTTGGCGTGTTCAGCACCAGCCATTTAGTACGCGGGGTAATCGCCGCCTCGAGCTGCTCCGCGGTGAGCTTGAACCCCTGGGTATCCGGGCATTCGACTACCACCGGCACACCGCCGTTGAGCTTAACGATGTCCGGGTACGACACCCAGTAAGGTGCTGGAACAATAACTTCGTCACCGTCGTCCACGGTGCAGGTGAAGGCTGTGAAGATCAGTTGCTTCGCTCCCGACCCAACAACGATCTCTGCCGGATCGAAGTCAAGTCCATTCTCGGACTTGAACTTATTGATGACTGCCAGCTTCATCGGCCGAGTACCAGTGGTCGGTGTATAGCGAGTTTCGCCGCGCAAGGCCGCCGCAAACGCAGCTTCGCTGATATTGCTTGCCGTCACGAAATCCGGTTCACCGACGCAGAAGTCAAGGATTCTTTTGCCCTGAGCTTCAAGCTCAGTCACGCGGGCTTTAGCACTGACGCTTGCAGATGGAGAAAAACGGTTTAGACGTTCAGACAGCGGATACATGACCTTCGACCTTTTTGTGTGCGAGTCACTGGAGCTTAAGGTCCGTCGAGTTGGACAAAAAGCGAATTTTTCACCTAGAATAAAATCGCAAAATACGATGAAAGGTTTTTCACTATGATTACTCTCAAGCAGATCGAAGCGCTCTACTGGGTAGCCCGCCTAGGTAGCTTTGAAGCCGCGGCCGATTACCTGAATACAACCCAATCCGCCATATCCAAGCGTATTCAAGACCTCGAGGCCCGGTATGGCCAAGCCCTCCTCGATCGAACTCGCCGCAGCTCCCAGCTCACTCCGCTCGGCGAAGAGGTGGTGGAACTCACCACCAAGCTGCTCGGCCAGCGAGACGCCATCGTTCAGCAGCTAGAGCGGCCCGAAACGCTCAAACGCAAATTGCGTCTTGGTGTTACCGAGCTCACCGCCTTGACCTGGCTGCCGATCATGGTAAGCGCCCTGCGTGAGCGATACCCTCAAGTTGAAATCATCCCCGAGGTCGATCTCAGCCCGAATCTTCTTGAACGCTTAAGTAGCAATACAATTGATCTCATCATTATTCCCGACATTTTCCCTGACAACCGATTTGAATCTGAACTTCTAAGCGACGTCGAAAATGCCTGGATGGGCTCACCTACCCTGATTGGGGACAAGCAGATCCAATCCCTTGAAGAACTGGCCGATTTGCCCTTGATTGTCCAAGGCACTACTTCTGGCATGGGAGTGGCGTATGGACAATGGTTCAAACAGCTTGGCCTTCACATTAACAAACCAATCATCTGTAGCAACCTGTTAGCACAGATCGGTCTGGCGGTATCTGGCCTAGGCGTCTCCTACCTGCCGCTACATTACCTAGGCGCACTTTTGGACAGCGGAACGCTCGTTCGCCTCGATGTCCAACCACTTCTACCACGCATCAAATACCGAGCACTGCATCGTAATGATGCCAATGATCTCTTTATGCAGGATCTTTTGGCCATCGCCAAAAAAACTTGTGACTTCGGCTCGTACGTAACTCAGCCACAACCCGTCATCATGACTCGCTCATAGACGACTGCTTGGCTCGAGCGAACTGGAAATAAAGCCCGATCGCCAATATGGCAAGTATTGATCCTTCAACGCCGAAAGTAACCTTCGCACCGTAGTAGCTGGCCAACCAACCAGCCACTAACCCACCAACAGCCTCGAACCCTGAGCGTAACGATATATACAATGAAACGACACGCCCCCGCATGTGATCGGGCGAATAAGTCTGCAATAAAATATTGGAACTCACATTCGTGCAACTGATGCCAAATCCCATCATGCATAATGCTAAAAGGCTGAGGTTAAATTCAGAAAAGCTACTAAGCAGTAACATGCCACCGCAGCTGACGATCAATGCCGCCGCAATGATACGTTTCAAGTGGGTAGTATTACTCAGGGCTGACAAGAGAATCGTAGCTGCCAATGCGCCAAAACCCGCTGCCCCCCACAGCCCGCCTAGCGTTTTCGAATCACCATCCAGCATGTCTTTGGTGACAATAGGCAAAAGCACTGCATAACTGGCTGCCGTAACATTAATTACAACAACCGAGAGCATTAGCACTCGAATAATCGGCGTTGAAAACGAGTAACTTAGCCCTTCCTTGAAAGCGTTCAGCAGCGAGGACTGCACAGCCGGCTGTGGCCGACCTGGAATCAGCACTATGGCGATCAGCGGCGCAATGAATGCCAATGAGTTCAACGCGAAGCATGCCGCCTCTCCAGTCAAGGCTACAAGCAACCCAGCAAAAGGGGGACCGATGAAACGCGAGGCGTTGAATAACATGGCATTCAAAGCTAGACCATTAGGGATGTCATCCTTATGACCGATAAAGCCCGAGATCATGGCCTGCCTTAATGGGTTCTCAATAGCGTTGAGCACACCGAGCAACAGCGACATCAATATGATCACGATAGGCGTAACCAGCTCTAGCGCTGTGAGCACTGCCAGGGTCAACGCTTGAATCGCTAGTAATGCCAGCACCACAATCAAAAGAGAACGCTTGTTGACCTTATCGGCCCAAGCACCAGCGGCTGGACCGACTATAAGCTGGGGCGCCAACGAACAGAACGTAGCGATACCAAGCAACGTCGCAGAAGACGTCAGGTGATAAACCAACCACGAAAGGCCCACCTGCTGGATCCATTTGCCTAGGTGCGAAAACGCCTGCCCAAAGAAATAGAACCGGAACTCACGGTGGCGCAGTGCACGGATCGGTGTGGGCCACGAGCTGATACTGGTAGATTGCAAATCATATTCCTATCGCAGCAATGCTGCTTGACAACCGCAGATTCACGCCAGCCCCAAGCTGGGCTCAGGTCACGCCTCGACGCATGGCTGCAGCCAAAGAGCTTGTTCGCATCGGAGCTTGATTAGGCTATCCCTAAAATGAGAAGAGGAGCTTCCCTGCGGTCACTAACGATAACGAAGGCCGACGCTTGGATTTTCATGGAGCATGGAATGCATCAATAGGACCAATCATAACCGCGTTATGAAAAATTAAGCAACGCTTGACCGCCCCCTCCTCCCGACTGCCAGCTCAGCCGGACTGGGGAAATCCTGCTGCACCGCCGCTGAGCGGCCTGGACGAACTCGTATCATCAGCCCCTGAATAGCTTCCTAGAGCCTGGGATACCTATCCACCCTACGTAAAACGACAGAAATTGACCTGGCGAGCCAGAGTGAATCTCGTTCTCAACTGTTCGATAAGGCTCGAATGCGCAAAAAGCTCAAGGCGTCTTAGGGGCAGGCTGCGGAAAAAATACGATGAATAGAATGGAAAAAAACTCGCTTTTCTTCATTTCAGATGGCTCATAGGCTGCCTCCATCGATGCGACGACAATGCGGACTCCCCCGCAATTTTAGGCGTTCGATAGGCTGTAAGGACACTGAGCTCGACCACTCCTAATCGCTAAAAAATATAGAGTCGGGCCGCATGGAGCGAATAACAGAATGCAATACAAATTTTATAAAAACTGCCCTATCTGTTAACGAGAGACACTCATGAAAAAGATTCCTTTGATCGCTCTGACATTTGGCTTGATATCCTGTCATGCAATGGCTGACGCACTGCAAGACATTAAAGATCGAGGCACGCTGCGATGCGCAACGCTCACAGACAGCGTGCCCTTGGGCTATCAAGATCCGAAAACTCGAGAAATTGTTGGCCTTGACGTAGATCTGTGCAAGAGTTTGGCCAAGCATCTCGGAGTAACTTTAGAACATCAAGGGATCGCAGTAAGTGCCCGAATCCCAACGCTGATTGCCGGTCGCGCCGATGTCGTAGCCGCCGCCCTTGGATACACTAAGGATCGGGCAACCCAAATCGACTTTACTGCTGCGTATTACCAAACCCCCATCAAGATCCTCGTCAAAGATAGCAGTGGAATCAAGTCTTTTGCAGATCTGGCAGGCAAGCGAGTCAGCTCTGTAAAAAGTTCAACTCCAGAATTGTATGCTCGACAACAACTCACCGACTCAAAAGTTGTCGGCTTTGAAGATGCGCCTGCGGCTTTTGTAGCACTGGAGCAAGGAAAAGTGCAGGGGCTGGCTATGTCCGAACCTGCGGCAATCCGATTCCACGCGCGTACTTCCGGCATGCATTTCCTTGATCAAAACCTGCATTTCGAGCCCAACTGCCTGGGGGTCAAGAAGGGTGAAACTTCCCTGCTGGCCGCTCTGGACGGCGCTCTCCAAGACATGGAAAAAAGTGGTGAACTTCAGTCCATCTGGGACAAATGGTATGGCGATCACACTGAGTACAAAATGATCCGTCAAAAGAAACTGACCCAGATCGCAGACTTCGAATAAAGTTATCTCCCCGCCACCACTTGATCGAGCTCCAGCGATCGCTGTAGCTTGTATCACCGAGCACTGACAACTTTCAGCCACAATACGCGGCTAACCAAATAGTGCCGGCTATAAGAAATGTAACAGGAGCATCAATGAAACTTTCGATTTCAGCGTCGACTGCACTGATGGGCTTTGGCGTATCTGTACTCCTATCGAATAATGCACATGCTGACTTTCTCAAAGACAGTAAGTCAGTCATTAGTTCACGTACCCTTTACTTTGATAGCAACGCCCGTGAACAGGATGCCGATCAAAGGCAGACAGTGACCGGCCTTAGGCTTGACTTTATTTCCGGTTACACCAATGGCCCCGTTGGGTTCGGCTTGGATCTGCAAGCTGTCGGAGCAGCAACGCTGGGTGGCGGCACGGACAACCATTCGGCCAGCACCGTGAACACCGTCTCCCCAGTCACAACCGACGGCACCCCCGTTGATGCATGGTCCAGTCTGCGAGGGGCGGCGAAAATGCGCATCTCCAAAACAGAAGTCAAGGTGGGCAACAGTTTGCAACCGCAAGTCCCAGTCCTGATGTCCAACGATGGGCGCGTGCTGCCTGCCGCTTACAACGGCACCCTTTTCACCTCGAACGAATTCGATTCGGTGACCCTCAACGCCGGTCGCCTGGACCGCGAGATCGGCCGCGCCTCCAGCAACTGGGCAGGTATCGCAGCGAACGGCGGTACACGCGGTGCGGACGCATTTTGGTATGGCGGCGCGGACTGGCGGATTAACAAGAATCTGCTGGTGCAGTATTACTACGCAAACCTCCAAGATTACTACAAGCAGAACTTCCTGGGACTGGTGCACACATACCCGATTGCCTCTAACCAATCACTCAAAACCGACTTGCGTTTCTTCAATAGCCGGTCGGATGGTCGCAACGGCCAAACCGGCTACCTGTTCAATAATAATAGTGGCTACGCGAAGAACCCAGGCGAAGTCGACAACAACACTTGGTCGGCCATGTTCACCTATGCATTGGGTGCTCATTCATTCCTGCTCGGTCATCAACAGGTCAGTGACGACGGCGGCATGGCATCCGTCAACAATGGCAGCGTCCGAGACGGCCGCGGCCGGCCCGAAGGCGAAGGCGGTTCCAGCTACTACCTGTTCACAGACTCAATGATCAACGCATTTGTAAGAGCCGGCGAGAACACGTCCTTTGGGCAGTATGCCTACGACTTTGCTGGCTTGGGCGTCCCCGGATTGAAAGCATCCGTGACTTATCTGCACGGTGACTCGAT
Source organism: Pseudomonas taiwanensis DSM 21245 (assembly GCF_000425785.1). GTDB lineage: Bacteria > Pseudomonadota > Gammaproteobacteria > Pseudomonadales > Pseudomonadaceae > Aquipseudomonas > Aquipseudomonas taiwanensis. Next base: position 112,707 of record NZ_AUEC01000021.1, read on the forward strand.
CAAGGACGCTACCGGTAACGGCAAGACCTACAAGGAGTGGGAGCGTGATTATCGCCTCGATTACACCATTCAGTCTGGCCCAGCCAAAAACCTTAATTTCTCGCTGCGCCGCGCGAACTACCGGACCGGCGTCCCCGATGCACAAGGCGGTTATGACGTCGACCAAACCCGCTTCTTCGTGAACTACTCGTACACCTTCAACTAGACCTCATCGTCGCGAGCTCGACTCCGTCCACTTTCAGCCGGTGTCGAGCCTCGCTGTTGCAGCTCGTCTAGTACAACTGCACCTTTCCAAGACCAGACGGCAAACGGACACATCATGAGCTTTTACTCGCCACCCGCCCCCATCTCAACGGATCTATTCACCAGTCTGCCGCGGGAGTTCTGGAAGAATGGCGACTCAGATTGGGTTCGAGCCAACAAGCCTGGCAAGAAGGTGACTTCCTTCTTGGAGGGCCCATCTTTTGATCGAGACGGTAATCTGTATGTGACCGACATCCCCTATGGACGAATTTTCAGGATCAACCCAGACGGTGAGTGGTCCTTAGTGGTCGAATATGATGGATGGCCCAATGGCTTGAAGATCCACAAAGATGGCAGGTTGTTTGTAGCAGATTATAAGTACGGCATCTTGGTGATCGACCCTATCAACGGGAAAGTTGAGCCCTTCCTAACGCATCGCAAAAGTGAAGCTTTCAAAGGGGTCAATGACCTGTTTTTTGATATGTCCGGCAATCTGTTTTTCACCGACCAAGGACAGACAGGGATGCATGACCCTTCAGGTCGTGTCTATCGCTATGATGTCGAGAGGCACCGGCTCGAGTGCCTAGTAGATAACTGCCCTAGCCCGAATGGCCTGGTGATGGACCTGAGTGAGAACAACCTTTTCGTGGCCATGACCCGTGGCAATGCAATCTGGAGGATGCCCATTCAGAAAGACGGCACGACCAGCAAAGTAGGCATATTCACCGCCATGGCGGGCGGCGCATCAGGCGCAGACGGCTTGGCCTTGGACGAACGCGGGAATCTCTATGCATGTGATGCCGGAAATGGCTGTGTTTGGGTTTTCGACCGCGACGCCGTACCACTCTATCGCATAGCATCCTGTACGCCAGGGCGGACAGTGACCAACTTGGCGTTTGGTGGCCCTAACAATAACTTGCTCTTCATCGTTGAGTCTGCAACGGGCCACATCGTTAAGGCCAAAGCGCCTTACCCAGGCAAGTTCATGTTCTCGCATGTAGCAGGCTAATCCCTCTCCAGATCCAGCCCCTCTCTTGCGAGCGGCTCCGCAGCCACACGGAAGACAGGGTCAACGAATGAGGTGAGGCATGATCTCGACTCGACCACTGAACCTTCGGCGGCTGATGTACTTCGTGAAAAGCGTTGAGATTGGCAGCCTCACACAGGCAGCGGAGGTTCTCTACATTGCTCAACCAGCTTTGAGCCAACAGTTGGCCGTGCTCGAGAGCGAACTGAAGCAGACGCTGTTGATTCGTACAAAACGCGGTGTAGCCCCCACCCCGGCCGGAGCCGCCCTCTATAGGCATGCGCTGCTGATCATTCGGCAGTGCGAGCAAGCCCAATCGGAGGTCCACTCGGTTGCCGGGGACATCTCAGGCAAAGTTCGCATCGCTCTGGCCCAAAGCTCGATGGCCGAGCTATTAGCAATGCCATTACTACATCAGATACGCGACCGACATCCTGGCATTGTTTTGGACCTGAACCAGAACTCAGGATTGCGCCAAAGTGAGTTGGTCATGAGCGGCCGTATTGACTTGGCGATTCTGGGCACAAGCCTGTATACCGCCGGCATACCATATGGCATTCGTTTCACCCCGGTCTTTGAAGAACCGCTGTACTACCTCTCGGCGCGAAGGGATATACCCGAAGGTCCGATCAAACTTGCTGACATCCTTGATGACTACTACATCCTGGCAAACACAGAGCACTTCTTGCGACGCATTGTCGAGGATGCGTTTCAACGCATGAACAGGCAACCGAAGGTGGTTGCCGAAATCTGCAAAACATCGACACTAGGAGAAGCCATCGCTTCCGGCCTCGGCTCATCTGTCCTCCCCCGCTCCGTAGCCATGCATTTACGCTCTGAGATGCCCAGCATCAGCTGTCATCCCATCGAGGCTCCTGTTATCGCACATCTAGCCTTGTGCGAAGCAGAACGCATCCAGCCAACCCAAGCAGTGCAGGCCGCCCGTCAAGTGCTGTTGGAGGTTCTCGAACGACACGTCCACACGATGCGGGATCACCATAAGCAATAATTATATCTGCATAGGCCCGTGATATTTCTTTGCAACGCCTAAACTGTGTATTCTGGAAATGTAGCCAGATAGTAAAACCCAAAAACTTACTGACTCTGCATCCGGCTGCATCACCTTTTTACGTCTGCCCTACAAAAACTCACAACCCATAGCGAGGCGGATTTAGATATGCGTACATTATTTATTGGTTTGAGTGCAGCCGCAAGCCTTGCATCAATGAGCGTTCAAGCGGATCAACTTGCAGACATCCAGAGCCGTAAGTTTCTGACCTGTGCGGTCCAGTCGAGCACTCCGCCTTTCGGATTCATTGATCCGCAAACCCGTAACCCCAGTGGTCACGATGTCGACCTTTGCCGTGCCATCGCTGAAAAAATTGGCGTAAAAGCCATAATTAAACCGGTAGCCACTGAAGCTCGAGTTGCTGAGCTTATCTCCGGCAAAGTGGATTTAGCTGTCGCAAACCTGGCGTATACCAGTGTGAGGGCCAAGCAGATCCAATTCAGCCATGCTTACTATATCACCAGCGAAGTTATCGTAACGCCTGAAGAGCGCAAACACCTCACCATTGCAGACTTCAGAGGGCTGAAGCTGGCGACGCCAACAGGCTCCACTTCAGAAAGTGCGGCCAAGAGCAACTCAATATCAACGATCGCGTTTCACGATACTGCGTCCTCCTACCTATCCGTGATGCAGAATAAAGCAGCAGGTTTCGTAACTTCAAACATTACGGCCAAATACTACGTCCATAAATCTCAGGATTCAGATAAGAAACTGGCCATCATCAAACAACCGCTGGCAATAGAGCCAATCGGCGTAGGCATTCGCAAAGACCAACCACAGCTTACCGACGAGGTGAATAAAGCTCTCATCGCCTTGGAAGATGAGGGCACCCTAACATCCATCTGGAATCATTGGGTCGGGCCCACAACCTATTATGGCCTTGAACGCAAAGACAAAGTTACTCCATTAGAAGACATTGCCATCAACCCTGACATTTAGTCCTCATAGCAGCCCTCGCATGTTCACGGGGGGCGTCGGAGACACATGATTCATGACCTTCACTCCAAGACTTAGCCTCTTAGGTGAGTCAGCTCTACTGCTGGAAGTTCCCGGCCCTATGTCTCTGGAAACTCAAAGAAAGATCTGGGGATTGCACGATATTGCTGTCGACTGGCCTGGTATTCGAGAAGTCCTGCAAGGGATGAACAACCTGTTGTTTGTTCATGATCCGCTCACCTTTGACTTTCTTGCGTTTAGCGAACGGGTCACTCGAGCGTGGACAAATCACGACATCAGGCATCGACAACACCATTGCATAAAGGAAATGCCAGTTTCCTACGGCGGCCCGGACCTTCTCTACGTTGCTGAGCGCACTGGTTTGTCCCCTGTAGAGGTGGCGGAACTCCACGCCAGCGCAACCTACACGGTTTTCGCTCTCGGCAGTTCCCCCGGTTTCGCCTATCTCGCCGGCATCCCCGAGCAGCTCATCATTCCAAGGCGCAAAGAGCCATTACTAGACGCGCCAGCCCTATCCGTAATGATCGCAGGAGAACAGACCGGGGTCCGTGCTGCTGCTGGACCGACAGGCTGGTATTCGATAGGCGTCCCCCTGACGCCAGTGTTTGATGTCCATCAAACCCCACCCTCGTACTTTTTGCCTGGCGACACTGTCCGCTTTGTAATCGATAAGGTAACCACATGATCCAGATCCAGCGCGCAGCGCCCTTGGCAACAGTCCAAGACTTGGGGCGCAGTGGATATCGCCAGTATGGCGTCGGCCAAGCAGGTGCAATGGACCCTGTCGCAATCCAGCTCGGCAATGCCCTGGTCGGTAATGAAGCGGGGGCAGCAGCCATCGAACTGTGCATGGCCCCTTTGACGATCAAGTTTCAACAGACCGCAAGTTTCTGCCTCACCGGCGCGCATGTTGCCGCACAACTGAATGACACTTTCATCCTCCCGTGGACCTGTTACTGCGCAACGGCTGGGCAGATATTGGACCTGTCAGCCATAGCGCACGGAGCGCGATCCTACCTCTGCATTTCGGGAGGCATCGACGTGCCGTCCGTACTTGGGTCCAGAAGCACGCAGAACCGAGGTTCGCTTGGCGGTTTTGAAGGTCGCTATTTGCGTGAGGGCGATCAACTCCAGATTGGCTTATGCACCGACAGTCAAAATGCACCCTTCGGTATTCGCCCGCCAAGGGAGTATCTGACTGATATGGCCGCATGCCCGGTTCATGTAGTGGCAGCTGGGGATGCAGAGCTCTTCACCGACGAAAGCGTCTGGCGGTTTTACCAATCGTCCTGGACGATCTCTAACCAGAGTAACAGGATGGGTTTTCGTCTCAACGGCGATCCACTGATTTTCAAGCAGCCAGTCGAAATGAAATCCCATGGAATCATTCCGGGTGTGATTCAAGTTCCACCAAATGGCTTGCCGGTTGTACAAATGGCCGACGCCAATGTTACCGGCGGCTACCCTAAGATTGGCGCTGTGATAAGGGCCGACCTTTGGCGCCTGGCTCAGATGCCCATCGGTACCAAGATCCGCTTCGCACCAATCGACTACACCGACGCCCTCGAAATGGAGCGTGCGCTGCAAGAGCGAATCTCTAGTACTCAAAAGAACATCGAATTCGCCCGGCGCTACATATCCCGAACTCAGCCAGGACATACCCATGCAAATTGACTTGAACTGCGATATGGGGGAAGGCTTTGGGCCATACTCAATGGGCGACGATGAAGGACTGCTGCGTATCGTTTCCTCCGCAAACATCGCTTGTGGTTTCCATGCCGGCGATCCTTTGATCATGACGCGCACCGTCGCACTAGCAGCTAAAAATGGGGTCGATATTGGGGCCCATCCCGGCTTCCATGACCTTAGGCATTTTGGACGTCGACAACTGCCGCTTGAACCATCCGAACTGCGGAGTGAGCTGCTCTACCAACTGGGCGCCCTCTCGGCGATCACCAGGGATGCAGGGCATAAGCTTACCCATCTGAGCTTCCATGGTGCGCTCGGCAATAGACTTTTCCGAGACGAAGAGCTCGCCGACATTCTTGTCAAGACTGTCCACAGGTTTGATTCAGAACTGATATTTCCTGTAGTGCCCAACGGCGCAGTTGCCCGTGCAGCTATGCGATACGGCATGCGAACACATAACAAATTTTTCTCTGATAGGGCTTACTGTGATGACGGCATGCTAGTCCCTCGAGGCAATCCCGGGGCAACGATCAAAGATCCCGAGGAGGCGGCACGACGGGTAACGCAGCTACTAGACTCTGGCACCGTGACAACGATCACAGGTAACTCTATACGGATCAACGCTTCGGTCATCATGGTGCACGGCGATGGCCCGAACGCAGTCGAAATTGCACAAAAGCTTCGCGTTCTTATTGAGAATGGTGGCGGTGTAATCACCCCATTGTCTGCCATGCGCTAGAAACCACTGTAAAGCCGCCAGCGCAAGGCTGGCGGCATTTCAAGCTATATCTGCCTCGGCTTGAAGCAACTGCATGCTAGGATTGAGCGACGCCTAAAGGGCACATTGTCCAACCTGAGCCGACCTAGCGATGTTCTCGTTAACATCGCGGACTCGAGGAGTAGCCGTTGATCACATTCAAACAAATCGAAGCCGTCTATTGGGTCGCTCGTCTCGGCAGTTTCGAGGCAGCTGCCGACTTTCTCAACACGACACAATCTGCAGTCTCCAAACGTGTGCAGGATCTGGAGTCCCGCTACGGCCAACCCTTGTTTGACCGCAGCCGGCGCAGTTCTCAACTGACCCCCCTGGGCGAGCAGATTGTCAGTCTGGCGCTGCCCTTACTCGATCAGCGCGATGCGATTCTGCAACGCTTAGAAAGCCCGGCAACCTTACGGCGGAAGCTGCGTCTAGGCGTGACCGAGTTGACCGCCCTTACCTGGCTACCCGATTTGGTTCGAGGAATAAAGGCGACCTACCCACTTGTGGAGATCATTCCTGTAGTCGACCTCAGTGTGACATTGCACGACCGTCTGCAAAGCAACTCCATTGATCTGATCATTGTGCCCGACATTTTTGACGACAATCGCTACACGACGCAGCCGTTGGGAAAAGTGGAAAATGTTTGGATGTGTGCGCCAAGTCTGGCAGGAGATCAGAAGCATTTTACCTTGGATGAACTCACCGGACGCATGCTAATCGTTCAGGGCGTGCTTTCGGGGATGGGCAAGGCTTACGGACAGTGGTTCAAGGCACAGGGCGCGGACCTATCACGTTCCATAGTCTGCAGCAATCTACTAGCGCAAATCGGTCTCGCGGTGTCGGGCTTGGCAACCGCGTACCTGCCAAAACACTGCCTTGGCGCCCTGCAGGATAGAAGGCTTCTGGTTGCCTTGGAGGTCACGCCGCCATTACCCAGAGTTCAGTACGTGGCCATTCACCGTAGTCCGGCGACGGACATTTTCATGGAGGGGATCGTCCACATCGCACAGCAGTCCTGCGACTTCACAAAATTCATCATTCAGGACACGCTCGACGAAGTTGAGCCTAATGCCGGTGGCGCGCCCTGAATTCTTAATGTAAACAATCAACTTAAAACTTCGCCGTCCTTTGCTTGTATAGCAAGCAGTGGCGTCCCATATTCGACCAATTGGCCATCCTTCACCAAGTAGCCTTGCGCCACCCCACATGCCCCTGAAACGACAGGTAGCGATAATTCACCCACCTCAATGATTCCGATTGGATCGCCAACCACCACCAACCGCTCATCAGCGATCATAGGGTCGGCACCCCACGGGGTCGCCGGTAAAAATGCCCACAGAATGATGAGGCCACAATCTCTACTGTCGGGGGAGCGATGGCCAGTGCTGGTGGGAGCTCAACAGAAGATAAAGTGTGCACCGCACGATGCATCCGTACTTCAACGGTGCTGCCGGTGAGGTTCAGCTCGGAGAGTTCGGCCTCCCTCATCCAATCAGCCAGCTGGCGCAGCTCTTCAATTTGCATATATCAGCTCCTTCCTTACTTGAGCTTCAGCCAAGCTTCCAGGTGATGGATATCAACGGCGCCATTCTTGAATGTACCATCCTCGAGAATCTGCAGGTGCAGCGGCAAGTTGGTAGAAACACCTTCGACATGAAACTTAGCGTGCGCGGTCAACGATGCCACCCTTCTCCGCTCGCACCGTATGGAACATCTTCATCGCTTCAATGATGCATAGTGCCTGGCCTGCCTGAACTTCACTTCCCAGGGTCACGAATTCAGGCTCTTCGGGTGAAGGTGTCAGATGCAAAACACCGAATAGCGGTGAGCGAACTTCTCGCGCCAGCGGCCCAGCGCCGGGATTTTCTTGGACACGTCGCACAGCTTCTCGACTAGATGACGGTTCTTGCGCAGATGAATGTGGCTCGGCGTGGTCACACACGGCGAGCGCCGAGCGGACGTATCGCTTCAGGTGAAGTGTGCTTCCCCCTTCACTGAACGAAAGATCGGTCAGATCGGATGCCTTGACCAGGTCGATGAAATCTTTAATACGTTGCGGATCCATTCAGTTGCCCTATACGCATGGGTTGCGGATATGGGCAACTGTATCTGGAAGGTTTTGGCTCGCGCCAAGAGCGATTCTATGTAGAACCATAAGATATACTTATGGACACAGTAGAATCGATAGTTTCCTAACCTCTCCGCCCCCGAATCCAGCAGAGAGGCACAGGCTCAGTGCATTTTTGAAGAGACTCGCTCGAACACTACATAGCCATTGCCCGGCATGCACGAGATTAACGCCAACTTCATCACATGAGAGTCGTCGGCCTTACTCAAATCGTTCCAACTCCCAATATAATGAAAGCTTATGACCCCAATCAGGCAATTGCATTTTGGAGGTAAGATCGATATCTTCATGCGACAGGGGATGGACAAACTGAAAGAGCTTTCGATATAGACGACCAGAGAAGAAGTCGCGAATGAATTCCCACAAAGTAAATTAAGCTTGAGATCCGTGCCAGCAATTGGTGCACGGAGTTAACGAACGCCCCAATTTACAGCCGATATTGGCGAGCACGCTCAATGTTGAAAAAAATTGGACATCGAGAGGTTAGAACCTCGGCAATGTCCCCAACAGGGCATAGCCAGGCCACTAAGCGATGAAAGGTGATAAGCAATGGATAGATAGAACAAGGTTCTACTTCAACAAATATCTGTTAGCAGATCTAATCATACGCCGCCATTCAGAAGAACTAACCTTCCCATCAAGCGCCAGCATTGATGCAATACGTATCGCCTCAGCATACTGTTCCTCAGATAGGCACCGCGAATTCAGATAAACTTTGCGCCACTGTCGAATTGCTTGGTTTTTCCTTTTCACATCATGTCTCGCATTCGACAACTCGTATAAGGCCTTGCAGCACCCATGAAAGCGTATGCTTGATTCACGTATGACTATATTTCACACTACCTTGCCAGAGTAGTGTGAATCGTGATTTTTTTTAGGTAAAATAGGCAGCATGCATACTACAATACTAGTTACAGATCTATGCTCATTCACTTCAGCGCATTTAGCCCTAGATTTCCTAGAAGCAGCTAACCTTATAGCAAGCCAGACCACACGCAAATTCACCATAACTATAGCGTCTCTAAACGGCAAACCAGTATATAACTCTAGTGGACGAGAATTAAAAACTGATGCAGCACTAAATGACATAAAACATACTGATATTGTACTCATTCCAGGCTATGTTTTCAGTCTAACTGAAGCACAGCCCAGCTTTAATCAATATAGCGAATGGTTGAAAACGCAGCATGCGCAAGGCGCATTTCTGGCATCTATGTGTACATCTGCTTTCATGCTCGCAGAAGCAGGCCTGCTTAATGAAATTGAGGCCACAACTCACTGGGCATTTTTATCAAAACTGAAGAGAAATTATCCCGGGGTATGCATTAACGAAGGGCGCATGGTTTACGAACACAATCGAATTGCCACTTCCGCAGGCGCAAATGCCTCAGTAGATTTATTACTACATATAGTAAGAAAGTTTATGTCCTTAGAAGTCGCCTTGCGCTGCAGTGAGTATTTTTACGCTCACCCGCCAAAAGCTCAACAATCTGAACACCCTTTTTGGACTCTACCAAAACAGCATGGTGACCGCGCAATACTGCAAATACAAGATTGGATGGAAGCTAATCTAGCTCGGAAAATAGTTATTGCAGAAATTTGCCAGAAATTTGGATTTGGCGAAAGAAATTTCAAACGCAGATTCTTGGATGCAACAGGCTTCCCTCCCCTCTCCTATCTTCAACTACTTCGAATTGAAGAAGCCAAACGACTATTGGAAATGACAGAAGCGAGTATAGATGCAATAATTAATAAAATTGGCTATGAAGACAGCAACTCCTTCCGCCGCCTGTTCGTGCAACGGGTAGGATTGTCGCCGGCAAAATATCGAAAAAAATTCCGCCAATAACCCTAACGTCACCGCCCAATAAGGCGGTGACGTTAAAAGCTAACTAAATATTAAACCTTCTTACTATGCCGTTTAGATCGACAGCTAAACGTGAAAGCTCTTGGCTGGCAGAGCTCGTTTGATCCGCCCCCGCAGACGTTTGCAGAGAAAGATCTTTAATATTTAGCAAGTTACGATCCACTTCACGCGCGACGTTTGCTTGCTCTTCAGACGCGCTGGCTATCACAAGATTCCGCTCGTTTATCGACGAAATAGCCTGCGCTATTTCATCGAGTGCAGCCCCAGCAGCACGTGCGACCTCTAAAGTATGATCCACACGATCCCGACTTGACCGCATCGAAGCGACAGCAGTTGTTGCACCCTCCTGAATCGTATTAATCATTTGTTCAATTTCTTGTGTAGACTGTTGTGTACGGTGCGCTAACGCTCGAACTTCATCTGCAACGACAGCAAAGCCCCTCCCTTGCTCTCCCGCTCGAGCTGCTTCAATTGCCGCATTCAATGCCAGGAGATTCGTCTGCTCTGCGATGGCGCGAATTACCGACAAAACTTGACCGATGTCACGAACATTATTGGCGAGTTCCTCTACTTTAACCGAAGTTCCGCCCATTTCTCCTACAAGCTGGACAATAGACGTTACCGTATGTTCTACCCGATCTCGTCCGCTCCGCGCTGTTTGATTAGCCTTGACCGAAGCGTCTGAAGTTGATAAGGCATTATTTGCTACCTCCTCAACGGCACTTGTCATTTCATTAACAGCAGTAGCGGCCAGCTCGATTTCTGCGTTCTGTTGATGCAATCCTCTAGTCGAATCTTCGGTTACTGCATGAAGCTCTTCAGAAGCAGAAGCGAGTTGGGTCGATGAATTAGCGATATGCTCGATAGTTTCACGCAAATTACTCCGCATATCTGACAGCGACTTAAGCAATTGCGCAGGCTCGTCGCACCCTTGAATATCAAAGCTATAGGTCAGATCTCCAGAGGCAACAATTTTCGATGCTTCGATCGCTTGAGAGAGAGGCACCGTTATGGTTCGTGTAAATGTCAATGCCAAAACCAATGTAAGTACTATTGCAATGCCAACCATACCTAGAATGAACTGAACAGCGTTAGCGAATGTCTGATCACTTGCTATAGATGAGGCATTTGCGGACTTACTATTAAATTCTGCCAATTTCATTAGGGCGTCAGCTAAAATTTCCGCGTTGGTCCCAAGTCTCTCTTCTATTATCTCCCTAGCCGCACCTATCTTTCCGGATTGAACTAACGAGATAGCTTTCTCCGAATCCTCCAAGTAGTTATCTTTAGCTATTTTGTAAGAGTGAAAAAGCTTCTCCTCTTCTGGGGAGGCAATCATCTCCTTATACATCAACTCGGAATTCGCAAGTGCACTTACTGCCCTGTTCAAACTTTCAAGAGTGCTGTTTCGGTATGTACCTTCTACCACCGCGTATCGTAAGGTCATCGAGCGCACCCTCGAACTTGCCGCGGTCATATCATTAACCGCCATGATTGCAGGCAACCATTTTCCGTCGATTTCTTCACTTCGATCATCCATTTTATTCATCTGATAGAGGGCTACAGCACCTAGAACTAGAAGAAGCCCCGCCAGCAATGAAAAAGACAGCGCAGACCTTCGACCGACACCCAAGTTTCTCAACCACATATTACCCACCCCTATCGATTAGTATGTTGCATTGTTCTGACAGGCCGAAGTAAAGCATGCCGCCGTCACTTTCATCTTCGCCTTTAGCCCCCTGCGATATGACACAAACATAACCAACTTTCGACTATGCTTGACCAGATCAACGCACACTCACAAGGACAGACAGCATATTTATATCTTCAATGATACTGGCATTCTTTCAGGAACGAATACCAAACGAAACACTTTAATGAGTTTTTATTTGACTCCATTATAAATGGTGCGCGAAGCTGCTTCTAGTGCACACCTGCATCTTTAAGGCCATAATCACATGCGGAAAATGACTTTTTTTTAGCCAATCGTGAAATGTGGTTAACGCGTCTACACATGACCAAGACTATGCCCTTCGCAAAATTGGCTTTCCCGACCAAATCGCTAGGTGCCGTCGAATCATAAATAAGTGAACGCTCACAAAGCGACTTGAAAATTTTTAACCACTTACACTACCTTAATTGCAGGCTCAACAATGCAATAACATTTAGATTTACGTCTATCTCACTAGGCCACTGGCTTGAATTAATAATATTTCTAGTAAGAAATACGGGTATCTAGTCATTTATTACTTAGGCATGACCGCCACTAACCTACGGCACCTCCTACCATGAACCGGAGCATATTTTGTGTATTCAATGTCAGACGCCTGACAAAATGCGAAGTTTCTGCCCCAACAACGCTTGAACGGATTGATAGTTTCCGTAGGACTGTACAAAACCCAGAAACCAGGTACCGCCTGTCAAACGCTGAGATTTTTTGAGTCACCGCCATCGATGCCCCCTAGGCCGCGCCGTCTTGGTCTGACGCCTAAAAAACCACTTACTCAGCGATGTCTACAAGGCACAAATACACTTCCTCCACTCCTGGCGGGTCAAGCGGGTGACATCAGCTGCGCCCAGCGCATGTGTTGAACGGCTCCCATCTCCGTGCGTCAGGACGGAACCCTCCCTCCAGTTACCCCTAGCTGAACACTGCTCATTTCACTTGCAAAGTTAAAAGCTACGATCCTAGTATTTGTAACGCATGACGATATTGTGTATCGCCAGACGTTACAAATACAAGCAAGGCGGAGAATTGGATGAAGAAGCTGGGATGGTATTCAGAGCTTAATAGCCGGGAGCGGCGGACCTATTGGGCGTGCTTCGGTGGGCTAGCACTTGACTCGATGGACTCGACAATTTTTGCGCTGGTGATGCCGGTTTTGATCGTCACCTTAGGTATCACCCAAGGTGAAGCGGGCATTCTTGGATCGGTTGCTTTAGTTGGCAGCGCGATCGGTGGATGGGGTGCCGGAATGCTGGCTGACCGCTACGGGCGCGTACGCCTGTTGCAAACTACAGTGCTGTGGGTCGCATTCTCCACGCTGATGGCCGGTGCTTGCTCCGAGTTCTGGCAATTCTTCATCGTTCGAGCACTGCAAGGGATCGGCTACGGGGGTGAAGCAGCGGTCGGTGCCGTACTGATCAGTGAAACGGTAGTGCCCAGACTTCGTGGCCGAGTCGCCGCATCGGTACAGAGTGGCTATGCAGTGGGATATGGCGTATCGGTAATGGCGATGCCGCTAATCTTCGCCTTAGCGCCCGAACACCTGGCATGGCGCTTTTTCTTCGCGATCGGCGTGCTGCCTGCGCTATTCGTCTGGATCATTCGTCGCTTGGTGGTCGAATCCGATGTATTCCAGGAATCGCGAAAGACCGTCTCCGTAAGGCAGGACGCACCCGACTTCAGGGCCATTTTCCGTGGTCCCCTGTTAAGCGTGACCGTGACCAGCACGCTGCTCGCCAGCGGTGTCCTGGGCGGTGCGTATGTCATGATCACCTGGTTACCGACCTATCTTCGAATGTCGCTTGGCTTGCCCATGACATCCACTGCCGGGTATCTCGCCGTAAACATTCTAGGCTCTCTGGCAGGCCCCTTCATCTATGGCCTGCTTAGCGACCGCGTAGGTCGTGGAAAATGCTTTATGTTGTTTCTGCTTCTGCAAGCGATAAATGTGTCCGTCTACATTTTCTACCCACTAAACCCTTCCGTGACGCTGACTCTTGGATTCCTGTTGGGGCTGCTACAAGCCGGTTTGGCGTCGGGGTTGACGCCTACATTTGCCGAGCTCTATCCAACAGCCATCAGAGCCAGCGGAGCAGGCTTCTGCACAAGCTTCGGTCGTGGGATTGGGTCAATCGTCCCAGCCCTGGTCGGAATTCTGTCCACCAGCATGCCGTTAGGTTCGGCCATGGGCTTATGCGCCATCTGCGCCTACGCCGTAGGTTTCATTGCCGCTTCGATCTTGCCAGATGCAACGGGGGTCGACATGGCGAGCCAGGCCAACGCTAACGATCTGGGAACAGGCACAAAAAGCAATCCAAATTCCGCCTCCGAACAACCAAACCACTAAGGGGTATTACATGATCATTGATATCCATGCGCATTACACTCAGGCTCCCTCGAAGCTGGATGCTTACCGCGGCCAGCAGATTACCCGACGTAACCGGCCAACTAAGGGAAAGTTGAGCTTTAGCGATGAGGAGGTCACAGCGTCTCTGTTACCAAATATTCGCCAGATGCGTGAACGCGGCATCGATCACTTGATGTTTTCACCACGCGCTTCGGGGATGGGCCACGACTTCGGGGATGAGCTGATCAGCCGTTACTGGACTGAAGTGAACAATGACCTGATTGCCCAAGTGTGTGGCTTGTTTCCAGAGCAATTCTCACCTGTGTGCCAGCTACCCCAGACACCAGGCGTCAGCCCCGTAAACTGCCTCGAAGAACTGGAACGCTGCGTCAACGAGCTGGGATTTGTTGGCTGCAACATCAACCCGGATGTATCGGGCAGTGTAGAACCTTTCACGCCCGGATTAGGCAGCGAGTGGTGGTACCCGCTGTGGGAGAAGATGGTCGAGTTGGACGTACCAGGTATGATCCACGCCAGTTCTACCCTCAACCCGGCGCTTGATGTCAATGGCTGCCATTACGTGAACATGGACACCGCAGCAGTAGTTGAACTGTGTCGCTCCCGCGTGTTTCAGGACTTCCCCACCCTGAAGCTGATCATCCCTCACGGAGGTGGTTCGGTTCCTTATCAGTTCAGCCGGCACAGGGCGTTGAACATTAATTGGGGTGCGCTCCCATTCGAAGAACAGATACGCCACCTGTATTTCGATCTAGCCATCTATGATCAAGACTCCATGGAAATGCTGATTCGTCGCGTGGGCGCAGATCGAGTGCTCTATTCAAGCGAGATGTTCGGCACGGCTAAGTGCTGCAACGTCCATACTGGCAAGCCTTTCGATGACACCTTGGCGCTGGTACGTGGCATCGACTGGCTTAGCGACCAAGATCGGGATCTGATCCTGGGTGGCAATGCCAAGCGTGTGTTTAGCAGAGTGGAAATTGGGTGACGTAGCTTCTGGGTGGTTGCATACTGTGCGGCCACTTTCTAGTTGAAGAGTACGTATGAGCGAAGATACGGTTCGAGCTGTGGCGCGCGCCCTCTCGATACTTCAAACCTTCAAAAGTGACGACAAGGCCCTCACCCTTTCGGAAATCGCTCGACGGGCAGAACTGAACAAGATGACTGCTATGCGTCTGCTCGCGACCCTCGAGCAGGCGCGGTTCGTTGATCGCCTTCCTTCAGGCGGCTATCGGCTCGGTGGCGCCGTAATCGGTCTTGCACATGTGTATAACTCAGCGCTGAACCTGGAAGAATACGTACAACCCAGCCTTGAACGACTTGCTTTCCAAAGCGGGGAGAGTGCTGCGTTTTATAGGCGGGAAGCCGACCATCGGGTATGCCTATTCCGAGTAGACTCGCAGCATCGCGTTCGGGCTCAAACCCAGGTTGGCGACCGGGTTCCGCTGCCTCGCGGTGCCTTTGGCAGGGTTCTAACCCGCTACGAGGACGACACCGTAACTGAATCTGCCGGCGTCATCATCACCTTCGCTGATAACGATCCGGATCTGGCTACGGTAGCGGCTCCCGTTTTTGGCCACGGACCGAGACTCTTGGGCGCAATCGGAGTGTCAGTCCCGATCTACCGAGCCTCAGCTGATGGCATTCAGAAACTTGTCACAAATGTCATTGAGGAAGCGATTGTACTTACAAATCAATTAGGGGGGGATTCAAAAATTCTCAGACGTAACCACCTCGATGGCTTTGTCTTCATTCGCTGCGGCGTAGAGATGCAAGGTGATTTGAGGACACTGGTGGGAACACAGGGCATGCTGGAGCACTAGTTCTAATTACTTGGCCAGCTAGAAACGCAAAGTGATTGGAAGCTTTTGTTGCGTGCCAAAGGCAAGCCATCAGTGTAATGATGAAACAATAGTACTTGTACAATCATCCAATTTTAAGCGATAGTTGTTTACATTTTCTCAAACAGGCAAGCTGCCTGCTAATGAGGCGTTGCAACCAATTACACTAAGACGGTCACCAGCCCAATCTTGGCGTGGTCTCACCACCACTGCCTTTTTTTCCTTAACTGCCCGCATAAAATCATCACAATCGGTATACGTCCAAGATTTTTCATCAGATACGAATGCCGCCTACGTTCGGTTTGATCGTTTTCTACATACCATAAACTGCGAAGTAGTTGAGCTTTGCAAAATTATAGAGGTAGAAAGATGCGCGTTCAGAACGTATCCCAGAGTAGTCAAACTCAAGGGCATGTTTTTCGGTATTGCTATCGTACCGTCCTCAAGGCTATCGACGAACGCTTCGACGTACGCGGCTCTACTTTGGCAGAGCTGGTGAGGTCGTGCTTAGAGAATCGAGGTAGGCTCTCGCCTTCACAGCGTGCCTATTACAATCGTCACGTGCAGCAAGAGGCGCTGGCGTTCCTCGAGTTTTTTACAGAACGCTTATTGTTCGGCCCAGATGGCAGGCTTTCGCCCCATGAGTACCGTTACTTGGTGAAACTCTCATCAAACTCGGATGAAGCCTAGCTCCAATATTCAGCGAAATAAGTGAGACCGTTTCTTATAGAGCAATTTACCGAGACGACGAACAAGGACCTGGAGTCTAGGCTCTGTCTGAAAAAGCCGTCGCATACACCGCATGACACAAGCCAGCGAGACCATTGCGGCATAACTTTTTGCGAGCTTGTCGAAGCGCGTGACGAGTCGGCGGTTCTCTTTTAGCCAGCCGAACATGCGTTCGATGATGTTGCGCTGTCGATATTTTGGGCGGTCAAACAGTCTTGGCAAGCCGGGTTTGGGCTTGCGTTTCATTGAGCGCAGCGGAATGACCGGCTGCATCCGATATCGATCGCAGTAACGGCGCAAGGCCTCGGCGTCGTAGCCTTTGTCAGCCAGCAACCAT
>NZ_AUEC01000022.1 GCF_000425785.1 Pseudomonas taiwanensis DSM 21245
TGTGACTATCAGTCCATACTCACAAGCACCCACACGAATTGCTTGATTCGATTTGTTAAAGAGCGTTTGGCTAAGAGCGTTTCGTCTCAACCGAGGCGCGCATTCTACGCTTTCCTCATTTGCTGTCAAGCGTTTATTTTGAAGTTTTTTGCGAGAAACTCGTTTAGCTTCAAACACTTGACTCGCTGCGATCTCTCGTAGCGGGAGGCGAATAATACAGCGTTTTAAAACGCTGTCAACCACCTCTTTCAGCGCTTCCGATTGCTTTCTAAACGCTCAACCTGTTGATTAACAAGGAGTTTTTCGTTTCGACTGCGTCGGAAGTGGGGCGCATTATAAGGGGATTCGAGAAGTGGTCAACCCCTAAATTCCATTAAACAGAAATAATTGTGAAACGGGGCCGCACGCCGTTGGCCGCTCGGTGTTGAGGCGGTCGGCCGTTAGGGACGCGCCATAAAAAAGCGGGGAGGCCTGTTGCCCCCCCCCGCTTCTATATAGCTGCAACACCTGCAAGCGATCACTCAGCCTTGAGGGTAACCCGCGCAAATGCCTTCTTGCCGGCCTGGCACACATGAGTCGCGCCAATTGCAAACATGAAATCTCGCTCAACCACCGCGCCATCGACCTTCACTGCTCCGGCACCGAGCAGATCCCGCGCCTGAGCCGAGTTCTTGACCAGACCAGCCCGGTTCAGCACCGCGGCAATCGGCAGGTCTTCAGTTGCACTCACCTCGACCTCCGGTAGATCTTCCGGCAGCTCACCTTCCTTCATGCGGTTACCCGCCGCACGGTGAGCATTGGCAGCCGCCTCTTCACCATGGAAACGCGCAACGATTTCTTCCGCCAGCTTGATCTTGATGTCCCGCGGGTTCGCACCATTGGCAACATCAGTCCGGAACTGATCGATTTCTTCCATCGAACGGAAGCTCAGCAGCTCGAAGTAACGCCACATCAACGTATCCGGAATCGATACCAGCTTGCTGTACATCACACCCGGCGCTTCCTGGATGCCCACGTAGTTGCCCAGCGACTTGGACATCTTCTTCACGCCATCGAGCCCTTCGAGCAACGGCATGGTCACGATGTTCTGCGCTTCCTGGCCATAGGCCCGCTGCAGCTCACGCCCCATCAGCAGGTTGAACTTCTGGTCGGTACCACCCAGCTCGACGTCAGCCCTCAACGCCACGGAGTCATAGCCCTGCACCAGTGGGTAGAGGAACTCGTGGATGGCAATCGGCTGGTTGGTGGTGTAGCGCTTGTCGAAGTCGTCGCGCTCGAGCATGCGCGCAACGGTGTACTGCGAGGCCAGGCGAATGAAGTCTGCCGGCGTCAGCTTGTCCATCCAGGTGGAGTTGAATGCGACTTCGGTCTTGGCCGGGTCGAGGATCTTGAACACCTGCTGCTTGTAGGTCTCAGCGTTTTCCAGTACTTGCTCGCGCGTCAGCGGTGGACGAGTCGCGCTCTTGCCGCTCGGATCGCCGATCATCCCGGTGAAATCACCGATCAGGAAGATGACCTGGTGCCCAAGGTCCTGGAACTGGCGCAGCTTGTTGATCAGCACCGTGTGCCCCAAATGCAGGTCCGGGGCAGTCGGATCGAAGCCTGCCTTGATACGCAGAGGCTGGCCGCGCTTGAGCTTCTCCACCAGTTCCGACTCGACCAACACTTCTTCCGCACCGCGCTTGATAAGCGCCAGCTGCTCTTCAACCGACTTCATAGACAGACCCGCAAGGCTCAGATTCAAGGGGAGCCAACCATACAAGATCGGCCATCAAATACAAGTTTCGCAAAGGAATGTGACCCGGGTGAAGCCTTCCGGCGTCTATGCGCCCTTGCGCGAAAATGGATTTGGTTATATTTTATACAGTTATTTCATCTTCATCATGTCATTCATCTTTTCCATATTCATTTTTCTTCAAAGCCACCTTACCTATGACCAACAAAACGCCTAAAGCGCCTCCGCTTTATCCGAAAAGCCATCTGTTGGCCGCCAGCGGCATTGCCGCCCTGCTCAGCCTGGCCTTGCTGGTGTTCCCCTCCAGTGAGGTCGAAGCCAAGAAGACCACGCTCTCCCTCGAACTGGAGAGCCCTGCCGAGCAATTGAAGGACGAAACCAGCAGCGCACCGCTGGTCCAGTCCGAAGGCGACCAAGGCTCCCCCTTCGCCCAGATCGAAAACGCCGAGCCGAGCACCGAACAGACAGCCTCCCAGCAAGCCCCGGAGGGCCAGCCGGAAACCGCAGCCAAGGACCCTGCCCACCGCGAAGTCACCGTGGCCCGTGGCGATACCCTGTCCACCCTGTTCGCCAAGGTCGGCCTGCCGGCGAACGCGGTCCATGACCTGCTGGCCAGCAACAAGCAAGCCAAGCAGTTCACGCAACTCAAGCATGGCCAAGTCCTGCAGTTCGAACTGGACAAGGATGGCCAACTGGCCAGCCTGCACAGCAAGGTCAGCAACCTGGAAACCATTCGCCTGAGCAAGACCGCCAAGGGCTATACCTTCGACCGCGAGATCAGTAAACCGATCGTGCGCACCGCCTACGCCCATGGCGTGATCAAGAGCTCGCTCTCTGCTTCCGCCCAGCGCGCCGGTCTGTCCCACAGCATGACCATGGACATGGCGCGAGTACTTGGCTACGACATCGACTTCGCCCAGGACATCCGTCCAGGTGACGAATTCGACGTGGTCTACGAACAGAAGGTCATGGATGGCAAGGTCATCGGCACCGGCAACATCCTGTCCGCTCGCTTCACCAACCGCGGCAAGACCTACACCGCCGTGCGCTACACCAACAAGCAGGGCAATACCAGCTACTACACCGCCGACGGCAACAGCCTGCGCAAGGCGTTCATCCGTACCCCAGTTGACTTCGCCCGCATCAGCTCGCGCTTTTCCGCCGGGCGCAAGCACCCGATCCTGAACAAGATCCGTGCGCACAAAGGCGTCGACTACGCAGCCCCTCGCGGCACGCCGATCAAGGCTGCCGGTGACGGTCGCATCGAGCTGGCCGGGCGTCGTGGCGGTTACGGCAACACCGTGATCATCGCCCACGGCAACCGCTACAAAACCCTCTACGGCCATATGCAAGGCTTCGCCAAGGGCATCAAGACCGGCAGCCAGGTCAAACAGGGCCAGATCATCGGCTACATCGGTACCACCGGCCTGTCGACCGGACCGCACCTGCATTACGAGTTCCAGGTCAATGGCGTGCACGTCGACCCATTGAGCCAGAAAGTGCCAATGGCTGACCCGATCGCCAAAGCCGAGCGCCAGCGCTTCCTGCAGCAAAGCCAACCCCTGATCGCACGCATGGATCAGGAAAAGGCCACGCTGCTCGCAGCCAACAAGCGCTGAGCCCATGGCGCTTTATCTGGGGGTAATGTCCGGCACCAGTCTCGATGGCCTGGACATCGCCCTGATCGAACAACGCGAGCAGCCCCGCCTGCTCGCTACCCACTACCTTCCGATGCCCTCAAACCTGCGCCAGGAGCTGCTGAGCCTCTGTGCCAGCGGCCCTGACGAGATCGCACGCGCTGCCCTCGCAGAAAACCGCTGGGCCAGCCTCGCCGCACAGGGCATCCGTCATGTACTGGCCCAGCAAGGGCTCGAGGCTGCTGCAATCCGCGCCATCGGCAGCCACGGCCAGACCATTCGCCATGAACCCTCTCGTGGCTTCACGGTACAAATCGGCAACCCAGCCCTACTCGCCGAACTGACCGGTATCAGCGTGGTAGGTGACTTTCGCCGTCGTGACGTCGCTGCCGGCGGTCAAGGCGCCCCGCTGGTGCCTGCATTCCATGAAACCTTGTTCGGCCACCTCGGCCAGCGCTTGGCAGTGCTCAACGTGGGCGGTTTCAGCAACCTCAGCCTGATCGAGGTCGACAGCCCGGTGCACGGTTTCGACTGTGGCCCAGGCAACGTGTTGATGGATGCCTGGATCGAGCGCAAGCGCGGGCCTTCCTATGATGCCGATGGCGCTTGGGCTGCGAGCGGACAGGTGCAGGTTGACCTGCTCAGCGCACTGCTCAGCGATCCGTTCTTCGCCGGCAGCGGCCCGAAAAGCACTGGCCGTGAGGTGTTCAACCTGCAGTGGCTCGATGGCCACCTGACTCGCCTGCCCCAGTACCGCGATGAAGATGTGCAAGCCACGCTACTGGAACTGACCTGCCGCAGCATCATCGAGTCGCTTCGCAATGCCCAACAGAGCACAGAAGCCCTGCTGGTTTGCGGCGGCGGGGCCCACAACAGAGCACTGATGGCGCGACTGGCTACCTTGCTGCCCGACGCCAAGGTCAGCAGCACAGCCGCCCATGGTGTGGACCCGGACTGGGTCGAAGCGATGGCCTTCGCCTGGCTGGCCCATTGTTGCTTGGAGGGTATTCCTGCCAACCGCCCCAGCGTCACGGCGGCACAAGGGCTGCGCATATTGGGTGCGATCTACCCGGCTTAGTCCCCTGCAGAAAGCAAAACGCCGCGCAATTGCGCGGCGTTTTCGTATGGCCGAAGCTCAGATCGAGAACGAGGAGCCACAGCCACAGGTGGTAGTAGCGTTGGGGTTCTTGATCACGAAGCGCGAGCCTTCCAGGCCTTCCTGGTAGTCCACCTCGGCACCCGCCAGGTACTGGAAGCTCATTGGGTCGACGACCAGGGAAACGCCTTCGCGCTCGACGATGGTGTCATCCTCGGCCACATCTTCATCGAAGGTGAAACCGTACTGGAAGCCCGAGCAGCCGCCACCCGTCACGAATACACGCAACTTCAGGCGATCGTTGCCTTCCTCGGAAACCAGTGTCTTCACCTTTTGCGCAGCCCCGTGAGTGAACTCCAACGCGGTGGGGGTGAAGGTTTCGACGCTCATGTTGATTCTCCCGGCGCACTGCCGCCATAAAACTCGATGGTGCGCATTATCCGCTTCTCCGAGAAAATCGGTCAAGAATTGTGCTGCTTTAGTCGCGCCCAACAAAAAGGCCCGCACAAGGCGGGCCTCAGGAACGAGCTTGCGCTTACGGCAGCAGGCCGGCGTGGGACAGCCCCATGCGCTCGTCCAGGCCGAACAGGATGTTCAGGTTCTGGACAGCCTGGCCGGATGCGCCCTTGACCAGGTTGTCGATGACCGACAGCACCACCACCAGGTCGCCGCCCTGCGGACGGTGAACCGCAATACGGCAGACGTTGGCGCCTCGCACGCTGCGGGTTTCCGGGTGGCTGCCGGCTGGCATCACGTCGACGAACGGTTCATCGGCATAACGCTTCTCGAACAACGCTTGCAGGTCGACCGAGGTGTCGACGACGTTCGCGTACAGGGTTGCGTGAATGCCGCGGATCATTGGCGTCAGGTGCGGCACGAAGGTCAGGCCGATGTCTTTCCCGGCCGCCAGGCGCAGGCCCTGGCTGATTTCCGGCAGGTGACGGTGCCCCTTGACCGCATAGGCCTTCATGCTCTCACCAGCCTCGCAGAACAGTGAGCCTACGGCAGCGCCACGGCCGGCACCGCTAACGCCCGATTTGCAGTCGGCGATCAATCGCGACGGATCGGCCAGCCCAGCTTCGAGCAGCGGCAGGAAGCCCAGTTGGGTAGCGGTCGGGTAGCAGCCCGGCACTGCAATCAGACGCGCCTGGCGAATCTTCTCACGGTTGACTTCAGGCAAGCCGTATACCGCATCCTTGAGCAGCTCGGGTGCACCATGCGGCTGGCCATACCACTTGCCCCATTCCACGGCATCCTGCAGGCGGAAATCGGCGGACAGGTCGATCACCTTGGTGCCGGCAGCCAGCAACTCGCCGGCCAGGGCGTGTGCAACGCCATGGGGGGTGGCGAAGAACACGACGTCGCAGGCACCCAGCGTCTTGCTGTCCGGCACACTGAAGGACAGGCCATCGTAGTGGCCACGCAGGTTCGGATACATGTCGGCAACCGCCACGCCCGCCTCGGAGCGCGAAGTGATGACCGCCACCTCGGCCTGTGGATGCTGTGCCAGCAGACGCAACAGTTCGACGCCGGTGTAACCCGTGCCGCCGACGATACCGACCTTGATCATAACGCTTGCCCCTTATCAACGAGCCGACTGGAAAGCGCACGATGATAGGGGGGCACGCCGCCTGTAACAACTCTTGGGGTGCCCCTTTGGGCGCTTGAGCTCTACTATCTGACGACCGTGAAAACCTGAAGGAACTCCCTCCATGCTTTATCTATGGATCAAGGCACTGCACATCATCAGCGTGGTCTGCTGGTTTGCCGGCCTGTTCTACCTGCCAAGATTGTTCGTCTACCACGCCCAGAGCCAGGACAGCATCAGCCAGGAACGCTTCATCACCATGGAGCGCAAGCTGTATCGGGGCATCATGAACCCGGCGATGATCGCCACGTACGTGTTCGGCGCCTGGATGCTCTACCTCACTCCGGGCTGGCTCAGCCAAGGCTGGCTGCACGCCAAGCTCACCCTGGTGATCCTGCTGACCGGCTACCATCATATCTGCGGCGCCCAGCGCAAACGCTTCGCCAGCGGCAGCAATACCCGCAGCCATGTTTACTATCGCTGGTTCAACGAGGTCCCTGTGTTGTTCCTGTTGGGCATCGTGATTCTCGTGGTGGTCAAACCGTTCTGACGACAAACCTGCCCGCAGGAGCCCTCCATGCCTTTGCCTGCCTCGCTTGAGCAACGCCTGCGCCTCCCGGTGGTCGCAGCGCCGATGTTCCTGATCTCCAACCCGCGCCTGGTCCTGGCTTGCTGTGCCAATGGCGTGGTGGGTAGCTTCCCAGCCCTGAACCAGCGCGACAGTGCCGGATTCAAGCGCTGGCTCGAAGAGATCGAGCAGGCTTTGCAAGCAATGGCCGCGCCAGCGCCCTACGCCGTCAACCTTATCGTCCACCCTACCAACCCTCGCTTGCAGGCTGACCTGGCTTTGTGCGTCGAGCACCGAGTGCCGATCGTCATCACGAGTCTTGGTGCGGTGAAGGAGGTGGTGGATGCCGTGCACGGCTATGGCGGCGTGGTGTTCCATGACGTCACCACACGGCGCCATGCCGAAAAGGCCGCCGAGGCTGGCGTCGATGGCCTGATCGCGGTAGCCGCCGGGGCTGGCGGTCACGCCGGCACCTGGAGCCCCTTCGCGCTGGTCGCGGAGATCCGCCAATTCTTCGACAAGACCGTGCTGCTGGCAGGCTGCATCAATCATGGCCATCAGATCCTCGCCGCCCAGCTATTGGGGGCAGACCTTGCCTACATGGGCACCCGCTTCATCGCCACGGCCGAAAGCCAGGCGCAGCCACAGTACAAACAGATGCTGCTCGATGCCCGTGCCGCGGATATCGTGCACACCCCAGCGGTGTCCGGCATTCCTGCCAGCTTCCTGCGCCAAAGCCTGCAGCAGGCGGGGTACGACATGGCCACCCTCGAGCGCGGCCACGAACAAGGCAAGCTCAAGCCGATCGACGACGAAGCCAAGGCATGGAAGACGGTATGGTCTGCTGGCCAGGGCGTGGGTGATATTCAGGACGTGCCTGGTGCAGCGGCACTGATCGAGCGCCTGCACGGCGAGTACCGGGCGGCTCTGGACCACAGCCTGGCGCTGCGTGACAAGGCCCTGTAGCAAAAGGCAACACCTTGCCTGACCAAGCTGTACACTAGGCGCCCTCTTCAGCCCCCAGGAGCCTTGCATGACCCGTTACGCCATGATTACTGGTGCTTCCAGCGGCCTGGGCCTGGCCCTGGCGGAAGCCCTGGCGCGGCGCGGTCGCAATTTGATCCTGGTAGCGCGCCAGCGCGAGACCCTTGAGCCGGTCGCCATCGAGCTCACCCAGCGCTTCGGCGTCGAGGTGCTGTTCCGCGCCTGCGACCTCAGCCAACCCTTGCGACTGTCAGGTTTCGTATTAGAGCTTGAGGAAGGCGAGCGGCGCATCGACCTGCTGGTGAACTGCGCCGGGCTGCGCAGCTATGGGCCATTTCTCGCCCATGAATGGGCCGACGAGCAAGATCTGCTGGAGGTCAACATCCTGGCCATGAGTCGCTTGTGCCACGCGATTGGCAACCTGATGGCGGTGCAAGGTGGCGGGCAGATTCTCAACGTCGCGGGACTGGCCAGCGCGGCCCCCGGCCCTTGGATGGCGACTTATGCCGCCAGCAAGGCCTATGTACTGAGTTTTTCCGAGGCACTGCGCGAAGAGCTCAGGCGCACGGGCATCAAGGTCTCGGTACTCAATCCTGGTCCCGTGCGTTCGTCCAGGCGCCCCATCCCGAGGCTCGAAGGCAAATCCCGTTGCCTGACGCCCGAAGAAGTTGCGCTTTACACCGTAAGAGCCCTCGACAAGAACCGCGCGCTGATCACCCCTGGCCGACGCAACCGCTGGCTGGCCTTCGTCCCACGCCTGCTGCCGCGCTGGCTGGTACGCAAGCTCGCAGGAGTGCTGCATCGGCGCTACTGCCCGATCGGCATGGAATAGCCACTGGGCGAGCGGCGCCCGGCTGAGTAAACTCGGCCCGGAACCTCACCATGGAGCAAGAGCTGTGGACGACTTATTCACCAGAATCATCAACCGGGAGATCCCGGCGAAGATCATCTATGAGGACGACCAGGTTCTGGCGTTCCACGATATCGCCCCCCAGGCGCCAGTGCATTTTCTGGTTATCCCGAAGAAACACATCCGCACCCTGAACGACCTGACCGAAGAGGACAAGGGCCTGGCCGGCCACATCCTGTTCACCGCCCAGCGCCTGGCCAAGGAACTTGGCTGTGAAGACGGCTTCCGCGTGGTCATGAACTGCAACGAACTGGGTGGACAGACCGTCTACCACATCCACATGCATGTGCTTGGCCAACGCCAGATGCACTGGCCTCCGGGCTGATCCAGGGCAAGCGACCCTGATCCGATTGCGGTAAACTGTCGGGCACACTCTAGCGGAGGTGCCCGATGGCTACCGAACGTCACTACTCGCCGCTCGACCGCTTGTTGCTGCAGGCCGATACCGCCATGCGCACCTTGCTGCCTTTCAGCGGCCAACCTTCCCGACCCTCCCCGGCCATCGTCCAGCCAGATGTCGAACTGGATGAAAGCCAGGCTCGTCACATCGCCGGCCTGATGCGGGTCAACCATACCGGTGAGGTGTGCGCCCAGGCGCTGTACCAGGGCCAGGCCCTGACGGCCAAGCTGCCGCAGGTACGCAAGGCCATGGAGCATGCCGCCGAGGAAGAAGTCGACCACCTGGCCTGGTGCGAACAGCGCATCCGCCAACTGGGCAGCCACCCGAGCGTGCTCAACCCATTGTTCTATGGCATGTCGTTCGGCATTGGCGCACTCGCCGGCCTGGTCAGCGACAAGGTCAGCCTGGGCTTCGTGGCTGCCACCGAGCATCAGGTGTGCAAGCATCTGGACGAGCATCTGGAACAGATCCCGCAAGAGGACGAGAAATCGCGCGCCATTCTCGAACAGATGCGCGTCGACGAAGAGCAACATGCCGAATCGGCCCTCGAAGCCGGTGGTTACCGTTTCCCCGCACCTGTGCGCTTTGGCATGAGCCTGCTGGCCAAAGTCATGACCAAGAGCACCTATCGCATCTAGGGCCAATACCATGACGGACCGCATCGACGCCAAGGACCTGGCGCGCGCCGTGCAAGCCGGCATCCTCCAGCCGGGCCAGGACCAGGCCCTGCTGGCATTCCTGCAACAGCCTCCGGTCCCACGCGGCACGCTGCAACTGGCCCACGTGGCGTTCTATTTCGGCGCCCTGCTGATCATGGGTGCCATGGGCTGGTTGCTGACCGAAGCCTGGATGCGTATTGGCGACGGCGCCCTGCTGGCCATCGCCATGCTGTACATCGTGCTAATGACCCTCTTCGCGCTCGGCCTGCAACGACGCCATCAACCCATCGCTGCCGGGGTGCTGGCCGCGGTCGCGGTAAGCATCGTGCCGCTGGCCGTCTTCGCCATCGAGCGTATGGCGGGGTGGTGGCCCATGGGCGACACGCAAACGGATTACCACCAGTACTACCGCTATGTGCAAGGCGGTTGGCTGTTGATGGAGGCCGCCACGGTGCTGGCAGGGCTGCTCATGCTGCGCCTGATCCCCTACCCGTTCATCGTCATGCCGATCGCCTTGGCCTTGTGGTTCATGTCGATGGACCTGAGCGAATGGTTCTACGGCTCGCCGTTGAGCTGGGAGCAACGCCGCACGGTATCACTGTGGTTTGGCCTTGGGCTGCTGCTGGCGGTGTTGATTCTGGACGGACGCACCCGCCAGGATTATGCCCACTGGGGTTATCTGGCCGGGCTGGCGGCATTCTGGGGCGGGCTGACATTGCTGGACAGCGGGAGCGAACTGGGCAGGGCGATGTACTGTGTGATCAACCTTGGGCTGATGGGCATGGCGGTGCTGCTGCGCCGACCGGTCTTCATGGTGTTCGGCGCGCTTGGCGTGGCGGCATACCTGGGTTACTTGTCGTACGACGTGTTTGCCGAATCCCTGTTATTCCCGGTAGTACTGACCTTGATCGGGCTGGGAGTGATCGGCCTGGGTCTGGCGTATCAGAAACGGCGAGAACAACTGAGCCAGGCCGTCCGGGGGCGCTTGCCGCAATGGTTGCTGACTGCCCTGCCAGCACTGCGAAATTGACGACTGCCGGCAAGCCCGCCCTTACAGGCTTGCACCCTCCTTGCCGGCGATGGGCTGCAAAGCAGCCCAAAGGGTGAAAATCAACCCAGCTCTACGATCTCGTAACCGTGGGTGATCTCAACGCCTGCACGCTCCAGCATGATCGATGCCGAGCAGTATTTCTCCGCCGACAGTTCGACAGCCCGTTTTACCTGGGCCTCTTTCAGACCACGCCCCTTCACCACGAAGTTCATGTGGATCTTGGTGAACACTTTCGGGTCTTCACTGGCGCGCTCTGCCTCCAGGAACGCTTCGCAGCTTTCCACTGCCTGGCGCGACTTTTTCAGAATGCTCACTACGTCGAAGCTGCTGCAGCCACCGAGGCCCAGCAGGAGCATTTCCATCGGGCGCACGCCCAGATTGCGACCACCCGCTTCGGGCGGACCGTCCATCACCACGACATGGCCGCTCCCGGACTCGCCGAGGAACATCGCTTCACCGGCCCACTGGATGCGTGCCTTCATCTATCCGGACTCCTAAATATCGGAAAAGGGTGTCAGCTTAGACCTTGTGTGGCTGTCGGAAAAGATCAAGACGTGTCGCAATTGTGCCGAAACATCCCACAGTGTCTGATAAGCTGGCGCCAAATGACTGGCGTCAACCGTCAGGCATCCTAGAAAAAGCTCATACCTCACATCGAACAGGATTTCGTGATGGTTGCCTCAGCCCTACCCGCCAAGATCAAGAACATCGATAAACTGCTGGTCCACTGCCAACGCCGCCGTTATGTCGCCAAGAGCAACATCATTTGCGCGGGTGATCGGGCCGAGACGCTGTCGTTCATCATCAAAGGGTCGGTCACCATCCTGATCGAAGACGACGAAGGTCACGAGATGATCATCGCGTACCTCAACAGTGGCGACTTCTTTGGCGAGTTGGGCCTGTTCGAGCCCGTGGGTAGCGATCAGCAGCGCAGCGCCTGGGTTCGCGCCAAGACCGAATGCGAGGTGGCGGAGATCAGCTACGACAAGTTCCGCGAACTGTCGCGCCACGACCCGGACATCCTCTATGCCCTGGGCAGCCAGATGGCCCAACGCCTGCGCAACACCACGCGCAAGGTTGGCGACCTGGCCTTCTTCGATGTGACAGGCCGAGTGGCGCGCTGCCTGCTTGACCTGTGCAAGCAACCCGACGCCATGACCCATCCGGATGGCATGCAGATCAAGATCACCCGTCAGGAGATCGGTCGCATCGTCGGCTGTTCGCGGGAGATGGTCGGCCGCGTCCTGAAGGACCTCGAGGAACGCAGCCTGGTGCAGGTCAAGGGCAAGACCATGGTGGTCTACGGAACACGCTAGTCCCTGGGCAGTTTCGCCAGCTCATCAGCATAGGCTTGCGACAAGCGCTCGAACCAGGGCGCTTCGGGCACCACTTCATGCAAAGCGATATGGCTGTCGGCGCGGCAGCGCTGCTCCAGGTCGCAACATTCGTTGAAACGGTTGACGGCCGCGACCATCGACTCCCGCTCGTTGTCCAGCAGCAGGGCGCCATGGACCAGCACCACGGCCCGCTTGCCACCCAGTCCCTGGCGCCAGCGCTGAGCGGTGCCGACCAGTTTGCGGCCGTTGAGGTTGACGTTGAAACGCCCGTCGCAGAAAGCACCGTCGATTTCGCCCACCGAAGCCACGCCACCCCATTCGCGCAGCACATCGCACAAAGGCAGGCACAGGCGCTCGTAGGCATGCTCGATTCGCCCATGGTCGCCTTCGCTGCGCGGTGCGACGTAGACCAGCGCGACATTCACCGTCGCGTGGGACTGTGGCACCGGCTCACCACCGGTTTCCCGCAGCAGCACAGGCCATCCGGCAATCGCCAACTCGGCGCATGCAGCCTCGAAGTTTTCCAGCCGGCTCATGCGCCGTGGCATCACCAGGGCATGATCGGTGGGGCGCCAGAACAGCACGCCAGCGTCACGCTCGCCGCGGCAGACGGCCGCCAGCAGTTCCTGCTCGGCGTGCAGGCCTTGTTCGACAGTCAGTGCCAGGGGTTGATCGGTCATCCTTTCACCTTTGTTAGCAGCCATGGCAGGCCTACAAAAAAGCCGGCAATACGCCGGCTTCGTTTCGATCAGTCCAGTTGCTGAACAGTCTTCTTGACCTGATCAGGGAAGAACAACCGCTGCAGCTCCAACCCTGGTTGCTCGGCACGCATGAACGCCTCCCCCACCAAGAAGGTGTAGACCTCGTTGATTTCCATCAGCTCGACGTCAGCACGGTTGAGAATGCCGCTTTCGGTAATGGCCAGGCGATCACGTGGGATGCGCGGCAACAAGTCGAGGGTGGTCTCCAGGCTCACCTCGAAGGTGTGCAGGTTACGGTTGTTGACCCCCACCAACGGCGTATCGAGCGTCTTCAGTGCACGCTCCAGCTCGTCGCCGTCATGCACTTCGACCAGGACATCCAGGCCGACCTCCTTGGCCGTGGCGGCCAGCTCAGCCATCTTCACGTCGTCCAGCGCCGACACGATCAGCAGCACGCAGTCGGCGCCCAAGGCACGAGCCTCGACGATCTGGTACGGGTCGACCATGAAGTCCTTGCGGATCACCGGCAGCGAAACGGCGGCGCGAGCTTGCTGCAGGTATTCGTCGGCGCCTTGGAAGTAGTCCACATCGGTCAGCACCGACAGGCAGGTCGCCCCACCCTTTTCGTAGCTGACGGCAATGTCCGCCGGCACGAAGTCCTCGCGGATCACACCCTTGCTCGGCGAGGCCTTCTTGATTTCGGCAATGACCGCCGCCTGCTTGCGCTTGGCCTGCTCGATCAGGGCATTGGCAAAACCTCGGGGCGCATCGGCCGACTTGGCCAGACGCTCCAGTTCGGCAAAGCTTACGCGCGCGCTGCGCTCGGCCACTTCCTGGAATTTGCGGGCGATGATCCTTTCCAGCACCGTCGGCACACTCATGCTTCGTTCTCCACCTTGAATACCGCCGTAAAGGCACCCAGCTCCTGCAGCTTCTCCCAGGCAAGCCCGGTGTGCAGCACGTCATGGGCCAGTTCCACACCCGACTTGAGGCTCATTGCATGGTCTGCGGCATACAACGCCGCGCCCGCATTGAGCACGATCATTTCGGCGGCTTTCTGCCCGTTCTCAGTCTTGCGACGACCCAAGGCATCGCGTATCAGCGCCAACGAGGCCTCCGGGCCTTCGACAGCCAGGCCATGCAGGCTCTGGCTCTTCATGCCGAGGTCCTCCGGTTCGACCCAGTACTCGGTGATCTGGTCATTCTTCAGTTCGGCCACGAAGGTCGGCGCGGCCAGGCTGAACTCGTCCAGACCATCCTTCGAATGCACCACCAGCACATGCTTGCTGCCCAGGCGTTGCAGCACTTCGGCCAACGGACGGCACAGGGCCTGGGTAAACACGCCGACCACCTGGTGTTTCACACCGGCCGGATTCGTAAGCGGGCCGAGCATATTGAACAGGGTACGCAGCCCCAGGTCACGGCGTGGGCCAGCCGCGAACTTCATTGCCTTGTGGTGGCTCTGAGCGAACATGAAGCCGATCCCCAGGCTGTCGATGCAACGGGCGACCTGGGTTGGATTCAGATCCAGGTAGACTCCGGCGGCCTCCAGCAGGTCCGCGCTGCCGCTCTTGCCGGAGACAGCACGGTTGCCGTGCTTGGCCACAGGGCACCCCGCCGCCGCGAGGACGAAGGAGGATGCGGTGGAAACGTTGAAGATGTTGGCGCCATCACCGCCGGTACCGACGATATCGACCACGCCATCGAGGCTTTGCAGCTCGACCTTGTCAGCCAGTTCGCGCATCACCGAGACCGCACCGACAATCTCGTCGATGCTCTCGCTCTTCATGCGCATGCCCATCAGGAAGGCGCCGATCTGCGCCTCGCTGCATTGGCCGGTCATGATCTGGCGCATGACATCGCGCATTTCTTCGGTGCTGAGGTCAAGGTGGCCGACGATACGGCTCAACGCGCTCTTGATATCCATGTTCGGTCCTTAGCGGCGGCCGCCGGTCTGCTTGAGGAAGTTGGCGAACAGCTCGTGGCCCTGCTCGGTCAGGATCGATTCAGGGTGGAACTGCACCCCTTCGATGTTAAGCGTCTTGTGGCGCAAGCCCATGATCTCGTCGACCGCGCCATCTGCGTGGGCGGTCCAGGCGGTCACTTCCAGGCAGTCAGGCAAGGTTTCGCGCTTCACCACCAGGGAATGGTAGCGGGTCACGGTGAGCGGATTGTTCAGGCCGGCGAACACACCCAGGTCGCGGTGCAACACCGGGCTGGTCTTGCCATGCATCACCTGACGCGCCCGCACCACATCGCCGCCGAAGGCCTGGCCGATGGACTGGTGCCCCAGGCAGACGCCAAGGATTGGCAGCTTGCCGGCGAAATGCAGGATGGCCTCGATGGACACACCCGCTTCGCTCGGTGTGCATGGACCAGGCGAGACGACGATGCGTTCCGGATTGAGGGCTTCGATCTCGGCGATGGTCATTTCGTCGTTGCGAATGACCTTTACCTCGGCACCCAGCTCGCCAAGGTACTGAACAACGTTGTAAGTGAATGAGTCGTAATTGTCGATCATCAGTAACATCGGGATGAACCTCTTGAATCTACTGACTTTTGAATTCGAATCTTCCTACACGCCAGAACAAGCGCAAATGCAGCCGCATCGTGCGGTGGCGGGTGTTACAAAGAGGAAGACAAACGGGGGCGGGCCGGACTTGCCGGCAGGAGATAAAGTCAGGCGCGCCAACGCCAACGGGCGTGGGCCTTGATTACGCGCATCAAGAGTTTGCTGACGATCAACACAGGATAGGTCTCGCTCATACGTCCCGGCACAGTAGCTTACCGGGGCGCCTGGCGCAATATGCCCGTAAACACGGGGTAACGAATGGACTTGTGAGAAAAGACCTTTGCTTTGTTAAGGTCAATCGGGCTGTTCCGATAAAAACAATGAGAAGGATATCTACCCATGCAACGTTCGCATTTCCTGCGCTTCACCCTCTGTACGCTCGCGCTGGCCTGCAGCCAAGCCCTGGCAGCTCCTTCGCCATATTCCACCATGATCGTGTTCGGCGACAGCTTGAGCGATGCCGGCCAGTTTCCCGATCTACTGGGAGGCACTGATGGCATGCGCTTCACCAACCGTGACAGCGACGGCAACTTCGCCCCCGTCTCGCCGATGATCCTCGGAGGACAACTGGGGGTAGCGCCAGCAGACCTCAACCCTTCCACCTCCTTCGGAATTCGCCCGGATGGTAACAACTGGGCGGTTGGCGGCTACACGACCCAGCAAATACTGGATTCGATCACCGGCACCTCTCAATTGATCATTCCCCCTGGCAACCTGGGAGCGGGCACCGTGATTCGTCAGCGACCTGGCTACCTGGCCAATGGCCTGCGCGCAGACCCCAACGCGCTCTACTACCTGACCGGTGGCGGCAATGACTTCCTCCAAGGCCTGGTGAACACCCCCGCGGACGCGGCGGCAGCCGGCGCACGCCTGGCCGCCAGCGCCCAGGCGCTACAGCAAGGAGGGGCACGCTACATCATGGTCTGGCTACTGCCAGACCTCGGCCAGACCCCGAACTTCAGCGGATCGCCCTTGCAAGGCGCCCTGTCACAGCTGTCGAGCGTGTTCAACCAATCGCTGGTCGGCCAGCTCGGGCAGATCGACGCCGAGATCATCCCACTGAATGTTCCCGTACTACTGCAAGAAGCCGTCACCGACCCGAGCCATTTCGGCCTGGCCACAGGACAGAACCTGATCGGCACCTGCTACAGCGGCAACAATTGCGTTGCAAACCCCGTGTATGGCGCCAACGGCACAGCGCCCGACCCAACCAAGCTTCTTTTCAACGACTCAGTCCATCCGACCATTGCGGGCCAGCTACTGATCGCCGACTACGCCTACTCGATTCTCTCCGCCCCATGGGAACTGACACTGCTGCCAGAAATGGCTCACTCCAGCCTCCGAGCACACCAGGACGAGCTGCGCAACCAGTGGCAGACGCCTTGGCAAGGCGTAGGGCAATGGCAACCGTTCGTTGCAACCGGTGCCCAGGACCTGGACTTCGACGAGCAAGGCAGCGCTGCCAGCGGTAACGGCCATGGCTATAACCTGACGCTGGGCGGCAGCTACCGGTTGAATGACGCTTGGCGACTGGGGCTGGCGGGCGGTGTGTATCGGCAAAAGCTGGAAGCAGGTGCACAGGACTCCAATTACAAGCTCGACAGCTACCTGGCCACTGCCTTCGCCCAGTTCAGACAGGACCGCTGGTGGGCCGATACCGCCTTGAGCGCGGGGCACCTGGACTACCGCGACCTCAAGCGTACCTTTGCCCTGGGGGTGAACGCCCGTAGCGAGAAAGCCGACACCGATGGCGAGGCCTGGGCAGTCACCGGCCGCCTGGGCTACAACCTGGCAGCAGCCAGCAGCACCTGGCAACTGTCACCCTTCCTCAGCGCCGACTATGCGCGGGTGAAGGTGGACGGCTACGACGAGAAGAGCGGACGTTCGACGGCGCTTGGCTTCGATGACCAGGAACGTACTTCACGACGCTTGGGGCTGGGGTTGTTGGGCAGTGTGCAGGTATCGCCGAGCACCCGGCTGTTCGCCGAGGTGGCGCGCGAGCATGAGTTCGAGGATGACCAGCAAGAGGTGACGATGCACCTGACCAGCTTGCCGGCGAACGAGTTCACACTGACCGGGTATACGCCGAACAGTAACCTCACCCGGGCCAGTGTGGGACTGACCCATGAGTTGACGGCCGGGGTGCATCTGCGAGGGAACTACACCTGGCGCAAGAGCGATGAGTTAACGCAACAAGGGATGAGCCTGGGGATCAGCGTCGACTTCTAGGACGGTGGGGGCCGCTTAGCGGCCCTTTTGCGACATCAGGCCGCTTCAACTGCTTGGAGACTGCGAAAGGGCTGCAAAGCAGCCCCAGATGCCGACGAACTACTTGGCAGAGGTCTGCTCAGCCAGCGCCACTGCCCGGAACATCGCCCGGCGCTTGTTGATGGTTTCTTCCCACTCCAGTGCCGGTACCGAGTCGGCAACGATGCCCCCGCCAGCCTGCACATGCAACTCGCCGTCCTTTATCACCGCCGTGCGAATGGCGATGGCTGTGTCCATATTGCCGTTCCAGGCAAAGTAGCCCACCGCCCCTCCGTACACACCCCGCTTGACCGGCTCGAGTTCGTCGATGATCTCCATCGCACGAATTTTCGGCGCCCCCGACAAGGTGCCCGCCGGCAGGATCGCCCGCAGCGCATCCATGGCGGTCAGGCCTTGGCGCAGTTGGCCAGTGACATTGGACACGATGTGCATCACGTTCGAGTAGCGTTCGATCACCATCTTCTCGGTCAGGCGAACGCTACCGGTCGAGGACACGCGCCCCACATCGTTGCGACCCAGGTCGATCAGCATCAGGTGCTCGGCGATCTCTTTCTCGTCCGACAGCAGGTCGTCTTCCAGCGCCCGGTCGGCTTCTTCGGTAGCGCCGCGCGGGCGAGTGCCGGCAATCGGGCGCACGGTGACCAGGTTGTCTTCTACCCGCACCAGCACTTCGGGCGAGCTGCCAACGACATGGAAGTCACCAAAGTTGAAGAAGTACATGTAGGGCGTCGGGTTGAAGCAACGCAGCGCACGGTAAAGGTCGATCGGCGCGGCCTTGAAGTCGATGGACATCCGCTGCGACGGCACCACCTGCATGCAGTCGCCCGCCAGGATGTATTCCTTGATCCGCCCAACCGCGTTCTCGTAGTCATCACGGGTATAGCTGGAGCGGAATTCCGGCTCGGCCGCCAGCGGGCCGCTCAAGTCCAGGCCACGGCGTGGCGTGATCGGTTGACGCAGGGTTTCCAGCAAACCCTGCAGGCGCGCCTGGCCCTGCTCGAAAGCCTGCTCCTCGGTCGGGTCGACCAGCACGATCGCATGCATCTTGCCCGCCAGGTTGTCGAACACCACCACGGCGTCGGACACCATCAGCAGAATGTCCGGCACGCCCAGCGGATCCGGGTTTGGGCAAGCGCCCAGACGCTTCTCGACATAGCGCACGCAGTCATAGCCGAAGTAACCGACCAGGCCGCCATTGAAGCGCGGCAGGCCAGGGATGTCGGCGACCTTGTAGCGGTCCTTGAAGGTTTCGACGAACGCCAGCGGGTCTTCCACATCGTGGTTTTCCACTTCGACGCCGTCTTGCAGGATGCTCACATGGTAGCCATGTACACGCATCACGGTGCGCGACGGCAGACCGATCATCGAGTAACGGCCCCACTTCTCGCCGCCCTGCACCGATTCGAGCAGGTAGGAATTGGGTTGGTCAGCCAGTTTCAGGTAGATCGACAGCGGCGTATCGAAGTCGGCCAGGGTTTCACAGGCCAAGGGGATGCGGTTGTAGCCGGCAGCGGCCAAGCGCAGGAATTCTTCGCGGGTCATGGGTAGCCTCGTGGCAAGCAGCAATGGGTTCGGGCAAGCGGACGGACCGGCAGGCGCCGGTGGGCAGAAGTCAGGCGCGCCAGCGCCAACGGGCCAGGGCCTTGATGACTTTCATCCAGAATTTGCCAGTAACCGCCACGGTGGACTCTCTGTCTTGTGAGGCTTGAAGGTCCGCCAACGTTATCCCAGTGGCCGGGTCTACGCAACCAGGCAGCAGGGCGCGCAGGTCGTCGACCACCAGATTGGGTGATTCGTCGTGAATCGGCCGACCGTGGTTGTAGCCATAGGTCAGGCCGACACACTTCACCCCTGCCGCCTTGGCCGCCAACACATCGCTGCGCGAGTCGCCGACGAACAATGACTGCTCGGGGGCAACGCCGGCCATTTTCATGACGAACAACAGCGCGGCTGGGTCTGGCTTCTTCTGGGGCAAGGTGTCGCCGCCGATGATCCAGCGGAAATATCGACCGATTTTCATCTGGTCCAGCAGAGGGCCGACGAAACGCTCGGGCTTGTTGGTGATCAACGCCATCTCCACGCCCTGCTTGCTCAGCCAGCGCAGGGTGTCCTTCACACCGGGGTAGATTTCCGTCAGCTCATGGCTTTGGGCATAGGCGTCCATGAACAGCGCCAGCCCTTGCTCGGCCAGTGCCTCATCCACACCCTCATGCTCGATATCGCCGGCCAGCGCACGGCGCACCAGGACCTGGGCACCATTGCCCACCCATTGGCGCACCGCATCGAGGCCAGCCGGCGGTCGCCCGAGTTCGAGCAGCATACGATCCACAGCGGCGGCCAGGTCGGGGACGGAGTCGATCAAGGTACCGTCCAGATCGAACATCACCAGCCTGGGCAGCGCCCCTGGGAACAGCTGCTCGAAGCCGCTCATGGGCGTGCCTGGGCCAGTTCGGCGCGCATCGTGGCGATGACTTGCTCATAGTCCGGGGCGTTGAAGATCGCCGAGCCGGCAACGAAGGTATCGGCACCAGCAGCGGCGATTTCACGGATGTTGTTGACGTTGACGCCACCGTCGATTTCCAGACGGATATCACGCCCACTGGCGTCGATCAGGGCACGGGCCTCGCGCAGTTTGTCGAGGGTGCCGGGGATGAACTTCTGCCCGCCGAAGCCTGGGTTGACGCTCATCAGCAGGACCATGTCGATCTTGTCCATCACGTACTTCAGGGCGTCCAGGCTGGTGGCCGGGTTGAACACCAGTCCAGCCTTGCAGCCGCCGTCCTTGATCAGTTGCAGCGAACGGTCGATGTGCTGGGAAGCTTCCGGGTGGAAGGTGATGTAGGTAGCGCCGGCCTCGATGAAATCGCCGATGATGCGGTCGACCGGGCTGACCATCAGGTGCACGTCGATCGGCGCGGTCACACCGTACTTGCGCAGCGCGCTGCAGACCATCGGGCCGATGGTCAGGTTGGGGACGTAGTGGTTGTCCATGACATCGAAGTGAACGATGTCGGCCCCAGCGGCCAATACCTTGTCGACGTCCTCGCCCAGACGGGCGAAATCGGCGGAAAGAATGGAGGGGGCAATAGCGTAGGGCTGCATGGCGCACCTGTTGGCAGAATCACGGTGGTGCGCATTGTAACTCAGGGAAACGGATCGGGGCTGATTAGCATCAACCTGTACCGACCTCTTAACAACTAACGCCGCGAAGAGGTCGGTACCGCCACCCCATGATCAGGCGGGTTGTTGAGTTCTGAGCTTCTCGCTACGCCCACGCAACCACTCCAGGGTCAGCAACAACACTACCGAGAAGGCAATCAGCAAGGTCGCCGCCGCGGCAATGGTCGGGCTCAGGTTCTCGCGGATCCCGCTGAACATCTGCCGCGGCAGGGTCGCCTGCTCGGGGCCCGCCAGGAACAGCGTCACCACCACCTCATCGAACGAGGTGGCGAACGCGAACAGCGCCCCCGAGATCACGCCCGGCGCAATCAGTGGCAGCGTCACACGACGGAACGTCAGCAGCGGCGAGGCGCCTAGGCTGGCTGCCGCCCGGACCAGGTTGTAATTGAAGCCCTGCAGGGTGGCCGATACCGTGATGATCACGAACGGCACACCCAGCACCGCATGCACCAGGATCAACGACACGAAGCTGTTGCCCATCCCCAGCGGTGCGAAGAACAGGTAACTGGCCACACCGATGATCACCACCGGCACCACCATCGGCGAAATCACCAGTGCCATCACCAGCGACTTGCCGGGGAAGTCGCCACGCGTCAGGCCGATGGATGCCAAGGTGCCGAACACCATGGCCAGCACGGTAGCCGCCGGGGCGACGATGATGCTGTTCTTCAGCGCGCGCATCCATTCGGCCGAGGCGAAGAAGTCGTGATACCACTGCAGCGAGAAGCCTTGCAGCGGGTAGACCAGGAAACTGCCGCTGTTGAACGACAACGGCACGATCACCAGCACCGGCAATACCAAAAACAGCAGGATCAGGCCGCAAAGAATGCGCAGGCTGTAGAACCAGACCCGCTCCACGGGCGACATGTAAGGGCTCAGCATGACAAGGCTCCTCAGCTCAGGCGCAGACGGCTGGCGCCGACCAGCCAGCTATAGATCAGGTACAACAGCACGGTCGCTAGCAGCAACAGCCCGCCCAGTGCGGTGGCCATGCCCCAGTTGATGCTGGTGTTGGTATAGAAGGCCACGAAGTAGCTGACCATCTGGTCGTTCGGGCTGCCCAGCAGCGCCGGGGTGATGTAGTAGCCGATCGCCAGGATGAACACCAACAGGCAGCCGGCGCCCACACCCGCGTAGGTCTGCGGGAAGTACACACGCCAGAAGCTGGCGAACGGGTGACAACCCAGCGAGATCGCCGCGCGCATGTAGCTCGGCGAAATGCCCTTCATCACGCTGTACAACGGCAGGATCATGAACGGCAGCAGGATGTGAACCATCGAGATGTATACACCGGTACGGTTGAACACCAGCTCCAACGGCTCATCGATGATGCCCATCGCCATCAACGCGCTGTTGATCAGGCCGCCCGATTGCAGCAGTACGATCCACGCCGCTACCCGCACCAGGATCGAGGTCCAGAACGGCAGCAGCACCAGGATCATCAGCAGGTTGCTTTGCCGGGTCGGCAGGTTGGCCAGCAGGTAGGCCAGCGGGTAGGCCAGCACCAGGCAGATGGCGGTGATCACCACACCCATCCACAGGGTGCGGGCGAAAATATCCAGGTAGATGGCTTGATCGGGGGTGGCCTTGGCCAGTTCACCGAGGTCATCGATACGGTGATCGAGCGAAGCCAGCAGGTAGAACGAGGTGACCGAACTGGTGTTGCGACGGATCGCCTGCCAGTAGGCCGGGTCGCCCCAACGCTCGTCGAGGGCCTGCAAGGCATCTTTATAGGAAGCAGGCTCGGCCTTGAACGGCAGTGCCCGTGCAGTCTTGGCCAACAGGCTGCGGTAGCCGGCCAGCTCCATGTTCAGGCGCTTGGAGAGGTCGCCCAATGTCTGGTTCTTGCGCGATTCGGCCAGGTCCTGACTCAGCGCCTTATAGACGTCCTCGCCAGGCAGGCTCTTGCCGTCCCACTGGCTGATCACCTCGACCGTACGCGGCAGGCCGCCCACCACTTCCGGGTTGCCGACGCTCTTGTACAGCAGCGCCGCAATCGGCACCAGAAACACCAGCAGGAGAAACAGCGCCAGCGGCGCGATCAACGCCTGCGCCTTCCAGCGGTTGACCCGCTCGGCGTGCTTGAGGCGCTGCTTGAGACTTGGACCTGCGCCTTCGTTTAGGGGCACTGCAATGGCCATGGCGAACTCCGCGAAACAGAAAAACGGGGGGCGCTGTCGCCGCCGGGTAACGGCGACAGGTTGAGGCTGTGGTGCAGCCCATCGCCGGCAAGCCGGCTCCTACGGACCTGTAGGAGCCGCGCAGCGGCTCCAAGTCGATTACTTCTTCGCCGCCCAGGCGTTGAAGCGCTGCTCCAGCTGCTCGCTGTTGTCAGCCCAGAAGGCCACGTCGATCTGCACCTGGTTGGCAATGTTTTCAGGTGTGGTCGGCATGTCTTTCTTCACCGCATCGGCCAGCAGCGGTACCGCCTTGGAGTTGGCAGGGCCGTAGGCGATGTTCTCGGAGTAGGTTTTCTGCTGCTCGGGCTGGACGCTGAAGGCGATGAATTTCTTCGCCTCTTCGACGTTCTTGGCGCCCTTCGGAATGGCCCAGGCGTCGAAGTCGTAGATACCGCCGTTCCACACCACCTTCAGGTTGCTTTCCTTCTGCACCGCGGCGATACGGCCGTTGTAGGCCGAGCTCATGACCACGTCACCCGAAGCCAGGTACTGCGGCGGCTGGGCGCCGGCTTCCCACCACTGGATGCTTGGCTTGAGCTGGTCGAGTTTCTTGAAGGCACGGTCCACGCCCTCTTTGGTACCGAGCACCTGATAGACGTCCTTCGGCGCAACACCGTCGGCCATCAGCGCGAACTCGAGGGTGTACTTGGCGCCCTTGCGCAGGCCGCGCTTGCCTGGGAATTTCTTGGTGTCCCAGAAATCAGCCCAGCTGGTCGGCGCGGTCTTGAGTTTGTCGGCGTTGTAGGCCAGTACCGTGGACCACACGAAGAAACCGACACCGCAAGGCTGGATGGCACCCTTGACGTAGTCGCTTTCGTTGCCGAACAGCGCAGGGTCGAGCTCCTCGAACATCCCCTCGTCGCAGCCACGGGCCAGCTCTGGCGACTCCACCTCCACCAGGTTCCAGGACACGCTGTTGGTGTCGACCATGGCTTTGACCTTGGCCATTTCACCGTTGTACTCACCCGCAACGATCTTGCCGTTGCCAGCCTTTTCCCACGGCTCGTAGAACGCTTTGACCTGGGCCGCCTTGTTGGCACCACCGAACGACACCACGGTCAGGTCCGCCGCCATGGCCTGGCCGGCGGCGAACAGCCCCAGGGCCAGGGCGGTCAGTTTCAACTGCTTGCGCATTCTTATTCTCTCCACAGTACAGGGTTGGTGAAACACTCCATCAATGGGCTTCGGCAATCGGATCGAGCGCGCGGGCGTGCTCCACCTCCCAGCCCAGCGGTACCACATCGCCCACGGCCAGCGCCGGGTCGAGTTCGGCAATCGGCTGTTTGACGAAAAAGTCAGCCTTGCCGCAAACCTCAAGGCGCACACGCACGTGGTCGCCCAGATAGATGAATTCGGCCACCCGGCCAGAGAAGCGGTTGACACAGCGTTCGCTGTGGCCGTTCAGGCGCACGCGTTCAGGACGGATAGACAGCGTGACCGGCTCGCCGGCCTGGCCGACATTCACCGCCAGCGCCTCGACCCGCTCGCCACGCCCGAGCTGCACCTGGCAACGCTTGCCATCGCTGCCCAGTAACGTGCCGTTGATGCGGTTGTTTTCGCCGATGAAGTTGGCGACGAAGGTATTGCAGGGTTCTTCATACAGGGTGCGAGGGTCGGCGATCTGCTGGATCTCGCCCTGATGGAACACCGCTACCCGGTCAGACATGGTCAGCGCCTCGCCCTGATCGTGAGTCACGTAGACCACGGTCACACCCAGCCGCTGGTGGATGTGCTTGATTTCCATCTGCATGTGTTCGCGCAGCTGTTTGTCCAGCGCCCCGAGCGGTTCGTCCATCAATACCAACTGCGGTTCGAACACCAGTGCCCGGGCCAATGCCACGCGCTGCTGCTGGCCGCCGGACAACTGCCCGGGGTAGCGCTTGGCGAAGGCATCGAGCTGGACCATGTTCAGCACGC
Organism: Pseudomonas taiwanensis DSM 21245; assembly: GCF_000425785.1. GTDB lineage: Bacteria > Pseudomonadota > Gammaproteobacteria > Pseudomonadales > Pseudomonadaceae > Aquipseudomonas > Aquipseudomonas taiwanensis. The sequence goes on from NZ_AUEC01000022.1 coordinate 24,784, forward strand.
GCTTGACCCGCTCGCTGATGTCAGTCTTGCTCAGGTTGCGCACGGTCAGGGGGAAGGCCAGGTTCTCGGCCACGGTCATGTGCGGGAACAGCGCGTAGTTCTGGAACACCATGCCAATGTCGCGCTTGTGTGGCGGCACGTTGTTGATCGAGCGACCGGCCAGCTGGATCTCGCCTGCGGTAGGGGTTTCGAAGCCGGCCAGCATCATCAGGCTGGTGGTCTTGCCCGAACCGGAAGGGCCCAGCAGGGTCAGGAACTCACCCTTGCGGATGTCCAGGTTGAGGTCTTTGACGATCAGCGACTCGCCGTCGTAGCTCTTTTGCACACCACGGAAGCTGACCAGCGTCTCGCTGGTGGCCGCGTTCGAATTCGCCTCGCTCATGCCTGCACCTTCTTGTTGGATGACTGCGTGGATACAGACTAGACAAGGTGCAAGCCCCCGAAAATCGGGGGCACTGAGAGAATGCCATCATCCGGATGGAAGACTTCTTGTAGGGATTGCCCTACAAAGATGGCGGAATTGAGATAGCCCGAAGGCCAAATGCCACCGCTGTGTGGCAGCGAGTCCACCCGCGAAGACGCCAGCCCAAGCGCTACAAAACGGCAGGCCAGGCGCTTTTCGCCGGTAAAACCGCTCCTGCAGCGTGCACAGCCGTACCTCGGATCGTTGCTGTCGCAACCAGAACAGTCACAACAGCTTGTGCTCCATGGCGTACTTCACCAGCTCTGCCAGCGAGTTGACCTTGAGCTTCTGCATCAGCCGCGCTTTATGGGTACTGATGGTCTTGCTCGAAAGCGCCAGCTGCTGCGCGATGTCATTGACGTTGGCCCCCTGAGCCAGGCGCTCGAACACGGAAAACTCACGCTCGGAGAGCAACGTGTGCAACGGCCGAGTCTCGGTCAGGCCTACCTCGAACACCATGCGGTCGGCCAGGGCCGGGTCGATGTAGCGCCCACCTCCAGCCACCCGGCGTATGGCAGTCAGCAGCAAGGCCGGGTCACTGTCCTTGGTGGCATAGCCCGCCGCACCGGCCTTGAGCGCGCGCGCCGCCATCTGGGCTTCGTCGTGCATCGACAGCATGAGAATCGCTGGGGCGTCGTTGAGCGCGCGTATCCGCGGGATGGCTTCCAGGCCATTCACACCGGGCATGGAGATATCCAGCAAGACCACCTCGCAGGGGGTATGGCGCAGGGTTTCCAGCAATTGCTCGCCGTTACTGGCCTCCCCCGCCACCTGCATGTCCTTGGCCAGGCCAATGAGCTGCTTGATGCCTTCACGGACAATGGTGTGGTCTTCGGCCACCAACACTCGAATCACGATCGTTCTCCTACTCCAACGGAATGGCCACGCTCAGGCTGGTGCCCTCGCCCGGTTCACTGTCCAGGGTCATGCTGCCACCAAGCATCAGCACCCGCTCGCGCACACCCACCAGACCGAACGAGGTCGGTCGGGCCTGGTCGCGACAAAAGCCCACGCCATCGTCACTGACCGTCATGCGCAACTGCCCTGCCTCGCGCACCAGTTCGATTTCCACGCTGTGCGCCTGGGCATGACGCATGACGTTGGTCAGGGCTTCCTGGAGGATGCGGAACAGCCCTGTGGCTTTGGCATCGCTCAATGCTGGCAGATTATCCGGCACTTGCACCAGGCAAGGTATCTGCGTGCGCGCTTCGAAGCGACGGGCCTGCCACTCGATGGCCGAGGCGATACCGGCATCGAGAATGGGCGGCCGCAAGGCAGTGGCGACATCACGCACCAACTGGAACAACTGGGCAATCAGGCGCTTCATGCTGGCAAGGCGCTCGTTCAGGCCGGGGTCCAGTTCGGCATAGGCCAGTTCGCACATCGACAACTCCAGCTTGAGCACGGTGAGCATCTGCCCCAGTTCGTCGTGCACTTCCCGGGCGATACGCGCCTTTTCTTCCTCACGCACGCTCTCCAGGTGCGCCGACAACTCACGCAGTTGCTCCTGGGACCGCGCCAGGGCCAGTTGGGCCTGCTTGCTCTGGGAAATGTCCCAGACGATGCCGTCCCAGACTACCCGACCACTGGCCAGGCGCCGGGCACTGGCCTTGATGTCGGCCCAACGCTCTTCGCCCTCACGGGTCAGGATGCGCCCTTGCCAGGACCAGTCCTGCCCTGAGGCGATGGCCAGGTCCTGCACCTGATGATAATTCGCCCGGTCTTCTGGATGGACCAGGTTACGCAAGCCCATTTGCGGATGCTGGATCTGCGCGGGCGTATAACCCACCAGCGCCTCGCTGCCCTCGCTGATGTAGGGAAACTCCAGGTCGCCCTCGGCAGGGTCCGGTTCCAGTCGGAACACCAGCCCTGGGACGTTGCCCGCGATACCCTTGAGCCGCGCATCGCTTTCACGCAGCGCCGCCAAGGCGCGATGGCGTTCGGTGACGTCAGCCAGGTACACGACCAAGTACTCGGCATCGCGAAAGCGCAGGAAACTCAGCGACAACTCGACCGGAATCAGGCTGCCGTCGGCATGCAGGCAACGCGTCTCGAACTGCCTGACGCCGCCATCGCCAGCACGCGCCGCCCGCCACAAGTCCAGCCAGCGGTCCATGTTCAGGCTCGGCTCGAAGTCGATCAGCGGACGGTCCAACAACTGTGCCTCGCCATACCCGAGCATGCGCTCGACAGCATGGTTGGCATAGCGGATGTGACTGTCCCAGTTAACCCACAGGATCCCCACCGTGCTTTGGTCGATGGCGAATTGGCTCAGGCGCAGGGCTTCTTCGCGGGTCTGGCGTTGCGCCAGGGTTTCGCGGGCGGCCAGGAGGCTGCGCTCGACCTGGCGCTGCTGGCGACGCTGCCAGGCCAAGGTAGCCAGGGCACACAGCAGCAACAGGCCCAACAGTAATGTCAGGTTCTGCCAGAAGCCGGCCGACTCGCTGAAGCGGGGATACTTGGGCTGCAGCCAGCGCTGGTGCAACTGCTCCAGCTCCTTGGCCGGCATGGCCTGCACGCCGCGTTCGAGCACATCGGCCAGCAGTGGCCAGTCGCGGCGCGAACCGATGCGCAGCAGTTGCGGAAGACCGATATCGCCGACCACCGCCAGCTCGCCGAACTCAGTTTCGCGAGACAGCCGACTGAGCTGGGCTTCATCCACCACTGCATAGCTGGCCTGGCCGCCGACCACCAATTGCAGCGCCTCGCGCTCGTTGGGCACCCCTTGCAGGTTAAGGTTGGTGTAGTTGCCACGCAGATAATCAGCCAGTGCGCTCGGCATGCGTACCGCTACACGCTCATGAGCCCCGAGCTTCTCCAGCTCGACAGCCACTGCGCCGGTACGTGTCCCTACCACCAGTTGCGGCACACGCATGTAGGGGTCGCTGAACAGCCACAAGCGCAGGCTTGCCGGCGTCTGGGTCAGGCCGGGGGCGAAATCCACCTCGCCGGCCTGCAGGGCATGCTCGAGACTGGACTGGTCGGGGAAGTTGCGCCAGGTCAGATCCAGGCGCAGCGCTTGCGCCAACCCGTTCACCAGTTCGACGTTGGCCCCATACAGTTGCTGCAGGCGCCGGTCGAACTGGGCATAGGGCGCCTGCAGCACAATGCCGACCCGCAAACTGCGATGGGCCTCGAGCCATTGCTGCTGGGCCGGTTCCAGTGCCACCGGCGCAGGCGCCTGTGACCCAGCAAAGGCGATCAAGGGCAGCCATAACCAGCCGATAACCAACAGGCGACGCACTCGCTTCATCTACACGCTCGTCTTGGCAAGGGCGGCCATGCAGCATGGCCGTCGCGGGCAAATACTATTAGGCTGCCGGGATCATTCTGGCCTTGGGTTGATTCATGTCCACACTTTATCGCACGACGCTGGCAATGTGCTGCCTGGCCTCGCTTCTACCGTTCGGCGCCATGGCAGCCGACGCCGAACAACCGCAGGCCGCAACCGAAACGCCGGCCACCGCCGCCTCGCGCGCCCCCTTGCTCGAACGCAGCCAGGAAGATGCCCTGGCCCTGGAGCGCCTGGTGCCCAAAGCCGAACAACGCACCTTGCAAGCGGGTGCGGACAGTTTTCTGGCCCTTTGGAAACCGGCTAACGACGGTGACCCACAAGGCGCGGTAATCATCGTACCCGGTGCCGGCGAAACGGCCGACTGGCCCAACGCGGTGGGGCCGCTACGGCGCAAGTTCCCGGATGTCGGCTGGCACAGCCTGAGCATTACCCTGCCAGACCTGCTCGCCGACAGCCCGTTGGCACGGGTCGAAGAAAAGCCGGCCACCCCCGCTGAACAAGCCAAGGGCGAAAGCGCACCGGCCAAGGCCACACCAGACGATGCCAATGCCAACGTCGCCCAGGCCACCGCAGCCGACGCCGACACCGCTGAAAGCACCAATGCCGAAGAGGCCGACCAGCAGGCCGATGTGGCTGACGCCGAGCGCATCTTCGCCCGCCTCGACGCTGCGGTGGCTTATGCACAGCAGCAAAATGCCCGCAGTATCGTACTGATCGGCCATGGCAGCGGGGCATATTGGGCGGCGCGCTACCTGAGTGAAAAACAACCACCCCAGGTGCAGAAGCTTGTAATGGTTACGCCGCAGACACCGGCGCGAGTCGAGCACAGCCTGGACAGCCTGGCACCGAGCCTGAAAGTACCGACCGCCGACCTTTATTACGCTACCCGAGCCGGCGACAGTCGGGCCGCCGCACAGCGTCTGCAGGCGAGCAAGCGGCAGAAGGACAGCCAGTACCGACAGTTGACGCTGACGGCGATTCCGGGCAACCAGGCAGCCGAACAGGAGCAACTGTTCCGACGGGTGCGCGGGTGGATCAGCCCACAGGAGTGATCAGCCCAGGCCATTCTGCCCTATCGCCGGCAAGCCGGCGCGGGGTCTTTGCAGGATTGGGCGTCAAAGCCCGCGGCGCTTGCGAATCAACGCATAGGCCAGGTGCAGCTCGCGAGTTCGCTCGGTCGCTTCACGCACCTGGGCCGGGCTGGCTCCGCTGCCTGCCAGTTTGTCCGGATGATGCCGGCTTACCAACCGACGGTACGCCTGCTTGACCTGCGCGCCTTCGGTGTCGGCCTCGACCCCCAATAGGCGCAGGGCCGCCGCATACGTCATGGCGCCACCCTGGACACTGGATTTACGCGGCTCGTACTCCAGCGACATCGCCTGTACCTGACGCCGGCTAAGCCCCAGCTTCTGGCCCCAGTCCAACAACAAGTCACGCTCGCGCTGACCGGCCTTGCCATCGGCCCAGACCATTCGCCAGCAGGCGCGCAACGTACCTTCCGCCGCATGCGGCTGCTCGCGAATACGGCGCAGGTGCCCCGCTAGCCGGTCTTTGCCGGACTTACCCCGGTTGAACGCAGCGATGGCGCGCAATCTGGCGGGTTCAGCCAAGTCCAAACGCACCATTTCTTGTCGCGCTTGCTGAATGTGCTGCTCCGCCACCCGGCCATCGCTCTTGGCCAGACGCCCAAGCAGAACGAACAACAACTCCTCATCACGCAAGGCCGGGCGGCCACCCAGGCGCTCGCGCATGTCCTCCCAACCTTGCAAACGCAGGCGCCGGTCCATGGCCTGGCCCAGCAAAGCCCCCAGCAAGGCACCGGGAATGCTGGCCACCGCAAACCCGGCCCCAGCCCCTATCACCGTGCTCGGCCACCACATGTCAGGTGCGCTCGAGGATCAGACGCTCGGCCTCGGCAAGGCGCTCGCGGGTGCCCACATCGACCCAATGGCCAGGGTGATGCTCACCACTGACCTTGCCCTGGCCCATGGCCTGGCGCAACAGCGGGGCAAGCTTGAACGCGCCCGGCTCGCAACCGTCGAACAGTGCCGGTGCCAGTACCGAGATGCCGCTGAAGGTCAGCGTTCCGGGCGCGTCGTCGCCATCGACCACCTGCTCGCCTACCAGGCGGAAGTCGCCGCGCCCGTGATGGCCAGGGTTGTCGACCAGCACCAGATGCGCCAGGCCCTGCAGCGGCGCTCGCAAGCGCGCGAAGTCGTAATCGGTCCACACATCGCCGTTGACCAGCAGGAACGGCGCTTCGCCCAACAGCGGCAAGGCCTTGAAGATACCGCCCCCAGTCTCCAACGGCTCGCCCTCGGGCGAATAACGGATACTCAGGCCAAATTGACGGCCATCACCCAAATGGTTTTCGATTTGCTGGCCGAGCCAGGCGTGATTGATCACCACCTCGGTGAAGCCGGCGGTCGCCAGGGCGCGCAGGTGGTACTCGATCAGAGGCTGGCCGGCGACCGGCAACAGGGGCTTTGGCGTATGCAAGGTCAGCGGACGCATCCGCTCACCCTTGCCAGCCGCCAGGATCATTGCCTTCATGCACGCGCTCCGGCTTTCAGTTCGGCGATCAGCTCACCCAGTTCCGCCAATTCGGGCCGGCGACCAATCACTTCCTCTATATAGGCGAAGAAACGCGGAACGTCGGCCAGGTAGCGTGGTTTCCCGTCACGATGGCAAATCCGGGCGAAGATACCGATCACCTTGAGGTGGCGCTGCACGCCCATCAGGTCGCTGGCGCGCTGGAACGCCTCGAACGAGTCCTGCACCGCAATACCCGCGGCCCGCGCTTTCTCCCAGTAGTCGCGCAGCCAGCCCTCTACCCGGGCCTGCGGCCAGCTGAGGAAGGCATCCTTGAACAGACAGGTGATGTCATAGGTCACCGGACCGTAGACCGCGTCCTGGAAATCCAGCACACCAGGGTTCGGCTCGCTCTGCATCAGGTTGCGTGGCATGAAGTCGCGGTGCACCAGCACCTTTGGCTGGGCCAGGGCACTGTCGATCAGCATCTGGCTGACGCGCTTCCAGGTAGCTTGTTGGGTTTCATTGAAGGCAAGCCCCAGCTCACGCCCCACGTACCACTGCGGGAACAGTTCGACTTCACGGCGCAGCAAGGCATCGTCATAGCTCGGCAGCGGTGCATCCATTGGTAGGCGCTGGAAGGCCAGCAACGCGTCGATGGCGTCGTGGAACAAGCTGTCGGCGTTATCGGCGTCGATGACGTCCAGGTACGTCTGACGGCCCAGATCGCCCAGCAGCAGGAAGCCACGCTCCAGGTCTTCGGCGTGAATCACCGGCACATGGACATTGGCGCTGGCCAGCAAGTGGTCGATGGCAACGAAGGGCCGGCAATTTTCCTGCGGCGGTGGCGCATCCATGATCACGAAGCTCTGGCCCGCGCCCTGCCAGCGGAAGTAGCGGCGGAAGCTGGCGTCGCTGCTGGCGGCGGTCAGGCTGCCCTCAGCGGCGTTGATATGGAAAAGTTGTTCGAGCTGCTCGGCGAGCCAGACAGTCAGTTGTTGCAGGCGTACATCGTGATCAGGCATTACAAGGGTCTCCGACGGCCCTAGCCGTCAAGCGGGTCATGCTTTATTATCCAGCATCTTTTTCAGACCATCGAGAGGCGTGCGGCCCCACACGCGGGCAGATGGCACGCAGGAAGCCCGGACTAATAAGATGGCATTGAAATCCCCCGCGTTTCGTAGAAAGTTTCCGTTGCTGGTGACCGGCGGTCTGCTGGCCCTGCAACCTCTGGCCACGTCGTACGTGGTGGCAGCCGAGCAGTTTGACTGCCAAGTGTCCGCCTCCGGTGGTTGGGACTGCAAGCCCAAAACCCCTGTCAGCAACCTTCCGCCGCGCCCGGTGCACGAAGGTGCTGCCGTCAGTTCCGGTACCGAGGCCGAAGCCGCCGATGCCGGCGACAAGCCTGTGCTGGTCACCGAGAGCAAGGGCCGCGGCCTGAAGTCGCGTAGCGAAGACTACAGTCACCTGGACTGGGTTCCGCGCGAAAAGCTCACCGCAGCCCAGCTGGCCGAAACCGGCCCGTATTGCGGTGGCGCCTATATCGAACCGACCCGTCCTGGCATGGCCGACACCACGCCCAAGGACGAGTCGCCGACCTACATCAACGCCAAGGTCTCCAAGTACCAGCAGGAGCAGCAGATCGCGACGCTCGCCGGTGATGTGGTCATGCGCCAGGGCAGCATGCAGGTCGAAGCCGACGAAGCCAACCTGTATCAGGCCGAGAACCGTGGCGAGCTCAAGGGCAACGTCAAGATTCGCGACAATGGCTCGTTGGTGGTTGGCGACGAAGCCCAGATCCAGCTCGACACCGGCGAGGCCCAGGTCGATAACGCCGAATACGTGATGCACAAGTCGCATATCCGCGGCAACGCCCTGTACGCCAAGCGTGGCGAAAACGCCATCATCCGCCTCAAGGATGGTACGTACACCACGTGCGAACCGGGCAGCAATGCCTGGCAGCTGAAGGGCAACAACATCACCCTGAACCCGGCCACCGGCTTCGGTACCGCGACCAACGTCACCTTGCGGGTCAAGGATTTCCCGGTGTTCTACACACCGTACATCTACTTCCCGATCGACGACCGTCGCCAGTCCGGCTTCCTGCCGCCGTCGTTCAGCTCGACCAGTGACAGCGGCTTCACGCTGGTCACGCCGTACTACTTCAACCTGGCCCCGAACTACGACGCCACGTTGTACCCACGCTACATGACCAAGCGTGGCCTGCTGATGGAAGGTGAGTTCCGCTACCTGACCAAGTCCAGCGAAGGCCAGTTCGGCGGTGCGTACCTGAACGACAAGAACGACGATCGCAAGGACCAGACTGATTACAAGGATCAGCGCTGGATGATCAACTGGCAGCACAAAGGTGGCCTGGACGAGCGCCTGATGACTGAGGTTGATTACACCGACATCAGCGATCCGTTCTACTTCCAGGACCTGGAAACCGACCAGATCGGTGTTGAAAGCCGTGACGTGGTGAACCAGCAGGGGGCACTGACCTACCGTGGCGACACCTACCGCGCGCGCCTGAATGTGCATGCCTACGAGATGGCGACCATCTCCCGGATCACGCCGTATGATCGTCTGCCGCAGATCACCTTCGACGGCAAGTTGCCGTACAACCCGGGTGGCCTGGATTTCACTTACAAGACCGAGGCGGTTCGCTTTGATCGTGATCTGAAAACCGGTCCGGTGTTCAATGAAGATGGCGTGCTCGATACCACTGCTGGCGCAGATGGCCGCAGGCTCGACGAGAACATCTTCGGCCTGGCTCGTGCCAACGGCACCCGTCTGAACCTGGCGCCTGCCGTCAGCTTGCCGATGGAAGCCAGCTATGGCTTCTTCAAGCCGACGCTGAAGTACGTCTACACCCATTACGACCTGGACCTGGACAGCAAGGGCAAGACCGACCTGGCCAACGCCAGCGCCACTACTCGTGACCTGCGCGGCGACTTCTCCAGCAGCCAGGAACGTAGCGTTCCGGTATTCAGTGTCGACAGCGGCCTGTACTTCGACCGCGACACCCAGTACTTCAGCAAGAACTACCGCCAGACCCTCGAACCGCGTCTGTTCTACCTCTACGTGCCGTATGAGGACCAGAAAGACATCCCGGTCTTCGACACCAGCGAAACCTACTTCAACTACAGCTCGCTGTTCCGCGACAACCGCTTCAGCGGTGGCGACCGCATCGGCGACGAGAACAAGCTGTCGTTGGGCGTGACCTCGCGCTGGATCGAAGAAAACGGCTTCGAGCGCCAGCGCGTCAGCGTCGGCCAGGCCCTGTACTTCCAGGACCGCAAGGTGCAGATGCCAGGCATCGACTGGCGTACCCGTTCGGACTCGCAGACCGATGTCTCGCCGTACGCACTTGAGTACATGTTCGCCTTCAACCGCGATTGGCGCCTGAACGCCGACTACAACTGGGACCCGGACACCCACAGCCCTCGCTCGGGTAGCGCGGTGTTCCACTACCAGCCGGAAGACAACCCGAACAAGATCGTCAACCTGGGCTATCGCTACCGCAACGACCTGGTCCGCTATGACCAGCTGACCGGTACCTGGCAGGTCGGCGGTGGCGACTACGGCACTCCGGGCAGCCCGAACTACATCAAGGACTACTACAAGATCGAGCAGCATGACTTCTCCGTCATTTGGCCGATCGTCCCGCAGTGGAGCGTCATCGCTCGCTGGCAGCACGACTACAACCGCAACCGCACCCTGGAAGCCATGGGCGGTTTCGAGTATGACAACTGCTGCTGGAAGCTGCGCCTGATCAACCGTTACTGGATCGACTACGACGACTTCAGCCAGGCCGTTCCGGACAACGAAAAAGGCGACCATGGCATCTTCCTGCAAATCGTGCTGAAAGGCCTCGGTGGCGTGGTAGGCAACAAGGTCGAGTCGTTCCTCGATGAAGGCATTCAAGGTTACCGTACACGTGAAGACCAAGCTTATTGATCGTCTGCGCCCGCTGCTGGTGGGCGCTGCACTGCTGAGCAGCGCGGTTCACGCCGCGGTGCAACCTCTGGACCGTGTGGTGGCCATCGTCGACAACGACGTGGTCATGCAAAGCCAACTGGACCAACGTGTCCACGAAGTCCAACAAACCATCGCCAAGCGCGGCGGCGGCGTGCCGCCGACCGGCGCCCTGGAGCAGCAGGTACTGGAACGCCTGATCGTCGAGAACCTGCAACTGCAGATCGGCGAACGTTCCGGCATCCGCATCACCGATGAAGAACTGAACCAGGCCATCGGCACCATTGCCCAGCGCAACGGCATGTCCCTGGACCAGTTCCGCGCAGCCCTGGCCCACGACGGCCTGTCGTTCGATGACGCCCGCGAGCAGGTCAAGCGCGAGATGATCATCAGCCGTGTGCGCCAGCGCCGTGTGGCCGAGCGCATCCAGGTCTCCGAGCAGGAAGTGAAGAACTTCCTTGCCTCGGACCTGGGCAAGATGCAGATGTCGGAAGAGTATCGCCTGGCCAACATCCTCATCCCGACCCCGGAAGGCGCCAATTCGCAAGACATCCAGAACGCTGCCCGCAAGGTTGGCGACGTGTACCAGCAACTGCGACAAGGCGCGGACTTCGGCCAGATGGCGATTGCCAACTCAGCCAGCGAAAACGCCCTGGAAGGCGGCGAGATGGGCTGGCGTAAAGCGGGCCAACTGCCGCCGGAATTCGCCAAGCTGCTGAGCACCATGTCCACTGGCGACATCACCCAGCCACTTCGCATTCCCAGCGGCTTCATCATCATCAAGCTCGAAGAGAAGCGCGGTGGTAGCGAGAACGTGCTGCGTGACGAAGTCCACGTGCGCCATATCCTGATCAAGCCGAGCGAAATCCGCAGCGAAGCGGCGACCGAACAACTGGCGGAGCGCCTCTACGAGCGCATCAAGAATGGCGAAGACTTTGGCGAGCTGGCCAAGAGCTTCTCGGAAGATCCGGGTTCGGCGCTCAACGGCGGCGACCTCAACTGGGTCGACCCGAACAGCCTGGTTCCCGAGTTCCGCGAGCAGATGGCCAACGCCCAGCAAGGCGTAGTGACCAAGCCGTTCAAGACCCAGTACGGCTGGCACGTTCTGGAAGTGCTGGGCCGTCGCGCCACCGACAGCACCGAGCAAGCTCGCGAAATGCAGGCGATGAACGTTCTGCGTAACCGCAAGTACGACGAAGAGCTGCAGACCTGGCTGCGCCAGATCCGCGACGAAGCCTACGTTGAAATCAAGCTGCCTGGCGCCGACCAGGCCACCCAGTGAAGCCGCTGCGCTTCGCCGTCACCCCCGGTGAACCAGCAGGCATAGGCCCGGACCTGTGCCTGCTGCTCGCCGCCGACGCCCAGCCCCATCCCCTGATTGCCATCACCAGCCGTGACCTGCTCGCCGAGCGGGCCACGCAGCTGGGGTTGGCGGTCGATCTGCTGCCGGTTGCGCCGGGCCAGTGGCCCGACCAGCCCGCACCTGCCGGTAGCCTGTACGTATGGGATACCCCCCTGGCAGCGCCCGTGGTACCAGGCCAGCTCGACAAGGCCAATGCCGCCTTCGTCCTGCAAACCCTGACGCGCGCTGGCCAAGGCTGCCTCGACGGGCATTTTGCCGGGATGATTACAGCCCCCGTGCACAAGGGTGTGATCAACGAAAGCGGTATCGCCTTTTCCGGCCATACCGAGTTTCTCGCCGAACTGACGCATACCGCCCAAGTGGTGATGATGCTGGCCACACACGGGCTGCGCGTGGCCCTGGTGACCACGCACCTGCCACTTCGCGATATCGCCGATGCCGTCACCGCCGAGCGCGTGGAGCGGGTCATCCGCATTCTCCACGCTGACATGCGCGACAAGTTCGGCATCGCCCAGCCACGCATCCTGGTATGCGGGCTCAACCCCCATGCGGGTGAAGGCGGCCATCTGGGCCGCGAAGAAATCGACATCATCGAACCAACCCTGGCACGCCTGCGCACCGAAGGCATGGACCTGCGTGGCCCGCTGCCAGCCGATACCCTGTTTACCCCCAAATATCTGGAGCACTGCGACGCGGTGCTGGCGATGTACCACGACCAAGGCTTGCCCGTACTCAAGTACAAAGGCTTCGGCGCCGCGGTCAACGTGACGCTGGGCCTGCCGATCATCCGCACCTCGGTCGATCACGGCACCGCCCTGGACCTCGCCGGTACCGGCAAGGTCGACACCGGCAGCCTGCGGGTCGCGCTGGAAACCGCCTACCAGATGGCCGAGAACCGACCATGAACGAGCACTACCAACACCGCGCGCGCAAGCGCTTCGGCCAGAACTTCCTGCACGACGCCGGCATCATCGACCGCATCCTGCGCGCCATCAACGCCAAGGCGGGTGAACACCTGCTGGAAATCGGCCCGGGCCAAGGCGCACTCACCGAGGGCCTTTTGGGCAGCGGCGCACAACTGGATGTGGTCGAACTGGACAAGGACCTGGTGCCGATCCTGCAGCACAAGTTCGCCGGTCGCGATAATTTCCGCCTGCACCAGGGCGATGCCCTGAAGTTCGATTTCAATCAGCTGGGCGTACCGCCCCGCAGCCTTAAGGTAGTCGGCAACCTGCCCTACAACATCTCAACCCCGCTGATCTTCCACTTGCTCAGCCATGCCGGGCTGATTCGCGACATGCACTTCATGCTGCAGAAAGAAGTGGTCGAGCGCATGGCCGCTGGCCCCGGCGGTGGCGATTGGGGCCGTCTGTCGATCATGGTGCAGTACCACTGCCGCGTGGAGCACCTGTTCAATGTCGGCCCGGGCGCGTTCAACCCGCCACCGAAGGTGGATTCGGCCATCGTCCGCCTGGTCCCCCATGAAGTGCTGCCGCACCCGGCCAAGGATGCGCAACTGCTCGAACGCGTGGTGCGCGAAGCCTTCAACCAGCGCCGCAAGACCCTACGCAACACCCTCAAAGGCCTGCTCGACAGCGCGGCCATCGAAGCTGCGGGTGTGGACGGCAGCCTGCGCCCTGAACAACTGGACCTGGCGGCCTTCGTGCGCCTGGCTGACCAGTTGGCGGATCAGCAAGCCTGATATCGCTTGTACCTCCCCTATCGCCGGCAAGCCGGCGATAGGGGCGGCCCTGACAACACCGATCCCCGAGCCCTTCTACCGCTGGCCCTCCCCCCGCTCAATGGCCTAGACTGCATTATTGCGTCAGTTCTCCCAAGGCCTTTGCATGTCCGATCCCCGCTACAAGATCGACGTCAGCGTCGTGACCCGTTATCTCAAAGACCAATCCGACCCCGAAAACAGTCGCTTTGCCTTCGCCTATACCATCACCGTGCAGAACAACGGCCTGGTCAAAGCCAAGCTGATGTCTCGTCACTGGCTGATCACCAACGGTGACGGCGAGGTAGAGGAGGTTCGCGGCGCAGGCGTGGTTGGCCAGCAACCGACCATCGAACCCGGCCAGAGCCATACCTACAGCAGCGGCGCGGTGATCAGCACCCGTGTCGGCACCATGCAGGGCAGCTACCAGATGTTCGCCGAAGACGGCAAGCGCTTCGACGCCCAGATCGCCCCCTTCCGTCTGGCGGTGCCAGGGGCGCTGCACTGATGGCCACCTACGCTGTCGGTGACCTGCAAGGCTGCCTGCAACCGCTCAAGTGCCTGCTGCAACGAGTGAACTTCAACCCAGACGTCGATCGCCTGTGGCTAGTCGGCGACCTGGTAAACCGTGGGCCGGAATCACTGGAAACCCTGCGTTTTCTCTACTCGATCCGCCACGCGCTGGTCTGCGTGCTGGGCAATCACGACTTGCACCTGCTCGCTGTCTGGCACAACGTCGAGCGCCTGAAGAAAAGCGACACCCTGCGTGAAATCATCGAAGCACCAGACGCCGACCAACTGTTCGACTGGTTGCGTCGGCAAAAGCTGCTGCATTACGACGAGCCACGCGGCATCGCTCTGGTCCACGCAGGCATTCCCCCCCAATGGACACTCGGCAAGGCCCTTGAACTGGCGGGCGAAGTCGAGGAAGTGTTGCGTGACGATGAGCGCCTGAAGCTGTACCTCGATGGCATGTATGGCAACGAACCGAACAAGTGGAGCAAGAGCCTGGCCGGCGTCGAGCGCCTGCGCGTCATCACCAACTACCTGACGCGGATGCGCTTCTGCACCGCCGATGGCAAGCTCGACCTCAAGAGCAAGGAAGGCCTTGGCACGGCGCCAAAGGGCTACAAGCCCTGGTACGCGCACAAGGACCGCCGCTCACGCCACGTGAAGATCATCTTCGGCCACTGGGCAGCCCTGGAAGGACGTGTCGACGAACCCGGCGTGATTGCCCTGGACACCGGTTGCGTGTGGGGCGGCGCCATGACCCTGTACAACCTCGACAGTGGCGAATACCACCGCTGCGACTGCGCCGACGACGGCACCGTACGCCAAGCAGCACAACCCACTAGAATGAACGACCAACCCTGAAGGAAACCGTACCCATGAGCGAATTCAAGCGCATCCCCCCAGAGCAGGCCTTGGAGCTTCGCAAAAAGGAAGGTGCGGTCGTCGTCGACATTCGCGACCCACAAGCCTTTGCCGCAGGCCACATCACCGGCGCCAAGCATCTGGACAACCATTCGGTCGCTGACTTCATCCGCAACGCCGACCTGGACGCCCCGACCCTGGTGGTCTGTTACCACGGCAACTCCAGCCAGAGCGCTGCCGCCTATCTGGTAGGCCAGGGCTTCTCGGACGTCTACAGCGTCGATGGCGGCTTTGAGCTGTGGCGCGCCACCTACCCGGCCGAGACTGCCCAAGGCTCCGCCGAATAATTTTTTCATTTTTGCTGCAGCCCGCGCCCCATGCGGGCTTGCGCCTTTTCTGACGAACGGTCGAAAGCAACTTCTCGGCCCCGCGACCTTGACCTTGCGTATTACCAACTATCCTTAAGCGCAGGCCATCCAAAAAAGGGGAGAGCCGGTACACCGGCGTGCGGGTCATCGGTAGCGTTACAAGGTGTTCTGGGGGGTATACAGCAATCGGCCCAGCCGCTTGCATGCCAGCATCAGCTGACTGATCCGGCGTCGTCTCCACGTATCGAGCGAGGTGACGTCATGAGCATTTTTAGCCACTTCCAACAACGTTTCGAGTCAACACGCCAGGAAGAACTCTCGCTACAGGAGTACCTCGAGCTGTGCAAAGAGGATCGTAGCGCCTACGCTTCGGCGGCCGAACGGCTGTTGCTGGCCATCGGTGAGCCCGAGCTGATCGACACCTCAACCAACTCCAGACTGTCGCGGATCTTCTCAAACAAGGTAATTCGCCGCTATCCAGCCTTTGCCGACTTCCATGGGATGGAAGAGTGCATCGACCAGATCGTGTCGTATTTCCGCCATGCCGCTCAGGGCCTGGAAGAGAAGAAACAGATCCTCTACCTGCTGGGTCCGGTGGGCGGCGGCAAGTCGTCGCTGGCCGAAAAACTCAAGCAGTTGATGGAGAAAGTGCCGTTCTACGCCATCAAGGGCTCGCCGGTCTTCGAGTCACCCCTGGGCTTGTTCAATCCCGCCGAGGACGGCGCCATTCTCGAAGAGGAATACGGCATTCCGCGCCGCTACCTGAACAGCATCATGTCGCCTTGGGCTACCAAGCGCCTGCAGGAATTCGGCGGCGACATCAGCAAGTTCAAGGTGGTCAAGCTGTACCCGTCGATCCTCAACCAGATCGCCATCGCCAAGACCGAGCCGGGTGACGAGAACAACCAGGACATCTCCGCACTGGTGGGCAAGGTGGATATCCGTAAGCTTGAGGAATTCCCGCAGAACGACGCCGATGCCTATAGCTACTCGGGCGCGCTGTGCCGGGCCAACCAGGGCCTGATGGAATTCGTCGAGATGTTCAAGGCGCCGATCAAGGTCCTGCACCCGCTGCTGACTGCCACCCAGGAAGGTAACTACAACAGCACCGAAGGCCTCGGCGCGATCCCCTACTCCGGGATTCTGCTGGCCCACTCCAACGAATCGGAATGGCACACCTTCCGCAACAACAAGAACAACGAAGCGTTCATCGACCGTATCTACATCGTCAAGGTGCCGTACTGCCTGCGCGTCAGCGACGAGATCAAGATCTACGACAAGCTGTTGGTCAACAGCTCGCTGGCCAAGGCCCACTGCGCGCCGGATACGCTCAAGATGCTCGCCCAGTTCACGGTGCTCTCGCGACTCAAGGAGCCGGAAAACTCCAACATCTACTCCAAGATGCGCGTCTATGACGGCGAAAATCTCAAGGACACCGACCCGAAAGCCAAGTCTATTCAGGAGTACCGCGATGCCGCGGGCGTCGATGAGGGCATGAACGGCCTGTCTACCCGCTTCGCCTTCAAGATCCTGTCCAAGGTGTTCAACTTCGACCCCCATGAAGTGGCCGCCAACCCGGTGCACTTGCTGTATGTGCTGGAACAGCAGATCGAACAGGAACAGTTCCCGGCCGAAGTGCGCGAACGCTACCTGCGCTACCTGAAGGAATACCTGGCGCCGCGCTACATCGAATTCATCGGCAAGGAAATCCAGACCGCCTACCTGGAGTCCTACAGCGAATACGGCCAGAACATCTTCGACCGCTACGTGCTGTACGCCGACTTCTGGATTCAGGACCAGGAATACCGCGACCCGGAAACTGGCGAGATCCTCAACCGTATCGCCCTCAACGAGGAACTGGAGAAAATCGAGAAGCCGGCCGGCATCAGCAATCCGAAGGATTTCCGCAACGAAATCGTCAATTTCGTGTTGCGCGCCCGGGCCAACAACAATGGCAAGAACCCGAGCTGGCTGAGCTACGAGAAGCTGCGGGTGGTCATCGAGAAGAAAATGTTCTCCAACACCGAGGATCTGTTGCCCGTCATCAGCTTCAACGCCAAGGCCAGCAAGGAGGACCAACAGAAACACAACGACTTCGTCACCCGAATGGTGGAACGTGGTTACACCGACAAGCAGGTGCGCTTGCTGTCGGAATGGTATCTGCGGGTCAGGAAATCGCAATAAAGCGGCAAGCTACACGCCGCGCGCCCTTGGCTGCCCAGTCAGCCTCGGGCGGCGGCGGCTGCTTTTACGTGCAGCTCGTAGCTTGAAGCGTGCAGCTGTTCCCAGCTACCGGAGGGACCATGAGCTACGTTATCGACCGACGCCTGAACGGCAAGAACAAGAGCACGGTCAACCGCCAGCGCTTCTTGCGGCGTTACCGTGAACACATCAAGAAAGCCGTCGAAGAGGCCGTGAGCCGCCGCTCCATCATGGACATGGAACATGGCGAGCAGATCAGCATTCCGGGACGGGACATCGACGAGCCGGTGCTGCACCACGGTCGTGGCGGCAAGCAGACCATCGTGCACCCAGGCAACAAGGAATTCACTGCCGGCGAACACATACCACGGCCCCAGGGTGGCGGCGGTGGTGGCGGTCGCGGCAAGGCTGGCAACTCTGGCGAGGGCATGGACGACTTCGTCTTCCAGATCACCCAAGAGGAATTCCTCGAATTCATGTTCGAGGACCTGGAGCTGCCCAACCTGGTCAAGCGTCACCTGACGGGCGCCGACACCTTCAAGACCGTACGTGCGGGTATCGCCAACGAGGGCAACCCCTCGCGCATCAACATCGTGCGCACCCTGCGCTCGGCCCACGCCCGCCGCATCGCCCTGACCGGCAGCAGCCGTGCCCTGCTGCGCGAAGCCCAGGCGGAACTGGCACGGCTGAAAGTCGAAGAGCCTGACAATTTCACCGATATCCAGGAAACCGAAGCCGAGATCGAACGCCTCAAGGCACGCATCAACCGCCTGCCGTTCCTCGATACCTTCGACCTCAAGTACAACCTGCTGGTCAAGCAACCCAACCCCAGCTCCAAGGCCGTGATGTTCTGCCTGATGGACGTCTCCGGCTCGATGACCCAGGCCACCAAGGACATCGCCAAGCGCTTCTTCATCCTGCTGTACCTGTTCCTGAAGCGGAACTACGACCGCATCGAGGTGGTGTTCATCCGTCACCACACCAGTGCCCGCGAAGTCGACGAGGAAGAATTCTTCTACTCTCGGGAAACCGGCGGCACCATCGTCTCCAGCGCGCTCAAGTTGATGCAGGAGATCATGGCCGAACGCTATCCGGCCAGCGACTGGAACATCTATGCCGCCCAGGCCTCCGACGGAGACAACTGGAACGACGACTCGCCGATCTGCCGCGAGATTCTCTCCAAGCAGATCATGCCGCACGTGCAGTACTACACTTACGTCGAAATCACCCCGCGTGAGCATCAGGCGTTGTGGTACGAGTACGAGCGAATCGGCGAGGCCTTCCCCGACACATTCGCCCAGCAGCAGTTGGTTTCGGCCGGCGATATCTACCCGGTCTTCCGTGAACTCTTCCAGCGCAGGTTAGCCACATGACCGCCAGAGCACAGAGACGCCAACCCATTTCCACCGGGTCCGAGTGGACGTTCGAGCTGATCCAGACCTACGATCGGGAAATCAGCCGGCTGGCCGAGCGTTACGCCCTGGACACCTATCCCAACCAGATCGAGGTGATCACCGCCGAGCAGATGATGGACGCCTACGCGTCCGTCGGCATGCCGCTGGGTTATCACCACTGGAGCTACGGCAAGCAGTTCCTCAGCACTGAGAAGTCTTATAGCCGCGGCCAGATGGGCCTGGCCTACGAGATCGTGATCAACTCGGATCCCTGCATCGCCTACCTCATGGAAGAGAACACCATGTGCATGCAGGCCTTGGTGATCGCCCACGCCTGCTATGGCCACAACAGTTTCTTCAAGGGCAACTACCTGTTCCGCACCTGGACCGACGCCAGCTCGATCATCGATTACCTGGTATTCGCCAAGCAGTACATCGCCCAGTGCGAAGAGCGCCATGGCATCGATGCGGTCGAAGACCTGATCGACTCTTGCCACGCCCTGATGAACTACGGTGTCGACCGCTATAAACGCCCCTACCCCATCTCCGCCGAAGAGGAGCGTCGGCGGCAGAAAGAGCGCGAAGAGCACCTGCAACGGCAGATCAACGACCTCTGGCGCACCATTCCCAAGAGCGCAGAGAAAGGCAATGAGCGCGATGATGCGCGTTTCCCCGCCGAACCTCAGGAAAATATTCTCTATTTCATCGAGAAGAACGCGCCACTGCTCGAGCCCTGGCAGCGCGAAGTGGTGCGCATCGTGCGCAAGATAGCCCAGTACTTCTACCCGCAACGCCAGACCCAAGTGATGAACGAAGGCTGGGCGACGTTCTGGCACTACACGCTGATGAACGACCTGTACGACGAAGGCCTGATCACCGAAGGCTTCATGATGGAGTTCCTGCAGTCGCACACCAGCGTGGTGTACCAGCCCGGCTTCGACAGCCCGTACTACAGTGGCATCAACCCTTACGCACTGGGCTTTGCGATGTATACCGACATCCGGCGCATGTGCGAGAACCCGACCGAGGAAGATCGCCGCTGGTTCCCAGACATCGCTGGCAGCGACTGGTTGTCAACCATCAAGTTCGCCATGAGTAGCTTCAAGGACGAGAGCTTCATCCTACAGTACCTGTCGCCCAAGGTGATCCGCGACCTCAAGCTGTTCAGCATCCTCGATGACGACCAGCGCGACGACCTGCTGGTGCCTGCTATCCATGACGAAGCGGGCTACCGGATCATCCGTGAGCAACTGGCCGCCCAGTACAACCTGGGCAACCGCGAGCCCAACGTGCAGATCTGGAGCATCGACCGCCGTGGCGATCGCTCACTGACCCTGCGCCACCAGCAACACAACCGCAAGCCACTGGGCGACTCCACCGATGAAGTGCTCAAGCACCTGCACCGGCTGTGGGGCTTCGATATCCACCTGGAAACCGTGCAAGGCGACCAGGTCATGAAAACCCACCACATGCCGCCACGCGGCGAGCACAGTGACAGCGGCGATTATGGCCGCATGGACCTGGCCGTGGTTCATCACCTTTAAGCTCGACGCACCGCCATAACTGCCAACAGGGTATCCTGTGGGCAGTTATGGAGGCTGCACATGCAAATTTACAAAGTCGGTGGCGCGGTGCGTGATCGTCTGCTCGGGCGCGCGGTCAGCGATATCGACTGGCTGGTGGTGGGCGCGACGGTCGAGGAAATGCAGGCCAAGGGTTTTCGCCCGGTCGGCGCGGATTTTCCGGTGTTCCTGCACCCGCAGACGGGCGAGGAATACGCGCTGGCACGCACCGAGCGCAAAAGTGGACGCGGCTATGGCGGGTTCACCTTTCATGCCAGTCCAGAGGTCACGCTCGAAGAGGACCTCATACGCCGTGACTTGACCATCAATGCAATGGCGGAGGATGACCAGGGCAACGTACTGGATCCCTACCACGGCCAGGAAGACCTTGAACACCGCCTTTTACGCCATGTTTCCCCCGCGTTCGCCGAAGATCCTTTGCGTGTGCTGCGCGTCGCCCGCTTCGCCGCACGGTATGCGCCATTGGGCTTCCAGGTAGCTGACGATACCCTTGAGTTGATGCGCCAGATCGCCGCGTCCGGCGAACTGCAAGCGTTGACTGCCGAGCGCAGCTGGAAAGAGATCGAGCGAGCATTGATGGAGGAACAGCCACAGGTGTTCATCCAGGTGCTGAACGACTGCTCGGCACTTCAGGAGTTGATGCCCGAGCTCCACTGTGACGCGGATTCGCTGGCAGCGCTGGTACAGGCAGCCAAGCATCGACAACCTCTGCACGTGCGTTGGGCGTGCCTGTTGGATAGGGTGCAGCCGGCAGCCATCAAGGCACTCAACCAGCGATTCAAAGCCCCGCGTGAATGCCAGGAACTGGCCGTGTTGACCGGTGAGTTTTCCGGTCGTGCCGATGCAGGAATGGCGCTTGAGCCTTCAGGCTTGCTGGAGATGCTGCAGAAATTCGACGTCTATCGGCGGCCACAGCGCTTCGAGGACTTCATAGTCACGTGCGAAATGAGGGCGCTTGGGCGCGGGGAGCAAACGTATCCACAGGCCGAGTACCTGCGTGGAGCGGCGGCAACGGCCAGGGCAGTTAATGTGAAGCCGTTGGTGGACGCAGGCCTGGCCGGACAGGCGCTGGGAGAGGCCCTCAAGAACGAGCGACTGAAAGCGATCGAGGCGTACCAACGCCGCTGACCACGCGGCCCGCCCGCTCCAGGCGCGGCCTCGTGTCGCGCCTACGACGATCGCGAAAAAGCTCAAGCCGGGGTCAACTGCACGCCCCGCCACTCGAACGCCACCGGTGCCAGCACCTGATCGATGTTCGCCTCCTCCCACAACTGCGCCATGCGCTTTCCGGCCCCTGGGTGCACCAGCTCAGGCGCTAGCAACGACAGTGGCCACAGCACGAACGCGTTCTTCAGAATTTCCGCCCTGGGCAGCACCAGCCCATCGAAGGTACCGTACAGATCGTCATACATCAGCACATCGATATCCAGCGGCAAGCCCTTGCGATCCGGTGCGTAACGGCCGTTGTCCGCCTCAATGAACTTGAGCCGGCGATCCAGCTCCATCAGCGGAAGATCTGTCTTGCCGGTGACCACGAAATTGATGAAGGGGCCACTCTTGATCCCCACGGCCTGGCTCTCGAACGCCGGAGAACAACGCATGTCCTTGAGGATGCCAGCCAAGGCGTCGAGCCCAGCGCACAGGTGCGCCTGGCGGTCGATATTGCTACCCAGGCCCAGGTAAACCGTGCTCAGAGACATCCGCGCTCGATCTCCACGCCAACACCGCCACGGGCTGCCGGGACAGCTCCTGGCTTGGTCAGTTTCAGGCGTACCCAAGGAATGTGGAACTCTTCCATCAACGCTGCCACCAAGCGCTCGGCAAAGGTTTCCACCAGCTCGAAGCGCGCCTGCTCGGCGAAAGCCTGGATGCGTGCCGATACGCTGGCATAGTCCAGCGCCAGGCTCAGATCGTCACCGGCCGCCGCTGGGCGGTTGTCCCAGGCGAAACTCAGGTCAAGGCGCAGGCACTGGCGAATATCCCGCTCCCAGTCATAGGCACCGATGACGGTATCGACTTCCAGGCCTTCGATGAACACTCTGTCCAAGCACTTCTCTCCACAGCACGACAAGGGCGACTGGCGCCGTTAGAATCAGGGCGTCCTCGCCCGGAATAGTTAGCATGTTTTGGTTATTGGCGCTGCTCGCCTACCTGCTCGGCTCGCTGTCCTTCGCCATCGTCCTCAGCCGCCTTTCAGGCAGCCCGGACCCGCGTTCCAGCGGTTCAGGCAATGCCGGCGCCACCAACATGCTACGCCTGGCAGGCCGTAAACTGGCGATCCTGACCCTGCTTGGCGACCTGTGCAAGGGACTTTTGCCCGTCTTGCTGGCCCGTCTCGCTGGCCTGGACCTGCAGGAGCAGGGCTGGGTCGGCGTCTGCGCGGTGCTCGGCCACCTGTTCCCACTGTACTTCAACTTCAAGGGTGGCAAAGGTGTCGCCACCGCGGCCGGCATGCTGATGGGCCTGTACTTTCCCGCCGCATTGCTGGCCATCGGCGCCTGGCTGCTGACCTTCTACCTGACTCGAACCAGCTCGCTGGCCGCGCTCATCGCCACTCCACTTACCCTACCGCTGCTGGCCTGGCGCGAGCCCGAAGCGCTGCTGCCGATCAGCGTCCTGACCGTGCTGATCGTCTGGCGCCACCGTAACAACCTGCGGGATTTGTTCGCCGGGCGCGAAAGGCATTTCTAACGCACCCATCGACCTTCACACCGGCGGCAACTGCTCCATCGGCCAGCGCGCCTGCACGCTGATCGCCAGGTCCTGCTGCTGCCCGGCCAGCAAGCGCTGACAACCGGCGTAGGCGATCATGGCGCCGTTGTCGGTACAGAACCGCGGGCGGGCGTAGTAAACATTGCCTTTGATACCGGCCAGCATCTCTTCCAGCGACGCCCGCAGCGCCTTGTTGGCACTCACGCCACCGGCGATGACCAAGCGCTTGAGCCCGGTCTGCTTGAGGGCTCGCTTGCATTTGATGGTCAGAGTCTCCACCACCGCCTGCTGGAACGCCAGGGACACGTCGCAACGGGTTTGCTCACTGTCGTCACCAGCATCGCGGCATTGCTGCCAGGTGTTGAGCGCGAAGGTCTTGAGGCCGCTGAAGCTGAACTGCAGGCCTGGGCGATCGGTCATCGGTCGCGGGAATACGAAACGCCCGGGCACGCCGTGTTCGGCCAGACGGGCAATTTCCGGCCCACCCGGATAGTTGAGGCCGATCAGCTTGGCGGTCTTGTCGAACGCCTCGCCGGCCGCATCGTCCAGGCTCTCGCCCAACAGTTCGTAACGCCCGATGCCATCGACGCGCACCAGCTGAGTGTGCCCGCCGGACACCAACAAGGCGACGAACGGAAACTCAGGAGGCTGCTCCTCGAGCATGGGTGCGAGCAAGTGGCCTTCCATATGATGAACGCCGATCGCTGGAATATCCCAGGCGAACGCCAGGGCCTGGGCGCACGAGGCACCCACCAGCAGCGCCCCGACCAGGCCAGGGCCTGCGGTATAGGCAATGGCGTCGATCTCGGTGGCCACGCAGCCGGCCTCGTCCAGCACCTGGCGGATGAGCGGCAGCATGCGCTTGACGTGGTCACGCGAAGCAAGCTCCGGCACCACCCCGCCAAACACGCGGTGCAGGTCGATCTGACTGAACAGCGCGTCGGCCAACAAACCGCGCTCGCTGTCGTATAATGCGACGCCGGTTTCGTCGCAGGATGTTTCCAATCCCAGTACTAGCATGGGTTCGTCCCTTGTGGGGGCTGAATTCGAAGCCGCGCATGATAGTCCCCGTGCCGGGTGCCGACCAGCGGTTTTCGATCAGAGGCTTTGCATTCCGGCCAGCTAAGGGTTAACATCCGCAACCCTTGAAAACCGACGTTCTCCAGCACACCTTTTGTTTTGCCAGGAGCACGTCTACCCCGGTAATGAATTAAGGTAGCCCTGGATGCCAGCCGTCAAAGTTAAAGAGAACGAACCCTTCGACGTAGCTCTGCGTCGTTTCAAGCGCTCCTGCGAAAAAGCCGGTGTACTGGCTGAAGTTCGTAGCCGCGAGTTTTACGAGAAGCCGACCGCCGAGCGTAAGCGCAAAGCAGCTGCTGCTGTTAAGCGTCACGCCAAGAAAGTTCAGCGCGAACAGCGCCGCGCCGTTCGTCTGTACTAATACAGACGTTCTACGCAGAGCTTCTGCCCAGCCCGGCACCATGCCGGGCTAATGGCAGCAGTTGCTTTACCCCTTGAGCTCTCGCTTGAGGCGCCCAAATGCAGTGTCCTTGCATAGCGGCAACCTGCCTTAACACGTCAGAGCTGGTCTACGACCAGTCGTGCACGTCCTGACTGACGAGCCCTCACCGGCTGGCGACGAGCACACATTCCCTCGCATTTCCCCAAGCAGCAACCACTCCGATGTGGCGCGTTAGCGATTAGACTTGCCAATTGCCAGATGACGAGACTGCCATGGCCGGGCTGATTCCCCAGAGTTTCATTGACGACCTTATCAACCGCCTCGACATCGTCGACGTGGTGAGTTCGCGCGTCCAGCTGAAAAAGACCGGCAAGAATTACTCCGCCTGCTGCCCGTTCCACAAGGAAAAAACGCCGTCCTTCACGGTAAGCCCCGACAAGCAGTTCTACTACTGCTTCGGCTGCGGGGCCGGCGGCAACGCCCTGGGCTTCGTCATGGACCACGACAACCTGGATTTTCCCCAGGCCGTGGAGGAACTGGCCCGCGCCGCCGGCATGGAAGTACCCCGCGAGGAAGGCCGGCGCTCGCAAAAAACCCGCCAGCCGACCGACTCACCGCTGTATCCGCTGCTGGAGGCGGCCGCCGGCTTCTATCGCCAGGCCCTGCGCAGCCACCCGACCCGCAAGGCCGCGGTGGATTACCTCAAAGGCCGAGGCCTGTCTGGCGAAATAGCCCGCGACTTTGGCCTGGGCTTCGCCCCACCCGGCTGGGACAACCTGCTCAAGCACCTGGGTGCCGACAGCCTGCAACAGAAGGTGATGATCGACGCCGGCCTGCTGATCGAGAACGCCGAAAGCGGCAAACGTTACGACCGCTTCCGCGACCGGGTGATGTTCCCGATCCGCGACAGCCGTGGCCGAATCATCGCCTTCGGCGGTCGGGTGCTGGGCGACGACAAGCCCAAGTACCTCAACTCCCCGGAAACCCCTGTCTTCCACAAGGGCCAGGAGTTGTACGGGCTGTACGAGGCACGCAAGCACAACCGCAACCTCGACGAGATCATCGTCGTCGAAGGTTACATGGACGTCATCGCCCTGGCCCAACAAGGCCTGCGCAATGCCGTGGCGACACTTGGCACCGCCACCAGTGAAGAACATCTCAAGCGCCTGTTCCGCGTGGTGCCAAGC
Source organism: Pseudomonas taiwanensis DSM 21245 (assembly GCF_000425785.1). GTDB lineage: Bacteria > Pseudomonadota > Gammaproteobacteria > Pseudomonadales > Pseudomonadaceae > Aquipseudomonas > Aquipseudomonas taiwanensis. The sequence continues at coordinate 50,417 of NZ_AUEC01000022.1, forward strand.
GTACTGTTCTGCTTCGACGGCGACCAAGCAGGGCGCAAGGCCGCCTGGCGCGCCCTGGAGTCGACCCTGTCGGCCCTGCAGGATGGCCGTCGGGCACGCTTTCTGTTCCTGCCCGAAGGCGAAGATCCGGACAGCCTGGTCCGCGCCGAAGGCACCGATGCCTTCATGGCACGCATCAACCAGCACGCCCAGCCGCTGGCAGATTACTTCTTCGAGCAACTGAGCAACGAGGCCGACCCGCGCTCACTGGAAGGCAAGGCCCATATGGCCACCCTGGCCGCACCGTTGATCGAAAAGATTCCGGGTGCCAACCTGCGTCAGCTGATGCGCAATCGCCTGAAGGAAATCACCGGCCTCGATCCGCAGCAGGTCGAGCAACTGGCCCAGCATGCCCCGGCGCCGAACAGTGTGCCGGACTACGACCCTGGCTACGACTACGACGCCATGGCCAGCTTCACCCCCGACTACGGCGACCTGGCGCAGCACGACTACGCCCCTGCCCATCAGGCGCACGAGTGGAAGTCCAACAAGGGGGGCGGTAAGAAGCCGTGGAGCGACAAGCCCTGGGACAAGAACCGCAAGGGCGGCAAGCCATGGCAGCAGCGTGACGAAGCCCCGTCCCGGGTGCCGGCACCGGTGGAACCGCCTACCCTGGCGGCCCTGCGCACCCTGCTGCACCACCCGCTGTTGGCCGGAAAGGTCGAGGACGCCAGTCATTTCGCCGACGAAGAGCATCTTTACAGCCAGCTGCTGGTCGCACTGATCGAAGCCGCACAGAAAAATCCTGGGCTAAGCTCAATGCAGTTGATCGCACGCTGGCACGGCACCGAACAAGGCCGCCTGCTGCGGGCCTTGGCGGAAAAGGAATGGCTTATCGTAGCCGACAACCTTGAACAACAGTTTTTCGACACTATAACTAGCTTGTCCGCCCGCCAACGCGAGCGCAGCCTGGAACAACTGCTCAGGAAATCACGTCAAAGCGAATTGACCAGCGAGGAAAAATCTCAGCTCCTCGCCCTGCTGAGCCGGAATGTTCCCGCACAAACGCCGACCTCATCTGGCGCGTGAGGCCCATGCTCGGGTATAATCCTCGGCTTGTTTTTTGCCCGCCAAGACCTTCAGTGGATAGGGTGTTATGTCCGGAAAAGCGCAACAGCAGTCTCGTATCAAAGAGTTGATCACCCGCGGTCGTGAGCAGGGCTACCTGACTTACGCGGAGGTCAACGACCACCTGCCTGAGGATATTTCAGATCCGGAACAGGTGGAAGACATCATCCGCATGATCAACGACATGGGGATCAACGTATTCGAGAGTGCTCCGGATGCGGATGCCCTTCTGTTGGCGGAAGCCGACACCGACGAAGCCGCGGCCGAAGAAGCCGCCGCTGCGTTGGCGGCCGTTGAAACCGATATCGGCCGCACGACCGACCCGGTGCGTATGTACATGCGCGAAATGGGTACCGTCGAGCTGCTGACTCGCGAAGGCGAGATCGAAATCGCCAAGCGTATCGAGGAAGGCATCCGTGAAGTCATGGGTGCTATCGCCCACTTCCCGGGCACTGTCGACTACATTCTCGGCGAATATGACCGCGTCACCAGCGAAGGTGGCCGTCTGTCGGATGTTCTCAGCGGTTACATCGACCCTGACGACAACATCGCCGCACCGACCGAAGAAGTGCCGATTCCTGGCGCCAAGACCGCTGCCGCGAAAGAAGAGTCCGAAGACGAGGACGAAGAAAGCGACGACAGCGGTGACGACGAAGAGCAGGAAAGCGGTCCGGATCCGGAAGTCGCTCGCCAGCGTTTCGGCGCCGTCGCCGACCAGCTCGCCATCACCCTCAAGGTGCTGAAGAAGCATGGTCGTGATCATGCCGACAGCATCGCTGCGATGCAGGCCCTGGCCGATCTGTTCATGCCGATCAAGCTGGTGCCCAAGCAGTTTGACGCATTGGTCGAGCGTGTACGCGATTCGCTGAACCGCCTGCGTCAGCAAGAGCGCGCCATCATGCAGCTGTGCGTACGTGATGCGCGCATGCCGCGTGCCGACTTCCTGCGCCTGTTCCCGAGCAACGAAACCGACCAGACCTGGTCCGGTGATCTGGCCAAGCGCAACACCAAATGGGCTGCCGCCCTGGGTGAAAAGGACGCCGCCATCGTCGCCTGCCAGCAAAAGCTGATCGACCTCGAGAACGAGACCGGCCTGACCGTCGCCGAAATCAAGGAAATCAACCGTCGCATGTCCATCGGCGAGGCCAAGGCCCGTCGCGCCAAGAAAGAAATGGTCGAGGCGAACCTGCGTCTGGTGATCTCCATCGCCAAGAAATACACCAACCGTGGCCTGCAATTCCTCGACCTGATCCAGGAAGGCAACATCGGCTTGATGAAGGCGGTGGACAAGTTCGAATACCGTCGTGGTTACAAGTTCTCGACCTACGCCACCTGGTGGATCCGCCAGGCGATCACCCGCTCGATCGCCGACCAGGCGCGCACCATCCGTATTCCGGTGCACATGATCGAGACGATCAACAAGCTCAACCGTATTTCCCGGCAGATGCTGCAGGAAATGGGCCGCGAACCGACTCCGGAAGAGCTTGGCGAGCGCATGGAAATGCCTGAGGACAAGATCCGCAAGGTATTGAAGATCGCCAAAGAGCCGATCTCCATGGAAACCCCGATCGGTGACGACGAAGACTCGCATCTGGGCGACTTCATCGAGGACTCGACCATGCAGTCCCCGATCGACGTGGCCACGGTCGAAAGCCTCAAGGAAGCGACCCGCGACGTACTCTCGGGCCTGACCGCACGCGAAGCCAAGGTGCTGCGCATGCGTTTCGGCATCGACATGAACACCGACCACACCCTCGAAGAGGTGGGCAAGCAGTTCGACGTGACCCGCGAGCGGATCCGTCAGATCGAAGCGAAGGCGTTGCGCAAACTGCGCCACCCGACCCGCAGCGAGCACTTGCGCTCCTTCCTCGACGAGTGATGACGAACCCCGGCCCAGGCCGGGGTTTTTCTTGTGCAAAAAAAGGTTGTGGTACACAGCTACCCCAGACGAAATGCCCGTCTACACTCGACTTCAGATCACCTGAATGCGAGGCCGCTATGCCCCTTATGCCGGCCATTCTGTTGCTGCTCCTTATCCTTTGGAACACAACGGCCGGCGCCCTGACCCTGACTGACGAGGAAAAGACCTGGCTTGCTGCCCACCCGCAGCTGAGGCTGGGTGTCGATGCTTCCTGGCCACCTTTCGAGTTCCGCGACCAGGAGGGCAGATACCAGGGATTGGCCGCCGATTACATCGCCATGATTCAGGAGCGCCTCGCAGTGGCGCTCAAGCCCATCGAGCCCAGCAGTTGGACCGAAGTACTGGAGCAAGCGCGTACCAGTCGCATCGACCTGCTACCCGGCATCATGTCGACGCCTGAGCGTCAGGACTACCTGGCTTTCACCCGCCCCTACCTGGATTTCCCCATCGTCATTCTTGCCCATGAAGGCGGGCCGCAACCTCGCACCCTAAAGGACCTGTACGGCCTGAAGATTGCCGTGGTGGAAAACTACGCGCCCCACGAGCTGCTGCGCACCCACCACCCAGACCTCAACCTGGTGGCCATGCCCAATGTCAGCTCGACATTGCAGGCCCTGGCCACCGACGAAGTGGACGCAGTGGTCGGCGACCTGGCCTCAAGCATCTGGAGCTTGCGCCAGCTGAAGCTCGACGGCCTGTACGTCAGCGGCGAAACCCCCTATCGCTACCAGCTGGCAATGGCAGCCCCCAAGGACAAGAAGATCCTGGTGGGCATTCTCGACAAGGTCATGGCCGACATGTCCAGCGGCGAGGTCAGTCAAATCCAGCAGCGCTGGGTTGGCAATGTGGTCGACCAGCGTACCTTCTGGCACGACATGCTGCTCTATGGCCTGCCAGGTGTGCTGATCCTGGTGGCCATACTCGCTGCGATGATTCGTGTAAATCGCCGGCTCAGTTCGGAGATCTCCCGTCGCATTGCACTGGAGCAGGAGCTGCGCAGCAGTGAGTACCACTATCGCGGGCTGGTCGAGAGCCTGTCGGCGATTGCCTGGGAAGCCGACGCGAACGATTTCACCTACAGCTACGTTTCACCCCATGCCGAGAACCTGCTCGGCTACCCTCTGCACGACTGGCTCAAACCCGGGTTCTGGCGCAGCATCCTGCATCCTGAAGACGCACTGTGGGCCCAGGCCTTCAGCGAAAGCGAAACTGCCGCGGGCCGCGACCACAGCCTGGACTACCGGGTGATGCGAGCCGACGGGCAACCGGTATGGATTCGCAACATCGTCAGTATGATCGAGCACGGCCACCGGCCACTGATGCGTGGGCTGATGATCGACATCAGCGAAACCAAGCGCACCGAAGATGCCCTGCGCCTGTCCGAGCAGAAGTTCGCCTCGGTCTTCCAGCAGTGCCCCGACATCCTGCTCATCGCCCGCCACAGTGACGGCTGCCTGTTGGAAGTCAACGAAGCCTTCGAGGAACAGATAGGCCTGCCACCCGGCCAGGTGATCGGCCGCACCGCCACCGAATTGAACCTGTGGGGCGTCGACGGAACCGGCCCTTTGCTGCTCGAGCGCCTGCATCGAGGCGGCATCCGCAACCTTGAAATGAGCTTCAGGCGAAGCAATGGCCAGCTGTTCACAGGCCTGACATCGGCCGAAACCTTCGACCTTGACGGCACCCAGGCATTGGTCGTGGCCGTGCGCGACATCAGCCAACTCAAGGAAACCCAGCAACAACTGCAAACCTCGGAAGAAAAGTTCGCCAAAGCGTTCCACGCATCGCCTGACGGCCTGCTGCTGTCGCGCCAGAGCGATGGCCTGCTGATCGAGGTCAACGAGGGCTTCTGCCGCCTGACCGGCTATGACTTTACCCCCAGCATCGATCAGACCTCCCTGGACTTAGGCATCTGGGTCGACCTCAACGAGCGCAAGCGCTTGATCGAGCTGCTCAACCGCGATGGTTTCGTCCGCGACTTCAGCTGCCTGATCCGCCGAAGCGATGGGCAGATTCGCCTGTGCGAGCTCTCTGCGCGTCCGCTGCCGATCGCTGGCGTCGATTGCATGCTGACCATTGCCCGTGACATCACCGAACGCCACCTGATGCAGGAAAAGCTGCAACTGGCCGCAACCGTGTTCGAGAACACCGCAGAGGGCGTGCTGATCACCGACACCGACCAGCACATCAGCGCGGTCAACCGCGCGTTCAGCGAGATTACCGGCTACAGCGAAGTCGAAGCCCTCGGCCAGACCCCACGCCTGCTCGCTTCAGGCCAGCACGACAGCGCCTTCTACGCAGCCATGTGGCACCAGCTGACCGCAGAGGGACATTGGCAAGGCGAGATCTACAACAAGCGTAAGAACGGCGAGCTGTACCCAGGCTGGCTGACTATCAGCAGCGTGCGCAACAGCGATGGCGAGATCACTCACTTTGTCGCGGTGTTCGCCGATATTTCCAGCCTCAAGCACGCCCAGGCCAAGCTTGATTACCAGGCGCACCACGACCCACTCACCGGCCTGCCCAACCGCGCCCTGTTCGAGAACCGCCTGCAAGCCGTGTTGAGCTGCGCGCAAGTCTCCAACCGGCAGGGTGCGGTGCTGTTCCTCGACCTCGACCGCTTCAAACACATCAACGACAGCCTTGGCCACCCAGTCGGCGACTTACTGCTCAAGGGCATCGCACAACGCCTGAAGGAGCAAGTTCGCGATGTCGACACCGTAGCGCGGCTGGGCGGCGATGAGTTCATCATTCTCCTGCCAGGCTTGCACAAACCCAGCGACGCCAGCGCCATCGCCAACAAACTGCTGGCCTGCTTTAGCGCGCCGTTCCAGGCAGGCGAACATGAGTTCTTCACCAGTGCCAGCATCGGCATCAGCCTGTATCCGCAGGACGGCACCGACGTCGCCACGTTGATCCGCAATGCCGACGCGGCCATGTACCGTTCCAAGGCCAAAGGCCGCAACCGCGTCGAGGCCTACACCCGCGACCTGACCATCCAGGCCAGCGAGCGCATCGCCCTGGAGCACGAACTGCGGCGCGCCATCGAACGCAACGAAATGAGCCTGAGCTTCCAGCCCAAGTTCAGCTTAAAGACCCAGAGCCTGGTAGGCGCCGAAGCCTTGCTGCGCTGGAGCCACCCCACCTTCGGTGAAGTTCCGCCGGAGCACTTCATCCACCTGGCCGAAGAAAACGGCACCATCCTGCAACTGGGCGACTGGGTGCTGGAGCAAGCCTGCCGGCAGATGCATGCGTGGAAGAAGCGCTACAGCGCCTTCGGCCCACTGTCGATCAACCTGGCTGGCGCCCAGCTCCGCCACCCCGGCCTGGCCAAACGCATCGAAAGCCTGCTCAAGACCTACCAGCTCAAGGCCGGCGACCTGCAACTGGAGATTACCGAGAACTTCATCATGAGCCAGGCTGAAGAAGCCCTGGCCGTGCTGCATCAGCTCAAGCAACTGGGCGTACAGTTGGCCATCGATGACTTCGGCACCGGCTACTCCTCGCTCAGTTACCTCAAGCGCCTGCCGCTGGACATCCTCAAGATCGACAAGTCATTCATCCGCGGCCTGCCCGACGACCCGCACGACGCGGCCATCGCCCGCGCCATCATTGCCCTGGGCCGCAGCATGCAACTGACCATCATTGCCGAGGGTGTGGAAAGCCAGGCCCAGCAACGTTTCCTGGCCAGCGAAGGCTGCGAACAGATCCAGGGCTACATCGTCAGCCTGCCGCTGTCCCCGGAAGAGTTCGCTGCTACGTTTCTTCGCATAGCACTGTCCGATCTTTCGGATGGCACGCTTTCAAAACCCTCGTTATAATCCGCCCACCTTCTGAGGGCCTATAGCTCAGTCGGTTAGAGCAGAGGACTCATAATCCTTTGGTCCACGGTTCGAGTCCGTGTGGGCCCACCAAGTACCAGAAAGCCGCGCATCAGCGCGGCTTTTTCGTATCCATTGCCCATCAGTGGATGGCGGCACTACTTCGGCTCAGGTTCAATGCCCATCCCGGACATGTCGCCAGCCTTGCCCTTGCCACCTCTGGCTGGCTAGGCTAACGCGCCCACCACAGAGACTCACCATGTCGGACTCCCGCGCCATTACCCTGGACGAAATCGACCGCCAACTGATCGCGCTTCTGCAGATCAACGCACGCGAAAGCGTCGCCACCCTCGCCCGTCAGCTCGGCATCGCCCGCACCACGGTCAACTCACGGCTGGAGCGGCTGGAGAAGAACAAGGTCATCACCGGCTATGGTGTGCGCCTCGGCCAGCGCTTGGTCGGCGGTGGTCTGCAGGCCTATGTGGGCATCAAGGTCCAGCCACGGTCCGGCAAAGAGGTGGTGCGGCGTTTGGGGGCCATGGGGCAAGTTCAGCAGCTGTGCGCGGTGAGTGGCGAGTTCGACTATGTGGCCTGGCTGCGCAGCGATTCGCCAGAACAGCTCGACCAACTGCTCGATCAAATTGGCAGCGTGGAGGGCGTGGAGAAGACCACAACATCGATCATCCTCAGCAGCAAGGTCGATCGTGGGCAGCCCGTCTGACACGACTGGCCTGCCCGCTTGCCCGCGAACCTGGGCTCAGCCGGTGCCCAACACCGTGGTGCATGCTTCGTGGAGGAACGCACCCCTATCGGTTCGCTGCACCTGGTTATCGCCATCCTCGTCATAAGTAGAAGAACTCCCGTCACTTAGACGAACATAACTACATACCGCCACCACTCTGCATCTTAATTACGAACACCCCTCGCCATAAAATGACCTCCAGCCATCTCCTATACTCAGGCTCCGCCCTCGCGCAGCCCTCTGGCAAGGTCATTTATGAACAAGAAAAACCGCCACCCCGCCGACGGCAAGCAACCGATCACCATCTTCGGCCCAGACTTCCCTTTCGCCTTCGACAACTGGCTGGAACACCCCGCCGGCCTGGGCAGCATTCCGCCTGAGCGCCATGGCGAGGAAGTCGCCATCGTCGGTGCCGGCATCGCTGGCTTGGTGGCGGCGTACGAGCTGATGAAGCTGGGTCTCAAGCCTGTGGTGTACGAAGCCGCGAAGCTGGGTGGACGGTTGCGTTCCCAGCCGTTCAACGGCACCGATGGGATCATCGCTGAGCTGGGCGGTATGCGCTTTCCGGTGTCGTCCACGGCCTTCTACCATTATGTGGACAAGCTTGGCCTTGAGACCAAACCCTTCCCCAACCCGCTGACTCCCGCCTCGGGCAGCACGGTGATCGACCTCGAAGGCCAGACCTACTACGCCGAAAAGCCAGCCGACCTGCCCGCGTTGTTCCATGAGGTGGCCGACGCCTGGGCCGATGCGCTTGAAAGCGGTGCCCAATTCGCCGATATCCAGCAAGCGATCCGCGACCGCGACGTACCTCGCCTGAAAGAACTGTGGAACAAACTGGTGCCCCTGTGGGACGACCGCACCTTCTACGATTTCGTCGCCACCTCGCGCTCGTTCGCCAAGCTGAGCTTCCAGCACCGTGAAGTGTTCGGTCAGGTTGGCTTCGGCACCGGCGGCTGGGACTCGGACTTCCCTAACTCGATGCTGGAAATCTTCCGCGTGGTGATGACCAACTGCGACGACCACCAGCACCTGGTCGTCGGTGGTGTCGAACAAGTGCCCCAAGGCATCTGGCGTCATGTACCTGAGCGCTGCGCCCACTGGCCAGAGGGCACCAGCCTGAGCACCTTGCATGGCGGCGCGCCGCGTACGGGGGTCAAGCGCATAGCCCGCGCCGCCGATGGCCGCCTGGCCGTGACCGACAACTGGGGCGATACCCGCCACTACAGCGCCGTGCTCGCCACCTGCCAGAGCTGGCTGCTGACCACACAGATCGACTGCGAAGAGTCGCTGTTCTCGCAGAAGATGTGGATGGCCCTGGATCGCACCCGCTACATGCAGTCGTCGAAAACCTTCGTCATGGTCGACCGTCCTTTCTGGAAGGACAAAGATCCGGAAACTGGCCGCGACCTCATGAGCATGACCCTCACCGATCGTCTGACCCGGGGCACCTACCTGTTCGACAACGGAGACGACAAACCCGGGGTGATCTGCCTGTCGTACGCCTGGATGAGCGACGCGCTGAAGATGCTGCCACACCCCGTGGAAAAGCGCGTGCAACTGGCCCTCGATGCACTCAGGAAAATCTACCCCAAGACCGACATCGCCGGGCACATCATCGGCGACCCGATCACCATTTCCTGGGAAGCCGACCCGCACTTCCTCGGGGCGTTCAAGGGCGCGCTGCCAGGACACTACCGCTACAACCAGCGCATGTACGCGCATTTCATGCAGCAGGACATGCCGGCCGAACAGCGCGGTATATTCATCGCAGGAGACGACGTGTCATGGACCCCAGCTTGGGTCGAGGGCGCGGTACAGACGTCGCTGAATGCCGTGTGGGGTATCATGAACCACTTCGGTGGCAGCACCCACCCCGACAACCCAGGCCCTGGCGATGTGTTCGCCGAAATCGGCCCCATCGCCCTGCCCGACTGATACCAGGAGACGCCATGCGCATTGCTCTGTTCCAAGGCATCCCCAAGCCACTGGACGTGCCTGGAAACCTGCAACGATTGCAGCACCAGGCGCAACTGGCCGCCGAGCGCGGGGTGCAACTGCTGGTGTGCCCAGAGATGTTTCTGACCGGCTACAACATTGGGCTGGAGCAGGTGGAGAACCTGGCCGAAGCCAATGACGGGCCGTCGGCCATGCGCGTGGTGGAGATTGCCCAGGCACACCGCATCGCCATCGTGTACGGCTATCCAGAGCGTGACGACGACGGTGCCCTCTACAACAGCGTGCAGTTGATCGATGCCCATGGCAGCAGCCTGGGCAACTACCGCAAGACACACTTGTTCGGCGAGTTGGACCGTTCCATGTTCAGCGCGGGCCACGACCACTTCCCAGTGGTCGAGCTCGATGGCTGGAAGGTCGGTATGCTGATCTGCTACGACATCGAGTTTCCGGAGAATGCGCGGCGCCTGGCCTTGGCAGGCGCCGAGCTGATTCTGGTACCCACGGCGAACATGGAACCCTACGATTTCGTTTGCCAGGTGACCGTGCGAGCGCGGGCGCAGGAGAACCAGTGCTATCTGGTGTATGCAAATTATTGTGGCGCCGAGGGCGAGATCCACTACTGCGGGCAAAGCAGCATTGTCGGGCCGGACGGCAGCCTGCTGGCCATGGCGGGTCACGATGAGTGTCAATTGATGGCCGATCTTGCGCATGAACGAATCAAGCAAGGGCGGGAGGCATTTCCCTACCTGGCCGACCTGCGCCAAGACCTGCACCGACAAGACGCCGGCCCTCTGTAGGCGCCGGCTTGCTGGCGATTCGGCCCGGCCAGGCAACACAAATGGGTTAGCATGAACACCTGCCCCGGAGTTCCCATGCCTGACGCCATCCGCCACCTGACCCTCACCAATGGCCTGCAGCTCACCCTGCGCCATGCCCCGCGCCTGAAACGCTCGGCAGCCGCGGTACGGGTCCACGCGGGCAGCCATGACGCTTCGCCTCGCTGGCCGGGCCTTGCCCACTTCCTTGAGCATCTGTTCTTTCTCGGCACCGCGCGTTTTCCACTGGACGATGGCCTGATGCGCTATGTTCAGACGCTCGGCGGACAGGTCAACGCCAGCACGCGGGAACGCACCACCGACTTCTTCTTCGAGGTGCCGTCCCCTGCTCTGGCAGGCGGGCTGGAGCGTCTGTGCCAGATGCTTGCCGAGCCTGACCTTGGCATCGAGCGCCAGCGCCGCGAACGTGAAGTCATCCATGCTGAATTCATCGCCTGGTCGCGCGACCCTGAAGCCCAACGGCAATTCACGCTGTTGCAGTCGGTGTCGCCACGCCACCCGCTCAGCGGCTTTCATGCTGGTAACCGCCACACACTCGCGCTGCAATGCCCTGACTTCCAGCACGCGCTGAGCGGATTCCACCAGCGCTTCTACCGGGGCGGTCAGATCGTCCTGAGCCTGTGCGGCCCGCAGACGCTGGATGAGCTTGAGCAATTGGGCACACGATTCGGCAGCCTGTTCGCTTCGGGACAACGCGTGCCGCAAGAGCCACCACCCGCGTTGTCGGGCACCGTGCAGCCCATGACCTTCGCCCACGAAGCCTTGGGCGATGCAGCTGAACACGCACTCGACCTGCTGGTTACCTGCCTGAGCGATACCCGCCCCGGCAGCTGGCTCGGGACCCTGCGTCAGCGCGGCTGGTTACAAGGGTTCAAAGCCCAGACGCTGTACGCCTACGCAGGCCAATTGCTTTGGCATATCGAGTTGCAGCTCGCCGCCTCGGCCTGTGCAGAACAAGCCGAAGCCTTGCTACACGGCTGGTTCGGTTTCATTCGTCAGACCGATCCAGGGCACCTCAACGTCGAGTATGGCCTCCTGCAGAAGATCCGTGAGTCGCTCGCCAGTGCGCTGGACCTGGCGCGTCGGGACAGTGCAGGCAAGCCGTTCAGTGCGTTGGATGAGAATGGCCTGCTGGCGCTACGTGCGCTGCTCGACGACCTCCCCCGATGCCGACGGGGTCACTGGCATCTGCCAGAAACCGACCCGTTGGCGACTGCCGAATTACCGGCTGGCCGAGGACCATTGCCAATAGCACTGGCCGTCAGTCATGAACTACCGGCCGCACGCCAATTCGCCGCCCTTTTCCTACGCTGGCGTATCGAATCGCCACTGCGTCAGCGCTTGTACAGCCTGTTGGCCCACGCCCTTCGGCCCTTGCAAGAACGGGCGCAGCGGGTGGGCGTGCAACTGCAGTTCGATGCCGCAGGCCAGTGCTGGGAACTGCGCGCCAGTGGGCTGCCTGCAGCGGTGATTCGTACCGTCGAACAAGCACTGGCAGAGCTGCGAGTACCCGACAGTTGGCAGGACACGCCGCAACCAGAGCCTGCATTGATTCCAATCCGGGCATTGCTCAAGCAACTGCCCGACGCCCTGCAGCCAGCGAAAGCCGAGCCAATGCCCTCGGGCACGGCCAATCAAGCACAGCTCGATGACGTGTGGCAGCAGGCACGGTGGCACGGCTTGGCGGTGGGCTTCGATGAAGATGGGGTGCACGCCTTGGGCGACACTCTGCAAGCGTGCCCTGGCATCGGCTCGGCACCCGTCGCGCCCACCCTGTGGCCCCGCCGCCGCTGGCATCACGCCGATATAGCAGGCAGTGAACATGCCTTGCTGTTGTTCTGCCCTCTTCACGCTACTGATGAAGCTGCCGGCCGCTTGCTTGCCCAGTCGCTGCAAGGGCCGGTATACCAGCGCCTACGTGTAGAACTGCAACTGGGCTACGCGGTGTTCAGCGCCTTCCGTCAGCTCGAAGGCATCAACGGTCTGCTGTTCGGCGTGCAGTCGCCACACGCGTCCCCTGTCGAGATCCTGCAACACCTGACGCGCGTCCTGGGCGAAGGTGTACAGCTTGACCCCAGCGCCCGCCAAGCGTTGGCCGAGCAGTTCAGCGAACCGCAGAGGGTCAACTCGGAAATCGCCGAATGGGCGTGGCAGGCACATCTGGCTACACATTCAGGGAAACTCTCCGACCTGCGGTGGTCTATCCTCCAAACACAGCAATGCGACCTGGACGATCTCCTGCGAGCATGCTCAAACCCTGGTGCGGCGTGGCTTTGCCTGGCCAATGCGGCTGCCCCGGACGGGACTTGGCAGTGAGCAAAAGGTGGATTGTTACGCAGGCTGCAAGGGCGCTTTTCGAAGAATTAACCTTTCGGTACAAATTTTTCTTGTAAGATAGCGCAATCTCAGTTTATGCAGCCGCCCAGCCAAGCGGCCGCCAACCTGTCAACTGACAACCCCAACCCACCCGGAAGGAGCAACTCTATGTGGACCAAGCCTGCTTACACTGACCTGCGCATCGGCTTCGAAGTCACCATGTACTTCGCCAGCCGCTAAGCCCAGTCGCGGTTCGACGCCTCGGCCCGCCGGGGCGTTTTCGTTTTTCGGATACGGTTTTTCGGACAGAGAGTAGTCATGTACATCCAGATCCTCGGCTCCGCCGCCGGTGGCGGGTTCCCCCAGTGGAACTGCAACTGCGCCAACTGCAAGGGCTACCGCGATGGCAGCCTGCGCGCCACGGCACGCACCCAGTCGTCCATCGCCCTGTCCGATGACGGCGAACACTGGATCCTGTGCAACGCCTCACCGGACATCCGTGCCCAGCTCCAGGCCTTTGCGCCCATGCAGCCGGCCCGCGCCCTGCGCGATACCGGCATCAATGCAATCGTCCTGCTCGACAGCCAGATCGACCACACTACCGGCCTGCTCAGCCTGCGCGAAGGCTGCCCACACCAGGTCTGGTGCACCGACATGGTCCACCAGGACCTCACCACCGGTTTCCCGCTGTTCAACATGCTCAGCCACTGGAACGGCGGACTGGTATGGAACCGCATCGAGCTCGAAGGCAGTTTCGTGATCGAAGCCTGCCCGAACCTGAAGTTCACCCCCTTCCCCCTGCGCAGCGCCGCACCGCCCTACTCGCCGCACCGCTTCGACCCACACCCAGGCGACAATCTCGGCCTGATGGTCGAAGACACCCGCACCGGCGGCAAGCTGTTCTACGCCCCAGGGCTTGGCCAGGTGGACGACAAGCTGCTGGCGATGATGCACGGCGCCGATTGCCTGCTGGTCGACGGTACGCTGTGGGAGGATGATGAAATGCAGCGGCGCGGCGTCGGTACCCGCACCGGCCGCGAGATGGGCCACCTGGCACAGAACGGCCCCGGGGGCATGCTCGAGGTGCTGGACGGCTTCCCCCGTCAGCGTAAGGTGCTCATCCACATCAACAACACCAACCCGATCCTGGATGAAGACTCTGCAGAACGGGCCGAGGTGGAGCGTCGGGGCGTTGAAGTCGCCTACGATGGCATGAGCATCGAACTGTGAGGCAAACGGCCCATGCAGCCGCCGGCTCTCCGGCGGTGCAGGCCCCGCGGGAAAAGCCGGCTCTCAGGAGAGCCCCCGCTGTTACAGGAGTCCGCTGAATGAGCGACACAACCCCGATGTCCCCTGCCGAGTTCGAGCAGGCCCTGCGCGCCAAGGGCGCCTATTACCACATCCACCACCCCTATCACGTGGCGATGTACGAAGGCCGCGCCACCCGCGAACAGATCCAGGGCTGGGTGGCCAACCGTTTCTACTATCAGGTCAACATCCCGATGAAGGATGCCGCGATCCTGGCCAACTGCCCGGACCGCGAAGTACGCCGCGAGTGGATCCAGCGCCTGCTCGACCACGATGGCGCCCCCGGCGAAGACGGCGGCATCGAGGCCTGGCTGCGCCTGGGCCAGGCCGTAGGGCTGGACCCTGACCAACTGCGCTCCCAAGAGCTGGTACTGCCAGGTGTGCGCTTTGCCGTGGACGCGTACGTCAACTTCGCCCGCCGCGCCAGTTGGCAGGAGGCCGCCAGCAGCTCGCTGACCGAGCTGTTCGCCCCGCAGATCCACCAGTCGCGCCTGGACAGCTGGCCGCAGCACTACCCTTGGATAGACCCGGCCGGCTATGAATACTTCCGCACGCGCCTGGGCCAGGCCCGACGTGATGTCGAGCATGGTCTGGCGATCACCCTGCAGCACTACACCACTCGCGCCGGCCAGGAGCGTATGCTGGAGATCCTGCAGTTCAAGCTGGATATCCTCTGGAGCATGCTCGACGCCATGAGCATGGCCTACGAACTGAACCGCCCGCCCTATCATTCCGTCACCCGCGAGCGGGTCTGGCACAAGGGAATCGCCCTATGAGTTTCGATCGCAAGCTAGTGCCGAACTGGCGCCCCGGCTACCGCTTCCAGTACGAGCCCGCACAGAAGGGGCACGTGTTGCTGTACCCCGAAGGCATGATCAAACTTAACGAAAGCGCAGGGCTGATCGGTGGCCTGATCGACGGCCAGCGCGACGTGGCGGCGATCATCGCCGAGCTTGAGCAGCAGTTCCCCGATGTCCCGGAAGTCGCCGACGACATCGAGCAGTTCATGGAGGTGGCCCGTGCCGAACACTGGATCGTCCTCGCCTGAGTTGCCGCCCACGCCCGCGGTCGGCCTGCCGCTGTGGCTGCTGGCCGAACTGACCTACCGCTGCCCGCTGCAATGCCCGTACTGTTCCAACCCGCTGGACTTTGCCGCCCAGGGCCAGGAACTGACCACCGCGCAGTGGTTCAAGGTAATGGCCGAGGCCCGCGAAATGGGGGCCGCGCAGATCGGCTTCTCCGGTGGTGAGCCTTTGGTACGTCAGGACCTTGCCGAACTGATCGGCGAGGCTCGTCGGCTCGGCTACTACACCAACCTGATCACCTCAGGCATCGGCTTGACCGAAGCGCGCATCGCCGACTTCAAGAAAGCCGGGCTGGACCACATCCAGATCAGCTTCCAGGCCAGTGACGAGCAGGTGAACAACCTGCTGGCCGGCTCCAAAAAGGCCTTCGCCCAAAAATTGGAGATGGCCCGGGCGGTCAAGGCCCACGGCTACCCGATGGTGCTCAATTTCGTCACCCACCGGCACAACATCGACAAGATCGACCGCATCATCGAGCTGTGCATCGCGCTGGAGGCCGACTTCGTCGAACTCGCCACCTGCCAGTTCTATGGTTGGGCCCACCTCAACCGCCTGGGCCTGCTACCGACCCGCGCCCAGCTCGAACGTGCCGAGCGCATCACCAACGAATACCGGGAAAAGCTCAAGGCGCAGGGCAGCCCCTGCAAGCTGATCTTCGTCACCCCGGACTACTACGAAGAACGTCCCAAGGCCTGCATGAACGGCTGGGGCAGCCTGTTCCTGACCATCACCCCGGACGGCACCGCGCTGCCGTGCCACGGTGCTCGCCAGTTGCCGGTGGAATTTCCCAACGTGCGTGACCATGACCTGCACCACATCTGGTACGACTCGTTCGGCTTCAACCGCTTCCGTGGCTACGCGTGGATGCCAGAACCCTGCCGCTCCTGCGACGAGAAGGAAAAGGACTTCGGCGGCTGTCGCTGCCAGGCCTTCATGCTGACTGGCGATGCCAGCAATGCCGACCCTGTGTGTGCCAAGTCAGCTGACCACGGCATCATTCTCAAGGCCCGCGAAGAGGCGGAGACCGCCCAGCTGGAAATCGAGCAAATGACCTTCCGCAACGAGCGCAACTCCCGTGTCATCGCCCGTGGATGAATTCAGCGCCGCACAGGCGGTGGCTGCCAGCACCGACTTTGCCGAGCTCAAGGTCGGCGAAGCCGGGCTGTTCTGGAACGAATTCCGCCCGGCCGACGGCGCCTGCCGTATCTGGCACTGGCGCGACCAGCAGGCCCGGTGCCTTACCCCCGATGGCTTCAGCGTGCGCAGCCGAGTCTATGAGTACGGTGGCGGCAGTTTCTGCCTGGGTGGCGACGGGGTGCTGTTCGTCAACGAGCAGGACCAGCAGGTCTATACCCAGGCGCTGAATAGCGTGACACCTCGCCCGCTCACCCACCGCCCGGAATGCCGCTACGGCGACCTGCAATGGCACACCGGCCAGGTCCTCGCCGTCGAGGAGCGCAGTGGCAAGCCCGTCGAGCATCGCCTGGTCATACTTGGCGAAAGCACCCGCGAAGTCCTCGCCGAAGGTGCTGATTTCTATGCGTCCCCCACCCTGTCCAACGATGGTACGCGCCTGGCTTGGGTCGAATGGGACCGCCCAGCGCAACCCTGGACCCGTACCCGCCTGATGCAGCGCCAACGGGACAGTAGCGGCGCCTGGGGCCCGGCGCGTTGTGTCACCGGGACCGATGAATCCCTGCAACAACCGCGCTTCGACGCCCAAGGCCGGCTGTATTGCCTCTCGGACAGAAACGGCTTCTGGCAGCCCTGGGGCGAGGTCGATGGCCAGTGGCAGGCTCTGCCAGCAGAACCCGCCGACCACGCTGGCGCCCCTTGGCAACTGGGGGCCAGCAGTTGGCTTGCAATAGGTCCGCAAAGCTACCTGGCCAGTTGGTTCGAAGACGGCTTTGCCAAGCTGGGGCTGCGTACGCCGGGTAATCCTGTCGAACATTTCGCCAGCGCCTATACGCGTTTTCGTAGCCTGGCGATGGATGCCGAGCATCTCTACGCCATCGCCGCATCGCCGATCAGCCCGCCTGCGGTCGTCGCCATCGACCGCAACAGCCACCAGGTACGGGTAGTGGCCGGTGGCGCCGAAGTGCTGCCAGCCCAACGCATCAGCCTGCCCCAGCCGATCCGCTACAGCAGCGCAGGCGAAACTGCCCATGGTTTCTTCTATAAGGCCGTTGATGGGCAAGGCCCGGCCCCACTGGTGGTGTTCATCCACGGCGGCCCGACTTCGGCCTGCTACCCGGTGCTCGACCCGCGTATCCAGTATTGGACCCAGCGTGGTTTTGCCGTCGCCGACCTCAACTATCGCGGCAGCAGTGGCTACGGCCGGGCCTATCGCCAGGCTCTGCACCTGCGGTGGGGCGAATGCGATGTGCAAGATGCCTGTGCGGCCGTCGAGCACTTGGCCGGAAAAGGGCTGATCGATGCGCGCAAAGCGTTCATTCGCGGCGGCAGCGCAGGCGGGTACACCACGTTGTGCGCCCTCGCCTTCCACGATGTGTTCCGCGCAGGTGCCAGCCTGTATGGCGTCAGTGACCCGGTCGCATTGGGCCGTGCCACGCACAAGTTCGAAGGCGATTACCTGGACTGGCTGATCGGCGACCCGCAACAGGATGCCGAGCGCTACCGACAACGCACGCCGCTGCTGCATGCCTCGGCTATCAAGGTGCCGGTGATTTTCTTCCAGGGCGAGCTGGATGCAGTGGTAGTGCCTGAGCAGACCCGCTCAATGCTGGCGGCCCTGAAAGCCAATGGCATCGAGGCCGAAGGGCATTTCTACCCAGGGGAACGCCATGGGTTGCGCAATGCGCAGAACCTGGCGCATGCGCTCGAGGAAGAATGGAAGTTCTATTGCCGGGTGTTGGGGCTATAAGCCCCAACCACCCTGTAGGCTCTGCTTGCCGGCGAGGGCGCCAAGAACGCCTCAGCGCTTGGCGATGATGTAGACCGCATGCACGATCCCCGGAATGTACCCCAGCAAGGTCAGCAGGATATTCAGCCAGAACGCCCCACCAAACCCCACCTGCAGGAATACACCCAGGGGCGGCAGAATGATCGCGATGATGATGCGGATGAAGTCCATGTGAATCTCTCCTGAAGGGGTTTCAACAGAGACTAGCCGCGCCAGCCAGAGGTTCCACAGTAACGCCAGGCAAAAAAAACGCCCCGAGCCAAATGAAGCTGGCCAAGGGCGATGCGCAGAAACGCGAGACGGTTCGTTGAAAATCTGTGGCTCGCCGCTACCGGTCAGGCCGGTACCTCGCGGCGGCTTTGCTGTTGCGCGTGCAGCCTGGCAAAGGCCCGGGCAAGGCGTAGGAGCATCTCGTCGATGTTGCCCTTGCTGACCGTCAGCGCGGGCGAAAAACGCACCACGTCGGCCTGGGGCGCATTGAGCAGCAGGCCCTCCTGCAAGGCTGCCTGCACCAGGTCTTGGGCCAGGTCTTCGTGCAGTTGCAATGCCCACAAGAGGCCCTGGCCACGCACCTCGCCCTGGCCGTAGCGACCGGCCAGGCGGCTCAGGCCATCGCGCAAGTGGCGACCACTGTCCTGAACGTGCTCGAAGAAGCCCGGCTCCAGCACGGTATCCAGCACGGCAAGGCCTGCCGCGCTCATCAGCGCGTTGCCGTGGTGGCTGCCTTCGAGCTCACCGGGTTCAGCGCAGCAAGCGGTCCCCCGCGCCAACAGTGCCGCCAACGGCACACCGCCGCCCAAGCCTTTGCCGAGGGTGACGATATCGGCACGTACGCCATAGGTCTCCTCGGCCAGCAACGCGCCACAACGGCCAATGCCCGTCTGCACCTCATCGAGAATCAGCAGGATGCCGAGCTCGCGGCAGAGTTTTTCCACACCCTGCAGGTATTGGCGCGTTGCCGGGATCACACCCGCCTCGCCCTGGATGGGCTCGAGCATGATCGCCACGGTGCGCGAGTCCACCTCGGCATGCAGCGCATCGAGGTCGTTGAACGGCACCTTGCTGAAACCTGGCAAGCCCGGCTCGCAACGGTTGCACGGCAGCGGGTCGGACGCCGACAGCGCCCCCAGGCTGCGACCGTGACAGCCTTGCGTGGCCGTGATGATGTGGTAGGCGCCGTTGCGATGCTTCTGACCCCATTTGCGCGCCAGCTTGATCGCCCCTTCGCAAGCTTCGGCGCCGCTGTTGAGCAGGTAGGCCTGATCGCTGCCGGTGCTCTGGCACAGGCGATTGACCAAGGCCAGCAAACCACGGCTGTGGAACCCCGAACCTGGATTGATCAGCGCCTGGGCCTGGTTGCCCAAGGCCTTGACCAGCACGCTGGGGCTGTGGCCGAGGCTGTTGACCGCACCGCCTTGGGTGAAGTCCAGGTAGGCATGCCCTTCGTTGTCCCACAACCAGGAGCCTTGGCCTCGGACGAACACCTGCGTGGCACGTTCGGTGCTGGGCATCAGACGCTCGCGGGACAACTGCGGCGCATCCGGCACGATCACCGGCGCACGCTTGGGCTCGGCGACTGCGGTAGGGGCCGAACGGCGCAAGTTGAACAGGTTCATCAGGGCTCCAACCAATCACGGCAAAGGGCGGCAGGTCCGGTCGGTATGCCGGCGCTCGATATTTTGCCTTTCCTATCAAAAGTGTTTTTCATCCAAGGTAACAATCGACTGAATCAGCGCTGTAACCTACTGGAATACGGCGATAGACTAGGGCTCACGGGCGGCTGAGGCCATTCCGTTTTTCCAGCTTTTTCGATAAGTAATACTTATGGATTTTCGCCAACTGCGTTATTTCGTCGCGGTGTATGAAGAAGGCCACGTCGGCCGGGCCGCCGAGCGCCTGTCCTTGTCACAGCCGGCGTTGTCGCAGCAGATCAGGCAGCTGGAACACAGCCTCGACCTGAGCCTGTTCGAACGTAGTAACAAGCGGCTGTTGCCGACGCTCGCCGCCCATACCCTGTACAACCATGCCCTGCCGCTGCTCGACGGCCTGCAGCGGGCCCATGAGGCCATGCGCAACTTCAAGGGTCAGTCCCTGCGAACACTGGCCATTGGTGTGTTGCAGACGGTTCGCCCAAGCATGGTGCCGCGCCTGCTGGAACGGGTGCGCAGGGCGCAACCCCACCTGGTGGTGCAGATCTACGAACTGTCGGGGCTGGAAATCGAACGGCGCTTACTCAGCGGCAGCCTGGATATTGGCATCAGCTACCTGCCACCGCGCCAGCCGGGGCTTCATGGCTTGCTGTTGTACGAAGATGAACTGCAGCTGGTCATCCCCGCCACCCACCCCTTGAAGGACTTCAAGAAGGTGTCCATCCGCCAGGCCGCTGAGTTGCCAATGCTCATGCTCGGGGAAGAGTTCCAGATCCGCCAGATCTGGAAGGAACAGCTGGCCAGCCAGGGCCGCCGACCGCAGGTTCAGGCCGAGATGAACAACATGGCGGGAATTCTCGACAGCCTGTCGCACACGGCCTTGGCGACCATTCTGCCGGGCCGGGCCAAGGAGGCCGCCGAGGATGACCAAGGCCTGCTGTGGAAGCCGTTGAGCGAACCGCGCGTACCGCTCAAGGTGGGCTTGGTGTTTCGCGACGCACAGCGTCAGCAGGCGTCAGTGGAGATGCTGCGCACATTGCTGGAAGAAGAGACCGATGCGCGCCAGCTGGGGGCCTCGCCCCTGGATGTGCTCGGGTAAAAACACGCGCACAAAGAAAACCCCGCCGAAGCGGGGTTTTCCAGACTGTTTCCCTTTGACATCCCTATCGCCCCACCATCCTGGCAGGCATTCCTTCGTTGTCCCTGTTCTGTCCTTTGCGCTTCCTGCGCAACGTCCATGTGGGAAATATTAGCTATGGATCCAATCTTAGGCCAGTGGCGAAAAGTCACCACGTCATGTAGGAGAAAGCTTACAAGCGGCGCCATTTCCAAACGCTGGTCCTGTGCCAGTCGCCGGCAAGCCGGCGACCAGGCTGACACGCCATGCCTCAGAACTGCTCGGCATCGAGCAGGTACAGCGACTCGCTGCCCGCCTTGACCGAGGCCACCAGCGAATCCAGCCGCGGTAGCAGCCGCGCGAAGTAGAACCGAGCGGTCCCCAGCTTGGCCGAATAGAACGCCTCATCCCCTTCACCCGCCTTGGCGGCACGGGCCATCAATGCCCACATGTAGGCATAGGCCACATAGCCAAAGGCATGCAGGTACTCGACCGACGCCGCACCGATTTCATTCGGGTTGCCCTTGGCCTGTTCCAACACCCACTCCGTCAGCCCGTCGAGCTTGTCGAGGGCGGCAGCGAGCGGCGTGGTGAACTCGCTCAGATCGTCCTTGGCACTGGCGATGAACTGGCGAATCTCGTCGGAGAACAGCCGGTAGTAGGCACCACCACTGGCGACGACCTTACGCCCCATCAGGTCCAGCGCCTGGATGCCATTGGTACCTTCGTAGATCTGTGTGATACGCACATCGCGCACCAGCTGCTCCTGGCCCCACTCGCGGATGTAGCCATGGCCGCCGAACACCTGCTGGCCGTGCACGGTGCACTCCAGGCCCAGATCCGTGAGGAAGGCCTTGGCGACCGGCGTCAGCAGCGCTACCAGCTCCTCGCTGCGCTTGCGGGTAGCCGCATCCTCGCTGTACTTGGCACTGTCCAGTTGCATGGCCACATAGGTGGAGAAGGCGCGGCCACCTTCGATCAGCGCCTTCATGGTCAACAGCATGCGGCGCACATCGGGGTGCACGATGATCGGGTCCGCGGCTTTTTCCTTGGCCTGCGGACCCGTTGGCGCGCGGCTCTGAAGGCGGTCGCGGGCGTACTCAACGGCGTTCTGATAAGAGCGCTCGGCCGATGCCAGGCCCTGGATACCGACGCCGAGGCGCTCGTAGTTCATCATGGTGAACATGGCCGCCAGGCCCTTGTTCGGTTCGCCCACGATGTAGCCGACCGCCTCGTCGAAGTTCATCACGCACGTGGCCGAGGCCTGGATGCCCATCTTGTGCTCGATCGAGCCGCAGGTGGCTGGGTTGCGCGCCCCTAGGCTGCCGTCCTCATTGACCAGGAACTTAGGCACCAGGAACAGCGAGATACCCTTTGGCCCGGCCGGGGCATCAGGCAACTTGGCCAGCACCAGGTGGATGATGTTCTCGGTCAGGTCATGCTCGCCACCGGTGATGAAGATCTTGGTGCCACTGACCTTGTAGCTGCCGTCGGCCTGCGGCTCGGCCTTGGTGCGGATGATGCCCAGGTCGGTACCGGCATGGGGCTCGGTCAGGCACATGGAGCCTGCCCATACACCCGCGTACATGTTGGGCAGGTACTTTTCCTTAAGCGCTTCGCTGGCGTGGGCGTTGATCGACAGGCAGGCGCCGGCGGTCAGCATCGGGTACAGGCCAAAGGCCAGGCTGGATGCGTTGACCATTTCCTCGACCTGGGCCGAAATGGCCTTGGGCATGCCCATTCCGCCGAACAGCGGGTCGCCGCCAACGCCCACCCAGCCGCCTTCGGCGTAGGTGTGGTAGGCATCGATGAAACCGGCTGGTGTGCGCACCGCGCCGTTGTCCCAGTGGCAACCCTCTTCGTCCGCCGCGCGGCTGAGCGGAGCAATGGTCTTGCCGGTAACCTTGCCGGCCTCTTCCAGCACCGCCATGGCAGTGTCCGCGTCCACCGCTTCGGCCAAGGCCGGCAGTTGAGCCCAGAGCTCGGCCACGTTGAAGACTTCATTCAGAACGAAACGCATGTCGCGCAGGGGCGCTTTATATTCAGCCATGACTACCTCTCGCTAACAGGGTCGGGGCGGTCTCAGGGAACCGCGGCACTGGATTGAAGGCAGTGTAACCGAACAACTTTTGCGAGACATAGGGTCATCAAGCGACCGAATAGTCAGCTATGGTCACGCCATCCGAACAGCCCCGCGTCGCGATTGTTGCCCGTAGACCATGACGCAGTTACGCCCCGCGCCTTTGGCGCTGTACAGCGCCTGGTCAGCGGCCTTGAGCACTTCCTCTGGGTTACGGTGCTCCACCAGCCGCTCGGCCACACCGATGCTGATGGTCACCGATACCGTGGTGGCCGCATTGCCTGCGCGCCGCTGCCGACCGGCAGAATCGTCCTGGGGGCGGCTGCTCTGATCACGTAGTTGCATAGCATAGTTGGCGATCATTTCACGCACGGCCTCAAGGTGCGGCTGGCACTCTTCGGCCGTCTTGCCCGCGAACACCAAGGCGAACTCCTCGCCGCCGTAGCGATAGGCTCGTCCCCCGCCGGTCACCTTGGACAAACGGCTGGCGACCAGTCGCAGCACCTGGTCGCCGACGTCGTGGCCGTGGGTGTCGTTGAATTTCTTGAAGTGGTCCACGTCGGTCATGGCGATCACGTAGTTGCGACCCAGCCGCTGCATGCGTTCGTTCAACGCACGGCGCCCCGGCAACCCGGTCAGCTCATCCCGGAAGGCCATCTGATAGGCCTCATGGGACACTGCCGCGGCAATCATCAGCATCACCTGACTGCACATGATGTTCAGGGTGAACGGCAGGATGAAGGTCTTGGGCAGCATCCAGAAGATGCCGATCAGGCCGATGATCTGCGCGGCATGCAACGGCCTGGGTTCACGCAGGTACTGCACGACCAACAGGACGAATACCCCTACGAACAGTGGGTAGACCATCTGGATCAGGCTCATCCACTGGCCATGCAGCGCCGGCCAGCGAATTTCGGCGAGCCAGGCGAGCAGCGCCTTGGGGAAGCTCTGCTCAAGCGCCACCGCGACGCTGCCGACGGCGAACAGCACGGCAAACCGGGCGAGCAGGTCCTGGGCCAGGTGCGTGCGCTCCTGCCAGGCGCCAAACAAGCCGAACAACGCAGGCAACAACAGGCATACCAGGTGGAATATCACCGCCGCGTCTTCGCGCACCCGGCCGTTGTCACGGTAGAAATCAGTCTGGGTGTCGAGCAGGAAATAGGCGATGTATACCGTCACCATCAGGAACAGCTCGCGCTGGCGGCGGTATACCGCGCAGTAGGCGCCCCCCAACAGCAGCACCAACGTGGGTAGAACATTGAACAGCGAAGTGAAGAAGACGCTGAGGTCTCTCACATACGCCGCCGCGAGCCCCGACAACAAGAGAAACAGCGAAGGCAGGAAATGGCTCGCGCGTACAGCGTTTAGACGAAACAAGGGTAATCTCCGACCCGGCAGATCAATAATGGCATTGTGCCCTTACTTCATCGGCAGCGCACATGAATAGATGAATACACGGCGTGTTTAACGGCCGCAGGGGTGGAGGGCTTGAGCTTTTGTTGTTACTGAATCTTTAGGAGCCGGAAACAAAAAAAAACGCCTGCCGGTGAGGCAGGCGTTTTTTTATACCGATGAACAGGCTTAGATGGACAGGCCGAAATCTTCTTCCTTCATCGCCATCAGGTTGTCGGCACCGGACAGCATCGCGGCCACATGGGCACGGGTGCGGGGCAGGATGCGCTGGAAGTAGAAGCGCGCGGTCTGCAGCTTGGCGGTGTAGAACGCCTCTTCGCTGGTACCTGCCGCCAGTTTCTCGGCCGCCAGGCGGGCGATGTCGGCCCAGAAGTAAGCCAGGCAGGCATAGCCGGAGTACATCAGGTAATCCACCGAAGCGGCACCCACTTCTTCACGGTCTTTCATGGCGGCCATACCGACCTTCATGGTCAGTTCGCCCCACTCCTTGTTCAGTGCAGCCAGCGGCTCGACGAACTCCTTGACGCGCTCGTTGCCTTCCTGTGCCTGGCAGAACTTGTGCACGATCTTGGTGAAGCCCTTGAGCGCTTCGCCCTGGGTCATCAGCACCTTGCGGCCCAGCAGGTCGAGAGCCTGGATACCGGTGGTGCCTTCGTACAGCATGGAGATACGGCTGTCGCGCACGTTCTGCTCCATGCCCCACTCGGCAATGAAGCCATGGCCACCGTAGATCTGCACGCCGTGGTTGGCCGCTTCGAAGCCGACTTCGGTCATGAATGCCTTGGCGATCGGAGTGAGGAAGGCCAGCAGGGCGTCGGCCTTCTTGCGCTCTTCCTCGTCCTGGCTGTACTTGACGATGTCGACTTGCTTGGCGGTGAAGTACACCATCGCACGGTTGCCTTCGGCGAAGGCCTTCATGGTCAGCAGCATACGGCGCACGTCAGGGTGGACGATGATCGGGTCGGCTGCCTTGTCCGGCGCTTTCGGGCCGGTCAGCGAACGCATCTGCAGCCGGTCACGGGCGTACTTCAGGCCTCCCTGGAAGGCCACTTCGGCGTGAGCCAGGCCCTGCAGCGCGGTGCCCAGGCGTGCAGTGTTCATGAAGGTGAACATGCAGTTCAGGCCCTTGTTGGCTGGGCCGATCAGGTAGCCGGTAGCGCCGTCGAAGTTCATCACGCAGGTGGCGTTGCCGTGGATACCCATCTTGTGTTCGATGGAGCCGCAGCTCACGCCATTACGCTCACCGACGCCACCGTCGGCATTAGGCAGGAACTTCGGCACGATGAACAGCGAGATGCCTTTGGTGCCAGCCGGCGCATCCGGCAGGCGGGCCAGGACGATATGGACGATGTTGTCGGCCATGTCGTGCTCACCGGCCGAGATGAAGATCTTGGTGCCGCTGACTTTATAAGTGCCGTCGGCCTGAGGCTCGGCCTTGGTGCGCAGCATGCCCAGGTCGGTGCCGCAGTGCGGCTCGGTCAGGCACATGGTGCCGGTCCACTCGCCACTGACCAGTTTGGTCAGATAGGTGTGCTGCTGCTCAGGCGTGCCGTGCGCGGAGATGGTGTTCATCGCGCCATGGGAAAGGCCTGGGTACATGCCCCACGACCAGTTCGACTCACCGACCATTTCGCTCAGCGCCAGGCCCAGCGACTCAGGCAGGCCTTGGCCGCCGTGTTCGACGTCATGCGCCAGGCTCGGCCAGCCGCCTTCGACGAATTGCTTGTAGGCTTCCTTGAAGCCGGTCGGGGTCTTCACACCCGACTCGCTCCAGGTGCAGCCTTCCAGATCGCCAACGCGGTTGAGCGGGGCCAGTACTTCTTCACAGAATTTCGCGCCTTCTTCCAGGATCGCGTTGACCATGTCAGGGGTGGCGTCCTGGCAACCCGGCAGGCTCTGATAGTGCGCCTCATAGCCGAGCAGCTCGTCGCGAACGAAGCGAATATCACGCAAGGGGGCTTTGTAATCAGGCATTGCGATGAACCTCTGTGATGAGTTCTGGGGAAGACCGCTTATACCGACCAGCTCTTGGCGGCTTTCGATCAAACAGTTGTTTGAAACTTACGTTTAGCACCGCCTAATGTCAAGACGGGACCATGGTGCCATTTATGCCGCGAAAAATGGCATTTACGCCACGCCCTGATAAATAGGGTCGAACCTGGTTGAGTGGGGGTAATTTTCTTCTGGGAACGACCTGTCCTCGGGGCGGCCTCGCAGCCCTTTGGCGACGCAAGGTCACTCCCACATGAGTTCACCGCACGAGTGCAGGCGCCGGCTTGCCGGCGATAAGGCCATGGCGCAACGCCCAGAAGGGGCTGGCCACACCTTGGACGACGCCAGATCAGGCGTAGGTATCGATGAACCGCCCGAGCATTTCGTCGGAAGCTTTTGCCACCTTTACGCCCAGTTCGACTTCCTGTTTGCCGAGGGCCAATTGCACGGCGCTGGTTGCCAGGTCCATCTGCTGACTGCGGTCGACCGCACGCAGGCGCTCGGCCTGATAGTCGCTGGACTGGCTGGTGGCCGCACGCTCGACAGTGCTGTTGGCAATTTGGCTGGCGGCCTGGTCGACGCGGTTCTGCCCGGCCTGAATGCTGCCAAGGCCCGCGTAGAAAGCGGAGCTACCGGTGATTTCCATGTCAGGACTCCATTGACGCTGGATAGGAACAGGGCCAATTAAAGCAGGCCAAGGGCAAAAAGGCTCGTTTAAATCCCTAATGGCTCAGTGCCATTTGATAGGCGATGGGCATCTCAGTCCAGCAAGTCCAACTGCACGTGTTCAGCCACGGCATCGGCAGAGGCCTGCTTCAGTTTCGGCACCCGGCCCAGGCACGGTGCTGGCAAGCGCTCCGCCAGGCTGGCGAGGTTTTCTTCCAGTCGCGATGTGCGCGGATCGATGATGTTGGCCACCCAGCCCGCCAGTTGCAGACCGTCCCGGGAGATGGCCTCGGCACTGAGCAGCGCATGATTGATGCAGCCCAGACGCACACCTACCACCAGGATCACCGGCAGTTTCAAGGCAATTGCCAGGTCCGACAGGTTGTCAAGGTTGGACAGCGGCACGCGCCATCCTCCTGCGCCTTCGATCAGGGTGAAGTCCGCCCCCTGGTCCAGCACATGGCGCATGGCCTTGAGCAACACCGGCACTTGCAGCGCAACGCCGGCCTCGCGCGCCGCTATATGTGGCGCAATGGCAGGTTCGAAGGCAAACGGGTTGACCTCTTCGTACGCCAGCTTGATCGAACTTTCGTCGATCAATGCCTGGGCGTCGGCATTGCGCAGCCCTTTGGGTGTGACGCTGCAACCAGAAGCCACCGGCTTGGCACCGAGGGTGCTCAGCCCTTGGAGACGGGCCGCGTGCAAC
Source organism: Pseudomonas taiwanensis DSM 21245 (assembly GCF_000425785.1). Taxonomy (GTDB): domain Bacteria; phylum Pseudomonadota; class Gammaproteobacteria; order Pseudomonadales; family Pseudomonadaceae; genus Aquipseudomonas; species Aquipseudomonas taiwanensis. The sequence continues at coordinate 78,058 of NZ_AUEC01000022.1, forward strand.
AACCCGGCAGCAATGGTGGTCTTGCCCACATCGGTATCGGTACCGGCAATGAAATAGGCCTGGCTCATCTGGCTCCCCTTACACCTCTGGCTTGCGCAAAACACCATAGATCACCTCATAGGTGGCTGGCAGCCCCTGCGGCTGACGGAACGCTTCGTATGCCTGCAGCAGACGCTGCATGCGCGCACGACCGGTCAGGCCCGAGGGCCGGCCCGGATTGAGGTTGTGGGCGCCAAGGGCCTTGAGTTCGTGGGTCAGGCTGCGCACATCGGGGTAATGCAGTACATGCGCCCGTTGCTGCAGGCTGACTTGCTCCAGCCCGCTACTGGCACACAGGCGCTGGTAATCGGCAAAGTGGCGGAAGCGATTGACATGCACCAGGCCATCCACCGCCTGCCAGCTGGAACGCAGTTCGCCGAGCGTACCGACGCACAGGCTGCTGAAGGCCATCACCCCACCCGGACGCAGGACACGGCGAACTTCGTCCAGGACACAGGCGAACTGGTCGCACCATTGCACTGCCAGGCTGGAGAACACCAAGTCCATGCTGGTGTCTCGCAGCGGCAGTCGTTCAGCGTCGCCGGCCACGTGGTAGCACGCCCCACCCTGCTCACCACGGGCGTGGTGCAACATGCCTTCGGCGATATCCACAGCCACACCGGTTGCAGCCCGATAACGCTCGGCCAGCACGCGACTGAAATGACCCGTGCCGCTGCCCAGGTCGAGCCAGCGCGATGGGCTCAGGCCATCGGGCATCTGGTCCAGCAAGCTCACCCCCACCGCACGTTGCAGAGCCGCGACGCTGTCGTAGCTGGCCGCTGCGCGGGAGAATGAAGCCGCCACCTGACGCTTGTCGGGCAAGGCTCCTGGCAGGCTTGGATAGGAAAGGTCAGTCATCACCACTCTCATGCAGGAAACTCTTGATACCCGCCGCCAGTTCCTGTGGGTACTCCAGCAGGAATGCGTGGGAACTGTCTTCGACCAGGCCGACTTCCACGTCGGGCAGCAGTTCGCTCAGGGCTTTTGCCGCCTCGACCGGCACCAGGGCATCGCTGCCGGCGTACAGGTGCAACTGCGGGCCACCATAGGCTTCCAGTGCAACGCGGGTATCGAGCTCGGCCAGCACTTCCAGGCCACTGGCCAAGTACAACGGATCGGTATCCGGAACCCCCACGCCCAACTGGCGCAACAGCGTGCGTGGCTGCTGCGCACCCTCGCTGCACAGGCTACGGAAACGCTTTAGGGTCACCTGGGTATGGCTGCGACAGCCATCCAGAAAGGTGCCGAAGGTGTCCTTCGGCATGCCATGGGGCCAATCGGGACGCGCCACGAAACTCGGGTTGCTGGCCAAGGTCAGCAACCCACAACAATGGTCGCCTCGCTTGCATGCCAGCTCGCTGGCCAACATGCCACCGAACGACCAACCGCCCAGCCAGGTATCGGTGGGCAACTTGCGGTCGAGGTAATCGACCCATGCCTCTACGCTGGTGTCGGCCAGCTCTGGTAGCGGCATCAGTTCGACGTGCAGGCGCAGGTCCTGCGCACGCAGGCTGGCGGCCAGCGGCTCCAGGGCAGCGGTACCCAGTCCCCAGCCGGGCAGAAGAATCAGGCGATCACGCATCGGCGGCCTCCAACTGTGGATAACACTCGGCCAATGCATTCAACAATAGCTGGACCTGCGCCTGACTGTGCGCAGCGCTCAAGGTCACGCGCAGCCGGGCGCTGCCGGCCGGCACGGTGGGCGGACGAATCGCCGTCACCAGCAGGCCACGCGCTCGCAGCATGCGCGACAGGCGCAGAGCCTGGGCGCTTTCGCCGATCAGGATCGGCTGGATCGCCGTAGGACTGTCCATCAGCGTCAGGCCGATCTGCTCGGCACCCTGGCGGAACTGACGAATCAAAGCCGCCAGGTGCTCGCGACGCCAGGTTTCGCGGCGCAGCAGCTCCAGGCTCTTGAGGGTGGCGCAGGCCAATGCGGGGGGTTGGCTGGTGGTGTAGATGTATGGGCGGGCGAACTGCACCAGCGCCTCAATCAGCGCTTCACTGCCTGCGACAAAAGCCCCAGCCGTGCCACAGGCCTTGCCCAGGGTACCGATCAACACCGGCACGTCGTCGACACCCAGCCCGAAGTGTTCGACGATACCGCCGCCTTGCTCGCCCAGCGTACCCAGGCCATGGGCGTCGTCGACCATCAGCCAAGCTCCACGGGCGCGGGCAACGTCGGCCAGCGCCGGAAGGTCGGCAAGGTCGCCATCCATGCTGAACACCCCGTCGGTCACCACCAGGGTGTTGCCGACGGCTTTGTCCAGGCGGCTGGCCAGGCTGACCGGATCGTTGTGCAGGTAGCGGTTGAAGCGGGCGCCGCTGAGCAACCCGCCATCGAGCAGCGAGGCGTGGTTCAGGCGGTCCTGCAACACCGTATCGCCCTGCCCCACCAATGCGGTGATGGTGCCAAGGTTGGCCATGTAGCCGGTGGAGAACAGCAGCGCACGCGGGCGCCCGGTCAGCTCGGCCAGGGCCTCTTCGACTTCGTGATGCGGCGTGCTGTGGCCCACCACCAGGTGCGATGCCCCGCCACCGACGCCCCAACGTTCGGCGCCAGCCTGCCATGCGGCGATCACTTCAGGATGATTGGCAAGGCCCAGGTAGTCGTTACTGCAGAAGGCCAGCAATCGCTGGCCATCGACCACTACCTCCGGCCCTTGCGGGCTTTCCAGCAATGGCCGCTGCCGATATAGGTCTGCGGCGCGCCGTTCGGCAAGGCGCGCCGCCAGATCGAAGGCCATGCTCAGGCCGACGCGGCGTTGTAGAACAGCTCGTTGCTGCGTTGTTCGACCAGCGCCTGCTCGATGGCCGCCTGGTGCACTTCGTCAGCGTGCTCTTCACGCGCTTCTGGCTTGATGCCCAGTCGGGCGAACAGCTGCATGTCCTTGTCGGCCTGCGGGTTGGCGGTGGTCAGCAGCTTCTCGCCATAGAAGATCGAGTTGGCACCGGCCATGAAGGCCAGCGCTTGCATCTGTTCGTTCATCTGCTCGCGGCCGGCGGAAAGGCGTACATGGGATTTGGGCATGAGGATACGCGCGACCGCCAGCATGCGGATGAAGTCGAACGGGTCTACGTCGTCTTCATCGGCCAGCGGGGTACCGGCGACTTTCACCAGCATGTTGATCGGCACCGATTCCGGATGCTCCGGCAGGTTGGCCAGCTGGATCAGCAGACCGGCGCGGTCGTCCAGCGACTCGCCCATGCCAAGAATGCCGCCCGAGCAGATCTTCATGCCTGCATCACGCACATAAGCCAGGGTCTGCAGACGCTCAGCGTAGGTACGGGTGGTGATGATGCTGCCGTAGAACTCCGGCGAGGTGTCGAGGTTGTGGTTGTAGTAGTCAAGGCCTGCCTCGGCCAGGGCCTTGGTCTGCTCTTGGTCGAGCTTGCCGAGGGTCATGCAGGTCTCCAGGCCCATGGCCTTGACGCCTTTGACCATCTCCAGCACGTACGGCATGTCTTTGGCCGACGGGTGCTTCCAGGCCGCGCCCATGCAGAAACGGGTCGAGCCAATGGCCTTGGCCCGAGCGGCTTCCTCCAGGACTTTCTGCACTTCCATCAGCTTCTGTTTTTCCAGCCCGGTGTTGTAGTGGCCGGACTGTGGACAATATTTGCAATCTTCAGGGCAGGCGCCGGTCTTGATCGACAACAGCGTGGAGACTTGCACGCGGTTAGGGTCGAAATGCGCGCGATGCACGGTCTGCGCCTGGAACAACAGGTCGTTGAACGGTTGCTGGAACAGCGCCTTGACCTCGGACAGGGACCAGTCGTGACGTGTTGTTGCAGTTGTGCTGGCGCTCATCGGCGTTTCCTTGTTTAGGCTGTTTCTAGCGCCGGGACAGGAACGGCCCGCCAGCGCATCACGGATAGCTCGCATAGTCACGGAAGGCCCATGTACTGTCAACCACTCATAAAACAACTGGTTTACAAGTGTCTAAATATTAACCACGCCTGTTTGCTGTGTGACGAAGCCAGTGAGCAACCCCACCCCATCTGCGTCGCCTGCGAGCACGAACTGCCTTGGCTGCACGACTGCTGTTCACGCTGCGCCCTGCCTTTGTCCATGCCGGGGCTGACCTGCGCCCAGTGCTGCCGGCGAGCTCCGGCATTCGCTCAGGTGGTTGCCTTGTGGCATTACGGCTTCCCGGTGGATACGTTGATCAGTCGCTTCAAGCACAACCAACAGTGGCCGCTAGGTCGACTGATGGCCGAACTGCTCGTCCATGGCTTGCAGCATCGCTACGACGAAGGGCTGGCAAAACCCGACCTGCTGTTGCCTGTACCGCTGGCCAAACGTCGACAGCGCGAGCGCGGCTTCAATCAAGCCGGCATGCTGGCGCGCTGGCTGTCCGTGCCACTGGCGATTCCCTGTGACGAACGACTCCTTCAGCGGGTACGCGATACACCTGCGCAACAGCATCTGCACGCCAAGGCGCGTCGACAGAATCTGCGGGGGGCGTTCAATGTCGAGCGAGGTCGAGCGGTCGAGAACCTGCATATCGCTGTGGTCGACGACGTGTTGACCACCGGAGCCACGGCTCAAGCCATCGCGCAGTCGTTGCGCAAGTCGGGCGCGCGGCGGGTCGATGTCTACTGCCTGGCCCGCACGCCAAAGCCCGACCGAGGCTGGCAGGCGGGAACTTGACTGCTGCCGGTCCGGCAGGCAACGTCCCTTCATTGATCATCAAGCGCGTTTCGCCATGCCCCTACCTGCCCTGCTCACCCAGCACATCGCCCGGCGCCCCCAGCGCATCGCCCTGCTGCAACATATCGCCGAACAAGGCTCGATCACCCGCGCCGCCAAGGCTGCCGGTATCAGCTACAAGGCCGCCTGGGACGCCATCGATGAGCTCAACAACCTGGCCAGCCGACCGCTGGTCGAGCGCAGCACGGGTGGGCGCGGCGGCGGCGGCGCCCGCCTGTCGGCAGAAGGCGAGCGGGTGCTGCGCCTTTATCAACGCCTGCAAGCATTGCAGGCGCAGTTCCTGGAGGCAGCCGAGGACTCCGGCGACCTTGACCTGTTGGGCCGACTGATGCTGCGCACCAGTGCACGCAATCAACTGCAAGGCCAGGTCAGTGGCCTGCGCCGTGAAGGCCGGCATGACCGCGTGAGCCTGGCCCTGGGTGGGGGCTTGGAAATCGAGGCGTTGATTACCCATGACAGCACCGACCGCCTGGAGCTGACCTTGGGCACCACGGTCGTGGCGCTGCTCAAGGCTGGGTGGGTACAGTTGCTGGGTGACGAGGACAAGGTAGAAGTGGGCAGCAATTGCCTAACAGCAGTGGTCGAAGATGTGCTGACCGACGAGCAAGGCCCTTGCGAAGTACGCCTGGCACTGGGCAATGGGCAGACCTTGTGCGCCTTTGCCCAAGCGCAGTGGTTAGCGCGCCAGAAGGTGACCACAGGCAACCGGGTGCGCGTGCAATTCAAACCGTCGCATGTTCTGCTGGGCGTTCCGGTATAGCCTGTCGCGCCACAGGAAGTGTGGTGAAGCATGGAGCCGGTACTGCCCAGTGGCAGCACTGGTACTATTGCCTTACGCCGCACTCTCTCGGAGCTTTCATGTCCCACCCTTTCGACACCCTCACGCCCGACCTGGTCCTGGACGCCGTGGAAAGCCTAGGCTTTCTCAGCGATGCCCGGGTGCTGGCCCTGAACAGCTACGAAAACCGCGTCTACCAAGTGGGCATCGAAGAGTCGCAACCCCTGATCGCCAAGTTCTACCGGCCAGGCCGCTGGAGCGACGATGCGATCCTCGAAGAACACCGCTTCACCGCCGAGCTCGCCGAGTGCGAGGTGCCCGTTGTCGCCCCTCTGCAACACGACGGCAAGACCTTGTTCGAACACCAGGGCTTTCGCTTTACCTTGTTCCCCCGCCGCGGCGGCCACGCCCCAGAGCCTGGCGACCTCGACCAGCTCTATCGCCTGGGCCAGTTGCTCGGCCGCCTGCACGCAGTAGGCGCAGCGCGTCCGTTCGAGCACCGCGAAGCGCTGACCGTGGACAACTTTGGCCATGCCTCGCTGAAGACGCTGCTGGACGGCAACTTCGTGCCCCGTGAGCTATTGCCCGCGTTCGAGTCCGTGGCCCGCGACCTGCTCAAGCGGGTCGAAGACATCTACGCTCGCACCCCGCACGCGTTGATTCGCCTGCACGGCGACCTGCACCCCGGCAACCTGATGCACCGCGACGATGTCTATCACGTGGTCGACCTCGACGACTGCCGCATGGGCCCGGCGGTTCAGGACCTGTGGATGATGCTCGCCGGCAGTCGCGAGGAGCGCCTGGGGCAGTTGGCCGAACTGATCGACGGCTATAACGAATTCCATGACTTCGATCCTCGCGAACTGGCGTTGATCGAGCCTTTGCGCGCCTTGCGCCAGCTGCACTACAGCGCCTGGCTGGCCCGCCGCTGGGACGATCCGGCGTTCCCGCCGAGCTTCCCCTGGTTCGGCCAACCACGTTACTGGGGCGACCAGATCCTCGCGCTGCGCGAACAGATAGCAGCGCTGGATGAACCCGTGCTGAAATTGTTCTAGATGCACAGCGGCGTCTGTCTACAATAGCCGCTGCGCTATTTAGCTACCTAAGCAAGGATTCTGCATGCACGCTGCAAACCCGCGTCGCGGGTATTTACTGGGCCTTGGTGCCTACATCATCTGGGGCCTGTTTCCACTCTACTTCAAGGCAATCCAGAGCGTTCCCGCCGTCGAGATCATCGTCCACCGGGTACTCTGGTCGGCGCTGTTCGGCTCGCTGTTGCTGCTGGTCTGGAAGCATCCAGGCTGGTGGCGCGAGCTGCGCGACAATCCGCAACGCCTGGGTATTCTCGCCGTCAGCGGGGCATTGATCGCCGCCAACTGGTTGACCTACGTGTGGTCGGTGAACAACGGGCGCATGCTCGAAGCCAGCCTGGGCTACTACATCAACCCGCTGATCAACGTGCTGTTGGGCATGCTGTTGCTGGGGGAACGCCTGAGGCGCCTGCAATGGCTGGCGGTGGGCATGGCGGCGCTGGGTGTGGCGCAACAGGTGTGGCAGGTCGGCAGCCTGCCCTGGGTGTCGTTGGCGCTGGCCTTGAGTTTCGGTTTCTATGGGCTGATCCGCAAGAAAGCCCCGGTGGCAGCGCTGCCGGGCCTGGTGGTGGAGACCTGGATGCTGGTGCCGTTGGCGCTGGGCTGGTTGCTGTTGAACCCCACGGCGATGAGCGCCCAGGGCTCGTTCTACGCCAGCAGCGAAGCCTTGTGGCTGATGGCGGCAGGCCCGGTCACGCTGGTACCGCTGGTGTGCTTCAACGCCGCTGCACGTCACCTGCCCTACACCACGCTGGGGTTCCTGCAGTACCTGGCGCCCACGCTAGTCCTGTTGCAGGCAGTACTGCTGTTCGATGAGCACCTGTCACCGAGCAACCTGATGGCGTTCGTCTGCATCTGGGCCGGTTTGGCCATCTACAGCGTCGATGCCTGGCTCAGCCTGCGCAAACGCGCCTGATCAAAAAACGATCAAAATCCTGCAGGCCTCGCCGCGCCTGGCCTGCAGAAACATCTCCAAAGGTTATCCACACCCTCGTCCCCGTGCTTTGTGCACAAGCACCTGATTATTGGGCATTTTTTGATCAAACCTGTGCAAGCCTCGGCCCGCCTGGGCCGGAGAATGATGCGCCCAGGTTATCCACAGGGCCGTCCCCGTGAAAACGGGATAACCCACAAGCCACGTCATTCCTCCGGACGCAGCTTCAACTCCACCATCAGATCGTCGGCCAGGCTTTCCAGGCGCTTCTGCAATTCATCCAGCGACAGCGTCAACGGTAATGCCAGCAAGGCATCGGCGCGGAACAGAGGCTCACTGCTCATCGGCGCCGGATTGACCTCGGTGCTCAAGCGTTCGAGGTTCACGCCCAGCTCGGCCAGCACCTTGGTGATATCCCGCACGATCCCCGGCCGGTCGTTGCCCACAAGCTCCATGGCGATCGGCTTCCAGGTGCACGAGGGTTCGATTCCGCTTTCAGCAATCAACACGCGAATGTCGTGCTTGGCCAGCTTCTGCAGCGCCTCGACCAGCTCATCGTAATTTTCCGCCGGTACAGCCACCCGCAGAATCCCTGCGAACTGGCCCGCCATGCGCGACATGCGACTTTCCAACCAGTTGCCGCTATGGTCGGCGATGCATTTGGCGATACGTTCGACCTGGCCGGCCTTGTCAGGGGCAATCACGGTCAGTACAAGATGGTCCACAGGCCATTCCTCAGCAAAATGCCGCCGCGGGCGGCGAGAATCGGGGGGATCGACTCAGTATAGGCAAGGCGCGGCAACCTGCCGCAGGACAGTCCGACTAACAAATCGTGTACTGTTTCAAGATTTATCTGGAACAATCCACCCGTTTTTTGCGAACATACCCACTCCCAGCGTGACCCTATGCGACCAATTGGTCGCACAACGACGCTTTTAGTCTGATTTTCCCCCGTCTACTGCTTCATGTAGTATGCCGTGGCGCGGACTACAAAATGTGTTGTTTGGATGTCTGCCAAGGCGCCTGTGAAAATACGTACACTGCTTGCCAGGCTATCTGGCAGGCCGCACCCAGCCGCCTTCGGGCATGCACTGGTGCCGTGTTTAGAGAAGCGCTACAGGCTTAATAAAGAAGAGCGAAATAGCTGAGCAGAGGTGAGGCAAGCAATGACTGGATACGTTCAAGTCGGTGGCCTTCAGGTCGCCAAGGCCCTGTACGACTTCGTCAACAACGAAGCCATTCCGGGAACCGGTATCGTCGCCGAGCAGTTCTGGGCCGGTGCCGAGAAGATCATCAATGACCTCGCTCCGAAGAACAAAGCCCTGCTCGCCAAGCGTGACGAGCTGCAAGCCAAGATCGACGCCTGGCACCAGGCACGCAAAGGCCAGGCACACGACGCCGTCGCCTACAAAAGCTTCCTCCAGGAAATCGGCTACCTGCTGCCACAAGCCGACGATTTCCAGGCCACCACGCAAAACGTCGATGAAGAAATCGCCCACATGGCCGGCCCACAGCTGGTCGTGCCGGTGATGAACGCTCGCTTCGCCCTGAATGCCGCCAATGCCCGCTGGGGTTCGCTGTACGACGCGCTCTACGGCACCGATGCCATCAGCGAAGAAGGCGGTGCCGAAAAAGGCCAGGGCTACAACAAGGTCCGTGGTGACAAGGTCATCGCCTTCGCCCGCGCCTTCCTCGACGAAGCCGCGCCACTGGCTGCTGGCTCCCACGTCGACTCCACCGGTTACCGCATCGAAGGCGGCAAGCTGGTCGTTTCGCTCAAGGGCGGCAGCAACACCGGCCTGCGTGACGATGCCCAACTGATCGGCTTCCACGGCGACGCCGCGGCCCCGACCGCCGTGCTGCTCAAGCACAACGGCCTGCACTTCGAAATCCAGGTCGACGCCAGCACTCCTGTTGGCAGCACCGACGCCGCAGGCGTGAAAGACATCCTGATGGAGTCGGCACTGACCACCATCATGGACTGCGAGGACTCGGTCGCCGCCGTCGATGCCGACGACAAGGTCATCGTCTACCGCAATTGGCTGGGCCTGATGAAAGGCGACCTGGCTGAAAGCGTGACCAAGGGCGGCAAGACCTTCACGCGCACCATGAACCCGGATCGCGAGTACGCCGCGCCGAACGGTGGCAGCGTTACCCTGCACGGCCGTTCGCTGCTGTTCGTGCGCAATGTTGGTCACCTGATGACCAACCCGGCAATCCTCGATGCCCAAGGCAACGAGATTCCGGAAGGTATCCAGGACGGTCTGTTCACCAACCTGATCGCCCTGCACAACCTCAAGGGCAACACCACCCGCAAGAACACCCGCACCGGCAGCGTCTACATCGTCAAGCCGAAGATGCACGGCCCCGAAGAAGTCGCCTTCGCCGCCGAGATCTTCAGCCGTGTCGAAGACCTGCTGGGTATGCCGCGCAACACCGTCAAGGTCGGCATCATGGATGAGGAGCGCCGTACTACGGTCAACCTCAAGGCCTGCATCAAGGCGGCCGCTGAGCGTGTGGTGTTCATCAACACTGGCTTCCTCGACCGTACCGGTGACGAGATCCACACCTCCATGGAAGCCGGCGCCGTCGTGCGCAAGGGCGCCATGAAGAATGAGAAGTGGATCGGCGCCTACGAGAACAACAACGTCGACGTTGGCCTGGCTACCGGCCTGCAAGGCCGTGCGCAGATCGGCAAGGGCATGTGGGCCATGCCTGACCTGATGGCGGCCATGCTCGAGCAGAAGATCGCTCACCCGCTGGCTGGCGCCAACACCGCCTGGGTGCCTTCGCCGACCGCGGCCACCCTGCATGCGCTGCACTACCACAAGGTGGACGTTCAGGCGCGCCAACGCGAGCTGGCTTCGCGTACGCCGGCTTCGGTCGACGACATCTTGACCATCCCGCTGGCGGCCAACACCCAGTGGTCGGCCGAAGAGATCCGCAACGAGCTGGACAACAATGCCCAGGGCATCCTTGGCTACGTGGTTCGCTGGATCGACCAGGGTGTAGGCTGCTCCAAGGTGCCCGACATCAATGACGTCGGCCTTATGGAAGACCGCGCCACCCTGCGCATCTCGGCCCAGCTGCTGGCCAACTGGCTGCGCCACGGCGTGGTCAGCCAGGAGCAAGTGCTGGAAAGCCTCAAGCGCATGGCCGCAGTGGTGGACAAGCAGAACGCAGGTGACGCCCAGTACCGTCCGATGGCGCCGAACTTCGATGACAACATCGCGTTCCAGGCGGCTGTCGAGCTGGTGGTTGAAGGTGCCAAGCAGCCCAACGGCTACACCGAGCCAGTGCTGCACCGTCGTCGTCGCGAGTTCAAGGCGCGTAACGGTTTGTAAGCAATAAAAGGGTTGCTTTGCAGCCCTTCGCCGGCGAGCCGGCTTCTACAGGGTCCACCGCGAACTTGTAGGAGCCGGCTCGCCGCGATTGCTTTTCACGGATGCATCATCATTCGATCCGCAGTTCTCTTTTCACCAAGTCGAGCAACTTGCCCAAGTCCACCGGCTTGAGCAGGAAATCCACCACCCCAAGGTGCATCACGTCCACTGCCTCTTTCACATCGGTGTCCCCCGAGACCACGATGATCGACAACGCCGCCCGCTCCGACTGTCGGATTTGTCGAATCAACTCCAGACCGTCCTTAGGCTTCATGCGTAAGTCGGTGATCATCAGCGCGATTCTCGGCTCGTAGTGCAGTTTGAACATCGCCTCCTGCGCACCATCGGCTTTCATGCAGTCAATGCCCCGGCTTTTCAGATAAAGGCATAGCGCCTCGCTGTTCACCGGATCGTCGTCCACGACCAGCACCACCGGCTTGGGCGCGACAGGCGCACTCAACACGGCCAGCGCTTCGCGCTCGGCGTCACTCAGGATGTCGTCATGCTCAACCATGATCATCTCGTCAGAAACATCTCGTCCCTTCGCTAGGACAACGCCTTGTGAGGTTGTTCACAAACGCTCCATAGACTTACGTCCAATGGGCACCACACCGCCGTCGGCCGACCATGGAGGCAGAGAACAACAAGGCCGACACTTATATAGATATATATAGTTCGGCGTAGCGATACGGTCAGTTTCATGAGCAAAAAGGACGCCTACAGCCAGGCGGGCAGGACGGCTGTTCTGCAGAACATTCAGGGCACGTTGCAGTTTCTGCAGCGGTTTCCCCCGTTCAACCAGATGGAACATAGCCACCTGGCCTACCTGGTGGAACAATGCCAACTGCGTTTCTATGCAGAGGGGGAGAGCATCCTCAAACCCGCCGATGGCCCCGTTGAGCATTTCTACATCGTCAAGCAGGGCCGCGTAGTGGGCGAGCGCCAGCACCTGATCAAGCCAGGTGTGGAAACCACCTTCGAGATTACCAGCGGCGAATGCTTCCCCCTGGCAGCCCTGCTGGGCGAGCGGGCCACCCGCACCGAGCACTTGGCCGGTGAGGACACCTTCTGCCTGCAACTGAACAAAGCAGCGTTCATTCGCCTGTTCTCGCTGTCGGACGTATTCCGTGATTTTGCCCTGCGCGGCGTCAGCAGCCTGCTCGATCAGTTCAACCAGCAGGTACGTCAGCGCGCCGTGGAGACGCTGGGCACGCAGTACTCACTGAACACGCCGCTGGGCGAATTGGCCATGCGTCACCCGGTTGTCTGTCCCCCTGACACGCCCCTGCGCGATGCCGTGCGGCAGATGCACGAGCAGCAGGTCGGCAGCATCGTGGTGGTCGACCCGCAACGCTACCCGGTAGGCATTTTCACCCTGCGCGACCTGCGTCAGGTGGTGGCCGCCGCCGATGCCGACCTGGGTGCGCCGATCGATCGGCACATGACGACCAAACCGTTCTATCTCAACCCGCAGTCCTCGGCCTTCGATGCGGCCATCGCCATGACCGAACGGCACATCGCCCATGTCTGCCTGGTGGAAAACCGTCGGCTGTGTGGCGTGGTGTCCGAGCGCGACCTGTTCTCGCTGCAACGGGTCGACCTGGTGCACCTGGCCCGGACCATTCGCCACGCACCGCGTCTTGAAACCTTGGTGTCCCTGCGCGGTGAAATCGGTCAATTGGTCGAGCGCATGCTCGCCCATGGCGCGTCGTCGACGCAGATCACCCAGATCATCACCCTGCTCAACGACCATACAGTCTGCCGAGTCATCGAACTGGCCCTGGCCGAACGCGGCGACCCCGGGGTGCCCTTCAGCTGGCTGTGCTTTGGCAGCGAGGGCCGTCGCGAGCAAACCCTGTACACCGACCAGGACAACGGCATCCTGTTCGAGGCCGCCAACAGCGCCGAGGCCGATGCCATTCGCGCCCGGCTGCTACCGTTGGCGCAATACATCAACCAGTGCCTGGCCCAGTGCGGCTTCACCCTGTGCAAAGGCAACATCATGGCCGGCAATCCCGCGCTGTGCCTGTCGCGCAGCGAGTGGGCGCGCCGCTTCGCCGGCTTCGTTCGTGAAGCCAGTCCGGAAAACCTGCTGGGTTCGAGCATCTACTTCGACCTGCGCGTGGTCTGGGGGGACGAGCAGGGCTGCGAACAGTTGCGTCAGGGCCTTCTCGAACAGGTCGCCGACAACCGTATCTTCCAACGCATGATGGCCGAAAACGCCCTTCGCCAGCGCCCGCCAGTGGGCCGTCTGCGCGAGTTCGTGCTGACTCGCCAAGGAACCGACAAAGCCGCCACCCTCGACCTCAAGGTCCAGGGACTCACGCCCTTCGTCGACGGCGCACGGCTGTTGGCGCTGGCCAATGGTATCGGCGCTTGCAATACCCTCGAGCGTCTGCGCCAGCTGGTCGACAAAGGCATCATCGAACCGCTCGATGGCGCCGCGTTCGAAGAGGCTTACCACTTCATCCAGCAAACCCGCATGCAGCAGCACCAGCGCCAGACTCGCGAAAACCTGCCGCATTCCAACCGTCTCGACCCGGACAGCCTCAACCACCTGGACCGACGCATCCTGCGCGAGTCCCTGCGCCAGGCCCAGCGCCTGCAAAGCAGCCTGGCCTTGCGGTACCAGCTATGAGCCTGTTCACCTGGTTGCGCCCCAACGCGCCCCTGCTGGAGGCCTCGCTGCGCCAGCGCCTGTCGCAGTTGCCCAAGCCTGCGCCACTGGGCGTCTGTACCCTGCGTGAGCAGCGCTGGGTGGTGCTGGACCTGGAAACCAGCGGCCTGAACACCAACCGCGATCAGGTGTTGTCGATCGGCGCGGTGGCGATCGAGGATGGCGCCATCGACTTTGCCCAACAGTTCGAGCGCACCTTGCGCCGCCCGGAGCACAAGACCAACGCCAGCGTGCTGATCCACGGCCTCGGCCCTAGCGCCCTGGCTGCCGGATGCGACCCGGCCGAAGCATTGCTCGACCTTCTCGAGTTCATTGGCGACAGCCCGGTGCTGGCTTTCCATGCGCCTTTCGATCAACGCATGTTGGCCCGCTCGCTGAAGGAAAGTCTTGGCTATCGCCTGCAGCATCCCTTCATCGACATTGCCGAACTGGCCCCCCTGCTCAACCCCGACACCGTGCTGCGCGAAGCCAGCCTGGACGACTGGTTGGCGTGCTTCGGCCTGCAAGTGGACGAACGTCATCATGCCAGTGCCGATGCCCAGGCGACGGCCGAGCTGGCCCTGATCCTGTTCAGCCAGGCCCGCCGCCAGAAATTGGATAGCCCGTTGCAATTGGAGCAGCGCTTGCGCGTGATGCGTCGGCGCAAGGCTCATCACTACGGTCTTTAGTGAGATAGCCATCGAGCCTGCACGTGCAACGCACAACACACCCGTAGGCGCGAGCCTCGCTCGCGATGCGCCGCGCAGGCGGCGCCCGACCTCACCGGCACATGACGCCCCCATACTGGCATTCCGATAAGCGTCCATTGCACCCCGCCCCTCGGCTCTGCAACAATCGCGAATAATTATCGTTAGTTAATGCATTCGTTCCGGGGGACGCTGCTTGTCGTCTGTACAGAGCCCACTCGCCGAGCTGGTTGGAGCACTCTACCGCGACCATCGCGGCTGGCTGCTCGCCTGGCTGCAACGCAGCATGGCATGCCGCCAGCGTGCCGAAGACCTGAGCCAGGACACCTTCGTGCGTCTGCTGGGCCGCGAGCAACTGGACAGCCCTCGTGAACCCCGCGCCTTCCTGGCCGCCATCGCCAAAGGCCTGATGTTCGACCATTTCCGCCGCGCTGCGCTGGAACAGGCCTACCTGGCAGAGCTTGCGCGCGTGCCGGAGGCCGAGCAGCCCGCACCGGAAGTCCAGTTGCTGATCCTGGAAGACCTCAAGGCCATCGACCGCTTACTTGGCAAACTGTCGAGCAAGGCCCGCGCGGCATTCCTGCACAATCGCCTGGACGGCATGGGCCACGCCGAGATCGCCGCGCACCTGGGGGTCTCAGTGTCGCGGGTACGGCAGTACATCGCCCAAGGCATGCGCCAGTGCTATGTAGCGCTGTACGGGGAGCCGACGTGAATAACTCACCGGTTTCGGCCCGTGTTCTCGACGCCGCCATCACCTGGAAACTGAGCCTGGACAGCGGCAGCAGCACACCCGATGAACGCAATGCCTTCATGCGCTGGCATGCAGCCAGCGAAGAACATGCCCGCGCCTGGCAGCAGCTGGGGGCCTTGGACCAACGCGTCAGCGCCGCCGCTGGCCCCGCGCGCCAGGCCCTGGTGCAGTCGCGGGTAGGCCTCAGGCGACGTATCGGCAAGGTCGGCGGCGGCCTGGCCAGCATGTTCCTGCTCGGCTCCCTGCTGGCCTGGGCGACCGCGCCGTCGCTATCGCCACATTACTGGTTGGCCGACCAACGTACCGCCACCGGCGAGCTGCGCACCTTGCGCCTGGAAGATGGCACGCTGCTAAGCCTGAACACACATACCGCTGTGGATATCGACTTCGAAGGCGAGCAGCGCGTGCTGGTACTGCATGAAGGCGAAATTTCCGTTGAAACCGGCCACGCCGACCCTCGCCCACTGCTCGTGCGCACCGAGGATGGCCGCCTGCGCCCACTGGGCACGCGCTTTTTGGTACGCCGCGAAACCCATGGCACACGCCTGGAGGTGCTGCAATCGTCGGTCGCGGCGATGCCACGCAACAGCGGTGACGAACACGTCCTGGCCGCAGGCCAGCAGGTGCTGATGCATGCCGATGGCCTTGGCCAGGTCGCCCCGGTACCAGCCGGCGCCGACGCCTGGACCCGTGGCATGCTGGTGGTGGACAACGTGCGCCTGGCCGATCTGCTCGCCGAACTGGGCCACTACCGCCACGGCCACCTGGGGATGGACGACGAGGTCGCCGACCTGCGCGTGACCGGTAGCTTCCCGCTGCACGATACCGACCTGGCCCTGGCCTCGCTGATACCGGCACTGCCGGTGAAGATCGAGCGGCATACACCGTGGTGGGTGACCGTCAAAGCCAAGTAACCCTGCGCTCCCCCTGCAGACGCCGGCTTGCCGGCCATGACCCGTGGCGAGCGAAAACGATTTCTAAATAATTCTCACTTTTTTTCAGACGACCCCTGTCACTTTCCAAATCTCGCTCGGCAAGGAAGCAGTTAGCACTTATTCGTCGAGGAGCCACTGCATGTCCCGTGCTGTTGATCGTTTCCTGCGCCCCAGCGTAATGGCCCTGGCCATCGGCCTGGCCGCCCCGTTGGCCAGCCCAGCCCTGTTCGCTGCCGAACAGTCCACCCTGCGTGCCTATGACCTGCCTAGCGCACCGTTGGCCACCACCCTCAACCTGATCGCCAGCCAGTCGGGCATTGCCCTGGCCATCGACCCGGCCTTGGTCAGTGGCCGCAATTCGGCTCCCGTCAGTGGCCAGTACGATGGCCTTGGCGCCCTGCAGGTGGCCCTGCGGGGTACTGGCCTGCAACTGCAGCAGAGCAGCGTCGGCAGCTACAGCCTGGTGGCCACGCCGGACGGCACCCTGGCGCTGCCGGAAACCGCCATCAATGCCAACGCCGCCTATGAAAGCGCGTGGGGCCCGGTCGATGGCTACACCGCCACCCGCACCGCAGCCGGTACCAAGACCGACACAGCCATCGCCGAACTGCCGCGTTCAGTCACGGTGATCACCCGTCAGCAGATGGAAGACCGCCCGGTGCTCAACCTTAACGACGCCCTGCGCTACACCGCCGGTGTGCAAAGCAGCGGCTATGGCTCGGATTCGCGCAGCGACTGGCTGCTGGTGCGCGGCTTCGTGCCTACCCAGTTCCTCGATGGCCTGCCCTTGCCCAAGGGCAACTACGCCACCCCCAAGATCGAACCTTGGAACCTTGAGCGTATCGCCGTACTGCGCGGTCCGGCTTCGTCGGTTTACGGCCAGACGCCACCCGGTGGCCTGCTGGACATGACCACCCGTCGCCCACAGTTCGAGAGCAGCCACGAAGTAGAGCTTCAAGCGGGTAGCAACGAACACAAGCAGATCAACTTCGACAGCACCGGCAAGATCGACGACGAAGGCCAGTTCCTTTATCGCGTCAGCGGCACCGTTCGCGACAGCAACTCGCCGGTCGATCACATTCCAGACAAGCGCTACAACATCGCCCCCAGCCTGACCTGGAACATCAACGACGATACCAAGCTGACTTTCATCACCCAGTACACCCGTGACGACACGGGCATCACCGGCCAGTTCCTGCCCCTGCAAGGCACCAAGCTCGACAGCCCGGCGGGCAAGATCTCGCACCACAAGAACCTGGGTGACCCGGACTGGGAATCCTACGACCGCACCTACTATCACCTGGGCTATGCCTTCGAAACCCGCCTGAACGACACCTGGCAGTTCCGCCAGAACCTGCGCTATGCCCGAAACGAGCTGGACTTCAAGGGCATCACTGCTGGCGGCTCGATCTGGCCAGCCGGCCCGGATGAAGCGGTCAGTGCCGACGGCACGGTGCAACGTACCGCTGGTATCGTCGAGGAAGACATCAGCCAGTTCGCGGTGGACAACAACTTCCAGGCCGACTTCCAGACGGGTGCACTGAGCCACACCGTGTTGCTCGGCCTCGACCACCAGCGTTCCGACAGCAATGCCCGCTGGCGCTGGGGGTCGAACGGCGTACCGCCGAGCAACATCCACAACCCCATCTACGGGCAGGACTTCTCGAACGTCGAGTACTTCGACATGTACGACTACGACCAGAAGACCCAGCAAACCGGCCTGTACATCCAGGACCAGATGGCCCTGGACAACTGGCGCCTGACCCTGGGTGGTCGCCAGGACTGGGTACACACCGGCACGACCTTCCACAACAAAGGCGATGCCACCAACACCCAGCGTGACAAGAAGTTCAGCAGCAACGCAGCCCTGAGCTACGTCTTCGACAACGGCATCACCCCATACTTCTCCTATGCCGAGTCGTTCCAGGCGGCCGCCGGCGCTACGGTCAACGCCACCGATGGCTTCAAGCCAACCGAAGGCAAGCAGTACGAGCTGGGTATCAAGTACCAACCCCCAGGCAGCAAGACCCTGCTCAGCGCAGCGGTGTTCGACCTGACCCAGGAAAACATGTCGGTAACCGAAGGCGGCGTAACCCGACAGGTTGGCGAAGTTCGGGTCAAAGGCCTGGAGCTGGAAGCCACCTCGGATGTCACCCGCAACCTCAAGCTGATTGGCTCCTACACCTACAACGACAGTGAAATCGTCAAAGGCAACGACGGCGAGAAAGGCAAGCGCATGGCCCAGGTTCCACGTAACCAGGCCACGGCCTGGGCTGACTACACCTGGCACGAAGGCCTGCTCGACGGCTTTGGCGTGGGCGTGGGCGTTCGCTATGTGGGCGATACCTACGGCAATACCACCAACACCGACTGGGGCCACGTAGGTTCCTACACCGTCTACGACGCCTCGGTGCACTACGACCTGGGCCGCGTGAACAGCACGCTCAAGGGCGTGACCGTGGCGGTGGATGCCAAGAACCTGTTCAACAAGGACTACCTGTCGACCTGTGACGGTTACTACTGCTACTACGGCGACGAGCGCAACGTGGTGGCAAGCGTCAATTACAAGTTCTGACCGCCCGGGGCCACCGTGCAGCCCCATCGCCCAGTAGGCGCCGGCCTGCCGGCGATTGGGCTGCAGCGCAGACCCAGGGTCCATCAGACCAAAAACCGGAACCCAGATGAAAAGCCAAACCATCCGCCGCTGGTCGGCGATCCACACCTGGAGCAGCCTGGTCTGCACCCTATTCCTGCTGCTGCTCGCGCTCACCGGTTTGCCGCTGATCTTCCACCACGACCTGGAACACCTGCTTGGCGACGCGCCTGAACTGCGCGAAATGCCAGCGGATACCCCGCACCTTGACCTGCAACAACTGGTGCTCAAGGCTGAGCAACACCGTCCCGGCGAAGTCATGCAGTACGTTGGCTACGAAGATGACGAACGCAATGGCGTGGTAGCGATCATGGCCGCCACTGCCGGGACAGAACCCAACGCGTCGCACACCTTCATGCTCGATGCACGCACCGGCGAAGCCGTGGCCATGCCCGCAGCCAATGGCGGCGTGATGATGACCCTGCTGCGCCTGCATGTGGACATGTTCGCCGGGCTTCCCGGCAAGCTGCTGCTGGCTTTCATGGGCGTGCTGTTCGTTGTCGCCATCGTTTCCGGTACCGTGCTCTACGCGCCATTCATGCGTCGCCTGGAATTCGCCACCGTACGCCACGACAAATCACGCCGCCTGCGCTGGCTCGACCTGCACAACCTGATCGGCATCGTCACCCTGGCCTGGGCACTGACGGTGGGCGTCACCGGCGTGATCAGTGCCTTGTCCGACCTGGTAATCGCCGCCTGGCGCAACGACAGCCTGGCCGCCATGGTCGCCCCGTACCGGGATGCTCCACCTCTCACCCAGCGAGCCCCGGCGACGCACCTGCTGACGATCGCCGAACAGGCCGCACCCGGCATGCGCCCGGACTTCATCGCCTTTCCCGGCACCCGCTTCTCCAGCGAACACCACTATGCAGTATTCATGAAAGGCGCGACGCATTTGACCTCGCACCTGCTCACCCCGGTGCTGATCGATGCTCAGACCCTGCAAGTGACTGCCATCGGCGAACGCCCCTGGTACATGGATGCCATGGGCCTGTCCCAACCCCTTCACTTCGGCGACTACGGTGGACGTCCGATGCAACTGCTGTGGGCTGTGCTCGATGTCCTGACCATCATCGTGCTCTGCAGCGGCCTGTACCTGTGGTGGGGCAAGCAACGCAACGGCAAGAAGGAGCGTGCATGAGCCACAAGTCGCAACCGACCCAGCGGATTTTCGCCTGGCCAAGCCTTATCGCCGCGCTGGGCGCAGCCGGGCTGTTCGCGGCGCTGCTCGGGGATGGCGCCTGGGATGCACTGTCCTGGCTGGGCCTGGGCATCCCGGCGTGGCTCGGGGTTCGTGCCCTGTGGAGGTAATCGGCTAACACGCTTGTATCGCCGGCAGGCGCCATGCTCGACGGCTCATTTATCGCGGAGCCAGTTCGATGAGCCTGCACTACTTTCAATCCTTCGACCGACACCTGGCCGCCCTGCTTGCCTCGCCTCCCCAACCTGACCGCTCGCGATCGCTGCTGCAGGCACGTCAGCACTACTTCGCCGACCTCGCTCGGTACTGGCTTGCCAGCGACGCCTCGCTAAGCCGGCGGACGCAGTTGATCGCGTTGCTCCGTCAGCAAATGCTGGCGCAGATTGCACTGCGCTGCGACGACCATACACTCGGCGACCACCATGCTGCTCTGGTCAGGTGTTGCGTGAACATGCCGCTGCCCTCGCAGCGCCAGCATCTGCCTGAGGCTGAGCGCCCGCAGGTCTACCGGCCAGTACTGGATATCGGCACACCCAACTGGCGCAGCTACCTGCCCGGCGCTTTCGTGATCGTCGAAGGCGGCCCCGAAGGCAGTAGGGCGGACCCCAGGCAAACCAGCGATTACGCGCTGCTCTGCAGCCTGTCGCATGGCATAGAGGCGTTCGACAATCTCGGCGACCTGCACACCGAACTGTGCGAGCGACTGGACGATCCTCAGCAAAGCCAGTCGCTGCTGCGGTATCTGGACAGCGACCAGGATCGAGAGCTGGCACGCAACGCCGAACGCCTGCGCTACGACTGGTTCAACGATGACCTGATCCAGACCCAGGCCCAGGCGCTGATCGATGGGCAACAAGCAGCGCTCACCCGCGTATGGCACGACGCGCTGCTGCAATCCCCGGTGGACTGGCCGATGCTCGAGGAACGCTTGCGCAAGGCCGCGGATCTGCTGCCGCTGGCCGACAGCCGATCTGCGCTGACGACACGCTACGGCCTGTTGTTGGAACGAAACGCACCGGCCTGGCTCAGAAATGCCTCGACCCAAGGCCTTACGCACATCATGCAAACCTTGCAGGAGCTGGTGATTGCCATCGACCGCGCGAGCGCCCCCGGCATCCTCAGCCACGAACAGTTCCTCGATCGCAACCATCTCAAGGCCTGGACCCGCGAGCACCTGCGCAGGGCGTTGCAGCTACGGTATCAGTTGGATGTCGATCCGCTCGATCTGTATGTCAGCATCACCAGGGCCAGGCAGGTAGGCCCGGTGTCGCACCCTGGCATCACCAGCGTCTGGATTCCTGCGGCCAGCCGTGCGCAGGCAGGCAATACCGTCGAACTGGTGCGCCAGACCTACCGCCTGGATGAGCTGGCGTTTCTCAACATCGGCGTGCTCGACATCGACTACTGGCTGACTGCACGGGTGCATGACAAGGATGAACGAACAGCCGCGGGCATCACCCCAAGCCAGGTCAAGCAGTTGGTACGCGAACTGGACGTCGGCGAACGCTACAGCCAGTACCTGCGTACCCATTTGCTGACGTCGCAGCAGGCTCAGTGGCGCCGGGAGCGCTATGTCGACATCAGCCGTGCGCGCATGCGTGCCGAGGCGGCCAAGGCACGGTACGCCGGCCATTACCTGGAGGACCCGTTCGAACGAGGCTTCGCTTGGACCACCCTGGTACTCGACCACCCAGACAGCCAGTTGCGCAAACAAGCGAACCGGGAGCGCCTGAGCGTGCGCCAACTGCTGATCGGCGGACATAGCCTACAAGGCGTCATGTTGGTGACGCCGGACAAAGCTGGGACCACGCGGTTTCTCGCCTACACCCCAGACGCGCCCGACCGCCGTGCATGGCGGGAGTATCGCAATACCCGCCACCTGCTCAGAGCGCTGCGTGAACAGCCTGCCCTGCGCGAATACGTAAAAGACCGACTGCCGCTGGTAGCGCGTAGGCAAGTCGAACGATGGCTGACCAAGGGCGGCCTTGGCGCAAACACCCAACGCCCAGAGATCACCGGTAACTTCCAACAGGCCCGCTATTTGGCCGAGGTGAACGCCACGCTCGCCGCTGTCGATGCCGGCACCAATACCAAGCTCGAACTGCTGGGCGAGTTGAGCCTGCACGCGTTATCGGTGCTGCTGGACCTGATCAGCCTCGTGCTACCCAACCGCGCATTGGTGGCGGTGTCGCTGGGGCGCTCGGTGCTGTCGGTGATCGATGCCGGCAGGGCCTTCAGGCAAGGTGACCAGCTCGGCATTCTGAAACACATGGTCGAGGCGTTCACGCACGCCAACGACGCGGTGAACAACATCGGGGGAACCACCGTGGTGCGGCGAGCCATTCGAGCCATTCCACCAGCCCCGCCGCTGAAGTTGCCGCAGTCGTTGGCGGTGGGGGTCGATACCGACAGATTGCACTATCGCGTCGATGGCATTCACAAGGAAGGCATCTATGAACAGCCCTCGTCCTATCCCGGGCTGACCTTCTACTACATCAAGGATGCCGCCGGCACGACCTACCAGGTGTCCTTCGACGGCTACCGCTGGCGTGTCGTCGACCCCCGCATGCCGGATGCCTACACCCAGGTGCCGGTAAAACGACGCCGCGACGGAGAGTGGGTCGTGGACTCCCCGGTCCTGTGGTACGACGGCCTACCCGACCTGGGCGCATTGCTCGAAGACTGCCGACTGGCCGAGCGGCCCGCAGGGGCCGAGGTCGAAGGCGTGGACGGACTGTCTCGCCACGGACAGCGATATTACCTGCTTGCAGGTGGGCACGCCTTGCCGCTGCGCGCGCACTTGCTGGACAACCACTACCACCTGCTGATTCCCGGGCAACCGCTCAGTACCGGGGCGGCATGGGCCATCCTGCGCTGGCAGGACGACCAATGGCGCATCCGCGTGCGCCAGGCTGGACGCAGCAGCGAGTGGCTGGCGCTGCCGCCAGCTTATTCCGTCAGCCGCGGCAGCAGCCTGTCCAGCCGCTGATACAGGGCGCTGCCACTGGGCCAGTTGCGCAACAGCCGTGCACGATCACGGGCATAGGCCGGCGCGAAGCTGAGTTGAGTGGCATGCTGGCACATCGCATCGAGGTCGATCAGCGACCACTGGCCGTTGTGCCAGAACAGGTTGTGACCCTTGAAGTCACCATGGCTGATGCGCTCGCGGATCAGTTGCTGCATCAGGTGCACCAGGGCGTCGACCTGCTCTTCGGGGGCTTCGCCGTTTTCCACGTAGGGCGCGAAACAGGCAGCCAGGTCCGGGCCATCGACGTACTCGGTCACCAGGTAGGCGCGGCTGCGCAGGCCCATGACCCGTTGTTCGAGCACCGCCAGGGGCTTTGGCGTGGCGATGTCGAGGAATTCCAGGCGGTGCCCTTCGATCCAGGAATGCCAGGCCCGGCTCGGGCGCCAGAAGCGCTTGAACCAGTGGGCGGTATTCTTGATGTTGTAACGTTTGACCACCAGCGGGCGGCCATTGACCTCTACGCGAGCGACGCTGGCCGCACCACCGGTCTTGTACAGGTGCCCCTGGTCGATCAGCGCGTCGGCCTGTTCGAGAACCGGCAGCATGGCATCGGTTTCACTGCGCCGAATCGCCCGCAACCCGGAGAGGCTGCGCTCGACGCTGAACAACGAACATTCTCGCCCGGCCTTTTCCAGATAGTCCTTCAAACGCCAGTTGCGCACCTTGTCCACCTGCTTCTGCAACGCTTCCATCGGCAAGGCGTGTTCGGCGTTGGCGAGCAGGTAATGCACCAGCAACTCTTCGATGAACGGCTCCAGGCGCTTGGGCAACTGGGCGAAGAACACACCGAGGTTTTCCAGCACGCGAGGGCGCGAAAGCTGCTGACCGGGCGTTTCGGCCTTGATGCCGGCACCGTCGATCAGGTACAGCTTGCCGCCGTGGCGCAGCAGGTTGTCCAAGTGCAGGTCTTCCTGCCACAAGCCTTTGGCGTGCATCTGAGCAACAGCGGTCAGCGCCTCGCCCAGCACTCGGTGTTGCTCATCGGCCAGCACCGGCAAAGGCTCTACGTCGGCCCAGGCATCGGCCAGGCTTTCAGCGTCGTCGAGAAACTCGAACAACAGCCAGCCGCCCTCGCCTTCCTTGAGGCCATCGGCCAACAGCTTGGGCGTGGTGAGGCCTTGTTCGGCAAGCAGCTTCACCCCTGCCAGCTCACGCTGGAAATGGCGAGCGGCGTTGCCACCGACCAGCAACTTGGCCAATACCGGCGTGCCACGCCAGATACCCGCGCCCACGTAGCGTTGGCCGGGCAAGACACGCAACAGGCTGAGCAACTGCAAGTCAGCGCTACCGGCAGCATCGGCCAGGGTGATGGACAGGGGCAGCGAAGGGCTGCGACCTGCGTTCTTCAATTCGGACAAACGCATCAGCGGGCCTCTTTATGTCGACGGCGTTGCGTCAAGCGTTGTAACCAGGTGTCGACCCGCACGCTGTCTGCCGGCTGGCCAAGGTAGGCCGCCAACAAGGTTCGCACGTCACCCTCGGACCAGGCGCGCGCGCGGCGCAGCAAGGGCTCCAGGTCCTTGAGCCGGTCGCGCATGCCGAACAGCAGCGGCCGGGTCTTTTCCAGGTCGATCAACTGCGCGTCCCAGCCTTCACGGCGTTGGCGCAGGAAAATATGCTTGGGGTAGAAGCAGCCGTGCACCTGGCCGGCCTTGTGCAGGGTGCGCGCCAGCTGGCCACAGGCCTGGAGAATACCCTCGCGCTCATGCTCGCCCAGCTGCGACCAGCGCGCCAACAGGCTGTCCAGGTCGCTCCAGTCATCCAGCGCCCGGGTCATGAGAATGGCCCGGTGCTGACCAGCCTGTTTGCGCTCACCATAGAACACCGCCTGCAAAGCCGGTATGCGCAGTTTCTGGTAACGGCTGATGTTACGGAACTCGCGGGCGAAGGTCGGCTCGCCGAATGGCCGGTGCAAGGTACGCGTCAGGTAGTCGCTCTGGCGCTTGAGGTAGTAGCCCTTGCCTTCGAGTTCCAGGCGGAACACGCGGCTCCAGCCGCCTCGCCCGGTGTTGGGCTCGTCGACGGCGTCGAGCTGCAAGGCCCACAGCGCCTCGAAATCGTTCAGGCCATGACGTTGCAGCAGCGCAAGGTCAGCGCTGGCCAGGTAATCGGTCATTCCCTTCCCTCGAAAAAGCTCAGCACCTGGCGAATGCGCCGCTTGTCGCGCAGGCTCAGGCGTTGGCGCCCACGGTATTGCAGGTAGAAACGCAAGCGCTGGGTGGCTGACAGATGATACTTGGCGACCTTGTCCAGGCACGCCAGGTCCTTGATCAGCCGGTGGCGCCACATGAAGCCGCGCCAGAAGTCGCCGGTCGGGCAGTCGATGAAGAATAGCGTGCCCTGGTCGTCGACCAACAGGTTGCGCCACTTCAGGTCGTTATGGGCGAAGCGGTGCTCATGCATGATCCGCGTGTGTCGCGCCAACTGGCGGCTGACATGCGCCACCCAGGCAGGGTCGGACAGCCGTGGATCATTACGCCTGGCCAGTTCGGACAAGTCTTCGGTACGCGGCAGCTCGCGGGTGACCATGGCCCCGCGACCAAAAGCCAGGCCCTTGCGCTCAAGCCCCCAGGCGACCACTTCGGCGGTGGGAATGCCCCACTTGGCGAACTGCTTGAGGTTCTGCCATTCGGCCTTGATGCGTGGACGGCCCAGGTAGCGACGCATGTGCTTGCCAGCGCCGGTATAGCGTTTGACGTAGTAATTGACCCCATCGCGCTCGACGCGGATCACTTCGCTGAGCGGGTCACGCGTCAGGCGCTCGCCTTGCAGGGCGAACACCGCATCGAGGCTGCCAAAATCCGCCACCAGGTGTTCATAGCCCGGCGCCAGTGTCCAACCCGCCATCAGAGTGCATCCCCATAGCGTTGCTTGCGATCGTAGAGTTTTTGCGCCTTGCGTTCGAGCCACGCCAGCAACGCGGCTTCGTCGGCCAGGACCTGGCGCAGTGGGCGCTGGAAGTAGCCACGCAGAAAGCGCAGTTTGTCGCGCCGGGTCAGGCCGATGTCCAGCGCCGAGAAGTACAACGCAGCCAGGTCCTTGTTGCGCCAGCGCCGGCTGATTGTCGCCCGGGTCTGGGCACGATGCAGGTCGATGACCGACAGTTTGAAGTCATCGGGCGTCACCGGACGGTCGGTGTGCAGCAGGAAATGACAGATGTAGCAGTCGCGGTGATTGACCCCGGCGCGGTGCATGCCGCCGGTCATCTTCGCCACCTCGGCGATCAGCGCGCGCTTGAGGCGGGGCGCAGGTGGCTGCTTGACCCAGTCGATGCTGAAGTCTTCGAGACTGATGGTCGGTGCCAGCTCTTCGGTGACGATGAACGAATGCTGCGCAGCCGGGTTGCTGCCGCGCTCGCCATAGGCGACCGCCGTCATGGTCGGCACACCGGCCTCATGCAGTCGCTGGATCGCCTGCCATTCCTGGCCAGCGCCCAGCACAGGCAGCTTGGCGGTCAGCAGGTTCTTGAAGATCTCGCCCCAACCGATGCCACGGTGGATCTTGACGAAGAAGCCCTCGCCATCGACCTCGGTACGCAGCGTGCGGCGGCCTTCGAGCTCGCGGTATACCTCGCCTTGCAGCGCTTCCACGGCCTCGAAGGCGTCACGCCCGGCCCACAGGTGCTTGAACGGTTCGGCCAGAATCAGCTTCATGCGGTCTCCTGCCCCAGGATCACGTCAGCGGCATGTTGCGGCATGCTGTAAAGGTCGGCGGTTTCTGCGAACGCCAGGCCGTTGCGCGACCAGTCGGCGCGGGCCTGCGGCTCTTCGAGCATGCGTTGCAGGTAGCGGTTGAGCTGCTCCTGCTCGAAAGGCTCGTCCAGCACCAGGCCGCTGTCGGCCTCGGCGATGTAATGGGCGTAGCCGCACACCTGCGAGACCAGCACCGGCAACCCCGCCACCAGGGCTTCGAGCAGCACGGTACCCGTATTCTCGTTGTATGCCGGGTGGATCAGCAGGTCGGCGCCCAGCAGGAAGCGCGGGATATCACTGCGTCCCTTGAGGAACTGTACCTGCTCGCCAAGGCCCAGCGCGGCACTTTGCAACTGGAACACCTTGGGGTCGTCCTGGCCGATGACCATCAACCGGGTACGCTTGCGCAACGCCGACGGCAGCGCGGCCAGGGCCTTGAGGCTGCGGTCCACGCCCTTGGTCTTGAAGCCGGAGCCGATCTGCACCAGCAGCAGGTCGTCGTCCCCCAGGTCGAACTCCTTGCGGAAGTCGGCGCGGATCTCGGCGGCATTGGCCGGAGCCCGGCGATCCTGGGAAATCCCCGGTGGCAGCAAGTGAAAGCGCTCCACCGGCGTGCCGTAATGCTTGATGAACAGCGGTTGCTGCACCTCGGAAATCATCAGCACCTCGGTATGGGCGTCCTTGGCGAACACCGCCCGCTCGTACTCGGCAAAATGCCGGTAGCGCCCCCAACGGCGGTACAAGCCACCGCGCAGGGTCTGCGCCTTGTCTTCGAAGCAGCCGTCGGCAGCGTAATACACATCCAGACCCGGCATCTTGTTGAAGCCGATCAGACGATCGACCGGGCGCTTGGCCAGGTCGGCGGCCATCCAGGCACTGAGCTTCTCGTTGCGACGGTGGTTGAACAGCGCCTTGACCGGCGCCACCAGCACCTCGAAACCCGGTGGAATATCACCCTCCCAGATCAACGTGTAGACACGGATCTGGTGGCCCCGCTTCTGGCATTCCAGGGCAATGCGCATGAAATCACGCTGCAGCCCGCCGAAGGGGAAATACTTGTAAAGCACAAAAGCCAGTTGCATCAACGGACATCCTCAGCCAGCAGCAACGCGCTCAAGCGGCTCGCCACATGCTCGGGATTCAGGCGAGTGAAGCACAGCGGCCACTCGCGTTTGAGATCGAACCGGCGCAGGTCCTCGGCGCTCGGCTTATAGGTGCACTTCTTCTGCAGGCAGGGCGCGCAGGGGAAATTGCTGGCCTGATGAACCTGAGCCCGACCATAGGCCCCGGTGAGGCCCGGATTGGTCGGGCCGAACAGCGAAATGGTCGGCACATCCAGTGCCGCGGCGAGGTGGCCCAGGCCAGTATCCACCGCCACGCACGCCTTGGCGGCCGCCAGTACACGGGCGACGCCGGCAAGGTTCAACTTGGGCAGCACCTGACAGTTTTTCAAGCCTTGGGCGATACGCTCGGCGCGAGCCTTCTCCTGCGGGTTGCCCCATGGCAGGCGCACCTGCAGGTTGCGCTGGCCCATGCGCTCTGCCAGTTCGCGCCAGTAGGCCTCGGGCCAATGCTTGGTGGCCCAGGTGGTACCGTGCAGGAACACCACGTAGGGCGCGGCTGGGGGCAGCTGCAGGCGGTCCAGGTCCAGGCCATAGTTGCCGATGCCTTCGGGCAAGTCGTAGGCCAGGGCCATGGCGAACAACTGACGCACACGCTCCACCGCATGCTGGCCAACGGCGACCGACAGGCGTCGGTCATAGAAGCGACTGGCCCAGCCCTCACGCGCCGAATAGCGGTCCAGGCCGGCCACCGGCGCCTTGACGTAGCGGGTCAGCCAGGCCGATTTGACCAGGCCCTGGGCATCGATCACCAGGTCGTACTTGCGCTCGCGAACGCGTTGCTTGAACGCCTTCCACTCGCCGCTCTTGAAAGTCTGCCAGAGGTTTTTGCGCCAGCGGCGAATCGCCACCGGAATCACCTGGTCGACCGCAGGGTGCCAACTGGGGATCTCGGCGAAACCTTCCTCCACCACCCAGTCGAAGCGAATGCCTGGCATGGCATGGGCGGCATCGGTAAGCGCAGGCAGGGTGTGGATCACATCCCCTAGCGATGAGGTCTTGATGATCAGTACCCGCACTTAGTCGACCTCGGCCACGGTATCGATCAGGTTCGGACCACCCAGGCGGTGCAGGGCGGCGATGACGTTGCCAGGCTCCAGCAGGCGCAGGCAGTTGTAGTGACCGAAGCGGCAGGTGCGGTCGAAGCACGGGCTGCATTCGATGCCGGTGCGCACGATCTCGACGTGCTCGGCCAGTGGCGGGGTGAAGCCCGGCGAGGTCGAACCATAGACGGCGACCAGCGGACGGTTCAGCGCAGCGGCCACATGCATCAAGCCCGAGTCGTTGGACACCACGGCGTCGGCGCAGGACATCAGGTCGATGGCTTCGGCCAAGGAAGTTTCACCGGCCAGGTTGTACGACTCTTCACGCAACCCCGGAATCAGACGGTCGCGGATCTGCTCGCCCACCGGGTGGTCGTTCTTCGAACCGAACAGCCATACCTGCCAGCCCTGGCGGATCATCGCGTCGGCAACCTCGGCGTAGTGCTCGGCGGGCCAGCGCTTGGCCTCGCCAAACTCGGCACCTGGGCACAGCGCCAGCACCGGCCGGTCCAGCTCCAGGCCGAACTTGGCCAGGGCGGCTTCGCGGCTGGCTGCCTCGATCTGCAGGCTGGGCCGTGGGTAAGGCTGCGGCAGCTCGGCACCGGGCGCATAGGCCAGGGCCATGAAGCGTTCGATCATCAGTGGGTAGCGGGCCTTGTCCAGCGTGCGCACATCGTTGAGCAGGCCGAAGCGCATTTCGCCGCGCCAGCCGGTGCGCTTGGGGATACCGGCGAAGAAGGGCACCAGCGCCGACTTCAGCGAGTTCGGCAGCAGGATGGCCTGGTCGTACTGGCCCGCCAAAGACTTGCCAATACGCCGCCGCGTGGCCAGTTCCAGGGCGCCATGGCCGAGCGGAAAGCTCAAGGCCTTGCGCACTTCGGGCATGCGTTCGAGGATCGGCCGGCTCCACTCGGGTGCCAGCACGTCGATCACGCAGTCGGGGTGCTGCTGTTTCAGGCACTGGAACAGGGTCTGCGCCATCACCATGTCGCCGACCCAGCTGGGGCCAATGATCAGTATTCTCATGCTTAGTCCAGAAACGCTCGGGGAGGCTGCAGACTGCGGTACAGCCTGGCCTCCCCTCTTTATATTCAGGCTATTTGGCGGACAGTGTACCACTCAGGCCCATCCGTCGCTGATCGCAGCCCCTGTGGCAGCGGGGCCTTCAGCTCAAACCCAGCTCAGCCCAGATCCGCCGCACCTCGCGTCGTTCATCGGCAAACTGCGCCGCGTCGATCACTCCAGCCTGCTTCTGCAAGGCCTGGCGGTGCGAAGCCGAACGAAACGCCTTGTACACTTCACGCAACAGCACCGCGTCACTGGCCGGCATCAACCCTGCCTGTTCCAGCTCTTCCAGAATGCGGATGTTATCGGTCCATCGCAGTATGGCCGGATGGTCGTGAGACCAAGCCAAAGCGGCGTATTGCACCATAAATTCGATATCGACGATACCGCCTGCATCCTGCTTGATATCGAATGGAACCCCCGCATCGAAAGCGTTGGCCGCCGTGCCCGCGACGGTCGCCTTGGTGCCGAGGTTGTCGCGCATCTTGGCGCGCATCTCGCTGACCTCGGTGCGCAGCTTGTCCAGGTCGCGAGCCTGGCCTAGCACCCTGGCGCGCACGCCTTCGAATGCCGCCGCCACCTGCTTGCATCCCACTAGTACGCGGGCGCGCACCAGGGCCTGGTGCTCCCAGGTCCAAGCCTCGTTCTGCTGGTAGCGCTCGAACGCCCCCAGCGAGCTGACCAGCAGCCCGGAGGCACCGGACGGGCGCAGGCGCATGTCGACGTCATAGAGCTGGCCAGAGTTGGTCTGGGTGGTCAACAGGTGAATGATCCGCTGGCCCAGGCGGGTGAAGAACTGGGCGCTGTCGATGGGCTTGGCGCCGTCGGTCTCGGCTTGAGGGTCGCCATCATGGATGAACACCAGGTCCAGGTCCGAGCCATGGCCCAGCTCGAGGCCTCCGACCTTGCCGTAGCCAATGATGACGAAGCCCGGATCGCACAAGCTGCCATCGCTGCGCTTGGGCTGGCCGTGGCGCGACACGGTCTGGCGCCAGGCCAGGGCCAGTACCTGGTCTAGGATGGCCTCGGCCAGCCAGGTCAAGTAGTCGCTGACTTTCATCAAAGGCAGGTTGCCGCTGATTTCAGAAGCGGCCACGCGCAGGCTGTGGGCCAGTTTGAAGTGGCGCAGCGCTTCCATCTGCTGCTCCAGGTCATCCTCGGGAATGCGCGTCAACCGCTCGCGCAACTCACTGGCAAGTTCAGGTGCCAGCGGCGGGCTGAACAAGCGCCCTTCGTTGAGCAACTCATCGAGCAACAACGGGTAACGGGCGATCTGCTCGGCGATCCAAGGGCTGGCCGCGCACAATGTCAGCAGCCGGCGCAGGGCGCCTGGGTTCTCGGTCAGCAGCACCAGGTAGGCCGAACGCCGGGCCACGGCTTCTACCAACGGCAATACGCGTTCGAGCACCAGGTCAGGGTTGTCATGCTCCACCGTCTGCGCCATCAGGCGCGGCACGAAAGCATCGAGGCGCTCACGGCCGATACGCTGCATCGAACGCAGCTGGGGGCTTGCGCGCAGGCCGGAGAGGCGACGCAACGCCTCGGCAGGTTGCTTGAAGCCTGCTTCTTCCAACTGCCGGCTTGCAGCGTCTTCGTCCAGCGCCTGCTCCCACAGTGGCAACCACTCGCCCCCGACCACCAGCTCGCCCTCGCCTTCTTCATCGTCCGGGTCGGCGATGACCTGGCGGAAGTGCCAGTCGACCCGGCCGCGCCAGTACATCAGCTGGTCGTGGAAGCTCTGCCAGTCGGCAAAGCCAAGGATGTACGCCACCCGCTCACGGTCAGTCTCGCTGTCTGGCAGCATCTGGGTCTGGCGGTCGGCGATGGCCTGCAGGGCATGTTCGGCGTAACGCAGGAATTCGTAGCCTTCGCGTAGCTCTGCAACCACGGCCGGTGGCAGGTAGCCCTGGCCTTCGAGGGTCGCCAGCACCTTTAGCAGCGGCCGCTGTTGCAGGCTCAGGTCACGTCCACCGTGAATCAGCTGGAAGGCCTGGGCGATGAACTCCACCTCGCGGATGCCCCCGGCACCGAGCTTGATGTTGTCGGCCATGCCCTTACGTCGCACTTCCTGCTGGATCAGCTGCTTCATGGTGCGCAGCGCTTCGATCGCCGAAAAATCCAGGTAACGCCGGTAAACGAAGGGACGCAGCATTTCCTGCAACTGGGCACCGGCGTGCTGGTCGCCCGCTACCACGCGGGCCTTGATCATGGCGTAACGCTCCCAATCGCGACCCTGGTCCTGGTAATACTGCTCCAGGGCGTTGAAGCTGAGCACCAGTGCACCTGCCGAACCATAAGGACGCAGGCGCATGTCGACACGGAAGACGAAACCGTCGACGGTCACCGGGTCCAGGGCCTTGATCAGGCGCTGGCCCAGCCGGGTGAAGAACTCCTGGTTGTCCAGCGAGCGCTTGACCCCTTCGGTCTCGCCGCCTTCGGGGAATGCGAAGATCAGGTCGATGTCCGACGACAGGTTCAGCTCCACCGCACCGAGCTTGCCCATGCCCAGCACCACCATATGTTGCGGCTGGCCACTGCGATTGCCGATGGGCGTACCGAACTGCTGGCAATGGCGCGGGTACAGCCATTGATAGGCCTGGTCGATGGCGGCGTCGGCAAGGTCGGACAAGTCTCGGCAGGTTTCGCCCAGTTCGGCTTGGCGGGTGATGTCGCGCCAGATGATGCGCAGTTGCTGGCGGTTGCGTTCACGGCGCAGATTGCGCGCCAGCTCGTCCTCGGTCTGCGCCGCCTGGGCAGCGGCGGCGATATGCGCGCACAGATCGCCCGGGCCATAGCGACGGTCCAGCTCACCGCTGGCGACCAGTTCGAACAGCATGGCCGGTTCGCGCTGGGCCAGGCCCAGGACGAAGTCACTGGCCGCGGCTACCTGATCGAACTGTTGCCGATGGGCCAGGCTCCAAGCGTGCAAGTCCAGCTCAGGGTGACCGGCGATGGCATCGAGCAGGAACTGCTGGTTGCGAGCGACCAGCGGTTGCAGGGTAGCGGGCAGATCGAGCGGCAAAGGCAGGCGCATGGACTATCCTTGATCGGCGAGAAAGTGAGGGGTAGAGGCGGCCAAGGGGAAGCCCGACCACGGTTGGACTGTCATACAAAAGTTGGAAATAGCTGAAAAAAACGAATCACTGGCAAAAAACATCAAGAACCACCTGTTTTCGGCACAACGCCAACCAACATGAACGTTTTTCCTCACAACGCAGGGTGCGACCAAACGTCGCATTTCTGTAGTATTACTACTACCCCGACCGTGTAAAAGCATGAAATGCGAAAGCTTTTGTAGTAAAACTACACGGCGCCGGATGAGACCCCGGTAATCCAAGAATTCACGACGTCTGCCCATAAGGCCAGTCGCAAACTCAGGCCACCGATTCTGGTGGCCTTTCCGCCCTGGAGCAAGCCATGCAAGACCTCGATCCAATCGAAACCCAGGAATGGCTGGATGCCCTGGAGTCGGTCCTCGACAAAGAAGGCGAAGACCGCGCTCATTACCTGATGACCCGTATGGGCGAGCTGGCCACCCGTAGTGGCTCCCAGCTGCCGTATGCGATCACCACGCCATACCGCAACACCATCCCTGTCACCCACGAAGCACGCATGCCTGGCGACCTGTTCATGGAACGCCGCATTCGCTCGATGGTACGTTGGAACGCCCTGGCCATGGTCATGCGTACCAACCTGAAAGACTCGGACCTGGGCGGACACATCTCCAGCTTCGCCTCCAGCGCCACCCTGTACGACATCGGCTTCAACTACTTCTTCCAAGCCCCGACCGAAGAGCACGGCGGCGACCTGATCTTCTTCCAGGGCCACGCCTCGCCAGGCGTCTATGCCCGCGCCTTCATGGAAGGCCGCATCAGCGAAGAACAGATGAACAACTTCCGTCAGGAAGTGGACGGCAACGGCCTGTCTTCGTACCCGCACCCTTGGCTGATGCCTGACTTCTGGCAGTTCCCGACCGTTTCCATGGGTCTGGGCCCGATCCAGGCGATCTACCAGGCGCGCTTCATGAAGTACCTGGAAGCCCGTGGCTTCATCCCGGCCGGCAAGCAGAAGGTCTGGTGCTTCATGGGCGACGGCGAGTGCGACGAGCCGGAATCCCTGGGTGCAATCGCCCTGGCTGGCCGCGAGAAGCTGGACAACCTGATCTTCGTCATCAACTGCAACCTGCAGCGCCTGGACGGCCCGGTTCGCGGCAACGGCAAGATCATCCAGGAACTCGAAGGCGTGTTCCGTGGCGGCGGCTGGAACGTCAACAAGGTCGTCTGGGGCCGTTTCTGGGACCCACTGTTCGCCAAGGACACCAACGGTGCCCTGCAGCGTCGCATGGACGAAGTCATCGACGGCGAGTACCAGAACTACAAGGCCAAGGACGGTGCGTACGTCCGTCAGCACTTCTTCAACACCCCAGAGCTCAAGGCCATGGTCGAAGACCTGTCCGACGAGGAAATCTGGAAGCTCAACCGTGGCGGCCACGACCCGTACAAGGTCTATGCGGCCTACCACCAGGCGGTCAACCACAAGGACCAGCCTACCGTCATCCTGGCCAAGACCATCAAGGGTTACGGTACCGGTGCTGGCGAAGCCAAGAACACCGCGCACAACACCAAGAAGGTCGACGTCGACAGCCTGCGTCACTTCCGTGATCGCTTCGACATCCCGGTCAAGGATGCCGACCTCGAGAACCTGCCGTTCTTCAAGCCCGAAGAAGGCTCCGCCGAAGCCAAGTACCTGGCCGAGCGCCGTGCTGCCCTGGGTGGCTTCGTGCCACAGCGCCGCAGCAAGAGCTTCAGCGTGCCGACCCCGCCACTGGAAACCCTGAAGGCGATCCTGGACGGCTCGGGCGACCGCGAAATTTCCACCACCATGGCCTTCGTGCGTATTCTGGCGCAGCTGGTCAAGGACAAGGAAATCGGCCAGCGTATCGTGCCGATCATCCCGGACGAAGCCCGTACCTTCGGTATGGAAGGCATGTTCCGTCAGTTGGGCATCTACTCGTCGGTCGGCCAGCTCTACGAGCCCGTCGATAAAGACCAGGTGATGTTCTACCGCGAAGACAAGAAGGGCCAGATCCTCGAGGAAGGCATCAACGAAGCCGGCGCCATGTCGTCGTTCATCGCTGCCGGTACCTCGTACAGCTGCCACAACCAGCCGATGCTGCCGTTCTACATCTTCTACTCGATGTTCGGCTTCCAGCGTATCGGCGACCTGGCCTGGGCCGCTGGCGACAGCCGCACCCGTGGTTTCCTGATCGGCGGTACCGCCGGCCGTACCACCCTCAACGGTGAAGGCCTGCAGCACGAAGACGGTCACAGCCACATGATGGCGGGCACCATCCCGAACTGCCGCACCTACGATCCGACCTACGGCTACGAGCTGGCGGTGATCATCCAGGACGGCATGAAGAAGATGACCGAAGAGCAACAGGACATCTTCTACTACATCACCGTGATGAACGAATCCTACCAGCAGCCAGCCATGCCGGCCGGTGTCGAGGAAGGCATCATCAAGGGTATGTACCTGCTCGAAGAAGACACCCGCGAAGCCGCGCACCACGTACAGCTGATGGGCTCCGGCACCATCCTGCGCGAAGTCCGCGAAGCCGCGAAGATCCTGCGTGACGAGTTCAACGTCGGTGCCGACGTATGGAGCGTCACCAGCTTCAACGAACTGCGTCGCGACGGCCTGGCCGTGGAACGCGCCAACCGCCTCAAGCCTGGCCAGAAGCCTCAGAAGACCTACGTCGAAGAGTGCCTGTCCGGTCGCAAGGGCCCGGTCATCGCGTCCACCGACTACATGAAGCTGTTCGCCGAGCAGATTCGCCAGTGGGTACCGAGCAAAGAGTTCAAAGTCCTGGGTACCGATGGCTACGGTCGCAGCGACAGCCGCAAGAAGCTGCGTCACTTCTTCGAAGTCGACCGTCACTTCGTCGTGCTGGCTGCCCTGGAAGCCTTGGCTGACCGTGGCGAGATCGAACCCAAGGTGGTGGCAGACGCTATCGTCAAGTTCGGTATCGACCCGGACAAGCGCAACCCACTGGACTGCTGAGGAGTATTTTTAAGTGAGCGAACTCATTCGCGTACCTGACATCGGCAGCGGTGAAGGTGAAATCATCGAGCTGTTCGTCAAGGTCGGTGACCGCATCGAGGCCGACCAGAGCCTGCTGACCCTGGAGTCCGACAAGGCCTCCATGGAGATTCCAGCGCCCAAGGCCGGTGTCATCAAGGAACTGAAGGTCAAGCTGGGCGATCGCCTGAAAGAAGGCGACGAGCTGCTGGTCCTGGAAGCCGAGGGCGCCGCTGCGGCGCCCGAGGCTCCGGCCGCGGCCGCTCCGGCTCCAGCGGCTGCCGCTCCGGCGCCGGCTGCCGACGCCGCCCCTGCTCCGGCTGCAGCCCCCGCTGCCGCCAGCGTTCAGGACATCCACGTGCCGGACATCGGTTCGTCGGGCAAGGCCAAGATCATCGAAGTGCTGGTCAAGGTCGGCGACACCGTCGAGGCTGA
Source organism: Pseudomonas taiwanensis DSM 21245 (assembly GCF_000425785.1). Classification (GTDB taxonomy): domain Bacteria; phylum Pseudomonadota; class Gammaproteobacteria; order Pseudomonadales; family Pseudomonadaceae; genus Aquipseudomonas; species Aquipseudomonas taiwanensis. Next base: position 114,365 of record NZ_AUEC01000022.1, read on the forward strand.
CCAGTCGCTGATCACCCTCGAGTCCGACAAGGCCTCGATGGAGATTCCATCGCCTGCCGCTGGCGTGGTCGAAGAAGTGCTGTGCAAGCTGGAAGATGAAGTCGGCACTGGCGACTTGATCTTCAAGCTGAAAGTCGCTGGCGCCACGCCTGCTGCTGCTCCGGCTCCGGCTCCGGCTCCGGCTCCGGCCGCTGCCGCTCCAGCTGCTGCTCCAGCCCCGGCCGCCGCTCCGGCAGCCGCCCCGGCGCCGGTCGCCACCGCACCGGCTGCCGGCAGCAATGCCAAGGTTCACGCAGGCCCGGCCGTTCGCCAGTTGGCGCGTGAGTTCGGTGTCGACCTGGGCGCGGTCGCCGCGACCGGTCCGCACGGCCGCATCCTCAAAGAAGACGTACAGGTCTACGTCAAGGCCATGATGCAGAAGGCCAAGGAAGCCCCGGCAGCCGCCGGTGCGACTGGCGGCGCTGGCATCCCGCCGATTCCTGCCGTGGACTTCAGCAAGTTCGGTGAAGTGGAAGAAGTCGCCCTGACCCGCCTGATGCAGGTCGGTGCCGCCAACCTGCACCGCAGCTGGCTGAATGTGCCGCACGTCACCCAGTTCGACTCCGCCGACATCACCGAGCTGGAAGCCTTCCGCGTTGCACAGAAGGCCGTGGCCGAGAAGGCTGGTGTCAAGCTCACCGTGCTGCCACTGCTGCTCAAGGCCTGTGCCTTCCTGCTCAAGGAACTGCCAGACTTCAACAGCTCGCTGGCCCCCAGCGGCAAGGCCATCATCCGCAAGAAGTACGTGCACATCGGCTTCGCCGTGGACACGCCGGACGGCCTGCTGGTGCCTGTGATCAAGAACGTCGACCAGAAGAGCCTGCTGCAACTGGCTGCCGAAGCCGCTTCGCTGGCCGAAAAAGCCCGCACCAAGAAGCTGTCGGCAGACGAGATGCAGGGCGCCTGCTTCACCATCTCCAGCCTCGGCCACATTGGCGGCACCGGCTTCACGCCGATCGTCAACGCGCCTGAGGTGGCGATCCTGGGTGTCTCCAAGGCAACCATGCAGCCGGTCTGGGATGGCAAGGCCTTCCAGCCGAAGCTGATGCTGCCGCTGTCGCTGTCCTACGATCACCGTGTGATCAACGGCGCTGCCGCCGCGCGCTTCACCAAGCGTCTGGGCGACGTGCTGGGCGATATCCGCACCATGCTGCTGTAACACGCAGCCAGCCTGCCTCCCGTCGCGGAGGCAGGTACCCTTTTCGAGCTGCCACGCTCGTACCTCAACCCCGTCGATTGGCGGGGCTTTTTTTTGTTCGCCGATAGGATTTTGCGATCGAGCGCCGCCTGCGCGACGCATCGCGAGCAAGGCTCGCTCCTACGGTTGTTTCACGCCAATCAAGGTAGCGAGCCTTGCTCGCGATGCGTCGCGCAGGCGGCGCTCGATTTCACAAACACCAAAAACCTCTCGTCGAACAGCCCCCAAACTCATCAGCCAAACTAAGGATTTCCCCCCCGCAGCCGAAAACATATACATGACAGCCCCCTAGCCGCTTGCCAGCCTCGGGGACATGATGCAACCTTGCCAGATGCGCCGCTCAAGGCAGCGTCATCCTCTTCAAGCGAGTCTTCGATGAAAAGCCAACCCGATGCCACCAGTCGTGTGGTGGCCGAGGTCGTCACGCAGCTTCCCGTGCCTTCGCGGCTCGGCATGCTGCGTTTCGAAAGGCTGAACGAAGCCACCTGGTCGCTGCTTTACCTGGACCCCGCCTGCGAGCGTCAATTCGGCTTGCCCGCATCCGAACTGTGCGCGCTCATCGGCTCGCCCTATGCAAGCCTGATGGCACCCGAGATCCGCTACAAGCTGCATGACGAGATCCAGGCACAGCTGGCCCACCGTGGCTACTACCGAGTGCGCTACACCCTGCATGCGCAACAGGCGCCACTGCGCCTGCTGGAGGTCGGCGAGGCCTACAAACAGCACAACCGCCAGTTGCTGCGCGGCTACCTGACCGTGCTCGACGACCAGGCAGACGACCTCTCGGAGTTGGACGCAAACGATCTCGAATCGCGCAACAACCGCCTGCAACTGGCCCTGCAGTTGAACCAGCGTGCACAACAGGAACAGCTCGAACACCTGGAACGGGTACGTGGCCAGCAAGACCTGATCCTGCGCCTGGCACGCCAACGCTACAGTGCAGAGAACTCGTTGCTCGAGGCCGCCGAGCTGATTACCCGCAGCGCCTGTGAAATCTACAAGGTCGACAACGCCAGCATCTGGCATCTGGAAGAGCAGCGTCTGGTACCGATAAGCGCCTGGTACCGACACGAGCAGCAACACCAACTGCCCGAGCCGATCGATGCCAGCCGCTTCCCGGACTACCTCGAAGCCCTGCATGCCAGCCGCGCCATCGATGCTCATAACGCCAGCCACGACCCACGCACCCGTGAGCTCGCCAACAGTCTTTTACCGGCCAACAACGCCATGCTCGACGCCAGTATTCGCGTCGACGGCCAGGTGGTCGGCGTGCTATGCCTGGAACAGACCGGGCAGCCAAGGGCCTGGCAGTCCGACGAGATTGCCTTTGCCGGCGAGCTGGCCGATCAGTTCGCCCAGGTCATCACCAACCACAACCGGCGTACCGCGGCCAGCGCCCTGCACCTGTTCCAGCGGGCGGTCGAGCAAAGCGCCAACGCCTTCCTGCTGGTCAACCGCGACGGGGTGGTGGAATACGTCAACCCCAGCTTCACCGCCATCACCCAATACAGCACCGAAGAGGTCCAGGGCCACCATCTGGCCGAGTTGCCGGCGCTGGAGAATCTCAGCGAACTGCTGTTCGACTCGCCGTCGAGCCTGGAAATGGGCAACAGCTGGCAAGGCGAATTCAAGAGCCGGCGCAAGAACCTCGAACCCTACTGGGGGCAGCTGTCGATCTCCAAGGTATATGGCGATAACCGAGAGCTGACCCACTACATCGGTATCTACGAGGACGTCACCCAGTCCAAACTGGCCCAGCAGCGCATCGAGCGCCTGGCCTATACCGACAACCTGACCAACCTGGGCAACCGCCCAGCGTTCATCCGCAACCTCGATACCCACTTCACCCGCGACGGTGACAGCCCGATCTGCCTGCTGCTGGTGGACATCGACAACTTCAAGCGGATCAACGACAGCCTCGGCCACCAGACCGGCGACAAGCTGCTGGTGAGCCTGGCCCGACGCCTGCGCAACAGCCTCAGCCCCAATGACATCCTTGCCCGCTTCGCCAGCAACGAGTTCGCTGTGCTGCTCAACGGCACCAGCCTGGAGGATGGCCAGGGCGTCGCCCTCCAACTGCTGCGCACCCTCGACAAACCGATGTTCGTCGACAACCAGCTGATCAACGTCACCGCGTCGGTGGGCTTGGCCTGCGCGCCCATGCACGGCAGCGACCCGACCACCCTGATGAAGAATGCAGGCCTTGCCCTGCACAAGGCCAAGGCCAACGGCAAGCATCAGGTGCAAGTGTTCACCGAGGTGCTAAACGCCGAGGCCAGCTACAAGCTGTTCGTCGAGAACAACCTGCGCCGCGCCCTGACCCAGAACGAGCTGGAGGTGTTCTACCAGCCCAAGCTGTGCCTGCGCAGCGGCCGTTTACTCGGCCTGGAAGCACTGCTGCGCTGGAACCACCCCGAGCGCGGCATGATTCGCCCGGACCAGTTCATCAGCGTGGCCGAGGAAACCGGCCTGATCATCCCCATCGGCAAATGGGTGGTGCGCCAGTCGTGCCGCATGAGCCAGCAACTGCGCGAGGCAGGCATGGGCAACCTGCACGTGGCCATCAACCTGTCGCCAAAGCAGTTCTCCGACCCCGACCTGGTCGCCTCGATCAGCTCGATCCTCAAGGAAGAAGAACTGCCACCGCACCTGCTGGAGCTGGAACTTACTGAAGGCCTGCTGCTGGAGGCCACCGAAGACACCCACCGCCAGCTCGATGAGCTCAAGGCCCTGGGCCTGACTCTGGCCATGGACGACTTCGGCACCGGTTACTCATCGCTGAGCTACCTGAAGAAGTTTCCGATCGACATCATCAAGATCGACCGCAGCTTCATCAATGAAATCCCGGACAACCAGGACGACATGGAGATCACCTCGGCGGTGGTGGCCATGGCCCACAACCTCAAGCTCAAGGTAGTGGCCGAAGGGATCGAAACTCCAGAACAGCTGGCGTTCCTGCGCAGGCACCGTTGCGATGTCGGCCAGGGCTACCTGTTCGACCGGCCCATTCCGGGCCGGGAGCTGGCGGAAAAACTCAAGCGCTACCCGCGCGGTCCAATGGACTGACAGCAGCCTCAACCTCGGGCACTATAGAACCCATTCGGCCTCATCGCCGGCAATCCCCAGTACCTGCGGAACGACCCTGTAGGCGCCGGCTTGCCGGTGATCGAGCCCCCATCTACCTGACACACAGAGGAACGGCCATGGTCCTGCGTTCGGAAATCCTGGTGAACAAAAACGTCATGCCTACTGCGGAACAGGCCCTGCCTGGACGCGAAACCCCAATGGCCCTGCCCGAATTCCACTATGTCTTCAAAGACACCCCACTGCTGGGCCCCTTCTTCGAGGGCAGCATCGACTTCGCCATCTTCGGCCTGGGCTGCTTCTGGGGTGCCGAGCGCCGCTTCTGGCAGCGTGAAGGCGTGGTCAGCACCGTGGTCGGCTATGCCGGTGGCTTCACGCCAAACCCCACCTACGAAGAAGTCTGCTCGGGCCTGACCGGCCATACCGAAGTGGTGCTGGTGGTGTTCGACAAGGATAAGGTGAGCTACCGCGAACTGCTGGCGATGTTCTGGGAACTGCACAACCCGACCCAAGGCATGCGCCAGGGCAATGACATCGGCACCCAGTACCGCTCGGCGATCTACTGCACCAGCCCAGAACAGCTGGAGCAGGCCAAGGCCAGCCGTGATGCGTTCCAGGCAGAACTGACCAAGGCAGGCTTTGGTGAAATCACCACCGAAATCGACCAGGCCCCGACCGTGTACTTCGCCGAAGCGTACCACCAGCAGTACCTGGCCAAGAACCCCGATGGCTATTGCGGCATCGGCGGTACTGGCGTGTGCCTGCCACCCAGCCTGCAGGGCAACTGAGCCATGAGCACGATGACCCTTTTCCACGGGCCACTTTCGCCTTTCGTGCGCAAAGTCATGGTGGTGCTGCACGAAACCGCCCAGCTTGACCGCGTGGCCCTGCAGCCCGTGAACATCAGCCCAGTGAGCGGCGACGAGCAACTCAACCAGGGCAACCCCATCGGCAAGATCCCAGCACTGCGCCTGGAAGATGGCACCGTGCTGCACGACAGCCGCGTCATTTGCGAGTACCTGGACTGCCAGCACGTCGGCACTCCGCTGATTCCCCGGGAAGGCTCGGCTCGCTGGCGGCGCATGACCCTGGCCTCCCAGGCCGATGCGATCATGGATGCGGCGGTATCGACCCGCTACGAGACCTTCCTGCGACCGCAAGACAAGCGTTGGGATGGCTGGGTGGCCGCGCAAAGCGAGAAGATTCGGCGCAGCCTGGCCAACCTGGAACGCGAGCACCTGGCCGAGTTGGCATCGGGGTTCGACATCGCGGCGATTGGTGTGGCCTGTGCGCTGGGTTACCTGGACTTGCGTCAGCCTGAGTTCGGCTGGCGGGCGCAACAGCCCGGACTCGCGGCGTGGTATGCCGAGGTGATCAAGCGGCCGTCGATGGTAGCGACGGCGCCGGCTGCCTGATCAGGCGCATCGCCGGCAAGCAGGCTCCCACAGGGGTGTGAAATCTGTAGGAGCCGGCATGCCGGCGATGCCGCCATCACAGCCAAAACCGAATCAGCAGTCCGGCTTGCCCGCCGTGAACCGCTTGGCCGGGTTGACCGCGGCCTTGAACTCGCGCAGCGCCTTGGCGCCCACCAGCAATGGGTAGTTGAAGCTGCTGCGGTCGACCAGATTGACCTCCACCGTGCGCTTCACATCACCCAGACACAGTTCCAGGTCGACCACCGGCCGTTTCGAGAGCTCCGGTGCATCGCCCTCCTCCTCTTCGTCAGCACGGTTCTTGATCTTGCTGATGCGCGCCAGCTTGTGCTCATAGACCTTGCCGTCGGCGTCCTTGGTCGCCAGGCGGAAGCGGACCCACTCCTCGCCATCGCGGGTGAACAGCTCGATATCCTTGGCCGACAGCGACGCGGTGTAGGCACCGGTATCCATCTTGGCTTTCAGGGTTTCGCCAATCTCAGGCAGGGCGATGTATTCGTAGCGACCGTATAGGGTGGGCTCGGCAGCCATCACCGGCAACGCCAACAGCGACAACAGGGCAAGCAGAGGTTTCACAGGCAAACTTCCTTGAGAAGAGTCAGTGCTTAGACTGCGCAAGCAGGATAGGTTCGTTGTCACACCTTAAACAACACAATGTGAAACATTTGTACCAACCGTCGAGCATTCGACGTTTGGCGTATGGCACAGCCCTGCTTATCATTGCCACCCGCAAAATTCACACAACAAGAGTCTGCTTATGCGTCGCCTGTTTACCGGCATTCTTACGACCACCCTGCTGCTGCTCAACACCCTGGTGCTGATCGGCCCGCTGCTGGTCTTCGCCCTGCTAAAACTGGTGTTGCCAGGCCGTGGGCGAGACTACGCCTCGTGGGCGGTGATGTGGATTGCCGAAACCTGGTCGGAGATCGACAAGATGATCTTCGCCCTGTGCATCCCGACCCAATGGGACATTCGCGGCATCGAGAAGCTGCGTCAGGACACCTCGTACCTGGCCGTCAGCAACCACCAGACCTGGGTCGATATTCCGGCGCTGATCGAAAGCCTCAACCGTCGTACGCCGTTCTTCAAGTTCTTCCTCAAGAAGGAGCTGATCTGGGTGCCCCTGCTGGGCCTGGCCTGGTGGGGGCTGGATTACCCCTTCATGAAGCGCTACAGCAAGGCCTTCCTGGAAAAACACCCCGAGCTCAAGGGCAAGGACCTGGAGATCACCAAGGCGGCCTGCGAGCTGTTCAAGCGCCAGCCGGTGACCGTGGTCAACTACCTGGAAGGCACCCGTTTCAGCGAGGCCAAGCGCCAGGCGCAGCAGTCGCCCTACCGCCACCTGCTCAAGCCCAAGGCCGGCGGCGTGGCGTTCGTGCTGGCGGCGCTGGGCGAGCAGCTCGATGCACTGCTGGACGTGACCATCGTCTACCCCGGCAACCAGGCGCCTGGGTTCTGGGCGTTGCTCAATGGCAGCATTAGTCGGGTGATTATCGACATTCGGGTGCGCGAGCTGGACCCGGTATTGTGGTCGGGGGACTACGAGAACGACCCCGCGTTTCGCCAGACCATACAGGCCTGGGTAAACCAGTTGTGGGTGGAGAAGGACCAGCGGATTGAACAATTGCGCGCCGAGATGAACTGAATTAATTGCCTGTAAGGGCCTCTGCACGGGTTTACCCGCGAAGAGGCCGGCACAGGGTTAGGCGTAACCCCGATTAAAAACGAGGCTAATAATTAGAATAAGTAATACTTTTTTGTCATTACCTACCTAAGTGGATAAAAATCGACCAAAGCACAACTACAAAAAGCCTGGATCGAGTCGATGGCCAATCAACCTAGCTCCGCCCCCGCCCAACTGCGCCGTGTCCTAGGGCTGCCCGCCCTGGTGTTCTTCGGCCTTGTGTACATGGTCCCGCTGACCATCTTCACCACCTACGGCATCGTCACTGAACTCACCGGTGGCCGCACTGCCGGCGCCTACCTCGTCACCCTCGTAGCCATGCTGTTTACCGCTGCGTCCTACAGTTTCATGGTCAAGCGCTTCCCAGTCGCGGGCTCGGCGTACTCGTACACCAACATGGCCTTCGGCCCCAATGCGGGCTTCCTCGCAGGCTGGTCGCTGCTGCTCGACTACCTGTTCCTGCCGATGATCAACTACCTGCTGATTGGCCTGTTCCTCAACATTGCTTTCCCGGCCGTTCCCGCCTGGGCCTTCGTGCTTGGCTCGATCGCACTGGTGACAGTGCTCAATGTGGTCGGCATCAACTCGGTGGCCAAGACCAGCAACCTGATCGTCGGTGCGCAGATCGTCTTCATTGGCGTGTTCATCGGTCTATCCTGCAAGACCTTGGCGGGCCAGCCGCTCGACCTGCTGTCGCCGCTGCTGGGTGACGGCACCAAGCCAGGCTTCGGCCCCCTGATGGCCGGCGCGGCGGTACTGTGCCTGTCGTTCCTCGGCTTCGATGCCGTCTCGACCCTGGCCGAGGAGTGCCGCGACGCCCGCCGCGATGTACCCCGGGCGATCATCCTCACCACCCTGTTTGCCGGGTTGCTGTTCACTGTGTTGGCCTATGCCAGCCAGCTGGTGTTACCAGGCAGCAGCTTCGCTAACGCCGATGCGGCGGCCAATGAAGTGATGTTCAAGGCCGGGGGCCAGTTCCTGACCAACTTCTTCACTGCCGCCTATGTCGCCGGCAGCCTGGGCTCGGCGCTGGCCTCGCAGGCGGCGGTGTCGCGCATCCTGTTCACCATGGGACGGGACAACGTGCTGCCGCAGCGCACGTTCGGCTACCTGTCGCCACGCTTCGGCACGCCAGTGTTCGCCATTGCCCTGGTGTCTGCGTTCTCGCTGCTGGCGTTGGTGATCGACCTGTCGACCCTCGCTTCGCTGATCAGCTTCGGGGCGCTGGTAGCGTTTTCGGCGGTAAACCTGGCGGTGGTGAAGACGCACCTGATGAACGATGGGGCTCAGCGTCACCTCGTAGGGCTGCTGCGCTATGGCGTGGTGCCGTTGGTGGGGTTGGGGCTGACCTTGTGGCTGTGGACCAGCCTGTCGGCACTGACGCTGGTGATCGGGTTGTGCTGGTTTGCACTGGGGTTAGCCTACCTGGCGGTGCTTACAGCCGGCTTCCGTCGTCCAGTCAGTTTGGTGGATTTCTCCGAAGCGGGCTGAGCTTGGCCTGCGGATACTGATAATTCTGCTAGTTGTGCGAGGCCTCGCAAAGGCAAAGACTTACGTAGCACCGTCTATTGCGAGGTATCTGCCATTGAAGATAGCCGCTTTGGCCTACACCCCATACGGATACATCGACAGTCAAGCTTGGTTTGGCACCCTGCTTGGCTTCAATGGCGAAAAGAGCGATCCGCTGACCGACAGCTACCCATTGGGACAATGGTTACCGTAGCTACAGTCCAACCCTAATGCGCTTCCATAAGCCCGATAATCTCAGCCCCTTTGGGCAGGGCGGATATAACGCTTATGCAGACTGTAACTGTAATCCGATCAATTTCCGGGATGACACAGGTCATGCGCGAACATTTGCTCAGCTACGGAAGTTTTGGGCTGAAAATAGCCAGCCGCCCCCACCCTCAACTACCCAGTTGAAACGCGCGCCAAAAAAGAAAGTAACATTTGATAGGAAAATAACTAGCGTCATCTACACGGACGAACACGACATACAAAGAAGCCGGCTTATTAAAGAAAAGCAGTCCTTACAAGACTACATTCAAAAATTTACTCAACGCGTAAGGCGGAAAACAAAAGAATTCAATTTTCTCATGGAGCCCTCGACGTCCGTCTTCGCGAAAAGTTTGGGCATCAGTGCGAAAAGATACCAGACTGAACTGGAGGAACTTGCAACGTGGCTTGACGAGGCGCATGACCGATTGAAATATCTCAACGTCACACTCAGAAGCTATCGAGTTTAAGGGGAACGCATGTGGAATATCGGATAAATAGTGCATCGCTTCGCGCTTACACACCTTATGGACATGTTCAATATCGCTTTTCACATCAGGAACTACTCGGCTTCAACGGGGAACTGCTAGAAAGGCACTCTGAAACATACCTGCTTGGAAATGGCTATCGTCCTTACAACCCGGCAATCATGCGTTTTAGCGCACCTGATAACTTGAGCCCGTTTGGCAAAGGCGGCCTGAATGCGTATGGCTATTGCACAGGTGATCCAGTGAATCAACGAGACCCCAGCGGGCATGCGGGCATGCAACAAAAAGTCAGACCTGATTTGTGGCGCTCCCGGGGGCCGATTGTTGAACCCGAGCAAATGTTTCAACAGCAGGGTCGGCGGTTAATGCCTAGGCAACAACACGCCGCCCGACAGCCTGGTAGACACCCGTTTGCTCCAGAAGGTGGCCGTGGATTGTATTCGCGACGGGATGTAGCCAACGCCCGAGCTGGCCAGGCTCACAACGCGCCTGCCCGGTCAGGCGATAGGATCGCAGTGCCCAGTGCTGCGCAACCTAGCACGCCACCGACACGGAGCATGGAAGATGCCTCAAGGATTTACGATGACTTGGTGGTGGCTCATGGGCACATACAGCGATTCGAGCGAGACGTTGCCCTTCTGACACCCGGCACCGAACTCTATATCGACCATCAAAACACCATCGATAGCATCCGAAGACATGCTGCCAGCCTGCGGTCGCAGCTTGGCGTTGATAACCTACGCTGGCTTCACTTGTGAAAGGCCACGGCCATTTCAATCGGCTCAACTGAACAGTGCCAATCAAACCGACGGTGTTGTCGCCGGTACCGGCGTGGTCCACAGGCTACCCAGGTTCTGCAGCAGCGACCCAGCGATGCCCTGCTGTCCGAGGTACTGCAGGATCAGTGGAGCAAACTGCCCGATCATCCCAGTGTCCATGCCCAGCGCCTTGAACGCAGTGTCTAGGTCGCTGCGGTTTTCCACGTTGTTACCCAACGCGTTACTCAGCGCCGACTGGCTTTCGCTGTTCTTGCCCAACAAATCGCCCAACCCACTCAACCCGCCCAGCGCATTGGCGCCCGACAGCAGGTCCAGCCCTGGCACAGCCTTGGTCAGCTGGCCATAGTCGTCGCTGCTCAGGTTGTTACGCGCCAGCCCCAACATCGCCCCTGCCCCGCCGATGGCCTGTTCCGGGGTGATGTTCAGTTCGCTGCCCAAGGTATTGAGCAAACTGGCCTGCGCTTCGGGCGCCTGTACCTGGCCTTGCTGGCTCTGATTCTGGTTCTGCATGGCCGACACGGCATTGGCGGCGTCGCTGAGGTTGAAGGCGAACACCGGGCTTGCGGCCAGGGTCATCAGGGTTGCCAGGGTGAATGCTTTCATCGGGAGGGACCTCATGGGCCGGAATGGCCGGGGAAACGAGGCGTTGGACTGGGCGTTTGGAGGTTTGTTCCGGGCCGCGTATCGGAGGAAGCGTCAGCATACCGATACGACACCCTAACAATTTGGCGCTCCTTTACCGCTACGCATGTTCAATGACCTGATATTTCTGCCAGTTGTTGCCAACGGCTCGCAGGCGCAGGCTTTGCAGTCAGGTGAAAGTACATTGGGCGATCAAGCATCACGCCTAGAGGTTTCCGATACCTCCAGACGAGTTGGCCAGAGGTATCGGCAAGCCGACTCTGGTTTTTCCAGGAGCACTGCCATGGGGTGAAAGGGACCACAGGGCAGCCGTCGGGAAGATAGCAGCAAAGCACCACATATCAGTGAACGAGGACTTAACATTGAAACGACACACTACTGAGAAAAGTTTGCTCTTCTACAATGACGGCCAGTTAACCAATATACAGCGGGGCAATTTGACCAGCTCAGTTATTAGACATAGGAGCTTGCCACTGGCTGAGAGATATAGCGAGTCAGGCACCTTCGGAGGAAAACGTATAGCGACTGATGATTCGGGCTCTGTTTTTCTTATCAAAACCTCAAACATGCCTAACGTGTTAAGCTATGCTGCATACGGGTACTGTCCGACTGCGCAGGCACAGCTTTCACTGCTGGCATATAACGGCGAATACGTGAATGCTACAGGCACCTATCTGCTAGGCAATGGCTACCGGTGCTACAACCCCAGCCTAATGCGTTTCCACTCAGCTGACGACCAGAGTCCTTTTGACGCTGGGGGAGTGAACGCCTATGCATATTGCGAGGGTGATCCGATAAACAAAATTGATCCGTCAGGTCATAGCAGCATTTGGAATTTTTTCACAAATAAGAGCAAACGTCCCACATCGGCTGAGCGACTGGAAGCGGCACACCTCCCCCTCAAGGATCTCGCTCAAGCAAAACAACAATCATTAAGCAAGACAGAGTACAATAAATTAAAGAAAAACATGCAAATAACAACCTCTTTCCTCACCAGAAAAGTCAAACAGTACAAGGCCATAAACGCACCGAACTACGGAAGCAAGACAGCGCCTGGAAACACGCGTACAGAAGGAATTAAATTGAGCGAATACGAGACGCATCTCGGTTACGCCATAGAAAACCAAAAAGCGTTAGAGACGTTCACAAAAATAACACTCGGCGGTAAAGAACGATACATGACCCAGGCGAACCAGGAAAGCTACCTGAAGCTTCTAACGACAGACACCAAGGATACCGCCAGCGATATTAGAAAAACTTGAGGTCTTACCTGGCCTCATCTACCGCGGCACCTAAAATTCCTATCTGGGGTTTCAGGTGTCGCCGAAGTTTATATTTTGAGCAGTGCTATCGCTAACTTGTTAAATGCCTAAACTCTATGCAAAAGACGGCATTATCAACTGACAAAGATCACGTTCTTCTTGGCCTCCCAGTAGATTCTTCGGACTTCCCCTAATCCCTGTAAGACGTTTCCGAAACATACTCGCAATCCCCCAAAGCCATTGCGGTGATCTGGGTCGCGCTCTAGTGTCGGGCGGTCGTTACTGATCAACGACCGGCTTTGACAGGCCGATTTCGACGGACGCATTGTGGATTGCCTTATATGGTGGCTGTGCGTGGGGCACCTCGTGTGCGCCGGGTTTACTCTGTCGACCGGTCTGTCAACCCGCGTACAGCCGCCACCCATATGTTTGACAGCAGGGGCGTCGGCGCAACCGACAGAGGTTTACACCATGCTAACGATGATCCCCGATCCACCCCACAATTCCCCTTCCTCGAAGACACCCTTATCCAGGCCACGGACTATGCCTGCGCTCAAACCGTCGTGCACCAGGCCATTCTGCTGCAGCCCAAGTCGCCGACCTCGATCCTTATCATGGCCACGATGCATGAGCTTGAAGCGCTGCGCATACTGCTGAAGACGGCGTTGATACACGTGCAGATGCCAGCGGAACCGCGAACGCTGCATTAAGGCGTGAGACTTGTGTTGGCTGGGCTGGCCCTATCGCGGCTAAAGCCGCTCCTACAAG
>NZ_AUEC01000023.1 GCF_000425785.1 Pseudomonas taiwanensis DSM 21245
CAGCGGTTTTTGCCTACTTTTGCCCAAGAGCAAAAGTAGGTCGCCGTAAAGGCGAAAAGGTGAATGAGCGCCTCCATGGCGAATGGATATTCACGCTATCTGAATGCCGCCCTTAAATCTGTGCTTCAAAGTTTTGGTTTATGGATGCATGGGCATATCCATTTGCCAAAGCGACGCTCAACCACCTTTCCGCTCTTACAGCGGGTCACTTTTTGGCAGACGCCCCAAAAAGTAGCCAAAAAGGTCTGGCGGCATGACTCACCCACATGGGTTACAAATCAGATCACGCACATAGGTAACAGTCTTTGACTGACAGGGTCGGTATTCGAGGTTCTGACCATGCCTTGGCGAGAGCTGAAACCTATGGACCTGAAAATGCTTTTCATCGCGGATTCCTGCAAGGGGCGCCCAGCTTCAGCGCCCTATGCCAGGCCTACGAGATCAGCCGAAAGACCGGCTACAAATGGGTCGAGCGATTGTGCGAACAGTTGACCACCTGCCACCCCACGCGTAGCCTTGCCGCTTCGAGGTTCTTCGGCTGCGCCGAAGCTAAGACGGGAACGCGGTACAAGCCGCGGCTGCCCCCGCAACTGTAAGCACCGACAACGGATCGACACAGCCACTGCGCCCAAGCGCGGGAAGGCGTCATCCCACAAGCCCCCGCAGAGAGAGGGCGAAGCAGTGCAAGCCAGGAGACCTGCCTCGGACGATTTCGACTTTCAACCGGGCGGGGTGATCCGGTGGCGAACAAGCCCGGCCACTGGCCCGTGGCTCTCGTCCCGCATGCCCGCCATCCTGCCAAGGGCATTGCGACATGAAAACACTGGCCAAGCTACCCGTCACCATCGTCACCGGCTTCCTCGGCTCGGGCAAAACCACGTTGCTCCGGCACATGCTCGACAATGCCCAAGGCCGCCGTATCGCGGTAATCGTCAATGAATTCGGCGAACTGGGCATCGACGGCGAAATTCTCAAGCAGTGCAGCATCGGTTGCACCGAGGAAGAAGCCAGCGGACGCGTCTACGAACTGGCCAATGGCTGCCTGTGCTGCACCGTACAGGAAGAGTTCTTCCCAGTAATGCGCGAATTGGTGGCGCGCCGTGGCGACCTCGACCACATTCTCATTGAAACCAGCGGCCTGGCCCTGCCAAAACCCCTGGTACAGGCCTTCCAGTGGCCGGAAATTCGCAATGCCTGCACTGTGGACGCCGTCATCACCGTGGTCGACAGCCCGGCGGTGGCCGCCGGCACATTCGCAGCCTATCCAGACCAGGTAGATGCCCAGCGCAAGCTCGACCCCAACCTGGACCACGAATCGCCGCTGCACGAACTGTTCGCCGACCAACTGGCCAGTGCCGACCTGGTGGTGCTCAACAAGGCCGACCTGATCGACGCCCAAGGCCTGGCTAAGGTCCGGGCGGAAGTCGCCGAAGAGCTGCCGCCAGCAGTCAAGGTGATCGAAGCCAGCAGCGGTCGCCTGCCACTGGACGTACTACTGGGCGTGGGGGCTGAATCCGAGGCGCATATCGACGGTCGCCGCACCCACCACGATTCGCACCACGATGACGACGACCATGACGATCATGACCACGATGCCTTCGACTCCATCTCCATCGACCTGCCCGAAGCCGATGAAAGCTTGCTGCTCGATGCCCTGACCCAGTTGGTGGTCGAATTCGGCATTCTGCGCGCCAAAGGCTTCGCGGCCATTCCGGGCAAGCCGATGCGCCTGCTGGTGCAGGGCGTGGGCACGCGCTTCGACAAGCATTTCGATCGCGCCTGGCGCGCCGACGAGCCGCGTATCACCCGCCTGGTGCTGATCGGCCAGGAGCTGAACGCCAGTGAACTGGAAGCGCGACTGCGCAAGGCCCTGGGCGCCTGACCCATGCACCTGCTGCGGACCCAGCCCGGCGGTTTCGTGCCGGACGACAGCATCGCCGACCTCGGCCAGACCCCCGCCGACCTGGTGATCCTCTGCAGCGGCGATTCGCACCTGGCGTTGCTCGCCGACACCGCCGAGCAACTGCCGCCTGGCTTCCCCAGCGTACGTCTGGCCAACCCTATGCAGGTGCAGAACCATGCTTCGGTCGACCTGTATGTCGACCAGGTGCTGCGCCATGCCAAGGTGATCCTGGTCTCGCTGCACGGCGGCGTCGGCTACTGGCGCTATGGCGTCGAACAGCTGGTCGAACTGGCAGCGCGCGGGGTGCAGTTGATTCTGGTGCCCGGCGATGATCGCCCGGACCCCGAACTTACCGGTTTGAGCACGGTGGCCCCCGAGCAGGCGGACCGCCTGTGGCACTACCTGCGCCAGGGCGGCAAGGCCAATGCCGTCAACCTGTTCAACTGCATCGCTAGCCAGTGGCTGGGCTGCGACTACGCCTGGGACGAGCCTCAACCGCTGCCCCGGACCGCCGTCTATCACCCCACCAAGGCCAGTGCATCAATCCAAGACTGGTATGGCCATTGGCGCCCGGAACAGCCGGTGGCACCGGTGCTGTTTTACCGCTCGCACTTGCAGGCGGCCAATACCGCATTCATCGACGTGTTTTGCAAGCGCTTGCAGAAGGCCGGGCTCAATCCATTGCCCATCGCGGTGGCCAGCCTCAAGGAAAGCGCCTGCCTGGAGCAGGTCGAGGCCTGGCTGGAAGAGGTCGAAGCCGAAGTCCTGATCAACACGACCGGGTTTGCCCTGTCCAGCCCAGAGCGACCCAATTCGCGACCATTCCGGCGCGACATTCCAGTTCTGCAAGCGATCTGCGCCCAGGACAACCAGCCCGGCTGGGAGGCAAGCGAGCAGGGCCTGGGCGCCCGCGACCTGGCCATGCATATCGCCTTGCCCGAGCTTGACGGGCGCATCATCACCCGGCCAGTGAGTTTCAAGGATCTGGCCTGGCGCAGCGAGCGTAGCCAGGCGGACGTGGTGTGCTACCGCGCCCATCCCGAGCGCATGGATTTCGTTGCCGAGTTGGCGCGCCGCTGGGTGGAGCTTGCGCGCCTGCCCAATGGCCAGAAACGCATCGCCCTGGTGCTGGCCAACTACCCGACCCGTGACGGGCGCATTGGCAACGGTGTCGGCCTGGATACGCCGGCCGCTGCATTGAATATCCTCAAGGCCCTGCAGGACGAGGGGTATCCGACGAGCGAGCTGCCTGGCAGCGGCACCGCGTTGATCCATCAACTGCTGGGCGGTGTCACCAACGACCTCGACCACGTGGACCAGCGCCCCTGTGCCCAGAGCCTGAGCCTGGCGGATTATCAGGCAGCCTTTGAACGTCTGCCGGATGCCAACCGCCAAGCCGTGCTGGAGCGCTGGGGGCCGCCCGAGCAGGACCCGATGTTCCGCAGTGGCCGCCTGATGGTAGCGGGTCTGCGCTTTGGCCTGACCTTCGTCGGCATCCAGCCCGCACGCGGCTACCAGGTCGATCCCAGCGCCGTCTACCACGACCCCGATCTGGTTCCGCCGCACGGCTACCTGGCGTTCTACTTCTGGATGCGTCATGCCTACGCCGCCGATGCGGTGATCCATGTCGGCAAGCACGGCAACCTCGAATGGCTGCCTGGCAAGGGGGTCGGCCTATCCGCCCAATGTTGGCCCGATGCATTGCTAGGGCCGCTGCCGAACATCTACCCGTTCATCGTCAACGACCCGGGTGAGGGCGCACAGGCAAAGCGCCGTACCCAAGCGGTGATCATCGACCACCTGATGCCGCCACTGACCCGCGCCGAAACCTACGGCCCGCTGCGCCACCTGGAACAACTGGCCGATGAATACTACGAGGCGCAACTGCTTGACCCGCGGCGTGCCCGCGAGCTTCAGCGCGACATACTCGAACTGGTCAAGGTCAACCATATCGACCGCGAACTTCAGCTCGAAGGCCAGTTGGACGACGCAACGGTATGGTTGCCGCGTCTGGATACGTACCTGTGCGACCTCAAGGAGTCGCAGATCCGCGATGGCTTGCATGTGTTCGGCCAATCTCCTGAAGGACGGCTGCGTCTGGATACCTTGCTCGCCTTGCTGCGGGTAGAGCGTGGCGATGGTCGTGGTGGCAACGCCAGCTTGCCGCGAGCCCTGGCCAAGGCGCTGGAACTGGGCTTCGATCCGCTGGACTGCGAGCTCGGTCAACCCTGGCAAGGGTCGCGCCCCGACGTGTTGCAGGCCGTCAGCGGTTCGGCGTGGCGAACCTGTGGCGACACCCGCGAACGCCTCGAACTGATGGCCTTGCAGGTGATCGAGCAAGCCCTGGCCGGCACGCTGCGACTGCCCGAGCAAGCCCCGTGGCAGTCGGTACGTGAGGTGGTGCAGGCGCTGCAGGACAAGGTCGCGCCGAATCTGGATGCTTGTGGGGCGGCCGAAATCGGCAGCCTGCTGGCAGCGCTGGAGGGGCGCTTCGTGCCTGCCGGCCCCAGTGGTGCGCCCAGCCGTGGCCGTCTGGACGTACTGCCCACCGGCCGCAACTTCTACACCGTGGATGTGCGCAACCTGCCCACGACCACGGCTTGGCGCCTGGGCTTCGCTTCGGCCAACCTTGTCTTGGAGCGTCATCTGCAGGACCATGGCGACCATCTGCGCCAATTGGGCCTGTCGGTCTGGGGCACGGCAACCATGCGCACGGGGGGCGACGACATCGCCCAGGCCATGGCATTGATGGGCGTTCGGCCGGTGTGGGCGACCGGTAGCCAGCGGGTCGATGATTTCGAGATATTGCCCCTGAGCCTGCTGGACCGCCCTCGGGTGGACGTGACCTTGCGTGTTTCGGGCTTTTTCCGAGATGCCTTCGGTAACCTGATCCGGCTGTTCGATGCCGCCGTGCAAGCGGTGGCTGCACTGGATGAGCCAGATGACCTTAACCCTCTGGCGGCTCGGGTGCGCAGTGAGCGTGAAGTGCTGATCGCACAAGGCGTCTCGGCCGAGCAGGCCGCCCGTGAAGCGGGTTGGCGGATTTTCGGTGCCAAGCCAGGCGCCTATGGCGCCGGCGTGCAGAACGCCATCGATGGACGCTTGTGGCAGCAGCGTGAGGACCTGGCCGAGGTCTACCTCAACCACGGTGGTTATGCCTATGGCAGCGCTGACCAGGGCACACCGGCACGCACTCAGTTCGCCCGTCGCCTGAGTCAGGTGCAGGCGGTGTTGCAGAACCAGGACAACCACGAGCACGACGTGCTCGACTCCAACGACTATTACCAATTCCAGGGTGGCATGCTGGCGGCCTCGGAGACGCTGGCCGGTACGACAGTGGCCAGTTATCACGGCGATCACAGCCAGGTCGACCGCCCCCGTATCCGTACCCTGAAGGAAGAGCTGAACCGAGTCATTCGTGCGCGTGCGCTGAACCCCAAGTGGATCGACGGGGTGAAGCGCCACGGTTACAAGGGGGCTTTCGAAATGGCCGCGACGGTCGACAACCTGTTCGCCTTCGATGCCACCACGCACCTGATCGATGACCATCATTACCAGTCCCTGGCCGATGCCTATGTGCTCGACCCGGCGACGCGCGAATTCATGCGCGAGCACAATCCAGAGGCCCTGCGCGATCTGACCGAGCGCTTGCTGGAGGCTCAGCAACGAGGCCTCTGGCAGGCCCCAGGCGATTATCGAGAGGCCCTCGAGGAGCAGTTGCTCGACGGCGAGGAACAGGCTTGAAATGAGTGAACCCGTACAATTTCCCCTGGCGGCCGTGGTTGGCGCCGACGACCTCAAGCTGGCGCTGTGCCTGACGGCCATCGACCCGAGGATTGGCGGCGTACTGATCGAAGGTCCGCGCGGCATGGCCAAGAGCACCTTGGCGCGTGGTTTGGCGGATTTGCTGGGTGAAGGGCCGTTTGTCACCTTGCCTTTGGGCGCCAGTGAAGAGCGGCTGGTCGGTACGCTTGACCTGGACGCGGCGCTGGGCCAGGGCAAGGCGCAGTTTTCCCCAGGAGTGTTGGCCCAGGCTGACGGCGGCGTGTTGTACGTCGATGAAGTCAACCTGCTGCCCGATACCCTGGTGGACTTGCTGCTGGATGTGGCGGCCAGCGGAACCAACCGAGTCGAGCGCGACGGCATTTCTCATCGCCACAGCGCCCGGTTCGTGCTGATTGGCACGATGAACCCGGAAGAGGGCGAGCTGCGCCCGCAACTGCTGGACCGGTTTGGCTTGAATGTGGCTCTTGAAGGGGTGCCTACCCCAGACGCTCGTCAGCACATCATTCGCCGCCGTCTGGCTTTTGACAGCGACCCTCAAGCGTTCTGCGCGCAATGGGCCGCAGCCCAGGCGCAACTGCGTGAACGCTGTCAGGCCGCGCGTCAGCGGCTCGAGCGTATTGCCCTGGATGACCAGGCTCTGGCCTGGATCACCGAGCGCTGCTTCGCCGCTGGCGTCGATGGCCTGCGTGCCGATCTGGTCTGGCTGCGAGCAGCCCGCGCCCACTGCGCCTGGCGCGGCGCCGAAGTCATTGCAGAGGAAGATGTCGACGCCGTAGCGGAGTTCGCCCTGCGCCACCGCCGTCGGGTCTCGCCCCCCGCCATGCCGCCATCGGCAGCGCCGGAGGGCGGCCAAGGAGAAGGGCAAAGGCAAGGCGGGCAGGGGGATTGGGGCGCCATGGCGCCTCAGCCGGTAGCCACCGGGGCCCGCCGCGAGGTGCCGAACTGGGCAAAAAAGCCCTGAGCATCCGCCCGCCTGACGCCAAGGCGACGGATGCCAGGCCCCGCGTCGGACCGCTCAAGGGCGCCAGCCGGGGCCGTGTTCAGGCGGCTGCCACCGGCCGGGTTGCCTGGTTGCCGACCCTGCTCAAGGGGCGGCCACGCGTGCGCAAGGATCTGTGCTGGCAACAGCGACGGGCCCAAGCGAACGAATTATGGCTGGTGATCGTCGACGCCTCAGCGTCGACCCGTCGTCACCAGGCGTTGGCACACACCAAAGGGCTGCTGGCAGAGCTGTTCGACCAGGCCTATCGCCAGCGAGCGCGTCTGGCCTTGCTGACCGCCAGCGGAGGTACGCCACAATGGCAGCGCCATGGCCTCAAGGCCTCTGCAGCGTTGCAACCCTGGTTGCAGGCGCTGGGCGCCGGTGGTGGTACCCCCCTGATCGCGGCCTTGGACCAGGCTCGTCAGTGGCTCCTGGCGCGGCGCAAGGCCTGTCCACAGGAGCTGCAGCGCTGCCTGGTGTTCACCGATGGCCGCCTGCAGCGTTGGGGCGCTGTGCAACCACTGGCTTGCGACACCCTGCTGGTGGATATGGAAATGGCGCCAGTACGCCTGGGGCGTGCCAGACAATTGGCCGAAGAACTGCAAGCCGAATACCGGCACCTGCAAAACTTCAAGGTAATGCAAAAGTGACACTTGTCAGCAGGCTGCGACACTGTGCCGCAATAAGGAAAGTTGCCGTGGCAGTAACAGCACATGTTTCACAGGTGCGTGCACTGGCACGCACTTGTGTCACCCGCAGCTATTACTTCGGCATCGACCAAGGTTGCAGGTCATAACCTTTTTCGGAGAGTTCGGCACGCACTTCCTCGATCAGGTTCGCCCATTGCGCTGGGTCGGAATAGATACGCGAGGAAACCTGTTTGCTGCCGATACGGGTGCTGGTCCGGTCGATGACTGCCAGACTCAGCTCGCCCGAACCGTTTGGGGCATCCCAGGCAACGCACTGGAAGGGTTCAAAGGCATGGTCGGCAATCAGCAGTGCTTCGTTGACACGGAGCGGGGCATTCATGGTTCGGTCTCTCTATGGTCCCAAACATCGAAGTGAAGTCCGCGTTGTCGAGTGCTCGCTAAAACATTTCGCGATACGCAGCGCGGGGTTATTCGTACTGATGCTCCAAGTCGGTGTTCAAGTCACATGGCAGTTGTAAATTTTTTGGGGGCGGAGAAATGACTCTCCATTCTACGCCCCGTGTGACGTCATCAACCGGTGAAAATTCCCTTGTCGAATTGTGGCCACTCCCGTTTACAGACAAACGGTAGTGGGCGGCGCCAAGTTCGTTGCTACTGTTAATTCGGGCGTCGCAACTTACTGTTTTCATGTAAAAAACCATAATTTGGCGCCAAGGAAAGGTTATGCACGAGCCTGCATCTCAACGCCGCTTGCTCATTGTCGATCCTTGCGACGATTGCCACCGTCTTTTGCCAGGCCTGAGTGGAGCGGGCTGGGACGTGCATAGCTGTACGCTGGGCGCTGCGCTGGAGTACCCATGCGATGTCGGCTTGCTGCGCCTGCAGGCGTCGCACCTGCGCCACCCCGACGCAGTCAAGGACATGATCAAGCGCAGCAACACCGAATGGATTGCCGTGTTGAGCGCTGAAGAGCTGCGCATGCAGAACGTCGGAGATTTCGTCTGCGAGTGGTTCTTCGATTTCCACACCTTGCCGTTCGATGTGTCCAGGGTTCAAGTTACCTTGGGGCGTGCGTTTGGCATGGCGCGCTTGCGTGGCAAAGGTGCGATGCAGGTGGAGGAGCTTGAGCACGAACTGCTTGGCGACAGCAGACCCATCCGTGAACTGCGCAAGTTGTTGGGCAAACTGGCGCCGACCGAATCGCCGGTGCTGATCCGGGGAGAAAGTGGCACGGGCAAAGAGTTGGTGGCCCGCACGTTGCACCGTCAGTCGCAACGCTTCGATCAACCGTTTATCGCCATTAACTGCGGCGCGATCCCGGAACACCTGATCCAGTCCGAACTGTTCGGTCATGAAAAGGGGGCTTTCACGGGTGCCCACCAGCGCAAGGTCGGGCGAATCGAAGCAGCGCACGGCGGTACGCTCTTTCTCGATGAAATCGGTGACTTGCCGTTGGAGTTGCAAGCCAATTTGCTGCGTTTTCTGCAAGAGAAGCACATCGAACGGGTGGGAGGCAGCCAACCTATCCCCGTTGACGTCAGGGTACTGGCCGCGACCCATGTGGACCTGGAGAAGGCCATCGAACAGGGCCGCTTTCGCGAAGACCTCTATTACCGGCTGAACGTCCTGCAGGTCGTGACTGCGCCCCTGCGCGACCGCCATGGTGACCTGTCGATGCTCGCCAACCACTTTTCGCATTTCTACAGCCTGGAAACTGGGCGCAGACCGCGTTCGTTCAGCGACCATGCGCTGGCTGCGATGGGCCGACACGACTGGCCGGGTAATGTGCGGGAACTGGCCAATCGTGTGAGGCGAGGTTTGGTCCTGGCCGAAGGGCGGCAGATTGAGGCGCAGGACCTTGGTTTGCAGGTAGTGGAGCAACAGGATCAACCGCTGGGCACGCTGGAGGACTACAAGCACCGCGCGGAACGTCAGGCATTGTGCGATGTGCTCAACCGGCACAGCGATAACCTGAGCATCGCGGCGCGGGTGCTCGGGGTGTCGCGGCCAACCTTCTATCGCCTGCTGCACAAGCATCAGATCAGGTAAGCATTCAGCCGGGCTGACTCAACGTGTGGGGTTGTTCGGAAGCAGCCTGGACACTTTGGCACTGCGTCTCAACTCGACTGCGCAATATGCCCGTCGGCAATTTCCTCGACAGCCTCGTCCTCGCCCGGCAGCGCTGTGATCACACTGAAGTCACTGACCTCCACCTCGCCACCGCCGTACCCCAGCAAATGGAAAGAAAACGCCTTGCGCTCAGTCGGGTTGTCGAAACCGAACTCCATGTCCAGAGGCTGGTCCGCCGTTACCAGCATTTCTTCAGGTAGCCCCAATGGTACATCCTGCTCTAGCTCTTTGGCTTTGAGCTGAATGTAGGCATTGTGCTGCGGGTCGAGGGAGCGGATCTTGACCCGTACCCTGGTGTGCGAGCCCTCCGGCAGTTCCAGATACTGTGCGCCGATCAGGTTATCGGCCCAGTCGTCGTGTATTCGGGCTTGCAGCGGGATGGCGGACGGACCGCCGAACTGGTAGCGAAGGTTCAGCGGTGTCTGCAGCAAGGACTGGTCGAGCACTCCGGCCAGAGCGCTGATCTGCAGCCCGGTAATCGCATCGCCTGGCCCCAGGTACTTGGCTTGGTCGGCAATGAATCCCTCGCTGGCGTATCGCCGGCAGCGCTGCTGGAAATCGCACTCGGTGAACACGCCCTTGCCGTCATGGTAGCGAAGCATGCCGTTGGTGTAGGCGATCATCTCGCGGCCACTGTCATAGTCGCGAAACAGCGAGCGCCCGCCGAGTGCGGCGGGAATGGGCAGTGCGAAGTAATCGAGCAACGAAGTGGCTAGGTCGATATGCCCATAGGTGCCGCGGTTCACGCGGGGCAATGCGGCTTGCTCGGGGGCGAGGGTGAGGTTGAAACCCCAGGATGATGCCAGGCGTACTCCGTCGATGCCGTGGGACTCATCGGACGTAACCACTACCAGGGTATCCTTGAGGACACCCTGTTGTTCGAGGCTGTCGAGAAACGCGCCAATGGCATCGTCCAGATAGGCCACTGCCGCCTGCTTGGCGGTATCGTACCGCTCCAGGTACTGCTCGGGCGCCGAGTAGGGCTGGTGCGTGCCCACGGTCAGCAGGGTGAGCATCCACGGCTTGTCCTGTTTGCGTAGCTGGCCCACGTAGTCCAGCGCACCCTCGAAGAAGGCCCGGTCATCCTTGCCCCAGGGGAACTCCAGGTAGTTCCCGTTGCGGAACCATTCCTGGCCATTCACCGAGTCAAAGCCAATGTGCGGCATGATCCGGTCCTTGGCCATGAAACGCAGGCCTGCACCCTGCAAGTAATGGGTGGTGAATCCTGCCTGACGCAGCTGCGCCGGCAGGCAAGCCTGATTGCGCTGCTGCTGCGTCAACAGCTCCATGCCCTTGGGAGTGCCGTTGGCGAGCTTGTCGTAGTCACCACAGAGCATGGCGTACAGGCCGCGAATGGTCTGGTGGGTATGCAGCACGTAATCCGGGGTATTCATGCCGCGCTCTGCCCAGTGGCTGAGCTTGGGCATCAGCTCTTCGTCGAAGCGGCTATTCAGGGCCTGGCGATTAGGCCTGATGTAAGCCCCGGGAATACCTTCGAGGGTAATCACCAGCAGGTTGCGCGCCTGGCCGGGCACGCCCAACAGCTTGCGGCCATGCAAGTCGGACTGGGTAAGGCCCGCGCTTGGCAGCGGGGTTACGGGCTGTTGTTCGCCAAACGCATCGAGGGCACGTTGCTGCACGCTGCCGACGCCTGCTGCCAGCAGTTGGTGGGAGAGGTTGTATTGGCGCCATTGGTCGGCGTCCGACGGCGCCAGGTGCTGACCGCTCCAGTGCAGGCCGAACAGCAGCACGGGAATGGCCCAGGCCTTGCGGGGTAAGGGAGAAGCAGGCGAACGGACCCCGAACGATAGGCTCGCCAGCCACCCCAGCAGGCCCAGCGCCAGTGCCCAGGGTAGCCAGGCATGGGCAAGGCCGCCACCGGTGGAGTTTTCCACGAACTGTGGGTCGGTCAGGTAGCCCAGGTCGGCGGCGGTGGGCAGCCGGCCCACTGCACTCACCAGCTCCGCCGAAGTCACCCAGAACCCGGCCCAGGCCAGAAGCACCGGCAGGGCCAGCCACCAGGGGCGGCGATGCAGTGCCAGCACCAGCAGGCTGCCGATCGCGAGGTCCGACAGGTAACCAAAAGCGTTGGACCAACCCAACATGGCGCGCGCGCCCAGTGGGATCACCAGCACCAAGGTCGCCAGGGCGGCAAGACGGGTGCGAGGGTGGCCTAACAGGTCATTCACGAAAACTTTCCTTATTGCCATTAAAACGTCATGTTTCTGTGCTCGATGATAACAGGCCAAGTTCAGGAAAGCGGTCGGTTACAAGGTTGGTTACCAATTGCCGGGCCGGGCAGGCCCGGACAACTCAGAAGTAGTAAGGGAATTTGAGGCTGAAGGAGAAGTCCGGCGCATCATCGGTCAGCCCGATGGACAGGTTCGGTACGATCGTCAGGTTGTTGGTCGCAGCGAATGTCATGCCAATGTTGAAGTTCGCAGCGTTGTAGTCACTGTTGCTGATCGACTGCCAGTCGCCCCCGTCAGGCTTGATCTTGCTCTTGCTCGAGAACTGGTCGGTTACCGAGAACGACATACTCATCTTCTCGTTGAGGGCAAAGGCGATACCGCCGCCGATCTGCCACGAGTCCCCTAGTTTTACGTCCCCGCCAACTTTGGAATTGACCTGCGGGCTGATGTCGCTGAACGAGTCCTGCATGTTGTAGGTGTACTGCAGGCTGGCGAACAACACGGCCGGGTCGAACGTCTTGACCAGCGAGATGCCGGGCGAGATCGACCAGACACCATTGCCGGTCGGCAGGTCTTCCGGAACCGCCAGGTTGTCGTTGCCAGGGCTCTGGATCAGCTTGATGCCATAGGGGTCCTTGCCGGTGGGTGCCTTGACGCGCAGTGTGGCCACGGCGTCCGGCCAGGTTTCGTCTTCGTCGAGGAACTTGTAGGCGATCCCGAAGTTGACGTCGCCGATGGCCGGGTCGCGGGTCACCGTATCATCGGACGTCACCCCAGCGGCACCGCCTGCGCCGCCTGAGGAGTAGGTGGATTCGCGGTAGACGATCGGGACGTTTATATCGAACTGCCAGCGCTGATCCATGTTGTAGCGGGCTGTCAGGTCCAGGGTCCAGTTGTCCGCCTTGATACGGTCGATGTTGATATTGCCCAGGAAAATCGAATCCAGCGCCAGGAATCCGTTGAGGGTAAGGGCGCGGGTGTCGTAATGGGTATAGGTCAGGCCGGTCTCGACGCTGAACTTGCCGCCACCGAAAAAGCCGCTGGCTTCGTCATACAGGTTGGACACGCTTTGCGCGGGCTCGGAATTGTCCTGCAACGATTGTCCGTAGGAACTGCCTGTGGTACCGGGCGCGCCAGAGGCCACGGTCTGGCTGCCCTTGACCCCTTCGGCAGGCGATTTGGTCAGGCGTTTCGGGGCTGGGGCCTGAGGTGCCTCTTCGACCTGGCGCAGTCGTTGCTCCAGCACCATCAATGCGTTCTGTTGTGCTTCATAGCGCTGTTTCAGCGCGATAAGCTCCTGTTTCAGCGCTTCGACCTCCGGGTCGGCCGCAGCCTGGAGCAGAGTGGCCGGTGCCAGGGTACTCAAACAGACGATAGCTCTTAGCGTCAACAAACGGTGCATGGGTTAGCCGTCCCTTCTGACTGACTGCATTCGATGAGACTGAGCGTAGATCAGTATCCGAGGTTTCGAAGGCCTTTGAGCTGGTCCAGGTTGACATTCATCGTGCCGGCCGTGCGAGCACTGTCTCGCATCACGACATTGAGCGACGTCAGGTTGCTGACCCGGTTGCTGGCACCGAGCAATGTCGTGTTCTGCATCAGTCCACCTTGGCCGATGCGCTGGAAGGTGTTGCCCTGGTTGTTATTGGCAACGATGCTCATCTGAACCCCGGTGCCGGAAGCTGACACGTTCAGCGAACCCGCACCGTTGCTGCCGGTCAGCGAGGAGCCGTCAGTCAGGGCTTGACCTTGGGGGCTGCTGGTTGGGGCCTGGTTGCCCTTGGTCACGTTGATGGCGACATTGTTGTGTGCTGTGTTGAAGTCACCCGCGGCACGTACCACCTGGGTCACGCCTTCGGTGGTGTTCAGGCCGCTGCCGCCGGTGACGGTCCCTGTGCCATTGCTCGTGGGTTGGGAGGTGCCGGTGCCTTTTTCGTCGATCATCGACACATAGAACTGCGGCTTGATGGTCGATTGCTGAATCTGCATCGAAGACGTTGCGCCAATCACCTCGCCATTGGCGTTCTGCCAGGTGCTGGTCATGACGATGCCGAAGCTGACGATCCGTCCCGGCATCACGTAGCGGCCACGCAGGTTGGCCAGCTCCTGATCCTTCAGCTCGATGGGTTTGAATGTCTCTGCCTGGGTCGGCAGGGTAGCGGCCAGGCACATCAAGGCCAGCCAGGTAGAAGTTTTCATGGGGAGCTCCCGGAGCGTCTTGCCCATTGATTGCTAGAAGAAGTCGCTTTGGATAAAGCCAAAGTCCATCAACTCAGCGTCCTGCACCGGCGTGAAGTTACTGATGCGGTTCTTGGCGCTCAGCGGCAACGGTGGGTCGAGCAGGATGTTGTTCTTGTCGTATCCCTGGCCAATGACGGCGAAGATGATGCCGTTCCAGCCCTTGAGAAAGTCCTCTACCTTGAAGCGCTTGTGGCCCAGCACCGGATCGCCGATGTAGACCCAACCACGATCGACCTTCTGCATGACCACGAAATGCTTGTAGCCGCGGATGTCCATCAGCACGACCACTGGAATACGGATGCTGTGCAGGGTATCGGGGGCCACCTTGTAACCACGGGCGCGCATGCCGAGGCTTTCCACGTAGCGCTTCATGTCCAGCATCGAGAAACCTTGGACGCGCACCTGGTCGGGGTCGGCATGGGCCAGCATGCCTTCGATGATCTGCTGCTCGTCGACGTCCAGCCAGTAGGCTTGGCGCAGGATGGTCGCCAGGGCCGCGGCGCCGCAACTGAAGTCGGTTTTCTGTTGCACCAGGTCGGCGAACTTGCGTTCGCGGATGCTCTGGATGGGTTTGTAGATGACCGCGCCTCCCGGCAGGACGGACAACGGCATCTGGGCTGCTTCGATCACACTGGCCATGCACAGCAAAAACGCCAAGGCGATAATGCGCATGTTCGACGCCCCCCTTTGATTTCTTGTTAGAAAGAGGCCCCCCGAAGGGGGCCTCCACGCCGCAGTTGCTACATCGAGGTGTTGGAGATGGCCAGCGAGTTGCTTTGCTGGTTGCCCACACCGGCTGCCACGTTGACGCCCAGGTTGCCGCTGCCACCGTTCACCGAGCCACTGAGGGTTGCGGTGTTGGTCACAGGGTTGGCCCAGCCGGTCGGGGTCAGCACTTGGAACGACACAGTGTTGCTCAGTGCGTACTCGCTAGACTCGCTGTAGCTCTTCGAGATGCTGTCCGAAGATTGCGAGGCTTTCTCGCCGGACTTCTCGAAGGCCGAAGCGTTGGCTTTTTCCCACTCCGAGGCTCTCGCTTTTTCGTACGAAGAATCGCGAGACTTCTCGTAGGAGGTGTCGCGAGATTTGTCGTAAGAAGAGTCGCGGGTCCGGTCATACGAAGAGCTATACGACTTGTCGAACGACGAATCGAAGGACTTGTCGAAGGACGACGCGTGGGTTTTGTCACTCGAGGTATCGACGTCTACGTCGAGGTTAGCGCTGAGCGAGCCGTCGAAGCTTTCGCTGCGGGTCCGGGTGAACGGGCCGAACGACGAGCTGGAGGTTGCATCGGCACTGGCCGAAGCATCCAGCGAGGCGCTGAGCGAAGCACTCGAGGTGGAGCTGGAGCTCGAGTTATGCGAACCACTGGCATTCCAGCTGTTCGAGCCATTGGCAGCCATGTTGTTCGAGCCGCTGGCGCTGCTGCTGCTGGAGCCGCTGGCGTTCATGCTGCTAGAGCCACTGGCGTTGCTGCTGCTGGAGCCGCTGGCGCTGCTGCTCTTCGAACCGCTGGCGCTGCTGCTTTGCGAGCCAGCCACGCTGAAGCTCGAACTGGAGCTCTTGTCGATGTTGGCATCGAACGAGCCGCTGCGCGAGGACGAACCGCTCTTGGAGGTGGTGAAGGTAAGCGTATCCACCCGATAGGTGCGGTCGGCACGGTTGATGACGGTCAGGCCTGGACCGGTCTGCTTGGCAGTGGCAGTGGCAGTGGAGTTACCAATTGGCGCACTGTTGTTGGCAATGGCCATGGTGTTTTTCTGCTGGTTCAGGTCGCCGCCAGCAATGTTGATACCCACGTTACCGCTGCTACCGTCAGCCGAGCCGCTCATGACAGCCGAGCTTTGGGTCGACCAGTTCTTGACGGTGTTGTTGTTGCTGTGTTGATCGACGTTTGCGGTTGCCACGGAGTCGCCGAAGACGAAGCTGTTGTCGATGGCAGAGTTGTCGGACGCGGTGTTGGCGATAGCCGCCGCGTTGTCTTGTTGGTTGCCGTTACCGGCTGCCACGTTGACGCCGACGTTGCCACTCGCGCCTGCGGCCGAGCTGCTCATTTCTGCTTCGTTGACGGTGCCTTCATTGAGGATGAAGTTGTTGGTGCTTCTTTGGGTGTCGTCAGCTGTGGCAGTAGCGCTGGTGTAGATAGGTTTTGGAGGAGGGTTGTAGTGGCCGTGGTGGCCATGTCCACGCCGATCGTTCTGATCCGCTTGTGCAGCAACAGCCATGACCGCAGCAATTGCGAAAACCAGAGGCTTGAGTGCCATCGAGGGTTTCATGGTGTTTCTCCGTCTTTTTTTTCGGTTAAGTGTTGTTCTTACCTTTTTGGGTCAGTTCGCGACCCGTACGCTCAGGGTGTTTGCCGTCTGGTTTCCCACCCCGGCGCTCTGATTCAACTGAATCACCCCACGGCTACCGGTGAAGGCCTGGTCACCGGTGGTGACCTGGCGATAACCAGGGGAGGTATCGGTTGGATCGGAGCTTTTGATCAGCGCCACGTTCTGCTGCATCAGGACGCTGTCGTCGATACTTTGCGGATGCGCACTGGTGCTGATGCTCAGTGCGTTGGCTTGCTGGGTACTGGCACCTGCGCTCTGGTTGATGCCCAGCGCGCCGCTGCCGTGACTGAAGGCGGTGCCCTGAATGCTGGCTCGGGCATCCATGTTCGGATCGATCACGGATTGAAGGCGTTGTTGGATCTGCGTATTCGCGCTGGCCTGCGGCCCATTGGCAAACGCGCGGGCGTTGACCTGTTGCTGCAGGTCGCCCGCTGCCTGGTTGAGGGAGAAGTTGCCTTGGTACTGCCCGCCGGAGCTGTCGATGGAAGCGTCATTCATCACGGGGGACTGGGCCAAGGTCGATGCACTGCAAAACGCGGCAAGGATGAACAGCGTCTGCCTCATCTCATTTGCCTCCAGTCAGGATCTGCAGCGGTGCAAGACCGCGCTGGACGCTCGAATTGACCATGTTGGAGATGCCATTGCCTGCGCCTGTGCCACGGCCAGCGGCCATGTTGGGAAGCTGGTTCTGGTTGCCGATGGCTCCGCCCAGGTTGTTGGTCTGCTGGTTGACCAGCGAAGAAATACCAGTGCCGCTGGTGATGTTGGCGAAGTCGCCATCACTGAGCTCATTGGTCTGCTTGAGGATGTAGGCAGAGGGGTTGGCGTTGGCGGTGGTAGGGTTGGGGTCTGGCGCCAGCGGCGCGCGGATCGCCATTCGGGGTTGGACATCGCGGGTGATCACGATGATTCCGTTGTCGGCCTGGGCCGGTAGACTGAGGCATGAACCCAGTACGCACCCTATCAGCAGGCGGCGGAAAAGGCCTTTATCGAGTTTCTCCACGGTGGCAATTCCTTCTTTCCGTTCGCTGGCCCGTTATCAGCGTTGCGAGGAAGAGAGCAGGAGCTGTGCCGTTTTTGCTTTTCATAGATAATTCAAGGAATTAGCTTCAATAGCTGAATGCTTCATCATTTAGCTGTATCAGCGACGAGACACGGGGCAGGCCAAGAACAGCTTTTTCTGGTTGTGGCCCTGCCCCAAGCGGCTTTGGCGGGGTTGTATCAGCGGCGTAACACTCACCCCGGCATTTGCGGAAAGCGCGCAAGCACGGGAACCATGGCTTGCCTTGGTGTCTCAGGGGCTTAACACATCACGGGGTTGCGAGCAGTTGGCCGACAGCGTCCAATGCGGCGGCGCTGCGGGTTGGCCAGTCGCCGCCGACGACCTGCCAAACTTGTTCGTGGCGTTGCAGCCAGCCGAGGCTGTCGGCAAAAAAACCTTGGCGCTCACTCAGTTGGGGCTGGCAGCGCTGGCCATCGTCCACCCAGTCGACACCCTCCGGGTCGAGCAACAGATGCAGGTCGTAGTCGCGCTCCAGCAGGGCCTGCTCGATCCAGGCCGGGCAATCGCCAAACAGTGCCCGGCTCCATAACAGGTTGCTGAGCAAGTGGGTATCGAGGATCAACAAACGAGGCTGGCGGGCGCGAGCGTCATCTTCCCACGCCAGTTGCCCGCGGGCGATGGTGGGGATGTCGGCGTAGCAGGTATCGCGGCCCTCCTGGTCGATGAAGTGGCGCACGTATTCCGGCACGACAAGGCCGCCGAAGCGAGCCTGAAGCACTCGACTTAGCCAGCTTTTACCACTGGATTCCGGACCACACAGCACTACGACTTTCATTGCGCCACCAACGCCGGATCACGACGCCACTCCATCCAGCCGCGCACAGCGATGACGGTCAGCACGGCGAAGAATCCAGCAGTGAAGTACAGCTGTTGATGCAGGTATTGACCGACGTACACCACATCGACCACCACCCACAACGGCCAACACTGCAGGCGCTTCTGCGCCATCCATACCTGCGCCACCAAGCTGAAACCGGTCAAGGTGGCGTCCAGCCAGGGTAGGGCAGCATCGGTCCACCGGGCCATCGCCGCGCCCAGCGCCAGGCTCAACACAAGGCCGGCCAACAGGCTGTGACCTACGGCAGGTCCCCCCAGGCGGGACACCTTGCGTGCATCTTCGGCGCGATCCGGGCGCAGCCATTGCCACCAGCCATACAGCTGCAGCGCAGCGTAGGCCACTTGCAGGAGCATGCCCGAGTACAGTTTGACCTCATGGAACAGCCAGGCATAGATCAGCACCATCACCAGGCCAATCGGCCAGCACCAGGCATTTTGTTTGACGGTGAGCCAGACGGCGATTACGCCGAGCACGGCGGCGATGAACTCAAGGCCGGACATCGGCGATCCTTGGAATGGGAGGGGGCGCGATTGTAGCCCGTGGGGGGCGATGAGTGACAAGGCTTTGTGAACCGCTTGGCTGCCGGCTCTGACCGAACAACGAAAGCTCATCGATTCGAAGAAGCTGCGGGGGCGCGGGCGTAGCCTGCGATCGAGGGCATAGCCCTCGCATCAGTCCCTGTCGGGGCCGCCTCGCGGCCCTTCGCAGACGCGGTTCAAACCCTGAATTGACGCAGCAGCTGCTCCAGTTCCTCGCTCAAGCGGGCCAGTGCCTCCCCAGCATCGCTCGACTGGCGGGCAGCGTCGGCGGTCTGCTGTGACAAACCGGCAGTATCCAGCACGTTGCGGTTGATTTCCTCGACGACATGCGACTGCTGCAAGGTGGCACTGGCGATGGAGGCATTGAGTGCGGTGAGGTTGTGCAGCGCGTGGCTGATCGCATCCAGGCTGGTGCCGGCTTCTCGGGCCTGCTGAACCGTCTGGCGGGAGGCCTCGCTGCTGGTGTCGATGGCTTTGACCGCGGCATCCGACTGGCCCTGCAAATGCTCGATCATGGTATGGATTTCCGCGGTCGACTGAGCCGTGCGCTGGGCCAGCAGGCGCACTTCGTCGGCAACCACGGCAAAACCACGGCCTTGTTCGCCCGCGCGGGCTGCCTCGATCGCAGCATTCAGGGCCAGCAGGTTGGTCTGCTCGGCGATCGAGCGGATCACATCGAGTACACCGCCGATCTTGCTGCTGTGCCCGGCCAGTTCCCGGATCACCTGCACGGCCTGATCGATGGTCTGTGACAGGCTGTCGATCTGCTGCAGGCTGCCGTGAATCGCTTGCTGGCCATGCTCCACCTGCTGTTGCGCAGCGCGCATCTCGCCGGCCGCTTGCTCGGCGGTCTTGGCCACGTCCTGCACGGCGTAAGTGACTTCGTTCACGGCAGTCGCCACCTGGTCCATCTGCAGCGACTGCTGGGCGCTGCGCTGTTGCGCGGCTCCAGCATTGTCACCGACTTGTCCTGCGGACTGGGCCAAGGCATGGGCGGCACCTTGCAGTTGGCCGACGACCCCCTGCAATTTGCCGTTGAAGCGGTTGAAATGCTCGCCCAGGTGGGTGATCTCGTCACGGCCGTGGGTGTCCAGACGCCGGGTCAGGTCGCTCTCGCCACTGGCAATGTTGCCCATGGCTTGAACGGCTTCCTGCAGTGGGCGTGCAATGCTGCGGGCAATGAGCATCACCACAAGCGCCATCAACAGGGCGATGCCCAGGCCGACCAGGGTGGCGTCGCGCAACTGACGGGCGAATTCGGCCTGCACATCGTCGACGTACACACCCGAACCGATGATCCAGCCCCAAGGCTTGAACAATTGAATGTAGGAGGTCTTGGCCACCGGATCGGTGGCGCCCGGCTTGGGCCAGCGGTAGTTGACCGGGCCTGCGCCCTGGCTGCGGGCGAGGGCGACCATTTCGTTGAAAACGGCGAAACCGTCTGGGTCTCGGATGGCCGAAAGGTCCTGGCCATCGAGTTTGGGGTTGGCCGGGTGCATGATCATTTTCGGCCCCAGGTCGTTGATCCAGAAGTAGTCATTCTGGTCATAGCGCAGCCCACGCACCACTTGCAGGGCCTGCTGTTGGGCCGCCTCGCGGCTGAGGCTTCCGGCAGCCTCCAGCCCCTGGTAGTAGGCCAGCACACCTGCGGCAGTCTGGACCACATGGCGGGTCTTCTCCGCCTTGGCCTGGTAAAGGTCGCCGTGGATCTGGCGCAGCATCAACAAGCCCAGCACTACCAGCATTGCCACGGCCACCAGCAGTATCAGCCACAAGCGGCGGCTGATCGACATCGACCTCAAGGTCTTCATGAAGGTTACTCCCGCGTTTTTCTTGTTATTCAGGTGCATCCAAACACGCTTTGCCGTCGCCCCCCACTCGACTAATGGCTAAGTGCTAGATCCGGGCTACTCTGCCGCTGTTCAGGCAAGCGATCGCAGAGCGTCTCTGTTAGGATTTCGGCCGCCCAAGATGAAACCTTTAGGCAGCGTGAACTTTTCGACTGGCATTGCCACCAACAGTCGCTGTAAAACAGCCGCGCCGCGTGCGGCAAATCACAAGCAAATCAAGAACTAGGGGCCTGCACAGAGCAGTGCTCCACCCGGGGGAACGATGGATTTTTGGACTGCCTTCCAGGCAATCATCTTAGGTGTGGTCGAGGGACTCACGGAGTTTCTGCCGATTTCCAGTACCGGCCACCAGATTATCGTCGCCGACCTGATCGGCTTCGGTGGCGAGCGGGCCATGGCGTTCAACATCATCATCCAGTTGGCGGCGATCCTGGCGGTGGTCTGGGAATTCCGACGCAAGATCCTCGATGTGGTCTTTGGGCTGACCCGCCAGCCCAGCGCGCGACGCTTCACCGGTAACCTGCTGCTGGCCTTCCTGCCTGCGGTGGTGCTCGGTGTGTTGTTCGCCGACCTGATTCATGAATACCTGTTCAACCCGATCACCGTGGCTGCTGCGCTGGTGGTCGGTGGGTTCATCATGCTGTGGGCCGAGCGCCGCGACCACCGCGTCGAGGTCGATCACGTCGACGACATGCGCTGGAGCCATGCGCTGAAAATCGGCTTCATCCAGTGCCTGGCCATGATCCCCGGCACTTCCCGCTCCGGTTCGACCATCATCGGCGGCTTGATCTTCGGTCTGTCGCGCAAGGCCGCTACCGAGTTCTCCTTCTTCCTGGCCATGCCCACCATGGTGGGGGCGGCGGTGTATTCAGGTTACAAGTACCGCGATCTGTTCCAGCCCAGCGACTTGCCAGTCTTCGCCATCGGCTTCGTGACTTCGTTCATTTTCGCCATGATCGCCGTGCGAGGCTTGTTGAAGTTCATCGCCAATCACAGCTATGCAGTGTTCGCCTGGTACCGCATTGCCTTTGGCCTGCTGATTCTGGCCACCTGGCAGTTCGGCTGGGTCGACTGGTCGACGGCGCACGGCTGATATGGCACGCACGCAAGCCAAGGGGCAGTATGGCGCCGCTCGTGAGGAGGGGGTACGCCATGCCCGCTTCAAGCTGCTGGTTTTGGGCGCATTGTGCCTGCTGCCAGGAATTGGCGTGGCCCAGATGGCTTGGGGTGGGCAAGCCTGGTGGCCGCTAGCCGTCTATCCGGCGGCGAGCTTGATCTGCCTGCTGCTGTACTGGCAGGACAAGCACCAGGCGCGCGCCCAAGCCTGGCGTACGCCTGAGAAGGTGTTGCATGTCAGCGAGCTTCTAGGGGGCTGGCCTGGAGCACTGGTGGCCCAACAACTGTTTCGGCACAAGACTCGGAAGGTTTCCTACCAGCTGGTGTTCTGGGGCATCGTGCTGCTGCACCAGGTGTTCTGGGTGGATTACCTGTTCCTGAATCAGCAGCTTTTCTCGTTGTTTTGATGGCGGCGTTGCCGGTGGCTGCTTGCAGCCCTTTCGCGACCCAAGGTCGCTCCTCCAGGGGCGCGTCCTTCTTGAAGTCGTCGCGTTACCTGGAGCCTCGGCTTGCCAGCGATCGGTTCACATCACCAGGCCAACCCGCAGCCGTTTTGGCAGGCGTTTCACCACTAGCTGGTGCGAGCGTTGCAGCAAATCGCACAGCTCATCCCGGCCCATGGGGTAGGGTGGCGCCATGCTGATCCACTTTGCCCGCGCCAGGTAAGGTGCCGGGCGGACGCCGGGTCGGTCGCAGTAGCCCAGAAAGATGTCGTCCGCCACCTTGAACGACAGCCCTGCACCGGCCAGATCCAGCACCGCGAACATCTTGTTACCGGCTACCGAAAACACCCGGACACCGCCCCACTTGTAGTCTTCCCGTGCACCCGGCAAGCCCAGGCAGAAGGTCACGACCTGGTCTTCGGTCATGTGCTGCCTAGACATAACGTTCCCCACAGGCCTCGAACGACGCCGCCAGATGATCGATCCAGGCCCGTACCGCTGGAAGCAGACCCCGCCGGTGAGGGTACACCGCCTGCAGATAGCCACCAGGCAGCGACCAGTCGGGCAGCAGCCTGACCAGTTCGCCTCGTTCAAGCTGTTCCTCACAGAACATGCTTGGCAAGGCCGAGAAGCCGAGCCCGGCGCGGACGGCTGCGCTTCGCACCACGAAGTCGTCGATGGCCAGGCGCGGCTCCAGCGCAATCTCCTGCTGTTGGCCGTTTGGGCCGTGCAGACGAAAGTGCACCAGCCTGTCGGCCTCTGCTGCACCCAGGACTGGCAGGGTGGCCAGTTCGGCGGGGTCGCGAATGTGGTCGGCGAAGCCAGGAGCCGCCACCAGCTGCATCTGTGCCTGGCGCAAACGACGGGTGACCAGCGCAGGGTCCTCATCGCCCAGATCGCGGACCCGTAGGGCCACGTCGATACCCTCGGAAATCAGATCGACCCGGCGGTTGAGCAGCACCATGTCCAGTTGTACCTGAGGGTAGTGCGCCAGAAAACGACTGACCACGTCCGGCAAGAAGGCATGGGCCAAGGCGACCGGGCAGGAAACCCGCAGTCGGCCACGCGGCTCGCTGCTCATGCTCGCCACCACCTCGTCGGCCGCCTCGGCCTCCA
Source organism: Pseudomonas taiwanensis DSM 21245 (assembly GCF_000425785.1). Lineage (GTDB taxonomy): Bacteria > Pseudomonadota > Gammaproteobacteria > Pseudomonadales > Pseudomonadaceae > Aquipseudomonas > Aquipseudomonas taiwanensis. The sequence goes on from NZ_AUEC01000023.1 coordinate 23,186, forward strand.
GCAGCATGGCCTGGCAATGATGCAGGTACCGTTCGCCCACGGCGGTGAGCTTGAGCTGGCGGGTGGTGCGTTGCAGCAGGCGTGTGCCCAGACGTTCCTCCAGCTCGGCGATGCGTCGCGACAAGCGTGACTTGGGGATGCCCAGCTGGCGTCCTGCCGCCGCGAACCCCCCGGCGTCAACCACGCGGGCGAAGTAAAAGAGGTCATTGAGGTCTTGCATGGTCCTGTCTCACTGTCCTATCCATAGGACAAACTAACGCATTTTTGCCGCCTTATCAGCCATTGGCTGCCCCGGTAGGATTCTCTCCATCGTGATCGCCCACCGCCGCGGTCTTCATTCACAGGAGAGTCCCATGAAACTGTTGCATATCGATTCGAGCATCCTGGGCGACAATTCCGCCTCCCGTCAGCTGAGCCGCGAAGTGGTCGAAGCTTGGAAAGCCGTCGACCCGAGCATCGAAGTGGTCTACCGCGACCTGGCCGCCGACGCCATCGCCCACTTCTCCGCCGCGACCTTGGTTGCAGCCGGTACCCCTGAAGACATGCGCGATGCGGCCCAGGCGTTCGAAGCCAAGCTCAGCGCCGAAACCCTGGAAGAGTTCCTGGCCGCCGACGCTGTGGTGATCGGCGCCCCTATGTACAACTTCACCGTGCCGACCCAGCTCAAAGCCTGGATCGACCGTGTTGCCGTCGCCGGCAAGACCTTCCGCTACACCGAAGCCGGCCCTGAAGGCCTGTGCGGCGACAAGAAAGTGGTCCTGGTATCCACTGCAGGCGGCCTGCACGCCGGCCAAGCGACCGGTGCCGGTCATGAGGACTTCCTCAAAGTGTTCCTCGGCTTCATCGGTATCACCGACCTGGAAATCGTCCGCGCCCACGGCCTGGCCTACGGTCCGGAGCAGCGCAGCAAGGCAATTGACGACGCTCAGGCGCAGATCGCCAACGATCTGTTCGCCGCCGCGTGATCCGCTGAGGCAATTAGAAAACGGCTGCCACCTGGGGTGTCAGCCGTTTTTTCATTTAGGTTTCATCCGCCCCGGACGATCCTGGATCTATGCTGGCGTCATCCTTTTGCTTCGCAGGGGTGGCGGGCCGATGAGCACCTCCCGAATCTTGTTGGCGCTGGTCCTGCTGGGGGGGCTGCTGCCCCGCGCCGAGGCGCAGCCTTGGAACGTTGGGCTGCACCGCATGACCCTGGACGATCCTGTCGATGCCCGTCCGATGCAGGCCCTGGCGTTCTACCCGTCCACAGGCGAGCCTCGCACCAATCGTATCGACGGCTACCCGATCCAGGTGGCCGAAGAGGCCCCGGTCGCTTTGGGTCAATTTCCCTTGCTGGTACTGTCCCATGGCAACACCGGAAGCCCGCTGGCGCTGCATTACTTGGCAACGGCCCTGGCGCACCAGGGGTTCGTCGTGGTGGCGGTGATTCACCCAGGCGACAACGCCCGCGACCACAGCCGCCTGGGCACCCTGAGCAACCTCTATGGTCGTCCGTTGCAGGTCAGTGCCGCCATCACCGCCGCCCGTGTCGATCGGTTGCTGGGGCCCTACCTGAATGACGGCAAAGTGGGTGTGATTGGCTATTCGGCCGGCGGTGAAACGGCGCTGATTCTGTCGGGCGCGCAGCCAGATCTGGACCGGCTGAGGCGCTACTGCCTGGAGCGCCCAGACGATGCCGATGCCTGCAAGACCCATGGTGTATTGATAGCCGACCGTAGCGAACTGAGCCCCCAGCCAGATACACGGATAGGCGCGGTGATGCTGATGGCACCGCTTAGCCTGATGTTTGGCCGTCACGCCCTGGCTGGCGTAAAGGTGCCGGCATTGATCTTCAGCGGTGACAGCGACCAATTGGTGGCGCTGGACCGGAATGCCGAGGCCCTTGCCCGTAAGCTTCCGCTCACCCCGGATTACCGCTTGTTGGCCGGCGCTGGGCATTTCGTGTTCATGGCCCGCTGCGACGAAGAGCAGCACGCTCGCATGCCAGTGCTGTGCAAGGATGCCGACGGTGTCGACCGCCGGCATATCCATCGCTCGCTAACGCGTGACACTGCTGCATTTTTCAGCCAGGCACTGGGCGCGCCGCTGCCCGCAGGGCGCTCAACCGCCGTTGTTGCGCCGGGCCAGCAGCAGGATCAGGCCCACCCCTGACAGGGCGAGCAGGGCCGCGACGAAAAAGATCGAGGCGTAGCCCAAGTGCACGGCGACCGCGCCCATGACTGGGCCGGCGATGGCCAGGGCCAGGTCGAAGAACACCGCGTAAGCGCCCAGTCCGGCACCTCGGCTGCTGCTGGGCACCTGCTTGATGGCCTCGACCCCCAGCGCCGGATACACCAGTGAAAGCCCGAAGCCGGTCAGGCCCGCCCCCAGCAGTGCCCAGGGCGGCGAAGGGGCGAGCCACAACAGGCCCAAACCGACCACTTCGGTGGCCATGCAGGCGATGGCCACGTTGTAGCCGCCAAAGCGGTTGACCGCGTTGACGAACAGCAGCCGCGAAACGATGAAGCACAGGCCGAATGCGCTCAGGCACCACGCTGCGCCAATCCAGCCACGCTCAAGGTAATAAAGGGTGACGAAGGTGGTCAGGGTGCCATAACCGATCGAGGCCAGTGTCAGCCCCAGGCCGCAGGGCGCGACGCGCCCGAAAGCCGACCAGAACGGTAGGCGTTCACCACGGACCACCACCACATCCGGGCGCTTGCGCAATGCCAGCAAGGCCGACAGCGCAAGCAGCAACAGCGCCGGGCCCAGCACACTGAAGCCAAGGCCGTCCACGGCCAGCACGCCCACCGGCGCACCGATGGCAATGGCGCCGTAGGAGGCGATGCCGTTCCAGGAAATCACCCTGGCCGTATGCTCCGCACCTACCTGGCTGATGCCCCAGCTCAATGTCGCCACCCCAATCAGCCCCTGGGCCACGCCCAGCAGCACCCGTCCAGCCAGCAGCAGCAACAGGCTCAGCACGGGAAGTGCAAGCGTCCAGGCCGACAGCAACGTCAATACCCCGCAGCCGGCAATCCCGAACAGTCCGTAGCCAATGGCACGCTTGCCACCCAAGGTATCGGCCACACGCCCAGCGAAGGGACGGCTGAGGAGGGTGGCCAGGTACTGTAGGCCGATGGTCACCCCGGCGATTACCGCGCCAAAGCCCAATTGGTCATGCACGTAGCCGGGCAGCACCGCAATCGGTAAGCCAATGCAGAGGAAGGCGATGAAGGTGTAGAAAACGATCGACAGGATCTGTAGCGTGAGGTTGGCGCGGGTGCTGGGGGAGGGTTGTTGCGCGGTCATGGGCTCGTTCGCGGGCGGGCGGTGGGCGTGGATTCATCATGGCCGTTGCGCGACGGAAATGAAAGCAGGCTAATGATTATTTGATTGCGAGCCTTGCCCGCTGGGCCGGGGCGCAAAAAAGGGCCGCGGTGCGGCCCTTGTGCGGTCGGCTCAGACTACGACGCCCTGGCTGCGCAGGTAGTCATCGTAGGTGCCGCTGAAGTCCACCACGCCAGTGGGGGTCAGTTCGATGATGCGAGTGGCCAGCGACGACACGAACTCGCGGTCGTGGCTGACGAACAGCAGCGTGCCTGGATAGTTCTCAAGCGCCAGGTTCAGTGCCTCGATCGACTCCATGTCCAGGTGGTTGGTCGGTTCGTCCATGACCAGTACGTTCGGTTTTTGCAGGATCAGTTTGCCGAACAGCATGCGGCCCTGTTCGCCACCGGAAATGACCTTCACCGACTTGAGGATCTCGTCGTTGGAGAACAGCATCCGGCCCAAGGTGCCGCGAATCACCTGCTCGCCGGTGGTCCACTGGCCCATCCAGTCGAACAGGCTCATGTCGTCTTCGAAGTCGTGCGCGTGATCCTGGGCGTAGTAGCCCACTTCGGCGCTGTCGGTCCACTTCACTTCACCCTTGTCCGGGGTCATTTCACCGACCAGGGTACGCAGCAAGGTGGTCTTGCCGATACCGTTCGGACCGATGATCGCCACACGCTCGCCGGCTTCGATCGTGAAACTGAAGTCCTTGAACAGCACCTTGTCGTCGAAAGCTTTCGCCATTTTCTCGACGGTCACGGCCTGGCGGTGCAGCTTCTTGGTCTGCTCGAAGCGGATGAACGGGCTGACACGGCTTGAAGGCTTGACCTCGGCCAACTGGATCTTGTCGATCTGCTTGGCGCGCGAGGTGGCTTGCTTGGCCTTGGAGGCGTTGGCCGAGAAGCGGCTGACGAAGGTCTGCAGTTCAGCGATCTGGGCCTTCTTCTTGGCGTTGTCGGCCAGCAACTGCTCACGGGCCTGGGTGGCGGCGGTCATGTACTCGTCGTAGTTGCCCGGGAACAGGCGCAGTTCACCGTAATCCAGGTCGGCCATATGGGTGCAGACACTGTTGAGGAAGTGCCGGTCGTGGGAAATGATCACCATGGTGCTGTTACGCGCGGTGAGGATGTTCTCCAGCCAGCGGATGGTGTTGATGTCCAGGTGGTTGGTCGGTTCGTCCAGCAGCAGCACGTCCGGATCCGAGAACAGCGCCTGTGCCAGCAGCACGCGCAGCTTCCAACCTGGCGCGACTTCGCTCATCGGTCCAAAGTGCTGTTCCAGCGGAATACCCAGGCCCAGCAGCAGCTCGCCGGCACGGGACTCGGCAGTGTAGCCATCCATTTCAGCGAATTCGGTTTCCAGCTCGGCGACGGCCATGCCGTCCTCCTCGGTCATTTCCGGCAGCGAGTAGATGCGGTCGCGCTCGGCTTTGACTTTCCACAACTGGTTGTGACCCATGATCACGGTGTCGATGACCGTGAACTCTTCATAGGCGAACTGATCCTGGCGCAGCTTGCCCAGACGGGTGTTCGGCTCGAGCATGACCTGACCCGCGGACGGCTCGAGGTCGCCGCCGAGGATTTTCATGAAGGTGGACTTGCCGCAGCCGTTGGCGCCGATCAGGCCGTAGCGGTTGCCGTTGTTGAATTTGACCGAGACGTTTTCGAACAACGGCTTGGAGCCGAATTGCATGGTGATGTTGGCGGTAGAAATCAAGTGCTTGTCCTGCGGGGGTTCCAGAGGTGTATTTAGGCCCTCTAGTCAGTGTTGGGCCAATGCTGGGCCAATTCGACTCGGGGCGGCAGCTTCTCCAGCTCCCTCCAGTCCGAGGAGGAGCTGATCCATTACGCGTAGGTAGAGGGCAACATCTCAACGCTTTGGCCAAGCTGGTTCGTGATGAACGCACGGTTCATCCCAGTCATCAGGCGCATGGTTGCGTAGGTGTGGCGGGTGTCGTACTGCCGACGTTCACGGATGTCCAGCGCTTCGAGCGCCGCTTTGAAGTGGCGGATTGTAACACTTGGTTCGTGGAACCACAGCCTGCTTTTGCCGACCCTCCCTTGCTCCCAACGAAAATCAAGCGCATCATTCACGCAATATAGGGTAGGGGGGTATGTTATGGCCCACATGCAATCCGGAAAAGATGAGTTGCTCAAGCGGGTGAAGCGCATCGCTGGACAAGTACAGGCTATAGAGCGTGCACTGGAGGGCGATGCTGACTGCGCAAAAACCCTGCATCTGGTGGCTGCAACCCGTGGCGCAATCAACGGGCTACTTGATGAGATTGTTGAGGACCATGCCCGTGAGCATGTAGCCAGGGCGGGTCTCACTGATCAAGAGAGGGCGCAAGGTGTGGAAGCGCTCCTGGAAGCCATCCGCCGATACTCAAAGTGAGAAACACATGAGCACGATCGATCCCATTCACAGCCATGATTTCCTGGGTGCTGGACACGATGAAAATGCCAAGCGCACCTTGTGGGTTGTAGCGCTGACCCTTGCCATGATGGTGGGAGAAATAGCTGCCGGATACATCACCGGTTCGATGGCCCTGTTGGCCGATGGTTTTCACATGGCCACTCATGCAGGCGCGCTGGGTATCGCCGTGGCGGCCTATGCGTTTGCCCGCAAGCATTCGCAGAATGCTGCTTATAGTTTTGGAACGGGAAAAGTGGGTGACCTTGGCGGTTTTGCGTCCGCTCTCGTTCTCGGGTTGATCTCCTTGGGCATCGGTGCTGAATCGTTAGTACGCCTTTTCGAACCTGCCCACGTGGAGTTCGAGGCGGCCACGCTCATTGCGGTAATAGGTTTGGTCGTAAACCTTGTCAGCGCCCTCATTCTCGCGGGAGGCAGTCATAAGCATGCGCATCATCATGGACACTCCCATGATCACCACACCCACACCCACACGCATGGCGACGACAACAACCTGCGTTCCGCATATATGCACGTGCTGGCGGATGCAGTGACATCTGTCATGGCCATCGTCGCACTGGTGGCTGGCAAGTACCTCGGCTTGGTATGGCTTGATCCGTTGATGGGTATAGTGGGGGCTGTCGTGATTGCGCGCTGGGCGTGGTCGCTCATTCGCGATACTGCAGCCGTGCTACTCGACAAGAGCGATGAGTATATAGCCGAGGAGATCCGTGAATTGCTCAGTCAGTTCGGGACGCTCAAGATTACAGACCTCCATGTCTGGCGAGTGGGGCCGCAGGCGCGAGCAGCCATCGTGAGTGTGCAAGGTTCTGTAGGTCTATCGGTCGATGATGTACGCGCTGCATTGGAGCCTGTTCACCAAGTCACTCATCTCACGGTTGAGTACAGGGCAACAACGTGAAGGCGAAGAAGCGAGTTGACGAAAAGGCTCAGAGTTTATCTACCGCTTCACTGAGTTGCTTGACCGTGTCCACGACCTGGCGGGCGCCGCTTTGAATTTCCCCAATGATATCCCCGGCTTGGCCTACTAACCCTACGCCGACGTCAGCCATATGTTGAGTCATCTGCATACCTTTTACAGCGTCTTGCGATAATTGATGGTTTCGCTTTACAACGTCGCTGATTTCCAAGGTGGCTTGGGCGGTGCGAACAGCGAGGTGACGCACCTCATCTGCGACGACAGCGAAACCTCTTCCTTGGGGGCCTGCTCGGGCCGCTTCAATGGCTGCATTTAGCGCCAGCAAATTAGTCTGATCAGCGATGCCGCGTATGGTTTGGACAATGCCAGTGATCATTTCAGACTGCTGACCAACGGCTGATATTTTGAGGGCAGCATTTGAAAGTTCGCCCGCAATGCTGCGGACCACCGCCACGGTTTCGCTGATGACCATGGCGCCGTGCTGCGCACGTTGGTCGGTTTCTTTCGAGACCTGATAGGCAAGCGTGGCGGCCGTTGACTCGATTTGCTGTTGTTCAACCTGCGGTGTAATGTCGCGAGCAAATTTTACAATCTTGTACAGTTTCTTGTTGGCATCAAATATCGGGTTGTAAGTGGCGCTCAACCAAACGGTGGCGCCGCATCGGTTCACCCTCTGAAAACGGCCGGAAAAGAACGCGCCCTTGTTGAGGTGCGCCCAAAAATCTTGGTATTCCGACGACTGCGCCTCTTGTTGAGTGCAAAAGAGTCGGTGGTGTTTACCCTGAATTTCAGGCATACGATATCCGAGCGTATGCAGAAAATTATCGTTGGCTTCAAGTACATATCCGTCTGGGTCAAACGCGATCATGGCCATCGATCGACTCATGGCCTCTAGGACGTTGCGTTGCTCTTGCTCGCGCCTGACGTGCTCTGTTATGTCGTTTGCGAGCATCAGTATGCGACTGACGCGACCGTCCGCCGAAAAAATTGGATTGTAGGTTGCCTCAAGCCAGAGCGTTTCACCTTGGCGGCTGCGGAAGGGGATGCGGTCGCGGATATATTCCCCGTCTCGCAATGTTCTCCAGAAGCCCTCATGCCCGACACTGTGGGTATCGTCGTTCGGGCAAAGGATGTCGTGGTGTTGGCCAATCAGCGTATCCAGCGTGTAACCCATTGCATGCAATACGTTTTGATTGGCGTTCGTTATAATGCCTTCCGGTGTGAACTCAATGGTCGCCGTCGAGCGACTGATGGCTGTTTCTCTGGCCTCCTGGGACCGGAGCGTTGACAAGGCATCATCCAATTCGCACTTTAGACGTTTGTTAAACATAATGGCACCCATGCAGTGGCTAAATCAGACCGTTTGGTGACCCGGCGTAAACGGGTTTTCTAAGGTTCGCGCCGTTGCGGAACCACGCTTTACACGCTTTTCTTTGTACATCGCTTGGTCAGCCCGGATGAACGCCTTTTTTAGTGAGCCAGACGGTTGGCGTGGCGCCATTCCGATTGAGGCATTGATTTTTTCTTTTTTGAACAAGTCTCTAATTCGCTGCAATAAGCACGCGCCGTCATATTCGTTGCAGTGGGTGGCAATTATCCCGAACTCGTCGCCGCCGAGTCGGGCAACGATGTCCTCTTTGCGTGAAGCTTGAAGTAACGAGGTCGCGGCCCGTTTGATAAGCTGATCTCCGGCATAATGCCCTTCGGCGTCATTGGTTTGCTTGAGGTCGTCCAGGTCAATCACGATGACAGCACAGGGTGTTTCTTGGCGTTCGCAGCGCAGTTCTTCCTGGTGCAAGAGTTGTTCCCATGCTGCTCGGTTGAACAGGTTGGTCATAGCATCTGTGTACGCCTGGGTTTCGAAACGCTCGGCGCGGCGCGCCTGGAAATCTGCTTGTGTTTCAGCATGCAGTAAGCTACTTAGAAGCGACGCAATAAGTTCCAGCAGTCTGAGGTCGGCACGGTTTTCCAATAGGTTGCGATCTACCGATCTTCCATAAATAAATCCGTAGAGCATAGGCGGATAGTGGAGTAGGGGTATGGCAACGTACTGTGTAGTCTGCGTAGTGTCGCCGTGCTCGCCTGATAATGCATGTTGTATGACCCCTCCCGGCGCGTGAACATCATTGACCAAGAGGTCGGCGCGTATTTTATTCGTGATGGCTTGCAGTTCGGCGTCGCGCGTGGGGTGTTCGAAATGACTGCCGCTCGCCTTGGGGGCTTCATCGGCACCCACGCGAACAATGCTCCATTCTGCGTGTGTGAAATGAAGTTTTAAGTAGTCCAGTGTGAGCGCTATTACAGCGTTGAAGTCTATCGCGCTGTCCATGGATGACTCCTATTAGGTTTCGCTGCTAGGGCCATGCAATCTCAGGAAGGGATTCAAGTTTTGGCTTTGCGAAAAAGAACCCTTGGAACAGGTGTATCTCGAGTGCCTGAAGCGTATCAAGTTCCTCAACGCACTCGATCCCTTCGGCGATGATTTGTATGTTGAGGTCTCGGCAGACGCTTACAATGCCCTTGGTGATAACTTGCTTGGCCTTGCTGGTATGGATGTCTCTTATCAGTTCCATGTCGATCTTGAGGATGTCGGGTTGAAAGCTGGCCAGTAAATTGAGATTGGAGTGCCCGGAGCCGAAGTCATCGATTGCCGTTCTAAAGCCTTGTTTTTTATAGGATTCCATGATCTTTTTTATGTGTGCTTTGTCTGCGATGCTCTCATTTTCAGTAACTTCAAATATTATTTTTTCAATGGGAAAATTGTATTTTTCTGCGGCAAGGAGGGTGGTTCTAATGCAGGCCTCTGCTTGGTACACAGCATTGGGTAGAAAATTGATGCTCAAGCAGCTTGGCATGCCGGCTCTCGCAGCAAGTTCCACCGCTTTGACACGACACGCTTGATCAAATTTATATCTGTTTGAGTCATTTACTTTTTGCAATATGGCCTGTGCGCCAGCGCCATCTTTACCCCGGACCAGAGATTCATACGCAAAAACGCAGTTGGCGCGGGTGTCGACAATGGGCTGGAACGCCATGGTGAAGTCGAAGTCAATGCCAGCGTTATCCTTGCAGCTGCGGCAGCCATGAGGTCGTTGAGGCTCAACAGGTATGAGTTGTATAGACAAGGCTGGCACCTCCTGCAGAAGGAATAACATGGCGGTACGGCTTCATGCCGACAGGCTGGGAGCGTACGAGCGATCCTCGGTGCAGGGAGTATTGCCTTAATACCTGTACAAAGAAAGTACCTTGTACAGGTATTTTTCATTGTTTGGATGTCGAAATGGCCAAAGTAGATGGTATAAGCGCCGTATTGGCTGTATTTTCATTGGCCTACTGTGACGTTCTGTACAACAGGCCCCGTCAGGTTTCACGCTGCGCCAATCGGTCTCTGGCTCCGTGACCTAGCGAGTTTCGCTTTTCCTCTGTGTACGCAAGGCCCCATAGGCGGATTTGGTCGAGGTTTTGTGGCTGATGTGCTGGTCCGACGGCGGCTAAAAATGATGTGTGCTGATACGCGATGGTGTGCTGCTGTCTATTGCCTACGGTGGCCCAGCCTGCCTGTGGGGCGGTCGATGAGCCCATAAGGGCGAGCCGGCCAACCGGGTATGACAATGTCCTTGACGCGCACCGTGAGTCACAGATAACTCATGACGAACGTCACTTCACTACTAGCAGAGCCCGCGCTCATACCGTCATCGTATTGACCCGCGCTGCCGTTAGGCAGCGTGCGTATGTACTTCGCGCTCATGGGGATGGAGAAATTTCCGCCGAGGGTTGAGTATTCGTTGAAAACATAAGTTTTGTCGAGTTGTAGAGGTGCCTGGTTGCTGTCAAGTAGTTGAAGCGCGATGCCTTTGGCGGTTGAACCCTTGTTCAGTTCTATTATCCCGAGTTGCCCATTTACCGCTGGCGAACCTGAAGTGGCAGTCAAGCGATAACTGACTTTTTTGATTCCGCTGGGGCAGTTGTTCAGTTTTATTTCGAAGTGTTTGGGTGGGGTGGCGTTGCCTTCGCTGGCAAAGACACTTAGATTGTATTCGCCCATCTCCACCGCTATGTTCGGCGTTTCACATGACTGAAGTACGATGGATGGACTTTTGTCTATTATCATCGCTAGCGGTCTGACGGCTGATGTTTCGACTTGTATATATCCCAAGGTGCCAGCAGGTATCGTCGTACCTGACGGGATGTCGCCGGTTTTTATGATGCGCAACGCGTTCTTCGTGGTGTTGAATCCATACCCGCCCGGGGTTCTAATTGATCCACCACCGAATCCGTTATAGGGCGCGTCCTGATAGATCCACTGCCACGAAAGCCCCGTATTGCCGATGGGGAAGTAGTTTTTCGTCGGTGCGTTGCTGCCGACGTTGTTTACTATTCCGGTGGTGAAGGTAGTGGAACAGGTGTACGACGCGTTACCGGAAAAGGTCTGGGCTGGAGACTCGTAGATAACGGTGTTGTTTTCTGCGTCTCGGGGGATGGAAAGCGTTGAGGGTATGCTTACGGTGATTTGTTTCTGGGAGTGGCCCTCGAAAAATTCGCAGGCGGCGAACGAAAGCGAGGGTGTCGCAATAATGCAAGCTACCAGGTATTTGATCGGCTTTATCATTCGGCGAGTCCCTCAACGTATTTCCAATTAAATTCAGGGTGTTCGAATGTCAAGCGATCATAGGCTTCCTTTAAACGAAGGGTTTCTGATGTATTATGGATTTCGTCCGAGTTGTCACGAGCGGGTAATGTACACGCGGAAATAGTTAAAAATAGGCTTGCGGCAATTACGCTTCGAGCGCTATAATGCTTGCTTGCTTGCTTGCTTGCTTGCTTGCTTGCTTGCTTGCTTGCTTGCTTGCTTGCTTGCTTGCTTGCTTGCTTGCTTGCTTGCTTGCTTGCTTGCTTGCTTGTTCATAAGTTCGCCTTGAAATTTGCATGGTGCATGCTCGGTAAATGGATGCGCCAAGTTATGTCAAGGGCCGCCGCTAGCTTAATCAGACGAATCTGATACCTCACCGCAGCCGACAGCTTTTTTGCGGGCTACACGTCAGCGCGTGGGTATGCATGGCAGCAGCAGAGGGTTTCCGGTCAGTCGCCTTAATTGGCTTACATCGGCAAACCACTCGTGGGATGGAAGATCATGGAATGCTTCATGGGTCCCATATCCCCAAGCAACCGCGCCAAACGCAATGCCTGCAGCCGATGCTGCTTCGCCATCTGTAGGCTGGTCGCCTATATAGATAACTTCTTCTGGCGTAACCCCACACTTGCGCATGACCCGGCGCAAGCGTGATGCCTTGCCGAAAATGGATGCCCCGCACTCGAAGGCGCGGAAATGTCGACAGCTGGCGCCCAGGATCTGCGTGACATTGTCTTTGGCGTTGGAAGAGACCACCGCGAGCATCAGTCCTTGCTCATCCAGATGGCTTAGCGTATCGGCGATTCCATCGAAAAGCGGGATCGAGCTTCGATTGTTGTTCATCAGACTCATGAATGTCCGCGCTACGAAAGGCAGCTTCCAGCGGGGCATTGCGATATGGGACATGATCTCCCGTGCCCCCAGTTTGCGCAGACTGTCTAGTTCTTCGGGTTGAATTCGGTTGAATGCGTGCCGGTCAGCGACTTGGTTGAACACCCGGACAAAGAAGGGAAATGAATCTGCGAGCGTGCCGTCAAAGTCGAAGATGGCAAGTCGGTACGGCATCTGAGTGTTCCTTCCTGGAGTGTGGGTGTCTTCGCGGGAAGCGCTATTTTGATGCGCTCGCGGTGCGACGGCAATTGTTCCTACATGGCAGCGCTGGCAACCCTGGTTCAGCGGACTGTTGCTCCTGAAGCTAACCTTTCCCTGACTGGAACAATCCCCGGACGACCTCCCTCAACCACCGATTCCCGCTGTCCTGGTGATACCGGGCATGCCAATGCTGCTTGACCGTGAATCCCTCGACTGCAAACGGACAGTCATGCAGGCGCAGCCCATGCATTTCGGCGAGAGTTTGCCCGATATGGCGGGGTAACGTGGCCACCAAGTCCGTCGACCCGACGATCCTCCCCAACCCCAGGAACGCCGGCAGCTCCAGCATGATCCTGCGTTCGATGCCCGCGCGCGCCAAGCCGGCCTCCAGCAATTTCTGCCCGGTGCCGGCGCTGACCTGGACATGCCCTTCGGCGCGGTAGCGCGCCACATTCATCCCATGTGCCAGGCGTGGATGCTGCGGATTGCTCAGGCACACCCAGTCCTGGTCGAACAGCACCTGTTGATACATCCCTCCACCCAGCCATGGTACGAAACCGATCGCTAGGTCCGCCTCGCCGGACTCCAGTGCGCTTTCAGTATTGCCATCGATACGTGCCGCCTCCAGGCGAATTCCCGGCGCATGTGAGCGCAGGTGGTTGAGAATGCTGGGCAGCAAGGTGATATGGCTGGCATCACTGACGCACAGGCGAAAGCGACGCTGCGCCGTGGCTGGAATGAATTGTGGTTCCCAGGCGGTCAGGCGGCGCAGGGATTCCAGGACTTCCCGGCAGGGGCCGATCAACTGGTCGGCGCGTGGCGTAGGTGCCATGCCGGTCGGCGTGCGCACAAACAGCGGATCGTTCAATTGTTCGCGCAGCCGCGCCAGCCAGATGCTGATGGTCGGCTGACTCTGACCGAGCTGCTCGGCCGCGCGGGTAACGCTGCGGCAGTGATACAGCACGTCGAACAGCTGCAGCAGTTTCGGCTCAGGCAGAGCCTCCAATGCACTCATTATTGCGATTCTCAATAGTGGTATTGAGCGCATTGTATAGTCTAAATAAGCCCGTCTGCATAAGGTGGTCGCAAATCACAGGAGGTCTGCGACGTGAAAATCTGCATTCTGGGTGCCGGTGCCCTGGGCTGCGCCATTGGCGCGGCCTTGAGCGAGGCGGGGCATGAAACCTGGCTGCTGAACCGTGGCCGTGCGCATGTCGAGGCGATGAACCTGAACGGGCTGCAGGTGCAGGACGAACGCGGCGAGCGCTCAGTGCGGGTCAACGCGACGACTGACGCCCAAGACATTGGCGCGGTCGACCTGGTGGTGGTGTTGGTCAAGTCGTTCCACACCGCCGATGCCATCGCTGGCGGCACTGCACTGTTCGGGCCACAAACGCTGGTGCTGTCGCTGCAGAATGGCCTCGGCCATGAGGACATCCTGGCCGAGGCCGTGGGCCGCGAGCGGGTGCTGGCCGGCAAGACCTATGTCGGCGGCGTGCTGCTGGCACCCGGATCGATCCGGGCCGGGGTGGCAGGCAAGCAGACCTTCATTGGCGAGCTCGACGGCCAGATGACCCCACGCGTGCAAGCCATTGCAGAGGCGTTCAACGGCGCCGGACTGGCCACCACGGTCAGCGACAACATCCTTGGCACCATGTGGGACAAGCTGCTGGTCAACGTCGCGACTGGCGCGTTGAGCGGCATCACCATGCTCAGCTATGGCCAGCTGTACAGCGAGCCGCTGCTCGAATGCACCGCAAAGGCTGCCGTGGCCGAGGCCATTGCCGTCGCCGAGCGGGCCGGCATCCGCCTGAGCCTGACCAGTCCCGAAGCGGCATGGAGACTGGCTGCCGAGGGCCTGCCGGCGAGCTTCCGCACCTCGATGCTGCAGAGCCTGGAAAAGGGCTCGATCACCGAAATCGACTTCATCAACGGCTCCGTCGTGCGCTGGGGCCAGCGTCATGGCGTTGCCACCCCCGTCAACGCGACCTTGGTGGCCTGTATCAAGGGCATCGAACGCGCGATGGCCGATCACCAGAAAAGGGATAATCCATGAGCCAGCCGAAAGCCTATCTCGAACACGTTGCCTTCTGGGTGCGGGACATTCAGTGGCATATCCGTTTCTTCAATGAAGTGTGCGGCATGACCATGCGGGAAGTGCAGGGCGACGTCGAGCTGCCGACGCAGTACTGGACGCTGGGTGGCCTGCAGTTCATTCACCAGCCGGACTTCGCCGGGCCGGAGGGGCGCTTGGCCCACCTGGGCATCATGTGCGAGGACCTCGAAGCCGCCCTGGCCGCAGCCCAACGCTTCGGTGTCAGCGAAATGTCTCAGGGTCGCAACTGGCTGCGCCTGCCCGACGGCCTGGCGGTGGAGTTCATCCAGGCCTCGCCGGCCAAGTGCGTCGCCCAGGCACTGGCCATCGACCCGCGTGCGGAGGTATCGGCATGAGCGTAGTGGAAAAATTCTGGGACGACGCCCGCGAAGGCGATGAGTGCATCAGCCCCACCTACACGGTAACTCGCGAGCGCATCCTGGCCTACGCCGACCTCACCGGCGACCACACCCCAGTCCATGTCGATGAGGAGTACGCCAATGCCAGCCACTTCGGCTGCCTGGTCGCCCACGGCTTGTTCGGGTTGTCGATCGCCGACGGCCTGAAGACCCAGTGCCAATACCGCTTCGTGCCGGGTATGTCGTTGGGTTGGACCTGGGATTTCGTGCTGCCGATAAAGGTCAACGATGTGCTGCATGTCCGCATGCGCGTAGGGGCGATGCGTCCCAGCAAAAGTCGCCCAGGGTGGGGCATCGTGGTACTGCCGTCGGAACTGATCAACCAGCATGGCGAAGTCGTGCAGCGCGGCGAGCACCGCCTGATGGTGCCGAGGAGGGCACAAGCATGAGCCAGGCAATGCCATTGGCAGGTATCCGCGTCATCGACTACAGCCACTTCCTCGCCGGTCCTTATGTGGGGCGCTGCCTGGCCGCGCTGGGTGCCGAGGTGATCAAGGTCGAACGGCCCGGCAGCGGCGATGCCGGCCGCCAGCATGCGTTTACCCTGGATGAGCAGCAGAGCGGCTACTTCCTGCAGCTGAACATGGGCAAGCAGGGCGTCAGCGTCAATATGAAGGACCCGCGTGGCAAGGCCTTCATGCAACGCCTGACCGATTCGGCCGACGTGTTCATCGAAAACTATCGCCCGGGTGCGCTGGATAAGCTTGGTCTTGGCTATGCCGAGTTGTCGGCGCGCAACCCGCGCCTGGTGTACTGCTCGATCTCAGCCTACGGTCACACCGGACCGGATGCTCACCGCGCCGGCTTCGGGCTGATTGCCGAAGCCAAGAGCGGCATCATGCAGATGGTTGGCGTGCCGGGCGAGGCGCCCCCGTTGCTGCGCATTTCCCTGGGCGACATGTACACCGGTATTCATGCTGTTGCGGCGATCAACGCGGCGTTGCTGGGCAGGGTAAGCTCTGGACGCGGACAACATATCGACATGGCCCTGTACGACACGCTGGTGTCGATGCACGAGTATGCGGTGCAGTGCTACACGTTGTCCGACGGCAAGGTGCTACCGGAGCAGACCGGCCATGACATGCCGACCTCGACCCTCTATGGCGTATTCCGCGCAGCCGATGGCGACCTGGTCATCGCCGCCCAGGTCGACGATGCCTGGCAGCGCTTTGCCGCCATGGTCGAGGCCAATGGCGGCCCGTCCGGGTTCGGTAGCGATAGCCGCTACCATCACCTCAATGGCCGCAATGCACATCGCGAAGCGATTCTCGCAGTGGTCCGCGATTGGGTCGGCGCGCGTCGGGTCGCCGACATCCTGCAACTGCTCGATGGCATCGACATTCCCAGCGCCAAGGTGCAACGCATCGACGAAGTGCTGGCCGACCCGCAGATCCAGGCTCGCAACATGGTCATCGAACAGCGGCACCCGCGCTACGGTACCCTGCGCCTGCCCAATCTGCCGTTCCGCTTTTCCGATTGCGACACCACGATCCATCAGGTGGCCCCGGACCTTGGCCAGCATAATGCCGAAGTCGCTGCCGGGCTTGGCTTCAGCCCCGAAGAAATCACCGCCATGCAAGCGGACGGTGTGCTGTTCACCCACGGAGATGCACGATGAGCGACCGCTATGCAGTGATCGGGCGACCGATCAATCACACAAAATCCCCCTTGATCCACGGCCTGTTTGCCCAGGCCAGCGGCCAGACCCTGGCGTATGGTGCCATCGAGGGCGAGCTCGAGGGGTTCGAGACCCAGGTGCTGCAATTTCGCAGCGATGGCGGGCTGGGCATGAACATCACCGCGCCATTCAAGTTGCGCGCTTTCGAGCTGGCCGACCGGCGCAGCGAGCGGGCTCAGCTGGCACGGGCGGCCAATGCGCTGAAGTTCGAGGATGGCCATATCTTCGCCGAGAACTTCGATGGCATCGGCTTGTTGCGGGATATCGAAGAGAACCTTGCAGAGCCGCTGCGCAACCGTCGGGTGCTGGTACTCGGCGCTGGTGGTGCGGTTCGTGGAGCACTACTGCCGTTCCTGCAAGCGGGCCCGAGCGAGCTGGTGATCGCCAACCGCGACATGGCCAAGGCGGTGTCCTTGCGCAATGAACTGGACCATCCGCTGCTACGTATCAGCCGCTACGAGGAGCTGGAAGGGCAGGCGTTCGACATCGTTGTCAATGCCACCTCTGCAAGCCTTACCGGTGAACTGCCGCCGTTGCCTGCTGATGTGTTGGGCGCGACGCGGCTGGCGTACGAGTTGGCTTATGGCAAAGGCCTGACGCCATTCCTGCGTCTGGCGCAAGCACAAGGCGTGACGCGCCTGGCCGACGGTGTGGGCATGCTGGTCGAGCAGGCGGCGGAAGCGTTTGCCTGGTGGCGTGGGGTGCGTCCCGAAACCCGCGCCGTGATCGACCGACTGACCATTCCTCTGGAGTAAGCCCATGGTTGCCAATGTGCTGATGTTGCACGGTATCAACCACAACATGTTCGGCAAACGCGACCCGCGCCAGTATGGTACGGCCACGCTGGCCGATATCGACCAGTCCTTGCAGGCGCTGGGCGAGGAACTGGGGGCGCGGGTCGAGAGCTTCCAGACCAACTTCGAAGGCGCCATGTGCGAGCGAATCCATCAGGCGTTTGAAGATCGGGTCGATGCTGTGCTGATCAATGCCGGGGCGTGGACGCACTACAGCTATGGTATCCGCGATGCGTTGGCCATCCTCGAGGCGCCGGTGGTCGAAGTGCATATGTCGAACATCCATGCCAGAGAGCCGTTTCGTCACCATTCGGTGTTCGCCGAAGTCGTGCGCGGACAGATCTGCGGGTTCGGTGTCGAGACTTATCTGCTCGCCCTGCGTGCGGCGATGAAGATGGTCTGACCGATTCTTCACTTTCAGAAGGACGTGTAGCCTTGACCGAAGCGGCCGTAACCCTCAGCGCCCGGCAGACCACTTGCATTGCCTTGCTGGTCGCCATCACCTTTTTCATGGAAAACCTCGATGCGACCGTCATCGCCACGGCGCTACCGCAGATGGCCCATGATTTTGGCGCGAGTCCGGTGAGTCTGAACATCGGCATCAGCGCCTACCTGCTGGCGGTGGCAGTGTTCATTCCGCTCAGCGGCTGGGTAGCTGACCGCTTCGGTGCCCGCCAGGTATTCGCCGGTGCCATTGCTCTGTTTACCCTGGCGTCCTGGCTCTGCGGCCTGGCTTACAATTTGGAAACCTTTGTCGCCGCACGGGCGCTCCAGGGTATCGGTGGCGCCCTGATGGTCCCGGTCGGTCGGTTGGTGGTGTTGCGCACCACCGAAAAGCAGGACCTGGTGAAGATGCTCGCGGTAATCACTTGGCCTGGGTTGGTGGCACCGGTCCTCGGCCCCCCCGTTGGTGGGCTGATCGTGACCCACCTGTCCTGGCCGTGGATCTTCTACCTGAACATCCCGTTGGGCCTGCTGGCTATCGCGGCGGCGTGGTGGCTGGTGCCCAATACTCGTTCGAGCGAAGTCCGCAGCTTCGATGTGCTCGGCTTCGTTCTTCTTGCCTTGGCCTGCGCCGCGTGGCTGCTTGGGCTGGAGATGTTGGGTTCGCTTTCCGGTGGCAGCCTCGATAGAGGCTTAGCCCTGCTGGCGGTGGGTGGCCTCCTGACCTGGATGTCGGTCCGTCATTGCCAGCGCCATCCGGCGCCGCTGCTGCCGTTGACGACCCTGGGTATCGCCACCTTCAGGGCCAGCGTCGTCGGTGGCACGCTGTTCCGCCTTTCGATCAGCGCCTTGCCGTTCCTGGTCCCGTTGCTGTTGCAGATCGGTTTGGGCATGTCACCGTTGGATACTGGGTTGCTGGTGCTGGCGATCTTCGCCGGTAACCTGGCGATGAAGCCGTTTACGACGGGGTTGTTGCGGCGTCATGGCTTTCGACGCGTACTGTTGGTGAACGGCTTGATCGGCGTCGGTTGCATCCTGGCTTGTCTGGGCCTGCAACAGGGGATGGCGTGGTACTGGATGGCGCTGGTGCTATTCATAGGCGGACTGTCGCGTTCGATGCAGTTCACCACCTACAACGCGCTCGGATTTTCCGAGGTGCCCAAGCAGCAGATGGGCGAGGCATCGACACTGTTCAGTATGTTCTTCCAGCTGGCGATGGCGCTTGGTGTGGCGGTTGTCGCGCTGCTGTTGCGCCTTTCGCTGATGCTGCGAGGAGGTGAGGGTGAGCTGACGGTGAGTGATTTTCACTGGGCGCTAATCGGTGTGGCATTGATCGCCGGTGTCGCCCTGGCCGACGCCATCCGCTTGCCTGGGAATGCTGGTGAGCAAGTGCTACGCACCCACTAGGGCCGCCATGACTATGGGGGCGACGGGCAAGCGGTGAAGCCGGCACCGACAACTGAACGGACAGTGCCACCTGGCCGGCGCCCGAAGGTCAGACGTGAGTCAGCGAGAGTTCGCTCAGAATATAGATCGAGCCGTCATCAGCTGCAGTGGCGTCGGTATAGTCGACCTGGTTGTACACACCGCCGTGGAAGTTCAACAGCGATGAGCGCCAGGAACTGTCCATCTCCAGCCTGCCGGACGATCCCGCGCGGCCATTGCTTTGCGCGGTAACGGTCAGGGCACCCGAAGCCAGGACGCGTATGATCACCCTGAACGTCGTCCCGAGGGGCACGTTTTTGAGTAGGGTCATGTTCACTGGGGCCGCCTGATTGAATGTCTTGCGAAATCCCAGGGTGATGTTTGCCTTGCTCCGGAACACCTTCACTGGCGGGCTATCGTCGTCCTTCACATGGAGCTGCGCAATGACAACCTTCTGGGCGGAGTTGACCTTGGTCAGCGTCATCTCCTGCACGTTGATGTGCTCGGCATCGCTTGCGAGCGACCAATAGACCGGCTCCTTCCATTCGCACCGCGTGCGGTGAGTGCTCTTGCTGGATGCACCTTTGGTCGGTGCCGAGAACTGTACAGAGCCATCGGCCAAGACCTTGACGACGCTGGGCAGTTGTGCGATCGCCTCGGCTCCACTGAGCTCCAGCGCAACCGGGTTGGTGGCTGAAGTGGGAACCGGCGTGGTGATCGTGAGACTGTTGATGTTTACGCTCATTGATACGTCTCCTGACAATGATACGGGGTGCCTGTTTCATGGCAGATCAATGGAGCGGACCGAATCTGGCGAGCGCTTTCGCAGCGCTAGACCAAGGCGAAATCGGTTATGCAGTCTTTCTGGTCGATTGCCACTGTGAGGACTTGAGGATCACTCAGGGCCAGGCCCCCCTCGGTGTAGACAAACCTCCAGCGGAGTAATTTCATGTCGCCCAGCACTTCACATTGTTCGAAGGGGCCGAGCAGACTCTCCAGCTCACTTAAAGTGGATTGTCCACAAACGACGAATTTCAGTTGCTCTTCGACCTGCGTTGCGTTGCTGCTGAGCTCTTCCAGCAGCATTTGTTGCTCCAGATCGCTCATCAGGCGAATCGAATCCGTTTGCATCGACTTAATACACTCCAAGTATCAGATCGTCAGTTTGTAGGACAGGGGTGAAACGCGCGGAGTGTAATCAAGGAATGTACTGGATGGTACAAAAAGTCGACCAAGGGTCGATGGTCTTGGAGGGCGTGTCAGGGCGCGGCGGCTGCATCGATGTGCCGCCAGTCCCTACCAACGTGCCCCGCAGGCGTCCCTCTGGGTTTGCCGGCCAAGCCTTAGCCTTCAGGCGGTGTTATCCCGCAGATGAATTCATCCGATCCAAGGCGATGCGAGCCGAACTCAACGACATAATCTGATCCGCGGCGCTGCGCTTCCGCCCAGGCGGTGTTCCGGTCGGCATAGACGTCGACAAAATGCCAGGGGTGCAGGGCGCGCAGGACGCCCCAGCCAAGCACCCATCCCTCTCTTTCTGGATCTGACGGAAGATTCCTGGCCAGGCTTCGAAGGGTCATGACGTGCTCCCGCTGCAAGCGCTGCGTGATTGGTTGATTGTCTCTATGTTGTGGCTATTTTGCATAATATTGCGGCGAATTGCGTATTTTTTGTAGGGTTTGGCGTATAGTGGATGCCGAGTACTGGATTACAGTGGCACAACAGTGAGGTTGTCATCATGTTCCCGCCCCAGCCCGCCCAAAACCGAGAAGCGCATTTACGGATCTCGGAGCAAGTCGAGCGATTTCTCTCCAATGGCGGTTCTATTCAGAACGTCGACCCAGGGGTTAGCGGTTTCAACCGCTTGCCGCTGAAAACGCAATGGAGCAAAAGCCACACGGCCAGACCTTGAGGTTGCGTGCTGATCCAAAAACCCATGCAGCTGTATCACCCAGGGCATGCATCAGCATGCTCTTAGGGTGAGTGTTCAGGTGAAGGAGGGATCCGCGCCGCAGGATCTCGCCCATTACTCCAGCCGGCGCAGACCGAAGCGTGGCGGCTATTGGGGTTTAGGCAGGTAGTAATGGGGATACAACGCCATGTCCCTTTCCAGTTTTTCGGCGTCTCCCACACGCTTTCGAACCTCTGCATAGAACTGTTGGCTCTGATTCTGAAATTTCGTGAAGTGTCGAGCACTGATCGCCAAGGCTAATTCGAGCTCCTTTCCCACCAGACCCGCGGCGGACTTTTGTGACAGGACATAGGCCTGCCAGCTGTTCTCCACCCGTTGCAGCCCGCGAGCGAACGCCTTTGTCTCGATTGTCGCCATTGGTACACCCTCTTTGAGCCAGATTCCGGCTCGTTGGTGTGAATCGCCAGAGCGACGATGGATAGCTGCGTGTCGAAACGCCCAGTGCCATCGAGGCGCCGGAGATTGCAGCTTAGCCTATTTATGGCATGGGCCCCTACGGTCGGGCTCAGCGGTCCTGATCGAAGTTTGACCGGGCCCTGGCAAGTCACACGTTGAAGTTCATGCGTACCGCTAGGGTGGAACAGGTTTTGCTGCACTCCCAGTAACACTGACAAAAATGGGGGGTGCAGCCATGTTCCAGAATGACCTCTACTTCTTGAGTTTCATCGTAACGGCGGTGTTGACCGTGGATGTCGTGGCGATATTCGTGTTCTTGCAGGCCAGCGCTTGATCCCCGTTACTGGGTATGGCGACCTCCCGAACCTGGGCCAACTGGAGAGTGACAACCGGGTGTGGGGGTAGGGCAGGCAGTTCACTGTCCAGCCCGCTGGGTGGTAGATGGAAGTGCAGCTGACGGCGGTGTAACTGGATGATCTTGTGGATGCGTTTCATGGCGGCTCACCTCGATGGACATCTGCTATGCCGAGCCAGAAGGCATGACCCTCAGTAGGCGCCCGTTTTGTCTCGCTGCGGTGCGGATCTGACCAGTGGATACCCGGCATGGCAGGTGCTGCTAGGGCCTACCGCAGGGCGGCGAATGGCATGAGGTCGCAGGGTGGCAGGGGAAAGCCCGCCGAGGCGGGCTTTCCGATGGGTGCTGATCCGTCAGCGAGGCCCATTGTAGACAGTCGCCGGCATTGGCCTATTGGTAATACGTCGCAGACCCGGTCAGCCTTCAGTGGCGTGTCGCGGCTTGCCCGGATGTGCGATGAAGTGCGTACAAGAGGGTTGGGGGCGACTTTGGTGGGTTGGAGTTCCTTACAGTAGCTCAGTAAACTGCCATCACTTTGATTTGGTCACTTTGTCCATGCATACCTTTCGCATTCTGTTTCCGCTTGCGCTGGCCGCTTTCCTGACTGCCTGTGCATCGCCAGCGGCCCCCACAGGCAGTAAAACCACGAAAAAATCACCCGAGGATTACGCCGCGTGCGTGCTGCCTAAATGGAAAGCCATAGCCCCGCTCACGGTTCAGAAATCGATCAACAACGGCTACCGTCTGACGGTGCCCAGTGCCTTGGCATCCGATGAGGTGCTGGAAGTCGTCAAGCACCACGACGGCGGCCTCGCCACGTTCTACAAAGGTGGTTTCTTCGCGGGTGACAAGTTGCGCCAGGCGGCGCGCGACTGCCTGTAGTGATCATACGGCCTGGATCAACTCCGGCCCCTGGTTACGCGCATTGCCCACAGCCACGCTCACACGGTACCACTCGAAGGATTCGGCGGGTTCGCCCAGGTGCAACGCCATCTGCTCAGCCTGTGCCAGTGCTGTCGACGGGGCCAGCCAGGCCCTGGCAAGCGCGGGCGACAACACGACGGGGCGTCGGTCGTGTACGTCGACCATACCGCCCTGGGCGTCGGCGGTGATGATCACGAAGCCGTCATTGTCGTGGCCGGTGAACTGTCCTATCGAGGCACAGAGGGCAGGGCGGCCGTCGCGACGCCTGATCAGGTAAGGCTGCTTTTTCGGGCCGCCTTCATCGACCCATTCGTACCAGTTGTCGACTGGGGTAATTGCCCGGTGGGGCCAGATCGCGCGAAAAAAGGCGCCATGGGCGACTTTCTCGACGCGCGCGTTGATCGGTGGTGCGCGGTCTTCGGCCCAGTGTGGCCGCCAGCCCCATCTCACTCGGTCGGCCCTGAGGCCGGCACCGTCTATGCGCAAGACCACCACCGGGGTCGACGGGGCCACGTTGTAGCCAGGCGTGACGGGCCCGTCGATGACGTTACGCCAGGCTCCGGGCATACCAAGGGTGTCGACGAACTCGTGAATGCCACGGTATTGAGAGAGGCGCCCGCACATCAACCAACCCTCCTGCCGGAACTGTCTGCATAGCGTCGCCGCTCTCAAGGTGGCGATTGGCTCACGACTTGGGGGGCGCATCACCCGCGGCATTCATGCGAACGCATTGCGCCTCTGCGGCCGTCCTGTCCGGATAGCTAGGTTTGAGCCGCTCCTTGGCCTGGTTATCGTAGATGTCGAAGCCACCACCCGTGGTCGCCGCATAGTAGCGCGCACCGATACGAAATGACTCCTTTTCGATGGGTACCGCCGGAACGATAACGAATCTTGGTTGCATTTTTTGTGCCTCCCCAGGCAGAGATCTAAGTATTAGTCCTGCTGCGGATAAGCATCAAGGAAGCTCATGAATAAATGACAGTTCGCTTACCGTCGGTACACCCGCGGCTGGCGTTGCTTGAGCAAGAAAGCGGGTGCAGGGCGCCGCAGGCAGGGTTAGAGTGCGGCGAACGTCTTGCTGAGCAGAGTCTTCCATGTCCAGTTCATTCACCCTGATGGCATCCCCTGTCGGCACGCTGACCCTGGTGGCCCGCAACCAGCGTTTGGCAGCCGTCCTGTGGGAGCATGAACGTGAAAACCGCGTTTGCCTTGGCGAACTGCAGCGCGACGACGACCATCCGCTGTTGCGCGAAACCGCTCGTCAGCTGGGTGAATACTTTGCCGGTACCCGGCAGCGCTTCGAATTGGCGCTCGATTTTGTCGGCACCGAGTTTCAGCGCCAGGTGTGGGCGGCGCTGCTGACCATTCCTTTCGGTGAAACCCGCAGCTACAGCGAGATTGCCCGGCAGATCGGCAACCCCAGCGCAGTTCGGGCCGTCGGCGCGGCCAACGGGCGCAATCCGATTTCGATCATCGCGCCCTGCCACCGGGTGATCGGCGCCTCCGGCAACTTGACCGGCTTCGCGGGTGGTTTGCAGGCCAAGCAATACTTGCTGGCACTGGAAGGACGGCAGAGCCTGGCGCTGGAATGGTAGGCGTTCAGCTTGCCCAACTGACCACCAGGCAACACCCAAGTGCTAGTGCCGAGCCAGCCAACAACGTGTAGTGACGATGGGCGCGGCGCGCCTGGTGGCGTACTTCGCGCAGATATTGAGCGGGCGTTGGCGCATCCGGTCGATGGCTAAGCCCGTCGGCGATGTTTGCCAGTTGGCCTTGAATCGTCAAACCGACCAGGTAGTAGGTGGCCCCGTAACATGCCAAGGCAAGCAGCAGATACCTCATGCAGGCAGTTCCGGTAACACCAGGGCAGTGGCACTGCCTGTCGCCAGATCGAGCATCACCAGGCCTTGGGTCCGCTCATCCAATGCCGCCAGCAACTGCCCTCGAGGGTCCCAGGCCGCGGACCCGCCGGCCCCGATGAAGGTGTCTGCCGGCCCGATACAGTTGGCCATCAATACGGGTATGTTCAAACGCCGGGCCACCTCCGGGTAGTGCTCGTAACCTTCGCGGATACCCTTGACGGTTTTAGCGACGCTGACCAAATACAGACCAGCCCCTTGGGCGCGGACCTTCTCGGCATGTGCCATGAACATGGATTCGTAACAGATGGCTGGCGCGATGGTGTGTTCGTCCACCTCGAATACGAGGCTCTGCCCGGCAGGCGTGAAGAACGGCAGCTCATCGTCGTGCAAGCGCTGCTTGGCATAGCTCAGCCTGGGTTGGCCCGGGCGCAGGATGGGCATGCCGATCTGTATGCCATTGGGGGTCGGCAGTGGCAGGCCCACTGCAACCGTTATGTCATGGTGGTCGCAGAGTGCTTGCAGCGGGTCCAGTCGGGCAGATGAGAGGGGCAGGGCCAATTGGCGGGCCAGGGTCGGCTCGTAACCAGTCAGGGACAGTTCGGGAAACACCACCAGCCTGGCGCCCAGGGCGGCGGCCTGCTCGATGCAGTAGCGGTGGCGGTCGAGGTTGCTATCCAGGTCGCCCTTGTGCGACGCCAGTTGTATGGCACAGAGTTTCATGGCTAGCCCTTCCTTGGTACGGATCCAAACCCCGAGGATACTACCGGCACGCTACGCCTCGCCAGTGAAGAGACCATCATGACGCTGGCTGGGCGGCGAAACGCTGGCGGAACCAGTCGGCGAGCATGGCTTTTTCCGCATACAGGCGCTCGCTGCTACTGGTTACCCGTCCGGGGCGGCTGAGGTACATCTTGTCGCTGACCCGTTCCTGGGCATGCTGGTCGGGTTTGCCCGGCTGGCTGAAGGTGTAGCTCAGGTCGATGGTCGGCCAGGTGGTCTCGCGCATGAAGCGTACATCGTAGGCATTGACGTGCCAGGGTTCGAAGCCCCCAGCCAGGTCGATGTCATGGATATCGATGACCAGTTGCTGGCCGGGTTGCAGGTAGCGCTGGCCAAGCTTTTGCAGATAGTGCGTGAGGGTCTTCAGGACGTAGTCGTCAGCGCCACGTGCGTAACCTGCGCGATCCAGCCTGGCATCGCGGAAGTGCTCAGGGTGATCGAAATGCACCTGAACCTGCAGGGTTTGTGTGCCTTGTGCCATGCTATTGAGTGAAAGCACCATGAGCACGGCACAGGCAAGGACGTTACGCACGAGGCACCTCCGGAGCGGACTGCGTGTCAAACCATTTTACGCCTGCCATGGGAGCTGCCGTAGAGGAATAGTGCAATGAGCCGGTTTCGGCGGGTAACCGCCAATGGCAAGGGGCGTGACTTGGCGGTGGGTGATATCCACGGGCATTTCAGCCGCCTTGAGCAGTTGTTGAATGCCGTGGGTTTCGACCCCGAGGTAGATCGCCTGTTCAGTGTCGGTGACCTGGTGGATCGGGGCCCGGAAAGCGAAGCGGTGCTGGATTGGCTTGCCCGGCCTTGGTTTCATGCCGTGCAGGGTAACCACGAGTCGCTGGCGGTGAACCACCTCAACGGCGGTCAGCTGGATCCGCAGATGTATCGCTCTGCCGGCGGAGGTTGGTTTCTGGATCTGCCCAGGACGGATCAGCAGCGTTTCGTCGATGCGTTCGAGCGCTTGCCAATCGCCATGGAAGTACAGACCTCCGAAGGCCTTGTCGGGTTGTTGCACGCTGACAGCCCGTTCGCCGACTGGAGCGTGCTGCGTGACCAACTCGAAGGCGTGCTCGAACCCAAAGTCTGCGAATTCTGCCAGTGGTCGCGCAGGCGCCTGCACGAACGCGACAGCCGCGCGGTGGAAGGTCTGCGGGCACTGCTGGTGGGGCATACGCCGCTGGTCGAGGCCACGCTGCTGGGCAATGTCTGGCACTTGGATACCGGCGGCTGGAACCTTGGTCATTTCAGCCTGATGGACCTGCGCACACTGACCTTGGTCAACCCGCTACCAGGTGACCGAATAGCGCCATGGCCAACATGATCAGCAATGCGCCACTGAGCCTTTCCAGCCACGGCAAGGCGTACGCGAAGCGTTTCAGCACCCTGCGATTGCCGATGGTCACAGCGACCAGCAGGTCCCAGACCAGCACGATGCTGAACATCCAGCCAGCGTAGACGGTCTTCCAAGCACCGCTGCTGCTGGCGACCATGCTGGCCAGGCTTGCATAGAACAAGGCGTTCTTGGGGTTGAGGATTCCGGATAAAAAGCCCATGCCCAAGCAGCGGCTCCAGCCACCGGCCGCTTGCACTTCGCCTGCCATTGCCAATTCGGTTTTCCCGGCGTGGCGAACGAACAACGTACCGATGTACAGCAGGTAACCCGCGCCAGCCACTTGCAAGGCGATGAACAAGGCGCTGCCGTCGCGCAGGATGGAAAGGCCGGCAAAGGCGCTGACGATGAAAAGACCATTGGCCAAGGCGATACCCAGGCATGCGCCGCTGGCAACTCGCCAGCCAGCGGATACCGAACTTCGGGCGACCAGGAAAAAGTCCGGGCCGGGCGAGAGCAGGGCAAGGAAGTGGGCGAAGGCGACAATCAGAAACTGCTCCATGAGGCAGGTCACTCGGGTTACCAAAACCCCAGTCTGGCGTCGGCCCGATGGCGCGTATTGAAGATTATTGCGTGGCCCGGTACTGCCCTGGTGTCACACCCACATGGGCCTTGAACACTCGCTGGAAATGGCTCTGGTCGGCGAAGCCCAAGCGATAGGCGATTTCGGCCAGGTCATGCCCTTGAAGGAGCCAACGCCGCCCCCGATTGACGCGAGCGTTCAGCAGGTAGGCATGGGGCGTCATCCCGGTGGCCGCGCGAAAGGCACGGATCAGCTGATAGCGGCCCAGGCCTGCCTGGCTGGCCATCGCAGCCAGGCTCAGTTCAGCCGGGTCGTCGGCTTCCATGCGTTCGATCAGTGTTCTCAGGGTGGGCGCATCCAGCGACGGCGCAGGTGCAGGATACAGTGGCGGATGCACGGAAAAGTCATGGTCGCCGAGGAAGGCTACCAGTGCAGCTTCCTTCTCCGACGCGGCTGCCGTGGAGAACAGCAGGGCGTTCAGATCGCAGAACTCACGGTACAGCGCAGGGGATCGACTGATGCGTGCGGGGGCCCCGGTCTCGGCTGCGGCAAGACCGGACTCCAGACGCAACTGCGCCAGCCAGTGCGCGTCCACGTGCAGCATCTGGTAGCTCCAGGCCTGACCGGGTTCGGGGTTGCAGGCATGCACACGCTGCGCCGGAACCAGCACCAGGGTGCCAGGGGTGAGGTGCGCTTGCCCGGCACCGGCGCCGGTGAAATAGCTGCTGCCGGCATCCACCGCACCCATGGAGAAGGTTGGGTGGCTATGGGCCTTGTAGCAGGCCCGGCTATCGCAGGCGCGGCGGCTTTCGACGAAGGGCAGCGCCGCATCGCGCCACAGCGCGGGGGACGAGGAAGAGGGCATGGCAGGCTCCTTGATCACTCAGGCAGCTTACCAGCGCCAAGGCCAAGGGGGCGACCGTACAGTTTTTTCCCATGGCTGTACCTTGACCCTGGTGCGGGCGAACGTCGAAATAAGCACTTGACGTCTGGGAGAACGCGAATGGACCTGTCGAGCCTGCTGTTATTCATACCCGCCTGCTTTGCCCTGAACATGGCACCGGGGCCAAACAACCTGCTTTCGCTGCACAACGCCAGCCGCTATGGCCTGCGTACGGCCTGTGTCGCCGGCGGCGGGCGAATCGTCGCCTTCAGTGGCATGATCGCGCTGGCGGCCATGGGCCTGGCCGTGGTGCTGCACACCAGCGAATACCTGTTCCTGACGATCAAGGTGGTGGGCGCAGCGTATCTGTTCTATATCGCCTGGCAGTTGTGGCGTGCTCCAGTGGGTGATGCCGTGCTGGCAGCCGACCATCCGCGCGGCACCTGGCGCCTGGCTCGTCAGGAGTTCTGGGTGGCAGCGGGCAACCCCAAGGCCATCTTGATCTTCACCGCTTTCCTGCCACAGTTCGTGTCCGTGGGCAGCGCCACGCCTGTGAGTGAGCAGTTCCTGTGGTTGGGCGTGCTGTTCCTGCTGCTGGAATGGGCCGCCATCGCCCTCTACGCCGGGCTTGGTGCATACCTGCAACGCTGGTTCAGCCAGCCTGCGCCGCGTCGGTTGTTCAACCGGGTCAGCGCCTCCTTGCTTGGCTGCGCTGGCCTCGGACTGCTGGCGGCACGTCGCTAGGATTGGCTCAAGCCCAGGTTGACGCCGTGGCTTGCGCGGTGACTGCTCGATCAGTCGCGGTAGAAGGTCTGCACCAGGTGATAGCCGAACTTGCTCTTGATCGGCCCATGCACCACACGTAACGCCTTCTTGAAGATCACCTGGTCGATTGCCCCTACCAGTTGCCCGGGGCGTACTTCGCCAAGATCGCCACCGCGCTTGCCCGATGGGCAAGTGGAAAACTTCTTGGCCAATACGTCAAAAGCCTCGCCGTTGGCGATGCGCTGCTTGAGCTTCTCGGCTTCCTCAGCGGTCTTGACCAGGATATGGCGGGCTTGGGCTTTCATGGGACACCTGTGCTTCGGGGCAAAAAAGGGCGACATTATGCCTGATCGCGCAGCTCCGTGCGGTCGCGAAACTGGTCCAGTGCCTCTGGGTTGGCCAAGGCATCGGTGTTCTTCACCGGCCGCCCATGCACCACGTTGCGAATCGCCAATTCCACCAGCTTGCCGCTGATGGTGCGGGGAATGTCGGTGACCTGCGCGATGACCGCCGGTACATGACGCGGTGTGGTGTACTGGCGGATCACCTGGCGGATACGCTGGCGCAGATCGTCATCCAGGAGCAGACCGTCGCGCAGGCGCACGAACAGCACCACACGCACATCGCCGTGCCACTCCTGGCCAATGGCAACGCTTTCCAGCACTTGTTCGACCTTTTCCACCTGGCGGTAGATCTCCGCCGTGCCGATACGCACCCCTCCAGGGTTGAGCACCGCATCGGAACGACCGTGGATCACCAAGCCCCCGCTGGTCAGTTGCTCGGCATAATCGCCCTGCGCCCAGACACCCGGAAACTGGCTGAAGTAGGCGTCGTGATAGCGGCTGCCATCGGGGTCGTTCCAAAAACCCAGCGGCATGCAGGGGAAGTGATGGATGCACACCAGCTCGCCCTTCTCACCTGTTATCGGCCTGCCGTGTTCGTCCCACACCTCGACCGCCATACCCAGGCCCTTGCACTGGATTTCGCCGCGGCGTACCGGCAAGGTCGGATTGCCGAGCACGAAGCACGAGACGATGTCGGTGCCACCCGACATCGACGCCAGGCACAGGTCCGCCTTGATCTTGCCGTAGACGTAGTCATAGCTGTGCGGCGACAACGGTGAGCCGGTGGACATGATCAGTCGCAGCTTGTCGAGTCGATGGCTGTTGCACGGCTCGATGCCTTCCTGCTCCAGCGCGGCCAGGTACTTGGCACTGGTGCCGAAGGCACGGATGCCCTCGGCGTCGATGAGGTCGAGCAGTCGTTCGGGGCCGGGGTGGAAGGGAGAGCCGTCATACAACACCAAGGTGGCCCCGACCGCCAGGCCGCTGGCCAGCCAGTTCCACATCATCCAGCCGCAGGTGGTGTAGTAGAACAGTACATCGTCGGCCTTCAGGTCATTGTGCAGGCCATGCTCCTTGAGGTGCTGCAGCAGCACGCCACCGGCGCCATGAACGATGCACTTGGGTACTCCAGTGGTTCCGCTGGAGTAGAGGATGTACAGCGGGTGATCGAACGGCAGCGGGACGAAGTTGGGTGAACCGCCGGCCCGGTAGAAATCGTCCCACAGGCTTGCCTGCGGTGCACTGAACGCATCGGCGTGGGTTTGGGTGCGGGTGTAGGGCACTATCAGCAACTGTTCGAGGCCTGGCAACTGGGCGCAGACCTGGTTGATCTTGTCCACCAGGTCGAGGGTCTTGCCAGCGTAGTGATAACCAGCACAGGCGATCAGCAGCTTCGGCTCGATCTGCCCGAAGCGGTCGATAATGCCGTGCAAGCCAAACTCCGGCGAACAACTGGACCACACCGCCCCGAGGCTGGTGCAGGCAAGCATCGCTACCAGGGTTTCCCAGGTGTTGGGCATGATCGCTGCTACCCGATCGCCGACGCCTATGCCGGCGGCGATGAAGGCCCTTTGCAGACCGGCGACATGGCTTGCCAGTTGAGCATGGGTCAGCACCACGCGCAGGCCATCCTCGCGCACACTGATCAGCGCCGGACGATCATCGCGCCGGTGCAGCAAGTGCTCGGCGAAATTCAGGGTCCCGCCGGCAAACCACCGGGCGTCCGGCATCAGTGGCCCTTCGCTGAGCACCTGGCTGGCAGGGGTATGCCAACGCACATGGAAGTACTCGGCCAGCGTCTGCCAGAAGGCGGCGCGGTGCTCGATACTCCAGCGATGCAGCGCCGGGTAGTCGTTGAGTTCAAGGTTGTAGCGCAGGTTGACTCGGCGACGGAACGCATCCATCCGGCTGGCCTCGATCTGCGCCGTGGAGGGGCGCCAGAGCACATCGTTCATGCCGAACCTCCGCAGGATCTGGGGCGTGGGGCCGCGAAGCAGCCCCACAGAGGGTCTCTTATTCCACTTTAGCCTTTTGTACGTCCTGCGATGCCGACCAGACGCGATAGCGCACTTCGACGCCTTCGGGTACATACACCACCACCGGCAGCTTGCTGTTGTAGCGGACCATGAAGCCTTCACCGACCACTGGCACGAAGGCCTCGGTCTTCTTGCCGTCCGGGCAGGCCATCAGGGTGCTGACCGGGCCGCCGACTTTCTCCAGACGGTAGTAGCTATAACCCCAGCCTTGCAGTGTTTTTTCTTCCAGGCTGCCGGCCAGGCGCTGGCGGTTGCAGTCCACCTGCAAGGTCTTGCCTGCCAGGATTTCCAGAGTGTGGGCCGATTCATCGGCCTGGGCCGGCAGGTGGATCACCTGCCGGGTGAAGCCTTTTTCAGCCTTGGGGTAGGGTGCGACATCTTCAAGTTTGGCGGCCATCGCCGGGGCGGCCATGGCCAGGGTCAGGGAACACATCGCGAACAGACGGGTAGGGCGCATAGGGCCTCCTTGCAATCAAACGGGTGCAATGCCGCCGCCAGGCCCCGGTCGCCCTCTGTCATTGGGCCAGCCAGCCGCCATCGACGTTCCAGGCGGCGCCGCGGACCTGGCTTGCGGCCTCGCTGCAGAGGAACAATACCAGTTCACCCAGATGCTCGGGAGTGACGAAGGCCAATGAAGGTTGTTTCTCGGCCAGCAGGTCGTGCTGGGCTTGCAGCGGATCGCCGCCATGGGCTGCACGGTCGTCAATCTGCTTTTGCACCAATGGCGTCAGCACCCAGCCAGGGCAGATGGCGTTGCAGGTGACGTTGTCGGTAGCGGTTTCCAGTCCGACCACTTTGGTCAGCCCGACCACGCCATGCTTGGCCGCCACATACGCGGCCTTGCCGCTGGAGCCGACCAAGCCATGCACCGAGGCGATGTTGATGATCCGCCCCCAGTTGCGTTCGCGCATGCCTGGCAGCGCCAGCCGGGTTCCGTGGAACACCGCCGACAGGTTGAGGGCGATGATCTTGTCCCAGGCTTGTACCGGGAACTGCTCCACCGGCGCCACATGTTGAATACCAGCATTGTTGACCAGGATATCGACACCGCCGAATTCGCGATTGGCGAGGGCGAACAGCGCCTCGATCTGGGCCGCATCGGACAGATCCGCCGGGTGATGCGCTACCTTCACGCCGTGGCGGGCGATCTCGGCCAGGGCTGGCGCCGGGTCGCCGAAGCCATTGAGCACGATGTTGGCACCCGCGCGCGCCAGCACTTGGGCGATGCCCAGGCCAATGCCGCTGGTGGAACCGGTGACGAGTGCAGTCTTGCCGTTGAGCGTCATGTAAAGCTCCTTAGACGATGCCGGTGGCGTAGAAAGTGGCGATGACCACGAATACCGCCAGGGTCTTGATCAATGTAATGCCGAAAATGTCTTTGTAGGCCTCGCGATGGGTCAGGCCCGTCACCGCCAGCAATGTGATCACCGCGCCGTTGTGCGGCAGGGTATCCATGCCGCCGCTGGCCATGGCGGCCACCCGGTGGAGCACTTCGAGCGGAATGTTGGCGGCGTTGGCAGCGGCGATGAAGCTTTCGCTCATGGCAGCCAGGGCGATGCTCATGCCACCGGATGCCGAGCCGGTGATGCCCGCCAGCAGCGTGACGGTAATGGCTTCGTTGACCAGCGGGTTGGGGATGGCGCGCAGGGCATCGGCCAGTACCAGGAATCCCGGCAGCGACGCAATCACTGCGCCGAAACCGTACTCCGAGGCGGTATTCATTGCCGCCAGCAGCGCACCACTGACCGCGCTCTTGGTGCCCTCCGCCAGGCGTGCACGAATGGCGCCAAAGGCACACACCAGTACCATCAAGATACCCACCAGCAAGGCTGCCTGCACTGCCCAGATGGCCGTGAGCTTGGCCACGTCGCTGTTGACCGGCGCGCTCATGCCCGGCAGTTGCAGGGTGTGGCTGGGGCCGTACCACTGTGGAATCCAATGGGTGAACAGCAGGTTCATGACCCCCACCAGCACCAGGGGCGACAAGGCCAGCCAGGGGTTGGGCAAGGTCAGGTCGGGGGCGGTCTCCGGCTCGTTGCGCAGGTCCTTGCCATAGCCTTCGCCTGCGCGCTGGGCCTTGTTGCGCTGGCGTTGCAGGTAGAGCATGCCTGCGCAGAACACGAACAAGGTGCCGATCAGTCCCAGCCAGGGTGCGGCCCAGGCGGTGGTATTGAAGAATGTGCTGGGGATGATGTTCTGGATCTGCGGCGTGCCGGGCAGGGCGTCCATGGTAAAGGAGAACGCACCGAGGGCGATGGTCGCCGGGATCAGTCGCTTGGGGATGTCGCTTTGGCGGAACATTTCGGCGGCGAACGGGTAAACCGCGAACACCACCACGAACAGCGACACGCCCCCGTAGGTAAGCAAGGCGCAGACAAGTACGATCACCAGCATGGCTTGCCGGGTGCCGAGCAGACCGATGGCAGCCGCGACGATGGAGCGAGAGAAGCCTGACAGTTCGATCAGCTTGCCGAACACCGCGCCTAGCAGGAAGACCGGGAAGTAGAGTTTGATGAAGCCGACCATTTTCTCCATGAACACCCCGGTGAATGCGGGGGCCACGGCGGCCGGGTCAGTGAGCAGTACCGCGCCGAGGGCGGCGATAGGGGCGAACAGGATCACGCTGTAGCCGCGGTAGGCGGCCAGCATCAGCAGGGCCAGGGCGGCCAGTGCGATGAGCACGGTCATCGGGATGAATCTCCTGGGTGGGTCTTGTTGTTATCGGTTACCAGGGGATAGCGGGAATCGTGCCAACTTATAAGTGATTGAATTACATAGATAAATTTGGTGGTTATAACGTATTTGTCTCTGATTTGAGACGGTTGGGCCCGCTTTGCAGTCCCTCGCCGGCACGCCGGGTCCTAACACGTGTCGTGTAGGCGAAGGATTGCCGGCGGTTGGGGTGGTATCCCTATATAGAGACAAAAATCTCAAAAATGAGACTAAAGCCCAAGCGCCACCATCTTCTTGTATAAGGTGGAGCGCCCCAGCCCCAACAACTTCGCGGCGTGCGGCACATTCCCCGAACATTCCAGCAAGGCATCGCCAATCAACTTGCGCTCGAACTGTTCACAGGCCTCTCGGTATGTTTGCCGCGTCACAGCCGCCGCCACCGGGCTCAATGGCCCCAGCGCCGAGCGTACTTCCGCAGGCCCCAGCCGCGGCTGGTCGGCCAACAACGTGGCCCGCTCCAACACATTGCGCAACTCCCGGATATTTCCTGGCCACGCGTGCCGGGCCAATAGCTGCAATGCCTCGGGCTCCAACTCGTACTGGCTGCCCAGCTCGGCCAGGATCGCTTCGCATAACGCTGGCAAGTCTTCCAGGCGCTCACGCAATGGCGGCACGTCGATGGGCAGCACGTTCAACCGGTAATACAGGTCGGCGCGAAATGCTCCACGGTCCATGGCGGCCTGCAGGTCGATGGAGGTGGCGGCGATAATCCGCACGTCGCTGCGCAGCATCTGGTTCGAACCCACAGGCTCGTATTCCTTTTCCTGCAGCACGCGCAGCAACTTGCTCTGCAGGGCCAGCGGCATGTCACCGATCTCGTCCAGGAACAGCGTGCCGCCCTCGGCCAGTTGCAGCTTGCCGCTGCGGCCCTTTCGGTCGGCGCCGGTGAAGGCACCTGGGGCGGTGCCGAAGAATTCGGCCTCCAGCAAGGTCTCTGGAATGGCCGCGCTGTTGATGCTGACGAACGCCTTGTGCGCGCGCGCCGAGGCGGCATGAATCGCATGGGCCAGCAACTCCTTGCCGGTGCCGGTCTCGCCCAGCAACAGCACGGGCGAATCGCTGCTCGCGCCACGCCGCGCCCGGCGCTTGGCCTCGAGGCTGGCCGCGCTGCTGCCGACGAACTGGGCGAAGCTGTACTTGGCCTGACGTGCCCTTAGCTGTGAGCGGGTGGACGCCAATTCCTGCTGCATGCTCGAGTAGCGTTTGAGGAGTGGCGACAGGCTGCGCAGTTCGTCAAACAAGGCAAAGCCGATGGCCCCGATCAGCGCGCCCTGGTCATCGTGGATGGGCAAGCGCATGACCACCAAAGGGTCGTTGTGGGTGTCGAGCATGTCCAGCAGGATTGGCCGGCCATTGCTGACCACCTCCCGCATCAGGCTGCCAGGGATCACCGACTCACACGGCTGGCCGATGGCGCTCGCGGCATCGGCCAGGCCAAAGCGCCGGGCATAGCGCTCGTTCATCCAGACGATGCGGGCCTGGCGGTCGACGATCACCGTGCCTTCGCTGGATTGCTCGATGATCTCGAACAGCGAGCGGATCGCCAGTTGCCTTACCTGGGGATAGTCCTTGAGGCTGTCGCTGTCGTGCATGGAGGAGGCCTGTTGAGGGGGAGACGCATTATGCGGCGAGGTATGGCCTGGGTGAAGACTGTGCTGCCTTGTCCGCGCCACGCTAGCGGCGAGGATCGAAAGCTTCGCGCAGGGCATCACCAATGAACACCAGTAGCGACAGGATCACCGCGAGGGCGAAGAACGCGGTAAAGCCCAACCACGGTGCCTCTAGGTGTTGCTTGCCCTGGGTCACCAGTTCGCCCAGCGAAGCGCTCCCTGCCGGCATGCCGAAGCCAAGGAAGTCCAATGCGGTCAGGGTGGTGATGGCCCCGGTGAGCATGAAGGGGATGAAGGTCAGGGTGGCATTCATGGCGTTGGGCAGGATATGCCGCAGCATCACCTGGGTATCGGGCAACCCGAGGGCACGGGCGGCCTTGACGTACTCAAGGTTACGCCCACGAAGGAACT
This sequence comes from Pseudomonas taiwanensis DSM 21245, assembly GCF_000425785.1. Classification (GTDB taxonomy): domain Bacteria; phylum Pseudomonadota; class Gammaproteobacteria; order Pseudomonadales; family Pseudomonadaceae; genus Aquipseudomonas; species Aquipseudomonas taiwanensis. The sequence continues at coordinate 59,417 of NZ_AUEC01000023.1, forward strand.
CGGCGCGCACCACATCGACCAGGCTAAGCCATGAGAACAGCGCCATGATCCCCAGCAGCCACCAGAAGTCAGGCTCGACGAAACCACTGAGGATGATCAGCAGGTACAGCACCGGCAACCCTGACCATACCTCCAGCAACCGTTGCCCGAGCAGGTCGACCCAGCCGCCGTGGTAGCCCTGCAGGGCGCCGGCCATTACCCCGATCAGCACACTGACGACGGTAAGGGCGAAGGCGAACAGCAGCGACACCCGCGTGCCATAAAGCACCCTGGCCAGTACATCGCGTCCCTGGTCGTCGGTGCCCAGCCAGTTGCTGGCACTGGGTGGGCTGGGTGTGGGCACCTGCAGGTCGTAGTTTGGCGTGTCGGCGCTGAAGGGAATTGGGGCGAACAGCATCCAGCCACCCTGGCTTTCGATCAGTTGGCGCACATAGGCACTGCGATAGTCAGGCTGAAACGGCAATTGGCCGCCGAACTGCTGCTCGCTGTAGCGCTTGAACGCTGGAGCGTACAACTCGCCCTTGTAGCCCAGCAGCAAGGGTTTGTCATTGGCCACTAGCTCGGCGCCGAGGCTCAGCACAAGCAATCCGGCGAACAGCCACAAGGAAAGCCAGCCGCGGCGGTGGTTGCGAAAACGCTGCAGGCGGCGGCGGGAGACAGGCGAAAGCATCAGCGTACCCTCGCGTCGAAGTCGATGCGTGGGTCGAGCAGGGTGTAGGACAAGTCGCCGATCAAGCGAATCAGCAACCCCGCCAGGGTGAAGATGAACAGCGTGCCGAACACGATCGGGTAGTCCCTCGACACCGCGGCCTCATAGCTCAGGCGGCCCAGGCCATCGAGGGAGAAAATCACCTCGATCATCAGCGAACCGGCGAAGAACACTGTGATCAATGCCTGGGGCAGGCCGGCCAGGACCAGCAGCATGGCGTTGCGCAATACATGCCCGTACAGGACCCGGCGCTCACTGAGGCCTTTGGCCCGCGCCGTGACCACGTACTGGCGGGAAATCTCGTCGAGGAAAGCGTTCTTGGTCAGCAGCGTGAGCGTGGCGAAACCGCCGATCACCAGCGATCCGACAGGCAGTATCAGGTGCCAGAAATAGTCGGCGACCTTGCCCAGTAGGCTGAGTTGGTCGAAATTCTCCGAGACCAGCCCACGCACCGGGAACCAGTTGAGCGAGGTGCCACCTGCGAAGAGTACGATCAGCAACAGGGCGAACAGGAACGAGGGCAGGGCATAGCCGACCACGATCAGCGCGCTGCTCCAGGCATCGAAGCGACTACCGTGGCGCACTGCCTTGCGGATCCCCAGCGGGATGGACACCAGATAAGTGATCAGGGTGGCCCAGAAACCCAGGGACAGGGTCACCGGCAGTTTCTCCAGAATCAGGTCGGTCACCTTGGCGCCGCGGAAGAAACTCTGGCCGAAATCCAGCCGGGCATACTGTTCGAGCATCAACCAGAGGCGCTCGGGGGCGGACTTGTCGAAGCCGTATTGATGCTTGATCTCTTCGAGCAGCTTGGGGTCCAGGCCACGGCCAGCGCGAGACTCGCCATGCACGGCCTCGGCCCGTGCCCCGGGCGCACCGCCACCCAGCCCCTGCAGCCTGGCCACCGCCTGTTCGACCGGACCGCCCGGCGCAGCCTGGACGATGACGAAGTTGACCAGCAGGATGGCCAGCAGGGTAGGCACGATCAACAACAGGCGACGCAGGATATAGGCAGTCATGGCGACATCTTCCGGCGCTCGGCCATCTGCGCATTGGTCAGTGCGGTCGGGCTGATTTCCCACCAGGTGTCCAGGCCTTCATCATAGGCAGCCTGGACCTTGGGCAGGCCAAAACGGTTCCACCAGACGGTGGAGCTGCCGGGTGGATAGTAGTTGGGGATCCAGTAGTAGTTCCATTGCAGCACCCGGTCCAGGGCATGGGCGTGGCGCAGCATGTCGGCCTGGGTGCTGGCGCGGACCAGGCCATCGATCAAGGTGTCCACCGCCGGGTCCTTGAGCACCATCAGGTTGTTCGACCCCGGGTCGTTGGCCGCTGCCGAGCCGAAGTAATTGTACAGTTCGGCACCGGGCGACAAGGTGACAGGGTAGCCGGTGACGATCATGTCGTAGTCTCGGGCCATCAGACGGTTGATGTACTGAGCCGAGTCGACGTTGCGGATATTCAGCGTGATGCCGATCTGCGCCAGGTTGCGCTTCCACGGCAGTAGCAGCCGCTCCATCCCGGACTGGCCGTTCAAGAAGGTGAACGCCAGCGGTTCGCCCTGCGCATTCACTAGCTGGTCACCCTGGGGGTGCCAGCCGGCCTGCTGCAACAAGGCCAGTGCCTGCAGCTGCTGAGTTCGGATGATGCCAGAGCCGTCGGTCACCGGTGCCGTATACACCTGGCTGAATACTTCATCGGGGACCTTGCCCCGTAGCGGTTCGAGCACCTGCAGTTCGCTGGCGTCGGGCAGCGCACGGGCAGCAAGGGGGGTGTTGGAGAACATGCTCTGCTGGCGGATGTACAGGCGGCGCATCATCTGCCGGTTGCTCCATTCGAAATCCCAGAGCATCGCCAGCGCCTGGCGTACACGGCGGTCGTTGAATTGCGGGCGGTCCAGGTTGAATACGAAGCCCTGGGCCGTTTGCGGCTTGGCAGGGCCTAGATGGGCCCGTTGCAAGCGACCATCGTCCAGCTGCGCGCCATTGTAGCCTAGCGTGTAGGCCGTTGCGGAGAACTCGCGGTTGTAGTCGTAGCCGCCGCCCTTGAGCACCTGGCGGGCCACTTCGGTGTCGCCAAAGTACTCGATGCGGATCTGGTCGAAATTGTAGCGGCCACGGCTGGCCGGCAAATCTTTGGCCCACCAGCCGGGGTTGCGTTCGAAGGTGATGCTGCGGCCGTTGTCGATCCGACCGATTCGGTAAGGGCCGCTACCGACGGGCTTTTCAAAGCCTGCGCCATTGGCAAAGTCACGGTTCTGCCAGTCGTGCTCAGGCAGTACCGGAAGGCTGGCCACGTCCAAGGCCAGGGTACGGCCATGGGGTTGCTTGAAATCGAAGCGTACCCGATGCGGGCTTTCCACCGTCACGCTGGTAACTTCCGCGAACTGGGTGCGGAACTTGAGGCTGCCCTTGCTCATCAGCAACTGGTAGGTAAACCGTACGTCTTCGGCGCGCACCGGCTTGCCATCGGCGAAGGTGGCGCGCGGGTCGATCTCCAAACGCAGCCAGGCATCGTCTGGCCCACGTTCCATGCGCCGGGCGATCAGCCCGTAGACGGTGTAGGGTTCGTCGAACGAGCGCACTGCCAGGGGCGCATACAGCCAGCCGTCGACCTCGGAAACACCGATGCCTTTGTCGATGTAGGGCAGGATGTGGTCGAACTGGCCGATTTCGATGGCCGAACGGCGAATGCTACCGCCTTTGGGTGCATCGGGGTTGACGTAGTCGAAATGGCGGAAGGCCTGGCCATAACGGGGGGCTTCACCATAGACGGTGAGGGCGTGGGTGGGGGCTGCCTTGGCTGTGAGGGACAGGCACAACAGTGCGAGCCCCCACACGCTTGCTCCCCTGGGGAACATCACCGGCAACGGTGACTTAGTCCTGGCGGCTGGTCACTTCCAGCAGGTGGTAACCGAATTGGGTCTTCACCGGGCCTTGGACAACATTCAGCGGGGCGCTGAACACCACGGTATCGAATTCGCGAACCATCTGGCCTGGACCGAACGAGCCCAGGTCACCGCCTTGACGGCTGGACGGACAGGTAGAATTGGCCTTGGCGACTTCAGCGAAGTCGGCACCGGCTTCGATCTGGGCTTTGAGCTCGTTGCATTTCTCTTCCGAGCTGACCAGGATGTGGCGGGCAGTGGCACGTGCCATGGGAACTACTCCTTGGGTAAAAAAGCAAGCCTAACGCACTTGTCTGGGATATGTCTCGCAAGGCTTGCTGTACGTTTCCTACAAGCGCGCTGCCGCGTCACGCAACAGCGTTTCGGTCGACGCCCAACCCAGGCAACCATCGGTAATCGACACGCCGTACTTCAACGTGCCCTTGTCCAGTGCCTGGCAACCGTCGAACAGATGCCCTTCGAGCATCACGCCGACGATCGAGCGATCACCGGCCAGGCGTTGGCTCAGCACCTGCTCGAACACGGCCGGTTGGCGAGCCGGGTCTTTGCCGCTGTTGGCATGACTGCAATCGACCATGATCCGTGCTGCCAGCCCTGCTTTGGCCAGGCCCTGGCGGGCTTGGGCGATGCTCTGTGCGTCGTAGTTGGGGCCTTTGTGGCCACCGCGCAGTACCAGGTGGGTATCCGGATTGCCCAGGGTTTCGATGATCGCCGGGTAGCCCTGCGCATCCATGCCGAAGTGGCGATGGGGATGGGCGGCGCTACGCATGGCGTCGCAGGCGATTCCGACACCGCCATCGGTGCCATTCTTGAAGCCCACTGGCAGTTCGAGCCCGCTGACCATCTCGCGGTGAATCTGCGACTCGGTGGTGCGTGCGCCAATGGCGGCCCAGCCCAGCAGGTCGTCGAAGTAGCTGGCGGCCATCGGTTGCAGCAGTTCGGTGGCAATCGGCAGGCCGCGCTCGATCATGTTGAGCATCAGGCCACGGGACAAGGCGATACCCGAGTGCATGTCATCGCTGCCATCGAGGTGCGGGTCGTAGGCCAGGCCTTTCCAGCCGACGGTGGTGCGTGGCTTTTCGACGTAGGCACGCATCACCAGCAACAGCTGGTCGTTCACTTCGCGGCTGAGGGCTGCGAGGCGGTCGGCGTATTCCAGGGCCGAGCGCGGGTCGTGGATCGAGCACGGGCCGACGACTACCAAAAGACGTTCGTCGCGGCCTTCGAGAATGGCGCGGATCGCTTGGCGGTGGGCCTGGACTTGTTGGGCGAGCTCGAGGGACAGCGGCATCTGCTGCTTGAGCAAGTGCGGGCTGGGCAGGCGCTTGCTGACGGTGGTGTTGGCAGCTTGAGGCTGGGAAAGGGGCAGGGCGAGGTTGGAAGCTTGCATGGCGTGGTATCCCTGGGCGGACGGCGGGTGCTGGCCCGCTCGATCGGCCCTATCGAGGTGTTCGACAGATCGTCAAATTCGGTTCTTGTGCGGCAGTGCCACCGGAGATCGACCGTACGGAGGCGGCAGGCTGGCCCGAACGGGATTGGCTAAATCGCCAGGCATAGGTATTTGCGTAGCAGTAAGTGGCGTAGTTCATGAATCTGTCCTCAGTGTGAATCGGTGTTGTCGATGGCCTGAAAAGCAAAACCCCCGGTCGGGGAGCCGACCGGGGGTTTGAGTATTCTCGTATTCGGCGGCCCCTCGAAAGTGGGCGCCGTGTGGGTATCAGCGGCGCCTAGTGGCTAAACCAATACCCAAAATAAAAGCTGGCGACAGCCTCGCAGCCAGCAACGGCCAGCACAGGACGCGCGGTGCGACCGGTGTGTTTGGCGGGGTTGCAGGTGTGTTTCGGCATGTTGCTCTCCAATGAATGAGCCCGAGCATACTTCAGGTGCCGCGCGGTATTCAATGGATAAATACTATTGAGCCGATCACACCTTGAACTGCGCCACCATGCCGTTCAGGTCAACCGCCAGGCGCGAGAGGTCCTGGGCTGCCGCGCTGGTCTGGTTGGCCCCCGCTGAGGTCTGCATCGCCAGATCACGGATGTTCACCAGGTTGCGATCCACTTCGCGTGCCACCTGCGCCTGCTGCTCGGACGCGCTGGCGATCACCAGGTTGCGCTGGTTGATCGAGGCGATTGCCTCGGCGATCACTTCCAGCGCCTGACCTGCTGATTGCGCCACCTCCAGGGTGCCGTTGGCCCGGCCTTGGCTGCTGTGCATGGCGGACACCGCCCGTTCGGTACCAGACTGAATACCGACGATCATCTGCTCGATCTCGGCGGTGGACTGCTGGGTACGGTGGGCGAGGGCGCGGACTTCGTCAGCCACTACGGCGAAACCTCGGCCCGCTTCACCGGCGCGTGCGGCCTCGATGGCGGCATTGAGGGCCAGCAGGTTGGTCTGACCGGCGATGGCACCGATCACGTCGAGCACGCGGCTGATTTCGTTGGCGTTGCTGGCCAGCTGTTCGATCTCCTGTGAGGTGCCGGAGACGTCCTGGACCAGATGCTGGATCGACTCCAGGGCCTGGTTGACCCGGTCACGGCCGTCGCGAGTGGTGCGGTCGGCGCCCTTGGAGGCATCGGCGGTGCTCACCGCATTGTTGGCCACTTCTTCCACCGCGGCGGTCATCTGGTTGACCGCAGTGGCGGCCTGGTCGATTTCCGCACTCTGCTGGTGCAGGCCGCGACTGGTGTCTTCGGTGACGGTGTGCAGCTCTTCGGATGCCGACGCCAGCTGGTCGGAAGACGCGGCGATCTTGCGAATGGTGTCGCGCAGGCTCTCCTGCATGCGGCTCAGTGCGCCCAGCAGCAGGGCGGGCTCATCGCGGCCGCTCACCTTGATCGGCTGGGTCAGGTCACCGGTAGCGACGCGCTCGGCCACGCTCACGGCTTCGCCCAGTGGCACGACGATGCTGCGCGTGAGCAGGGTGGCGATGGCGGCAAGGGCGAGCATGATGACCACCAGCGAAACAGTGATGGCCAGGAAGGCTTCGTCCGCCATGTCGCTGCTCCGTTGCGAAGCGTCTTCGGCGCCTTTGCCGTTGTAGGCGATGAGGGCGCTCATGGCCTTCATCATGCTATCGGCGTGCTGGGTCAGCGGGCCGCTGATACGCTGCTTGGCTTGAGCGATACGGCCGGCGGCGAGGTCTTCGATCACCAGGGCCTGGCCCTCGTAGTACTGCTGGTGAGCCGTGGTGAATGCAGCGAACAGGGCGCGGTCGTCGGCGTCGATGATGGTTGTCTCATAGTCCTTGAGGCCGCTTTGCAACTGCTCGTTGATGCCTTTGAGCTGCTCGATGTTGCGGGCGCGTTCGCTGTCGTTATCGTCCAGTGCGGCGCGCAGGGTGATGGCACGGGCTCGACCGAGATTGCTGCTGATCTCGCTCAATGCGACCACCGAAGGCATCCACGTCATGCGGATCTCATCCGTGGCCTTGTCCATTTGCCGGGTTTCGAATAGCGCGATCAGGCCCATGGCCAGGACCAGGATGCCCAACAAGGCGAACACGCTGGCAGCGCGAATGCCGATCTTCATATTCCTTAGCTGCATTGATTGCTCCTTGACGTCGTCGTGCAGGCGTCAAGAGCATGGTCGCAAGGCCGGGTCACTGGGGCTGGCGCCAGGCTCTTGATGCGCTGCGAATTAAGTGTGTTTTTCTCACCCTCATTTCTTTTTTGTTTGAATGATGCCACGGTGCCATCATTGCTGAACAGCCATTCAACTTCGTTGTGCAAAAGACGCGTCCGCCCTCGTTGGCGGACTTGTCAGTTCCCTGGCGGTCAGACGACAGGAATCAACGGGTCGGCAGCTGCGAGGGCCTGGGTACGGTCCGCAGCGGGCGGGTAGATCCATACCGAGTTGATCTGGCGTTTGAGATGCTTACCCTCCAGGCCTTGCAGCTTGAGCTCACGTTCCCAGCCTTCGGTGAATGCCGCGCCCCATTCACCAAGGTCCAGGCAGGTGACGTACTTGGGTTGACGGTAGGCGACCGGTTGCAGCTCGAGCAGGTCGGCCGCTGCGTTGTTACCACTGTGGCGGCCCATGGGGATGGCATGCTGGCAGGTCATCAGCGCGTGGTTGCCCAGATCGTCCACCGCCGCCCAAGCGGTATCGCCGGTGGCATAGATATGCGATTGGCCGATCACTTTCAGGTGCTCGTCGACCCGCAGACGTCCAAGGCTGTCGCGCTCTCCGGCAATTTGCGCGGTCAGTGGGCTGGCCTTCACGCCGACTGTCCAGATAACCGTATGGCTAGCGACGTATTCGCCGTTGTCGAGGGTCACGCCTCCGGCATCGACTGCTACTACCGAGCTGCCGGTCAGCCATTGCACGCCCGCTTGTTCGCAGGCCGCGACGATCGAAGGTGTGATGCCTGCGCCAAGCGCCCCTCCCACGGTGGCACCACGGTCGATGACCAGTACCCGTAACGAAGCCTGTTCGCCCAGCACCGACCGCAGGCGAGCTGGCATTTCAGTTGCTGTTTCGATGCCGGTGAAACCACCGCCACACACGACCACGGTGTTGCGTGCTGGCGACTCCGGTCGCGACGCGAGGGCTACAAGATGCTGTTCAAGACGCATGGCCGACTCCATCTGGTCGACATCGAAAGCGTATTCGACCAGGCCCGGCACGGCGGGGCGCGCGACTTGGCTGCCGGCGGCGAGAATCAGACGGTCATAGGTGATCCGTTGCAGCTGGCCGTGATTGTCGGTGTAGCTGACGCTGCGGCCTTGGGCGTCGATGGTGTCGGCGCTGCCTTGGATGAAGTGAATGCCAACGGCTTCGAAAAGCTCGCCCAGCGGCGCTTTCATGCTGTGGACATCCGCTTCGTAAAAGCGCGGGCGAATGCGCAGCTCAGGTTGTGGTGCAAGCACGCTGATGCGCACATCGTCGCGTCCAGCCTGGTCCAGCAGGCGGGCGGCGCTCAGGGCGCTCCAAACACCGGCAAAGCCGGCACCGATGATCAGGATGTTGGATTTCATGAGGGGCTCCGCAGGGGTCGTTCACGAGGTCTGGAAGGATTCGATGACGTCAGCTGAGTCGTTCGAATAACTACGACTGTATTGATCGCAGTTGATGGCCGCAAGCTTTTTTTCTCTTCGGCGCCTGGCAAGATGACGATCAATCGCAGAGAAAGCCATTTATCCCGGGGTTGTAACAGCGGTTTAGGCATGTTTGTGAACGACGAACGGCGATCGACTACTTTGCTATTACGACGGTTAGCGCGTAACATTTGCGACAGGATTAGTCGGAGATAGATATGTCCCTCTACAGTGCTGGGGTCGAATACGGCATCCACTGCTTGTTGTACTTGGTGGACGAGCGTGGTGAGACGCGCGAGTCCAGCGTCCGCGACCTGGCCGAGTTGCAAGGCGTGCCGCAGGAGTACCTGGCCAAGGTTTTCACCAAGTTGGCGCGCGCGGGGTTGGTGGCGGCGACCGAAGGGGTGCGTGGCGGTTTCCGCCTGGCGCGGCCGTCGGATGAAATCACCGTGCTCGACATCGTCACGGCGATCGATGGCCCGAAGAAAATCTTCGACTGCCGAGAAATTCGCGAGCGCTGCACACTCTTTGATGGCTCGCCTCCTGGATGGGCGACCGAGGGCACCTGTGCGATCCACGCGGTGATGCTCAATGCACAAAAACGCATGGAGGAAGCGCTGGCCCAGCAAACTATCCTTGACCTTGCCCGGCGTTTCGGGCGCAAAGCGCCGGCAGCGTTTGGCCAGCAGGTCAACGCGTGGATCAGTGAGCGACGCGAGGGAAAGGGCGGCGCCTTAGAGATACCGGTGAAGCAGGTGTAGCTTTCATCCTGCGTCACCGGCTCCGGGGCCCAGTTCGGTGCGAACAGCGATCACCTCATTTGCGCGTCAGGGGCGGTCCGTGAGCGTTTCGAAGGCTTTGACGCGCTTGATCAGGCTTTTATGGCCGGCGGAACTCGCGCTGTTGAACAGGAAGGAGAAGTCCGAGGCCAAGGAGGGGCTGCCGGCAATCGTCGCGTACTGATGGCATTTGTTGCAGTCATCGCCCTGTACGTAAGTCTCCATGGTGGTGTTGGCCACCGGCACGTTGCCCTGACTGATGAACGGCCCGTATGACAGCGGCACCTGGGCATTGGCGCCCGGCTCCGGGCTGGGAGGATTGGGCGCGAGGGTCCACAGTACGTTGATCAGCTTGTAGTACTGGAACACCGACTGGCCGTGGGTCTGCTGTGCAAAGTTGGATTGCACCGCGCTGTTCAGGGCTTGCAGGTCGCTGGGGACGGGGTGCTCACGGGTGGTCTGTACCGGCTGGTCGCGTGGAAAGAGATCGGTGCAGTCCTTGTCGGGGTGGTATTGCTTGCACTGAATACGAGCCACATTGGGTTCACACGCAGGGCCGCTCCCACAGTCGGGGTTGTTGAAAGAGAAACCGTTCGGCGGGGTTCCTTGCGGCGGGGCCTGGTCCGGTTCGGGCACGTTGTCCACCTGCTCGAAGGTGGTCCAGATGAAATTGGGCGACGCCTGGGTCTTGTTGATGATATGCAGGCCCACCAGCCCCACCACTTCCTGGGTGCACTCCAGTGTGTCGGGGCGTTTGAGCCAGGCGACGGTGGTCAGGTAGCGCCCGAACAGCTCGGGTTTGCCGGTCAGCACACGCCACGCGGCCTTGAGCTCAAGCGCGCCCAGCTGCTCCTGTGGCACAGGGGTCGGCGGCAGCGAACGCATTGGCTCGCCGAGGGGCAGCGACAGGCCTTCCGGTGTATTGCCATCGAGGTTTTGCGCGACCTTCAACTGATTGGCGGCATCATAGAGCCCCTTCTCGACGATGTAGTCGAACTCGGCCTTGCCCACTTTGCGTTCAAAGAACACCAAGTTGCCAGACTGGTCCGTCAGCCAGCCGCCGGACGCTTCCATGACGGGGTCGGGAATAGAAGCGACCGTCCCGGTCGAGAGGTGGAAACCATGCAAGGCGTTGATCGCGCCTTCTGAGGTGGCATTCATGAACTTGCGTGCACCTACCTTCAGGGCCTTCAGACTGCCCTGGGTGCTGCAACCGGACGGTACCATGGTTTGCACGCCCCAACCGGTGGGCGTGGGCGCGCCGGGCAGGAAGATGTCGTTGGCATCTTTGTAGCTGGCCCACACGGGCGCCACGCTCATGGGTTGCCCTGGGGAAGAGGGCACTCCGAATTGCGCCAGGGTGCTGTTCATGTCGGGTTCACCCGCCAGGCTGGCGGTGGCAGGCCAGCCGGGATTGACCGGCCAGTTCAGGGCGATGAACAACTGCCAGGCAAAACAGTTCATGAACGCCTGGTTGGTGGCATTGAAGTTGTTGACCGGCAGGAACCCTCCACTGGCCGGATTGAACACCAATTGCTGCTGCACACAGCTGTCGGCATCCGACATCGTGGCTGCCGCAGCGGGAGGCAGGGCCGACAGATACAGCAACATGCCGCTCAACAGCGAGATGAGACTCAAGCGTGACCTGGACATCATTGCGCTCCTTGCAAGCTGTGAAGCCGCACCCGAAGGTGCGGCACGAGAGGGGCGTGGTTCAGGCGCCGGGCACCAGCGCCAGGCCGGCCTCCCAAGGGTGATCGGCCGCGCTCACGTTCGCGTCTTCGCCCGGATTGAGCGCGCGCACCATGACCAGACCGGGTGCTGCCGTCGGGCTCACCGTGATGGTGAGGATGTAGGCCTGGGTACCGCCGGAGTTGGTCTGTCCGGGAATGGCGGATGCGTCTGGCAGGTAGTGGGTGACCTGCGCCGTGATGCCGGGGTTGGAGAATTGCACCCGTGCATTCTGCGTCGTGGTGCTCGGGTCGGCGCCCTGCACCACCAGTACGAACGAGTTGCTGCTGCCCGGTGCAAGCCAGGCGGGCAGGTCGGTGGGTGATTGTCCGTAGAACAGGTCTACTGGCAGCAGTTGAACCGGCCAGGGTTGCAGCCCCTCAACCCGCGCCTGTACGCAAGGGAACGACGGGGGTGTGACGGTGATCGGCTTGGCGGTGACGCTCAGGCCCACCAGCAGTTGTTGGGCGATGACCCACACATAGTCGACCCGTTGGCCATTGATGGTGATGTCATTGATCGAGAAGCCTGCGCTTTGCGGAACCTCGAACACCGCCTGCAGGATCTGGTCGGAGCCGTTGGCCGCCGACTTGGCCGTGCCGCGCGTGATGCGCCAATACTGGCTCACGTCCTGGCCCTGCGGGCCTTTCCAGGCGCTGAAATCGGTGGGCTGTTGCAGGTACAGGCCAATGGGGTTGGTCAGCGACAGCCGATTGTTCACCGCCTTGGTATTGGCCATGAAGCCGATGTGCGGGTCGGAGTTGCGATAGTTCTGTCCGTACTGCGCGCAGCAGATCAGCGACTGGGCGTTCTGGCTGCTGCTCACCGGTCGCAGGAGGGTGGCGGCGGCAGCCAGGTACACCTCGGCACTGAGGGTGTTGGGGCCGGACGTCAGGTGCATCGCGCCGCCGTACTGGCCGGGTACACAGGCCGTACCGGCGTTCCATTTGTTGACCGTGTCATAGGCCGGCTGGCCGGTGGTGGGGTCGATCACTGGATCTCCGGCCTTGCCGGTCGGGCAATCGACGGCATAGCGCAGGTACAGGTCTTCGAGTTGCACGTTCGGGTCGATGTAGTCCCGGTACAGGCCCAGTACCGCGTTCGGATCGATGCGCCACATGGCCAGGAAATAGGCGGGGTTTTCGCAGGTGAATGTGATCTTGCGCATGTTGCCGTCGGTATCGCGCACGATGGACCACTCGCAGTACTCGTCGAGCCAGCCCCGTGGGCCGGAGGGCGAGAACGCCGTGTACTGGCCTTTCCAGTCGATGCTGGGGCAGCGCTTGGCCGGCAGTTGCAGCAAGGTCCCTTGGTTGTCGGGATCGTAGAGTTTGTAGAGGGTGTTGTTGAGGGTGATCTGGCCGTGATCGGCCAATTCCATCACCTGCTCCAGAGTCATGGCGTTGCCGCCCAGTTGGGGAACGATCGCCGCACCGTTGTTGTAGAAAAACGTCCAGAGCCGGTTGGGGAAGGGCGCCCAGGTGATCGCGGGGACAGTCACGTCACCGAAGCCTTCGACGAGCGGATTGTAGTAACCCGAGCGGGGGGCGTCGTTAAGGTTGGACCAGGGGTTGCCGATGATGGACGATTGGGTCCAGCCGGTGAGGTTGTTGTTCCAGTCGGTTTCAAACTGCGGCAACTGGTCTTCCAGGCCCAGCTTGTTGTAGTCCTTGGGGGCTTGGCCGGCGGGCGAGGTGAACTGTGTGAAGGACGTGCTCATGTCGGTTCTCCTGGTAGGCGTGAGGTGGAAGCAGAACAACAGCCGGTCACCGGGGGCGGACCGGCAGGGGTTTGGCGCGGGTCATCCCACACCAGTCGGGCGATGAATCCAGGCAGGGTCGTGTATTGGTCGGGTGTCAGCACGCGGCCGCTGTCCACATGTGTGACCACCAGCGATAACGGCGTCGTAGCGTCGGGCGAGAGACCCAGCGCGCTGGCATTGCGGGCCGCATTCAGTGCGCGGGACACGCCGTGGGTGATGCAGCGGCCCTTGTCGTCCACCAACCCCATGCCGATACGGCTGAAGCGCCCCACGTAATGAGGGTTGTCGGCGCTTACGTGTTGCGCACTGGCGTCGGGCTGGTCGAGGAATACGTCGATCAGGTAGGTGTCATGGGTGCAACGAACATGGTCGAACACCACCCACGGCCCGGGCCCTGCAGCGGTATCCGCAGTCGAGGCGGATGTTGCGCTGTGCTTGCAGCAGGCACTGTTGGCTGCCTTGGGTGCGCCAAACTGCGGGGCTACCGGCACGCCGTAGTCGTAACCGATGTGTCGGCTGTCCTGGGCCATGTCACCCAGGGTGGTGTAGCGCCAAGGGTCGGCAGTGGTGAAGTTGAGTTGCGTGGCGTCACGCCCAACGAACGGCTGGAGCAGGCACTGCGTGGTGAATTGCGCCCCGGGGTGGGCCCTGATCCAGACTTCGAGCATGCGGTCGATGTTGGCGTGGTAGGAGCAAAACACCGGATCGAACGCGGTGTAGGCGTTATCGGCCATGTCGCCGCCGATCCAACCGTGGTAGTTGTCATGAGGTTGCTCGTACAGGCCATCGAAGTTGAGGCTGCGATTGGGGTACAGGCGGTCTTCCTGGGGTGGATCGAACACTGGAATGTTGGCCCATGGATAGCCGGGCACGCCCTGTGGCTGGCTGAAGGTGGCGAACTTCAGGGCATCGACCACCTGCTGCTGGAAGATCCGGCTCATGCCGAACAAGCGCGTGCGAGCGAAGCGCGACTCGTCGCCATGGGTGTAGAACAATGGATCGCGCTGCACGTACCGGCAATCCACCCCGTCGCCCGCGCCGCTGGCGCAGACCTTGGAACAGCCATCCTTGGCAGCCGCATAGCGCAAGGGGTTGGGCCGGGTCTGGCCGGTGTGCGGGTGCACATAGGTTTCATCGAGGAAGGCCTGGGGCAGGCCGGCTTGCGCGCTGCCATCGACGCTGGCGTCTTCGGCCATCCAGTCCCAGTAAGGGATTGCGCAGTCGATCAGTTCTTCGAGGTACAACAGGTAGGCCCGATGCCAGAGCGCAAAGGCCTCCTGATAATGCAGGCACCAATTGGTGTGGATATAGGCGTAACGTTGCCAGGGCGAGCCGCTGTCAGGGTCGCCCACGTGCATCACGTCGTCCAAGCGCGCGCGGTACAGGTTCAGCTCCTCCAGGCTCAGGGCGCGGATGTCCTGCCTCACCCGCTTGACCGGCTGCGGCAGGTCCGGCGGTGGGATGCGCTCGGCCAGGTCGAAGGGAGAACTGTCGTCCAGGCGCCAGCCCTGGTTGACCCACAACCTGAAGGTTTCCAGCGCATCGATTGGCCAGAACTGCTGCTGGTCCAGCGTCAGCGGCATGTTGCGCGAGGCGAGGTGCTGGTAAATGGTTTCTGACCAGGCCTTTACCGACCCAGGGTCGTCCAGATACACGAAATAGGCATTCATGCACCCGATCCAAGAGGCGGCCACGTCCGCTCGCTGCGCGGCGGGAATCCAGTACGGGGCGGTGAAAAGGCCGTGGATGTCCGCGGCCCATGTGGGTTTGGCAATGATCATGAGGTCCCTCTCATGCGGCCCTGCGGGCCAGATTTGACCGGGCTGCTAAGCTCAGTTGATGGTAAAGAGCCAGCCCGCAGGGAATCGTGCAAATTGGCGCGTCCTCGTGGCGGATTCATTGCAGTTTTTCAAGGAAGACACGGGAAAAATGACAGACGCCATGGATCTGAAGATTCTTGGAAAGCTGCAAAAGGATTGCAGCCAGAATCTGGAATTGCTCAGCGACAGCGTCGGGCTGTCTTCCACCAGTTGCTACCGGCGGATCAGGCGATTGGAGAGCGCGGGCATCATCAAGGCCAAGGTCGCCATACTGGACGAGCGCAAACTGGGAATTCAGGTGACCGCGTTCTTTCTGGTCAAGCTCGATCGCGACAGCAACGACATCGACCGCAAGATGCAGCACATCCTCGCCAGCCACCCGGAGATCCAGGATTGCTACCTGATGACCGGCGAGTTCGATTTCGTGATGGTTGCCAAGTTTCGCGACGCCACCGAGTACACCGACTACATCTACCGGTTTCTCGATACGTACCGGGATATTCCGATTCGCACTTACTCTTCCACCCTGGTGGTGCGTACGGTGAAGAAATCCTACGAGCTACCGCTGGAAGGTGGGTTACACCGGGCCGTCGATGTCTGACGTTGTGTCAGCTGAATGAAGGGCAACCATCGCAGATTCGCACGGTGGGTCTCTCTTTCCATTTCCCAGCCCCATCCACTGACGCGTGATGAGCTGCTCGACATCAGCGGGATGAGCAGTTGCAGGAACATACCCTGCTGCTTCCTCGCGGAAACCAAAAGACCTTTCTGCGCAGTCGCCATTGGCCCTTATCCATTCGAGGTCTTTTCCGGCCCCTCTATTTTTTCGCGGCAGTGCATCCATATCGGCAGTTGGCGGGTAGTGATTATCAGGCAGTCGCTCATCGCGCTGCCGATACCCTCTTCAGGAGCTTCCTTATGAGCACCAAGCCCGTAACCGCAATGCTCGCGATTTGTCTTGCACTCGGGGTTACCCCCGTCCATGCCCAGTCTGGCATTCCGGATGCCGTCAAGGTACCCGACGGCCACAAAGTCATGCTGGAAACCGTGGGGGTGGGGGACATTACCTACGAGTGCAGAGACAAGGCCAATGCGCCAGGTCAAACAGAATGGTTCTTCATTGGCCCCAAAGCCGTTCTGAATGACCGCGCTGGTAAGCCAGTGGGTGACTATTTCGGTCCGCCCGCCACCTGGCAAGCCAAGGATGGCTCGAAAGTGACTGGCACCCAGCTCGCCATTGCGCCTGCGGCCAAAGGCGACCTGCCTTATCAACTGGTCAAAGCTAACCCGGCAGACGGTGCGGGCGCCATGCAAGGCGTCAGCTACATTCAGCGCCTCGCCACCCGTGGCGGTGTGGCACCGGCGGTGAGTTGCACGGAGCAAAACAAAGGGGCGCAGCAGATCGTCAAGTACCAGGCGGACTACGTGTTCTGGTCAGCCAAGTGACGATCCACCCGACGGCCTGGGTAACCAGGGCTTGAAGCGCTGTCTCCATTGCTCAGCTACGCTGCTGGACGAGCCCCTGGCGGGTTGCCAGGGGCATCGTCGTGAGCATGATGAAAGGAGCGTCCCACCTTTGAACGCGCCCGCTGTTGCTTTTGACTACGAGGGCTGCCTCGCTGCCTGCGCCCAGGGAGACCGCCGCGCCTTACAGGCGCTGTACGAGCATGAGGGGGCCCGCTTGCTCGGGGTCGTTCAACGCATCGCGCGGGACCCGGCGGCAGCGCAAGACATCGTTCACGATGCCTTCTTGCGCATCTGGACGCGCGCCGCCAGTTACGATTCGACGCGAGGTTCAGCGCGCGGCTGGGTTTACAGCGTCACGCGTCACCTGGCCTTGAACTACGTGCGCGACAGTCGTTGCCAAACCGACCTGGACGAAACCTCCATGGTGGCCGCGCTGACGCTGCCGGCCGACGGTGGCGACATGCAGTTATGGTCAGGGTCGACGAAGATCTACCGCTGCCTTGAGCGACTGCAGCCCGCCGCGCAGCGCTGCATCTTGCACGCTTATGTCGATGGCTGTAGCAACGCTGAAATCGCGATTCTGCTCGGCGCCCCCTTGGGCACTGTGAAGGCATGGATCAAGCGCAGCCTGAAGGCCTTGCGGGAGTGCATGACATGAAAGGTACCCCAGTGGATGCAGGTGATCAGGAGCTGGACGATCTGGCGGCCGAGTACGTCCTGGGAACCCTGGATGCAGAGCAGCGTGCCGCCTTGCACGCGCGGCTTTCAGCAGAGCCCGCCGCACGCGCTGCGGTCGAGTCTTGGGAGGCCCGACTGCTCGCATTGACCCAGCTGGCCGAGCCCCTCGAGCCCCCGCGTCGCCTATGGTGGCGGATTGAGCGCAGCCTTGACGAGTCCCAATCTCCAGGTCCGCGCTCTGCCAGTCGGTGGCGCCGCGTCGGCCTGTGGCAAGGCTTGAGTGCTGCCGGGCTGGCTGCAAGCTTGCTTCTGGCCCTGGCGCTGTGGACCCGCACACCACCGGAGACCACCTATGTAGTCGTGCTCGTGGCGCCGTCGGGCCAAGCCCCTGGCTGGGTAGTGCACGCCAATGATGCGCGGATGATCGAACTGATACCCCTTGGCCGCGATACTGTGCCCGATGGCATGACCTTGCAGTTCTGGACCAAAGGTGAACAGTGGCGCGCACCTGTTTCGCTGGGGTTGGTCAAGCCGGGCGAGCCCTACCGTGTGCCTGTGAAGCGCCTGCCGGCGCTCGAGCCGAACCAGTTGTTCGAGTTGACGCTTGAAAAAGCGGGAGGGTCTCCTACCGGTGCCCCCACGGGCCCGGTAAAGTTCATCGGCCGTGCAGTCAAGGTGATCTGATCCGGGCGGGCCGGGCGTGGGCTTGCCCGCGAAACCCAGATGCAGGCCCTCGCTGGCGGCGCTTGCTGGCACCGCGTAGCAACCACATGCGCGGGCCTGGCCTCAACGCTGGCGCTCAGCCACGGCGCGTAACGTGCGCAGGGTGACCACTGGCGCATCCACCACGAAACGGTTGGCCAGCCAACCGGGTACATCCCCGGCGGGATCTGCCTGTAGGGCATAGGTCACTTCGGTATCGCGCTCACCCAACGGCTTCATGATCCATTGTCCACTGAGCCGTCGTACGCGAATGAGTCCCGGCGCCTCGGGCAGCTTGTCCGGGTCGGCGCTCAGATGACGGAACAGGGTGCCGTCTTCCAGGCGCTCGGTAGTCACCTTCACCACGATGTCACGCGGCATGGTGGGCCAGGGCAGGTTGGTAGTGAGGTAGACCCAGGTGCTGTCGCCTGCTACCTCCAGCAGACGCATTTGGGCGCAGGCGTAGAGCCATTTGCAGGCGACACGCAGGTTTTCCTGCAGGTCGGTGAGGGTGCGCACGCTGGCTTTCATCCGGCTGACGCCGCGAAACTGCTGGTAGGGTGAGTCGGTGACAGCGCTCAGGTACACCTTGATGCCTTCGCGGTCATAGGCCAGGTTCCAGTCTTCAGCGGCCAGCGGGCCGATGGGCGAGAGAGAAAGCAGGGCAGCGAACAGGCGGTAGCGGAGCATGATGGACACCGCGCAAGGGGGGGAGTAGCAGTATGCGCGGCAAAGAAAAAGCGCGCCACAAGCGCCAGTGGCATGGGGCTGCGAGGTAGCGCTGCGCCGGCGAACCGACTGCTACAGGACCTGCTCGTTCCTGTGGCAGTCGGCGTGATCGATGGCCGTCAGCCTGGGCTCAACGCTGTGGGTTGAGGGTCAGGTGCACGTGGCGGTTGACGTCCTTGTACAGCAGGTAGCTGAACTTGCCTGGGCCACCGGCATAGCAGGCTTGCGGGCAGAAGGCGCGCAGCCACATGAAGTCGCCGGCTTCCACTTCGACCCAATCCTGGTTCAAGCGGTACACCGCCTTGCCTTCCAGCACGTACAGGCCATGCTCCATGACGTGGGTTTCAGCGAACGGAATCACGCCGCCCGGTTGGAAGGTCACGATGTTGACGTGCATGTCATGGCGCATGTCGGCCATGTCGACGAAGCGGGTGGTAACCCAACGGCCTTCGGTGCCCGGCATTTCAATGACGGTGGCGTTGTCGCGGTGGGTCACGAAGGATTCCGGCACGTCCAGGCCTTCGACTTTCTGGTAGTGCTTGCGCAGCCAGTGGAAGGTGCAGTTGGCCTTGCTGTTGTTGCGCAGGCTCCACTCGGCGCCAGGGGCGAGGAAGGCATAGCCACCTTGGCCCAGGGTGTGGTGCTTGCCCTCGACGGTGATGTCGATTTCGCCTTCGACGACGAATACCACGGCTTCGGCGTTAGGGTCCAGTTCCGGGCGCTCGCTGCCGCCTTCCGGGGCCACTTCGACGATGTACTGCGAGAAGGTCTCGGCAAAGCCAGTCAGCGGGCGGGCGATGACCCACATGCGCATCTTGTCCCAGAACGGCAGGTGGCTGGTGACGATGTCACGCATCACGCCTTTAGGGATGACGGCATAGGCTTCGGTGAACATGGCACGGTCAGTCAACAGCTCGGTCTGAGCCGGGTGCCCACCGTGGGGGGCGAAGTACGAATGATTCGACATGGACAATCTCGACTTGTTGTTCTCTCCCCGTGCCGTGAACCGCACCGGCCGGTGCGGCGCAGGGGATGCACGGACAGCATAGGGGCGAGCCTGTATCATCCACAAATTAAATGTTGGAATACCCGGTATTTGCCGGCTGAATGCTGACCTGACGCCCAGCGTGCGCCCCGGGTAGGTGCGCGCCTTGACCGAACAACTTGTGCCGCAAGGTGCCCTCCGTATAGGCCGTGGGGTAGCGGCCACGGTGTTGGAGCTCCGGCACCAGCAGCTCCACCACGTTGGTCAGGTCGTCCGGTTGCACCGCATAGGTCAGGTTGAATCCGTCGATACCGGTTTGGTCGAGCCAGGTTTCCAGTTGGTCGGCAACTTCGCCGGGCGAGCCGATCAGCACCGGACCACGCCCGCCCAAGCCGATGAACTCGGCGGCTTCGCGTACGGTCCAGCGGCGGTTCGGGTCGGCGGCGGTGAACGCGGCCAGCGCGGCGCGGCCGGCGTCGTTCTCGACGTACTCGATGGGCGCGTCCGGGTCCAGGCCTGCGAAGTCGATACCGGTCCAGCCCGATAGCAGGGCCAGGGCGGCATCCAGGTCGACATAGCGTCTGTATTGGGCAAAACGTGCCTCGGCCTCTTGCCGCGTTGGCGCCACGATCAACAGTGCCTGGGCGTAGATCAACACCTCATCACGCCCGCGACCCTGTGCGTCACTGGCCTGACGGATGCCTTCGGCATAGCGGCGCAACACCGTGGGCGTCGGCCCACTGATGAACACACATTCGGCGTGGCGCGCGGCGAACTGCTGGCCGCGCGCCGAGGCGCCAGCCTGGAACAGTACCGGGGTGCGCTGCGGCGACGGTTGGCTCAGGTGCATGCCTGGGACCTGGAAGTGCTCGCCCAGATGGCCGATGGCGTGCACTTTGGACGGCTCGACGTAGCGGCCCGTCTCGCGCTCCAGCACCACGGCGTCCTCGTCCCAGCTTTTTTCCCAGAGCTTGTACAACACCTCCAGGTACTCCTCGGCCAGGTCGTAGCGCTGGTCATGACCCAATTGCCGGGCAAGGCCCAGGTTGCGCGCGGCACTGTCCAGATACCCGGTGACGATGTTCCAGCCCACCCGGCCGTTGCTCAGGTGGTCGAGCGTCGACATGCGCCGGGCGAACGGGTAGGGGGGCTCGTACGTCAGCGAGAAAGTCACGCCAAAACCCAGGTGCTCGGTCACCCCGGCCATGGCCGGCACCAGCAGCAACGGGTCGTTGACCGGCACCTGTACACCACCGCGCAGGGCTGCCTGTGGCCCGCCCTGGTACACGTCGTAGATCCCCAGTACATCGGCGATGAACAAGGCGTCGAACAGTCCGCGCTCCAGCAGGCGGGCCAGGTCGGTCCAGTAGTCGAGGCGATTGAACGCCACGCTGGTGTTGCGCGGGTGTCGCCACAGGCCGGGGGACTGATGGCTGGCAGCGTTCATGCTGAAGGCGTTGAAGCGGATCGGGCGTGGCATGGTAGGCAAGCTCCGCTCAGGGCAGCACGGAGGCTGGGTAGACCGCGTCGGCCACGTGCAGCTTGTGCGGAATCAGGCCCAGGCCCTGGAAGGTGTCGGCCAGTTTCTGCTGCTCGGCGACGATCTGCGCAGTGATGGCCACGGCGTTGTAGTTGCGCCGCTCGCTGGCCACTTCCAGCACCTTGGCGTCGATACCCAATTGCGGTGCCAGCAAGGCTGCAACTTCCCCCGGTTTGGCGTTGGCCCACTGGCTGACTTTGCCCAACTCGGAGAAGAAGGTCTTGAGCAGGTCGCGGTGCTGGTCGGCGAATGTTGCGGTGGACAGGTAGAACGTGCGGTTGTTGGAGAGGCCGCTGCCATCGCGCAGGTTCTTGAGGCCGGGCTGGCTTTCGGCTGCAGCGAGGAACGGGTCCCAAAGGGTGACGGCCTGGACGCTGCCCGACTGCAGGGCTGCCACCGCATCGGCGGCATTGTTGACATAGGCCGGGGTGATGTCCCTGTAACTCAGGCCAGCCTGCTCCAGGGCCACCGCCAGCAGGTACTGGGCGTTCCAGCCACGGCCAGTGGCCACGCGCTTGCCCTTGAGGTCTTGTACCGAGCCGAGGTTGTCCTGCTCGCGCACCACCACACCGATGCCCCGTGGGTAGGGTTGCTCAGCGGCCAGGTACACCACAGGCTTGCCAGCGGCCTGGGCGAACACCGACGGGGCATCGGCGGCGTGGCCGAGGTCGATGGCGCCGGTACTCAGGGCTTCGAGCAATTGCGGGCCAGCCGCGAACTCATGCCAGCTGACGTTCACCCCCTGTGGCGCGAGGGCTTTTTCCAGTGCGCCGCTGCCTTTGAGAATGTTGATGCTGTTGAATTTCTGATAACCGATGCGCAGTGTCCTGGCCTCTTCGGCCAGGGCGTTGGACCACGGCAGCAGGGCACTGGCGACACCGGCCAGCAGGCCTCCGAGCAGCAGGCGGCGCAGAGGGGAAAAAGTTCGTTTGGACATGGCTGACGCTCCTTCAGTTCTTATAGGGCAAACCGTGAACCCAGCCTAAGGAGGAGGCCTGTTGCTTTCAATTCCTTTATTCTCCTTAGTTAGATTGTTTTCTTATTTTTATATCCTTTTTGTTGATTACCTTCAGCGGTGTCAATGACATTTTTTTCACATTGCCTTGCTAGCATCGACGGGCCATTTCAAGGAGCCTGTGTCCATGCCCACCCTGCGCCAGCGCAGCACGCGTATTGCCCTGACCGCCACCGCCAGCCTGCTCGCTGCCACCTTGGGTTTCTTCGCCTGGCAGAGCTTCTATCCAGTGCAGGCTGCCAAGGGTTGGGACGTCGAAGTGTTGCATCGCCAGGTAGACAAAGCCGCTTCCTTGCTGCCCCAGGCCGACGGCAGCCTGCTGGTCAGCCGCGAACTGGACGATGGCAAAGGCAGCATCCTCAAGATCACTGCCCAAGGCGACCGGGTGGTGCTGGTCGATCATCTGTCCAAGCCAGATGGCATGGTGGCCGCCCAAGGGGGATGGGTGTTCAGCCAGGAAGGTGGCCGAGCGCCCGTAAGCCTTGCCCGTGATGGTCAGGTCACTGCGCTGTTCGAGGGCGACAGTGTGCAGGGCCTGTGGAACGACGGCGACACGCTCTACGCCATCGAAGACCGCAAAGGTAATGGCCGCTTGCTGCGTTACGACTGGCACAGTGGCCAGCTCGATGTCTTGCGCTCGGGCCTGACTGAAACTGAAGGCCTGACCCGCTGCAGCGACGGGCGCTTGCTGTATACCGAGAAAGCCACTGGCAAAGTGCGTGCGGTGTCCGACGATGGTCAGGACCCGGTGGTGGTCGAAGGCCTGCGCAACCCGACCTTCCTCTTCTGCGACCAGCGCGGCCTGTGGATCAGCGAAGACAACACCCATCGTGCACGGTTGCTGCGTATCGATGCCCAGGGCGACCAGCACACCGTGCTGTCCTACCTCAAAGCGCCCCAGGCGATCGTGCCGGACGGCAAGGGCGGATACTTGCTGGCTGAAGGTGGGCGAGACCGCGTGTTGCACCTGCGTCCGCCTGTGGCGCCCGTCACCGCGACACTGCAGTGAATGACCCACGGCCTCCTTAGGAGTGACACAGCAGGCACCGGCTTGCAGGCGATAGGACCGATGACGTCAACGGCGCTGCGCAATCATCAACAACGACTGGGGCACACTGCTTTGCGGGTGCTGGGGCTCTTGTAGGCAGACCAACTGCAACCCAGCCATCTCCAGCGCATTCAGCCAACTGGACAAGGTCCTGAAGTACCAGGGCATCGGCTGCCACTGCCCGGCCATTCCGGCGAATGATTCCTCTCGCCAGCCATCCTGATAGTCCCCGGCAGCCACGCTCCAGGGGTGCAGCGTCTGGACCACCAGCGCACCGCCTGGGGTGAGCAATGCGTTCATGGCCGCCAGCAGCGGGATGATGTTCTGATGCAGCAGCGCGAAGTTGGCACAGATCAGGTCATAACCTGAACCCACGTCTATTTCGGCATCGACCAACTGCCCATAATTGGCCTGGTAGACCTGTGTCGACCCAGCCGATCGCGCTGCTTGCACCAATCCGTCGTCTCCATCGACCCCCACGGCCTCGATGCCGCTTTCTGCCAGTGCCCTCAGCAACCAGCCCTCGCCACAGCCCAGGTCCAGCACCCGTTTGGGTTGACGACCGAGAATGGCCAGTAAGATCGCCTGGTCCGTCACCTGCCGCCTGCTGTCTATGGCACCGCTGCGCACGGCGTCGATCCAGGATTGGGCGTTGCGCTGCCAGCTCGCTTGCAGATCGCTCTCGGGTGATGACATGGCAAGGTCCAATGAGGGGGAGGCGGTTCAAGCATAGGCAATAAAAAGCGGTAAGCTATCGCTTTTTGCCGCCTGCTATTTGCGAGGAACCCGATGAGCGCTGCAACCTTCCGAACTGCCGTACCCACCGACGCCGAGCGTTGTTTCCAGATCGAGTCGACGGCCTACGAAGGCGACGAGGCAGCGACCCTGGAGAAGATCCGCAAGCGGATCGACCAGTACCCTGAAGGGTTTTTGATTCTCGAGGACGCTGGTGAGGTGATCGGCTTCATCAACAGTGGCTGTGCCTGGGAAGTGGTGATGTCGGACGAAGCGTTCAAATCGCTGGTAGGCCATGACGCCGCTGCGCCGAACGTGGTGATCATGTCGGTAGTGGTCGATCCGGCCCACCAGGGCAAAGGCCATGCGGGTCGTTTGATGAGCGAATTCGTCAAACGCATGCGGGATATGGGCAAGCGCCGCATTCACTTGATGTGCAAGGACCGGCACGTGGCGCTGTACGAGAAGATGGGATACCGCTACGTGCAGCCCTCGGCATCCGACCATGGTGGCATGGCCTGGCACGAGATGGAAATGACGCTGTGAGCGATGCCGCTTCACAGGCTGATGGGGCAGCCCCTGAAGCGGCGCGCGGGTCAGAAGCGTCCGTCCAGCCCGATTCGGAACATCTCGTTGCGCTCGTCGCTACCTAGGGCCGTCTTGTAGGACAGGCCCAGACGCCAACTGCGCCCAAGGCTCAACTCAAGCCCAGTGTCCAGGTCGATGAAGTTGCTGTCCATCGGGTCGGGTGACAGCCGATACAGCACACCGTCGTCACCCTGGTCGGTGTAGCGCATGCGGTAGTCGTCGCTATGGCTGAAGTTGTGGCCCCAGGCCAGCCCCACTCGCGGCGTGAGCACGCCAGCGCGGGTCTGGATGTCGTAGGCACCGCGCAGGCCGAGGAACGAGGTGAAGGTGCGTTGATGCTGCTCGTCGTAGCTCAGGCCATAGATGCCACCGCCACGCTCGCGGTAGTCGTCCAGCGTGGTGACGCTGCCGTTGACCCGTGCATACGGGGCCAGTGAAAGCGCGCCGGCACGGTACTCGTAGCTGGCGGTCAGCGACGCGTACCACTGGTCGGCATCCCGCGAGCCGTGGGCGTAGCCGTTCGACGGGTCGGACGTGACGTAGCGGCGCGAGTCGAAGCGGATGCGGTTGTAGCCAAGCAGCGCGTCCACATACACCTCCGACAGCGGATGGGTGCTCAGGTAGGCCGCCAGGCCCAGCGCATCACCTTCAATGTGGGTGTCATGGTCGCCGACATCGGTGCGGTCGGTGCCGTAACCGACCCCCATGCCCACCACGGTCCGTGGTGAAAGACGATAGTCCACGCCGGCGCTCAAGCCATAGGTGGTGTAGCTATTGTCTTTGGCGCCACGGGCGCGATTGGAGCCGGTGTTGATGAATCCATCGGTCCAGAAGGCCAGCGGCGCCTCACGGCATTCACCATCGATTGTCCGCGCGCTGTCCCGTTGCTTGCGTCGTTGCTCATCCGACTCCGCGTCGTTGCCTTGCAGTTCATCGCGCAGCGCCTTGCCCAGATCGCCAAGGCGCACATCTTCGCGCCCATGCTTGACGCTGGCGTTAAACGCGTTGCGGTCACAGGTTGGCCGGTGCAGTTGTTCCAGGCGGCGGTTGAAGTTGTCCATCTGGGTGCTGGCGAAACGTTCAGCGGCGCGTGATTGGGCGTTGAGCACGCCGATCACTTCGGCATCCTGGCCGGGGTCTGGGCGGGCCTGCACGGTGAAGGTCACGGTGCCGGTTGCACTGCCGCCGTTGCCATTTTCCAGGCTGAAGGTGGCTACGGCAGTGCCGGCAAACACTGTGGTCGGTGCGAAGCGCAGGGTGAACGGGCCGCTCAGGCTTGCGCTACCGGCTGATGCCGGACTGAGCGATAACAGCCGCGCGCGCAGGAACGGGCCACCGGTGGCACCCTGGGTCAGGTCGACGCTCGCCACCTGGCCAGGTACCAGGGCTTCGTTGGACGACACCACGGTGACCGTCTGGGCCGCGATGCTCAGGGCGAAGCTGAAGGTACCGACCGCGCCGTTGACGTCGGTGACAGTCACCTCAAGGGTGTGGGTGCCTGTGCTCTGGGGCGTGCCGCTGATCACCCCACTGCCGCTGTCCAGGACCAAGCCTGTCGGCAGGCTGCCCGCACTCAGGGTGAAGCGGTACGGCGCCATGCCACCGAGCGCGCGCAAGCTCATGCGATAGGCACTGCCCAAGGTGCCGCCTTCGACACTGCCAGCGCTGGGCTCGACATCCAGGGTCGGTGCGCTGACGGACACTGTCACCGTCGCCGGTGCCGAAGTACCGCCAGGGCCGTTGGCCGTATAGGCAAAGCTGTCGCTGCCGGAGTACCCGGCGCTGGGGGTGTAGCGAATACCCAGGCCACTGGCGATGGCGCTGCCATGTGCGGGAGCGCTGGTCACGGTCACGCTGGTCGCGGCGCCGCCGCTGAGGGCGAGGCTGATGGCGTTGGCTGAACTGTTGGCAGCAACCGTGGCGCTGCTGTTGCCAGCTATGGGGGCGCGGTCGGCGATCACCAGCGTATGAGCCTGGCTACCGACCGCGCCATAGGCGTCGCTTACTGTGAAGGTGAGGGCGAAGCTGCCATTGCTGGTCGGCGTGCCGCTGAGCACGCCGGCCGGTGACAGGCTCAGACCGGCTGGCAGGCTGCCTGTGCTGATCGCATAGGTGTAAGGCGCGGTGCCCCCTGAAGCACCCAGGCTGGCGCTGTACGCAGTGCCCAGGGTGCCATCGACCAGGTTGGCGAGATTCAGCGCCAGGGTCGGTGCGGTCACGCTCAGGCTGACCGTGGCGGGCGCCGAAGTGCCGCCGGGGCCGGTGGCGGTATAGGCAAAGCTGTCGCTGCCTGAGAAACCTGCCGTGGGGGTATAGCTGATCGCCGTGCCGCTGACCACTGCGGTGCCGTGGCTGGGGGCGGTGCTGATCGCCACGCTGCTGACCGGACCGCCGCTCAAAGCGAGGGGGATGGCATGGGTCGAACTGTTGGCAGCGACCGTAGTGCTGACAGCACCGGCCACCGGCGCCTGGTCAGCGATTACCAAGGTGTACGCCTGGCTGCCGGTGGCACCGTAGGCGTCGGTGGCGGTGATGGTCAGGTTGAAGCTGCCGCTGTTGGTCGGTGTGCCGCCGAGTACGCCGGCCGGGGACAGGACGAGGCCGGTGGGCAGGCTGCCGGCAGTGACGCTGTAACTGTAGGGTGCGGTGCCGCCCACGCTGCTGAGTGGGGTGCTGTACGCCGAGCCGACGATGCCACCGCCGAAGGTACCAGGGGTGATGACCAGGGTTGGGGCGCCCACGCTGATATTGACGGAGCCCGGTGCCGAGGTACCGCCCGGGCCGGTGGCGGTGTAGGTGAAGCTGTCGGCCCCGGAGTAACCGGCATTCGGGGTGTAGGTGATGCTGGTGCCGCTGGCGGTTGCCGTGCCATGGCTGGCCGCGCTGACCACGGCAACACTGCTGACAGGGCCCCCACCGAGGTTGAGTGTGACCGCGTTGGTGGTGCTATTGGCCGCCACCGACAGGTTGACGGTGCCCGCCACGGGGGGCTGCTGGACAATGGTCAGGCTGTAGGCCCGCGAACCAGTGAAGTTATTGCCGTCGGTTGCGGTGACGGTGAAATTGAAGGTGCCATCGGCGGTAGGCGTACCGCTCAGGGTGTCGCCACTGAGGGTCATGCCACTTGGCAGAGCACCCGCCGTCACGGCAAAGGTGTAGGGCGCAGTCCCGCCGCTGGCACCGAGGATAGCGCTGTAGGCCGCGCCAGCGATGCCACCGCTCAGGGAGACCGGTGAGACGGTGATGGTCGGTGACGCCACGGTCAAGGTGTAGCTGCGCGAGGTGGTGAAGCTGTTGGCGTCGGTTGCCGTGACGGTGAAGGTGAAGGTGCCGCTGACGGTGGCCGTACCGCTCAGCGCATTCCCGATCAGGGCCAATCCAGCCGGAAGGCTGCCCGCGATGATGGCATAACTGTAGGGTGCCGTACCGCCCGTGGTGTTGAAGGTGCTGGTGTAAGGAACTCCTGCGCTAGCATCGCTCAGGGAGGTCGGCGTGAGGCTGAGCGTCGGCGCTGCGATGGACAGGGCGTAAGGTTGCGACCCTGTGGCACCGAAACTGTCGGTTGCGGCGACGGTGAAGTTGAAGGTACCGCTGGCGGACGGCGTTCCACCCAGCGTGTTGCCGCTGAGGTTCAGTCCGGGGGGAAGCGCGCCGCTGGTAAGGCTGAAGCTATAAGGCGCCGAGCCGTTGCTGGCGCTCAACGTGCTGCTATAGGCGGTGCCAGCGGTTCCGCTGGGCAAGGTCGCAGGGCTTAGTGCCAAGGTGGGCGGCGAAACCGTGAAACTGATGGTTGCCGGTGCAGAGGTGCCAACGGCGTTGCTAGCGGTATAGGTGATGCTGTCTGGGCCTGAGTAGCCTGCTGTGGGCGTATAGGTGATGCTGGTACCGCTGGCGGTCGCCGTACCATGGCTGGCCTGACTGGCCACCGCCACGCTGGTGGCCGCGCCGCCGCTAAGGTTCAGGGGGATGGGGTTGCTACTGCTGTTGGCTGCCACAGTTGCGCTCACCGCACCGGCAATGGGCGGTGCGACATAGGTGTACTGGCTATTGCCATTGATCACGGAGGAGCCCGCTGCCGTGGTGACCACCACCGGCACGGTACCCGCTGACCCACTGGGGGTGGTCGCGGTGATCGAGGTGTCGCTGTTGACCGAGAATGTCGCTGCGTTGCCGCCAAATGCCACCCCTGTGGCGCTGGTGAAACCAGTGCCGCTGATGGTCACGCTGGTGCCCCCGCTGGTGCTGCCCGAGGTGGGGCTCAAGCTGGTCACCGTGGGGCCGCCGGTGATGGTGATCGAGTAGTTCACGGTCGCGGGAGTGAAGCTGTCGAACACCGTCAGGGTGAAGCTGTAAACGCCGGGCGCGACGTTTGGGGTGCCATTGATGGTAGTCGACTCACTGTTCGTGGACTCGGCGATGGTCAGGCCTGTTGGCAAGCACTTCAATGAGGGGTCGTAGGTCACGCTGACATCGCACTCATACCAGCCGGTCATCGGCAGGACGCCGCCTGAGACGCTCAGCGGGATACTCAGGCTCTGACCTGCGGGGAAACTGCCCAGGTTGCTGCCTGGGGCAGGGCTGAACGTCATCGCCATGGCCTGGGCTGGCATCATTAGGGCGAGCGCCGACAGCCACAACAGAAGGAACGACCTGGTCAGCCAGGCACGGTGGTACGCGAGTGAGTGCATCATGGGGCTTCCTGCCATGTTTCCGATCAGTGATCGCCTACGGACTCAGAGTGGGGGAGAACTGGGGCTGAGCGATGGGCCGGCCCTCTTCATGACTTCAGGCAAAATGGCTAACTGTCCATGTGCGCATTCCATTGCGTTGGGTGTTCGTGTCAGGCCGTTACAGGGAAACGGTGCATAGGCAGGTAAAGGCCATCGCCGGGCTGTACCTCGAAGCCCAGGCGCTGGTAAAGCGCCTGGGCCGGGTTGCAGGCGTCGACGCTGAGCGCACAAGCCTTGCCGTGCAGGTCCGCCACCGCCAGTACCGCCCGCAGCAGTGCGGTGCCGATGCCTTGGCGCTGCCAGGCCGGCATAAGGGCGATGTCCACCACCCGCAGCTCGGCCTGTTTCTCGTCTACGCACAAGCGACCGATGGCCTGTCCGGCCCGTTCGACGACCAGGAATGCGGCCTGTGGATAGTGCTCGGCATAGTGACGTGACTGCAGGTCGGCCTGGCCGTCGAGAAACGCCAGACGCTGTGTATCGCTCAAGGGCAAGCCCTCGAACTCGATGCCTCGTCGGGCCACGAACAGCGCCCGCAGCAGACTGACATCACCTTCGCCCTGCCGCCGAAGACCAAACCCGATGCCTACTGGCAGCGCCAGCGCAAGACGCTCGCTCAGGGGCGCGCAGGGAAGTTGCCGTCGTAGCATATGCAGTAGGCCAGGGTCAGATAAGGTTGCTGGGCGTTGCGGGTCGTCCTGTTGAACGGGGTACCCGCCTTGCTCACGGTGACAGGGGCCAAGGTGTAGTCGGTGTTGCCGGCTACACCGTTGTACAGGCGCAGGTTGCGCGGCTGGCTGAGAAAACTTTGGCTGGTGGGCGTATCGACGGCCGCCGCGAAGTTCGTCCCAGGTTGGGCCCGGAGCGCATGGGTATGAGGCGCGAAGTTGGCTGGTGTCAGCGTGGCCTCATCCGCTCCGGCGCTGGCATCGAGCGCACGCGCGGTCAATCCGGGGCCGGCACCCACGCCCATGGCGACCTGACCGTTGAGATTGGGCAGGTTGAATTGGTTGGTGTTACCGCCAAACCCGTACCCCAAAACGGCAAAGAGGCTCTGGAACTGCTGGATCGGCCTTGCCGAACCGTCGCAGAGCAGCCAACCATCGGGAATGTAGGTATACGGAAACAGTCGAATTTCTCCAGTGAAAGCGTCCATGAGTCATATCCCTGAAAAGTGAAGAGCAGGCCTGGGTCTCAGAATTGGCTCGGGTAGATGCCGGTCAGGGCGATGATGTAGTTGATGGCGCGCGACCCCATCATGTTGTCGTGTGGTGAACCGATGCCGCCCGAGCGCACCAAGGCGCCGTTGTTCAGCGTGACGGCGGTATCCGTGTTTGCCGTGCTGTACAGCCCCTTGACCGGACCGGCTGGGGTGAAGGCGGCGAAGGTGCAGGTGTTGTGGGCGGAAGGGCCTGCCGGCTCCGCCGTGGTGGCGGGGGCGTTGGTGACACTGAAACCATGGCTGTGGGCCGGGGTATTGGCAGCCGTCATCGCCACTTGTTCGGTGCCGACGATCTGCCCCAGGGTACGGGGTGTCAGGTTGTTGCCTGCGCCGGTGCCAACAGCCACCCGGCCGCGCAGGTCGGGCAGGGCGAAGGTGGTTATGCCATCGCCACCGTAGGTGGTGCCGATCAGCGAGAACAGCGCTTCGTTCTGGCTGATCGGTAGCACGGATGCGTCGCAAAAAGCCCAGCCAACGGGTGCGTATGAACCTGCGAACAGCCGAATTTCCCCGAGGTAGTTATCTGACATGACTTGCCCCTTGAGATGATAGGTGTGGTAGCCGTTACTGGCGTGGCGGGAAGACGCCCTGGGTGGCGATGCAGTAGCTCAGGCAGATCGAGGGCTGCATGTTGGGTATCGGCGTCTGCCCGGTGGCTGCGATGGTGTCAGCGTGGAGGGTCACCAGCTTGTTCGTGTCGGCGGTGATGTAGGTCGGCTGCGCGGCAACACCGTTGGCATTGGCGCTGGTCGCGGGGTAGTTGCCGGCCGGGCCGCCATTGCCGAGAGTGGCGTTGCTGACTTGTACGCTGTGGGTGTGTTCGGGCAGTGCGCTGAGCGGCAGCATCACAGACTCGACGCCACCCGCTTGTCCGGTGCTGTGAGAGGCGAATGCCGGGTTCACGGGTGGCCAGTCGTTGCGCCCCATCGCCACCCGACCACGCAGGTCGGGCAGTGCGAAGGTGGCCTTGCCGTCTCCTCCGAACTGCACACCCAGCAATGCGAAAAGTGCCTGGTTCTGAACGATCGGCAGCAGCCGGCCGTCGCAGGGCAACCAGCCTTTTGGTATCACCGGCCAGCTGAACAGGCGGATTTCACCTAGAAAATTGTCCATGCTTCAACGTCTCCATTACCCAAACTGCATGCACTGTAAATGCCCATCTCCGCAGGGAGCTGAGCGCCGCGTACGACGAAACAGGTGATAGACAGAACCGCTTTGGCCGGGGGCCGACTACTACTTCCGTGCTAGTAGCTTGGGCATGATCCTTTCCTTGGGGCCCGAACAGAGGAGGCTGGATGCCTCGGAGATAGCTGGAGTCTAGTTAGCTGATGGGTAAATGCCATCATTTTTGCAGGGATATTTGAAGATTATTTGCAACGATCAGATGCGGCTGTCGAAGGCCGCGCGTAAGTGCATCAGTCCAGCACGTCGTGCAGCACTTCGTAGATCAAGCCTGAAGCGAGGGCCACTAATATGAGGTCGGTACCAGCCTGCCGCCATTCATAGCCGTCGTAGTGCGGCAGGCGCCCCAGCAGGCGGCCATCGAGCTTCTTGGCTATGCCGGGTGGCAAGGGCTTGCCGCGTGCCAGGTTTTTCTGGATGCCGGGTGGCAGCGCAGTGCCGGCGTTCCAATAGTCCCGGTTATCGTTGAGAATGATCCGCACGCCGCCCACATCGATCGATGGGCCACCATGCCAGTCGTTGCCGTTTCCCTGATGCCCCGAATTTCCGTGTTGCCCGCCCTTGTCGTGGCCTTTGCCCTTGCCTGGGTCGGCGAGCAGGCCAGGGCTTGTACCCATCAGCAGCAGGCTGAGGGCGGTCGACAGCAGCGTCTTGAGCTTGAGCATGTGGGCTGTTCCTTGAGCACATGAAGGTCAACTACAGCTTAGCCAAGCCGGCAGCGTGTGTTGAAAGCCCGTGTGGCTTTGTGTAGCGCACTGCATTTCGTCGCCTGGTACAAAACTTAAAGGCGGTTCACCGGTCTTACGGCGATCCCACCTCGCCCATGGAGGCGTATAGAAAATGAAAAAGACCTTGGTAGCCGTGTTTGCCTGTGCCTTTGCGTTGGGGAGTGCGGCGTTGTTACCGGCTGATGTTTCGCCGATTGGCGCGGCTTATGCCAAGGGCGGTGGTAACGGGGGTGGCCACGGCGGCGGCAATGGCGGCGGTCATGGCGGTGGCAACGGAAATGGCGGCGGCCAGGGTGGTATGGGCGGCAATGGCAACGGTAAAGGCTCGACGGGTGAGCATGCGGGCAAAGCCACCCGTGATCATGGCGTAAGCGGAAATCACTACGGCAGTACCCGTAACGACGACCGTGGGCATGGCACCGCCACCTCCGGTGTTGCGCATTCCAAGGATACCCGTGGCCTGGCCAAGTCGACCGCCGTGTCGCGCACCACGCCGGGCGATCACAACACCAAGGGCTTGAGCAATGCCGTTCGCTCGTCCTCCAAGAACGACCGCTGAAGGCTGAATGAGCAACGCCCAGTCTATGCTCGCCATAGGCTGGGTCGTTCTCCGCGACTTCACCCGCGACAAGTAGGCGAGCGCTGCAGCTCTGCCAGTATCTGCTCGACAACCGGCAGGCGACGATTACCACCAGGCACCATCACTGGCATCCGCGCAATCGGCGCAATGTCGTGAGCGAACCCCAGGCACTAGGCCTCCTGCGCCAGCGTCCGAGCGTCCCGGACATCGCCCTGCATGGCCAGGGCTTGGTGGCTGCCCCAGGCAACTCCACGCGGTCCACCGGCAGCGCGGTGAGCCACAGCAACAGACGTTCAGCCTTGGGGCAGTTCGAACCCGGTGATGGCCCTGTCAAGTTTCAGTGCCTGGGCATGCAGCACCCGCATCAGGTGCAATGAAGCTTGGGATGGGGGCTCGAAGCGTGAGTAGACGAAACTGATATCGAAGTGAATGTCCTCCGCCAGCGGCACCACTTCAAGGCCACTGTCCTGTGCCACGAACTCGTCGATCAGGGTCATGCCCATGCCTTGCTTTACCAAGGCCACAGCTTCGTTGGCGTTGGTGAACGACAGCAACGACTCAAGGTGCAGGCCTCGGCGCTGGATTTCATGCGCCAACAACCGGCCAAACGGCATGTCGGGCCGGAACAGCAGCAGCGCGTGCCCCACCAACTGCTGCAGCGTCAGCGCCGGCTCCTGGGCCAAGGGGTGATCGGCAGGCATTACCGCAACCATGCGCCCCCGCATGAACGGTTGGGACACCAGATGGTCATGCACCACTGGAAGGGCAGCAATCGACAGGTCGACCTTCTTCGACAGGATCTGGTTGGGCATCTCGTTCATCAGCGAGGTCTGCCACTCGATGGTCAGCGATGGCGACTCGCGCTTGAGCTGCGCCAGGGCGATGGGGATCACCACTGTCGACAACGATGCACTGCACGAAATGCGTAGGTTGCGGTGGCTGCCCGAGGCCAATGACAACGCGCACTCGTTGACCTGCAGGGCGGCCTGGTACACCCGCTCTACTTCACGGAACAGGACATGTGCCTCCTCGGTGGGGACCAGACGATTGTTGATGCGCTCGAACAAGCGATATGCCAAACGCCCTTCGACGTAATGGATCAGCTTGCTCACGGCTGGTTGGGACACATACAGCATCTTGGCCGCGGCACTGATCGAGCCGGTCAGCATCACCGCGCGAAACACCTCCATGTGCCGCAGTTTGAACACCATCGCGCTGGATGCTGGGCTGTCCGGGTCTTGGGGCATGTGTATTACCTTTGGTTATGATGTCTGCCATCTGGGTATGAGCGCCAAACGTCGGCGCGCAGTATCGTCGCTCCAGCCTCGCCGCCACGATGGCGGACGATAACAGGATCTACGTTCAGGCGCAGAAAGCGTCAACCAGGGAGCTGTCCATGAACATCTTTGATGAACCGAAGATCGATTGCCATAACCATTTGTTTGATCCCGATCGCTTTCCCTACCATCCGGATGCGCCTTATGCCCCCTCGGGCCAGGAAGTTGCCACGCTAGAGCAGTTCACCCAAGTGATGGAGGCCTATGGCGTGCAACACGCGTTGCTGGTCGGCCCCAACAGCGGCTATCACACCGACAACCGCTGCCTGCTCGATGCGCTGGCGCGCGGGCAGGGCCGTTTCAGGGGCATCGCGGTGGTCGAGCCGGGCATGAAACTTGGCCAGCTGGCGGCATTGAAGGAGCAAGGCGTGGTCGGGGTTGCCTTCAATCCAGCGCTTTATGGGGTAGGCTGCCTCGACGGCTGCGAAAGCCTGTTCGGCAAGCTGGCCGAGCTTGATCTGTTCGCCCAGGTCCAGGTGTGCGAAGACCAGCTACTGGACGTACAAGCGCGGTTGTTGCGCCTGCCAACGCGGTTGCTGATCGACCACTGCGGCCGCCCTGACGTTGCTGCCGGCTTGCAACAACCGGGCTTCCAGGCGTTACTGCGCCTGGCAGGTTCTGGCCGGGCGACCGTCAAGCTGTCAGGCATGCAGAAGTTCGCCGCGCCGCAGGCACTGTTCGAGCAAAGTGCTGCCTATGTCCAGGCATTGATCGAGGCGTTCGGCCCCCACGCCTGCATCTGGGGCTCGGATTGGCCCTTTATCCGCCAACGCTCACGTGTCGATTACGGCCCGTTGCTCAAACTCGCCGAGCGCCTGGTGCCCGACCCCACGCAGCGCCGTCAGATCATGTGGGACACCCCAAGGCGCTTGTTTGGTTTTGCCTGAGCACTGCGATACCCGTACAGGATGAGTGAACTGCAGGAGTCCGCTGGGCTGCCCCGCTGCAAGCATGCGCGGCAACGGGGCAGGGTGATTCACTTCCTGCCTTTGGCGGCCTGGAAGGAGGCCACCATGTCTTTGGCCCAACCATCGAGCACAGCCTTGGCGTCCTTGGTTTGCATCACCTGGTCGGCGTTTTCAAGCTCGCTACCTGCACCCTTGCGGACCACCTGGGCGACCACCTGCTGGTTGCCGCCGTCGATGAACGCCGCCTCGGTGGCGATGGTGGTGTCCTGGTCGCGAATACCGGTGGCCGTGCTTACACCTGCTGCGATCAGGGCGATCGGGATGACTTCATACGGGCGCAGGCCTTTGGTCTTGGCACTGACTGCAGTGATTGCCGGACGCACTATCAGGACGCGTGGACCCGGTCCTTTGGCCAAAGGTAACACCTCAGAGAAGTGGCTTTTGAGGGTCTGGTCGTAGTAGTGGGTAATGCCAGTCAAAGTCGACTGTGGGACTTTTTCGGTGGGTTGGGGTTTCGGATAAAGCTGGCTCGGTTCGATGTAGACGCTGGTATAACGATTGGCGTCGACATCCGGTTTGATCCAGCGCATGACTGGCGCGCCGGAAGGCGACTTGTCTTCCTTCAGTAAGCTGTAGTCCTTCAGGAAGCCCGAGTACTGATCGGACTCCACGTACTTGCTCGCGCAGCCATATAGCATGACTGTAGCAAGACACAAGGTTGCAACCAATGGCCGGGTTTTCATGCAGCACTCCTTCCTACGTTGAGTGATATCCCGCAGGCATGCGGGCGACTCTTGGTGGCGCAAGATTTAAGTTTGAACTCTGCGATCGTGGAACAAGGCACTCTTCTCGCGGTTTGCGAGGCGATGGTGAGAGACCCGCGAACGTCGGCTTCGGGCATTTAAACTTTAGACGAGGCCTTATTACTCGCAAGTGCCCACGGGTGAGGTGAACATACTGTTTCCCGGTGTTGTTCGACTGTACATCGAGGCCAATACGCACTGGCCATTTCTTGACTAATCTTGCCTGCGACATGGGCTGTGCAGGGCATTCGGACCTGCCGCGAGAGAAGCCATGAGCAAGGGCAATGACCTGATCATCTGCGAGTACTGTGACGCGGTCTATCACCGTGCTCCGCTGCGGCGCCACCAGAGTGCTGTGTGCACGCGCTGTGGCGGCGTGCTGTATCGGCACAATGGGCTGACTCCCCAACAGCGCCTGGCGCTCAGCATCACGGGTGGCGTGCTGCTGGTGTTCGCCAATGCCTACCCGGTGATGACCATCAGCATGAGCGGGCTGTCCAACTCGGCGACGCTGTGGGACGCGGTGATGGTCCTGAGTAGCGGTAGCATTACGTTCATGGCATTGGTACTGGCGCTGTCGATCATTTTCGCGCCGGTGCTGCAGATCGCCGTGCTGTGCTGGGTATTGAGCTTTGCCATGGCCGGCCGCCGTTCACCCGCGTTTGGCGCTTGCATGCAGGCCCTGGAAAGGCTGAGGCCCTGGAGCATGCTGGAAGTCTGCCTGCTCGGCGCGATGGTGGCGGTGATCAAGCTTGCCGGCTTGCTCGATGTGATCCCTGGTATCGGCCTGATTGCCCTGGCGGCGCTGAGTGTATTGCTGATCTACATCGCCGGGCGCGATATCCGCGACCTGTGGGAGCAGGTATGACAGTCCCGGTGTTGGCCGACGACCTGCAGGTGTGCCTGTGCCACGGCTGCGGTCAGGCCTGCGACCTGCGCGAAGATGCCTGTCACTGCCAACGCTGCGGTGCGCCGCTGCACCGACGCAAGGTCAATCCCATTGCCCGTGGCTGGGCGTTTCTGTGCGCAGCACTGATCTTCTATGTGCCGGCCAATGCCTTGCCGGTGATGAACACCGAAATGCTTGGCCAGGGTACCGACAGCACCATCGTTGGTGGGGTGTTGGAGTTCTGGGAGGCGGGGGCGTGGGACATTGCCTTGATCATCTTCATCGCCAGCATCGGTGTGCCCGCGATCAAGTTTTTTTCCCTCGGCCTGCTGTTGGTAACCGCCCAGCGACGCAGCACCTGGGCGAGGCGTCAGCGCTCGCAACTGTTTCGCTGTGTCGAGTTGATCGGTTATTGGTCGATGCTCGATGTGATGGTGGTGGCCTTGGTGGCTGCGCTGGTGCAACTGCGTGGCCTGGGAACCATCGAACCGCGTCCAGGCATTCTGTTCTTCGGTTTGGTGGTGGTGCTGACGATGTTTTCTGCGATGAGCTTCGACCCACGACTGATCTGGGATGGCGAGCCACAAGACGGAGAGCGCAGCGATGGCGCAGCAGACTGACAAACCCGTGGCAGCAGGTCAGCCTCAGGTGCGGACCCGGCGGGTGAATGTGTCGCTGGTGTGGATCGTACCTATCCTGGCCTTGCTGGTGGGCGCCTCGCTGGTGGTGCGCAACTGGATGCAGCAGGGGCCGGTCATTACCATCTCGTTTCGCAGCGGGGAGGGGTTGGTGGCGCACAAGACCCAGGTGCGTTACCGCAGCGTGGTGATCGGCGAGGTCACCACGGTAGAACTGGCCAAGGACCGCGAAAGCGTGGTGGTGCAGGTGGAACTGGCCAAGGAAGCCGAATCGTTCGCCACCGAAGGTGCGCGCTATTGGGTAGTGCGACCTCGCATCGGGGCCGGGGGCGTTTCAGGGGTGGACACCTTGCTCTCGGGCAGTTTCATCGGCGCCGATGCCGGTGAGTCGACGGCGCCGCGCAAGCGCTTCACCGGGCTCGAACTACCACCTCCGATCACCTATGGCGAGAAGGGCAAGCACTTCACCCTGAGTGCGGACGACCTCGGTTCGCTGGATGTCGGCTCGTCGATCTACTACCGGCGGATCCCGGTCGGCGAGGTGGTTTCCTACGCCCTGCAGCAGGATGGCAAAGGGGTGGACATCGGCGTGTTCGTACAGTCGCCCTACGATGCCTTCGTTACCGCCGATACCCGCTTCTGGAATGCCAGCGGGGTCGACATGCAGATCGGTGCCAATGGACTGAAAGTCGAAACCCAGTCGCTGTCATCCATCCTCATGGGTGGCCTGGCGTTCGGCGCGCCTGACTTCGCGGCACCTGCCGACCCCGCGCCCGATCAACAGCAGTTTCGTCTGTTCGTCGACCGCGACGCGGCTTTGGCGCCACCCACGGGCAAGCAGCAGCACCTGCGCATGCGCTTCGAGCAGTCGATGCGCGGCTTGTCTCCAGGCGCGCCGGTGGAATTCAAGGGGGTCGAGTTCGGCAAGGTGGTGGCAGTGACGCTCGACTACGACGAACAGAAGCAGACTTTCCCAGTGGTGGTGGATGCGGTGATCTATCCGCAACGCTTGGGCCCGGTGCACCAGAAAATGCTCAAGGCGTTCAACCATACCCCCGGTGACGATGCCGGTGCCCGCCGGCTGATTGGCACTTTCGTCGAGCACGGACTGCGAGCCCAGGCGCGTAGCGGCAACCTCATCACCGGGCAAATGTATGTGTCGCTGGATTTCTACCCCGCAGCGCCGAAGGTGGCCTTCGACATGAACGCCAGCCCGATCACGGTGCCCACGGTGCCTGGCAGCCTGGAGAAGCTGCAGGAGCAGTTGCAGCACATGGTAGAACGTCTCGGCAAGCTGCCGCTGGAGAGCATCGCCGGCAACCTGGACGGTACCCTGCGGGAGCTCAGGGCAACCCTCAAGCGCTTTGACGGCCAGACACTGCCGGGCGTGAAGGCGACGCTGGAAGATGTCCAGAAAACCTTGCGGACGGCCAACTCGGCCATCGCCGAAGATTCGCCGCAGCGGGAGAAACTGGGCGATGCGCTGCAGGAACTGGAGCGCATGTCGCGTTCGCTGCGTGACCTTGCCGACTTCCTGGGGCGGCACCCCGAATCGCTGATTCGTGGGCGGCCCAAGGCGGCGGGTGCCGATGACGTGCAGCCTTGACCCCGCACCCGATCGAGGAGTGATACCTGATGCCTCAGATTCACGCTGTGATACTGGTCGCGTTGGCGGTGCTGGCTGCAGGCTGCAGCAGTTCGCCCACCCACTACCATACTCTGGTGCCGCCACAGCCGACCCGCGAAGAGGGTACTAACGTGCTGGTGGAGCGGGTCAGTGTTCCGCCGCAGGTGGATCGACCGCAATTGGTGGTGCGCCAGGGCCAGAGCGGCCTGGCAATACTTGATACCGAATGGTGG
Source organism: Pseudomonas taiwanensis DSM 21245 (assembly GCF_000425785.1). Taxonomy (GTDB): domain Bacteria; phylum Pseudomonadota; class Gammaproteobacteria; order Pseudomonadales; family Pseudomonadaceae; genus Aquipseudomonas; species Aquipseudomonas taiwanensis. The sequence goes on from NZ_AUEC01000023.1 coordinate 98,532, forward strand.
GGCGCCAACCTTGTGGATGAGTTCCGCAGCGCCCTGCAGGACCAGCTTGGCGGACCTGTGGGCAGCAGTGTCCGCTCAGTGCTGCGGGTTGACGTGCAGCGCTTCGATTCAGTGCCAGGCCAGCACGCTTTGCTGGAGGCGGTATGGCGGTTGAAGCGGCCTGGCCAGGACGAGCTGACTTGTCGCACCACGGTACAGACACCGGCGCAAGCCAGTGTCAGCAGCTTGGTCAGCGCCCAGCAAAGCAACCTGCGCCAACTGGCCGGTGCGGTGCGTAGCGCGGCAGTGCAGGGTCGTTGCCCTGCCGCTTAGGCTCTGTGTGAATAGTCTTGAGATGAAGCTCAAGCAAGGCGAAAACAGCCGAGGAAGCGGAGTTTACGGGTTGTAAATGAGCACTCCGAGGCTGTTTTCAACACAGCATCACCGAGTTTCAAGGCTTTTCGTACAGAGCCTCGTACTGCTGATCATGGATTGACCTGATACCCACGTCCCTGAAGGCATCCGCTGTAGGCGCTGGCATAGGCCGAGCTTTGTGCCTGGTCCTGAGTGCGGCGGTCCTGGCGGCGGTCCTGGCGCTGGCGCATACCGCCCACGGCGGCCCCGGCCGCAGCCCCTTCACCGGCGCGGTTCTGCCGGTACTGCTGCTTGGCCTCGTCGCTGGCCCGGTCATAGATCTCTTCGTGCTGGTTGCCCCGTACCTGGGCCCCTACCGCACCTGCCGCGGCCCCGGCGGCCGCGCCGCGAACCCTGCCGCCGACGTGAGGCTCGGAGTGGGTTGCAGTGCTGGTCGCATTGTTGGCGACCGTGTTGCAATCATTGATATCCAGTTGCATCTGCTGGCTGCTTTGGCCCTTGAGCGGCACGACTGACTGCGCTTGGGCTGTGGAGGCGGTAAGCAGCAGTACCAGCAAGTATCCCCATGGGAATGTACGCATGGCTCTTCTCCACTGGAAGCTAACCCCATCGAAGAGAATAGTTCCAAGCGCGGGGCGCTGATGCCCGCTGGTCTGTGTTCTGAGCCCGCCAAGCCGCCCCTCGTCGCGATTGTCTCCACTTGCCATCACTCACCACCGGTCGGCTTTTCCCGACGCGGCTTGAACCGCGCGGCGAAAGGGACTAATTAATATGTGTGGGAAAAATTCCCACGCTAAGAAAAGTAAAAGCTTCCAACGATTCCCGACTTGATTTGGCGTTTCTCGCGGTGATGACCAGGAGACGGAAAATGCAAATCCAGAGGTTGTTCAAGAGGGCATTACTGGCGGCGGCCATAGGCGCCGTGCTGTCAGCGTCCATCGTTTTGGTTCCGGACACGATTTCCCAAAGCGCCAGCGCGTACGCCAAGGAGGGTGGGGGGGGCGGTCATGGAGGTGGCGGCGGTGGCCACGGTGGCGGCGGAGGCCATGGCGGTGGTGGTGGCCACGGTGGTGGCGGAGGCCATGGCGGTGGTGGTGGCCACGGTGGTGGCGGAGGCCATGGCGGTGGTGGTGGCCACGGTGGTGGCGGCGGTGGCCATGGCGGTGGCGGTGGTCATGGTGGTGGCCACGGCGGTAGTGGTGGTCATGGCGGCGACGGTGGCGGTCATGGAGGCCACAGCGGCGGCCACAGCGGCAGCGGTCATGGCGATGCAGGCCGTGGTCACGACGGCAACTCCAATGCCGGGCGCAGCGGCAACCACGCCGAAGCAGGCGATGATCATGGCAATCATGTCGGCGGCGAACCCGGCGACGATCACGGTAACCATGTTGGCGGCGAGCCGGGTGACGATCATGGCAATCATGTTGGCGGTGAGCCTGGCGATGACCATGGCAATCACGTCGGTGGCGAGCCTGGCGATGATCGCGGCAACCCTGTGGGTGGCGAACCGGGTGATGACCGCGGCACTCACGCTGGCGGCGAAGCGGGGGATGACAACAGCAGGAGCTGAGCCACGCTGACAGGCCATGAGCAAAACCTTGGGGGGCGGGTTTTGCCTGGGCTTGCCCAGTCCACGACTGCCCCTCTCAACGCATGTGCAATGAGCGCTGACAGTTAATTTGGTGTTTCGGGAAGGAAATGGTTACGGGACGTATGGGATTATTTCCCGCGTCGTATACGGCTTCCACCTGTCAAGGAAATGCGCTCAATGCAATCGCCGACATTACCGCCCTCCATGCTCAATGCCTTGCGCCGGGTGATGTACCCGCTGGTGCGGTTGATGCTGCGCAAGGGGGTCACCTATACGGTGTTCGCCGACCTGCTCAAGCAGGTGTTCGTCGATGTTGCCCATCGGGAGTTTCGACTGGACGAAAAGGCGCCCAGCGATAGCCGCATCAGTCTGTTGACGGGGGTGCATCGCAAGGACGTCAGGCGCCTACGCGGCGAGAGTGAAGCGTCGCAAGCGCTGCCGGAAAACATCACGCTTGGTGCGCAACTGGTCAATCTCTGGACCAACAGCCCGCCGTTCTGCGCCAATGTTGGGCAGGCGCTGCCGTTGCCGCGGCTGGCCAGCGTCGGAGGGGCGTGCTCGTTCGATGCTCTGGTGGCGAAGGTCAGCACCGACATCCGTGCCCGGGTGGTGCTCGATGAGTGGTTGCGACTGGGCATCGTCCGATTGGACGAGCAAGACCGTGTGCACCTGGAAGCCGAGGCATTCGTGCCGCAGAAGGGGTTCGACGAAAAAGCCGCGTACTTTGGTCATAACCTGCATGACCACGCCAGCGCGGCGGTGCACAACTTGAGCGGCCAGGGTCTGCCCTTTTTCGAGCGAAGTGTGCACTACGATGCCCTTAGCCTGGCCAGCGTGGAAAGTCTGCGTGAGTTGGTGGCCAAGGACGGCATGCAAACACTGCTAGGCTTCAGTCGGATGGCCGCCGACCTTGAAAGCGCCGACTCGCCCAGTCCTGAACAACGTCAGCGCATCACCATCGGGCTTTATTTCTACACTGAGCCTACCCAACCCGATTCGCACAAGACGCCTGACACATGAATGCCTTCTCGCGCTGCCTCAGTGTGGTCATGCTGGCCTTGGGTCTGGGGCTGGCGACCTGTGCCGGCGTGCAAGCCGCCCCCGTGTGTGTTAGCCGTGACGAAGTGGGCATGGCGGGCGCTGCGGGCCTGCAGTCTCCGGGGGGCATGGGTGGTACTGGTGTACGGAGCGCAAGCGGTGGTGTAGGCGGCACGGGTGCACCTGCGCAGCAGCGTCCAGGTGGCACGGGCGGTACCGGGGCAGTGGCAGACGGCGTGGACGGCATTCTGTTCGATCGCGATAACGGTGGTGTTGGCGGAACGGGGGCTCCGGTGCTGCGCCCTGGAGGAACCGGTGGCACAGGCATCGTCGGCACCATAACCGGGTTTGCGTCGATTTGCGTCAATGGCCTTGAAGTTCACTTTGGCAAAGACGTGCCAGTCAGCGAGAACGGCATGCCCGCCAGTAGTGCCCACCTTGCCATCGGCCAGGTCGTTGCCATAGAAGCCTTCGTCACCCAGCGTGGTCTGAATGCTGGGCGCATCTCGATTCTCAATGTCTACGAAGGCCCGTTGACCGCGCTGCCCAATGCTGCTGGGCCACTGCGGGTAATGGGCCAGCCAGTGCGGCTGGCCGCAGGGGCGAGGGTGGCAGAGGGGTTACGCCCTGGCGAGCCGGTCAAAGTCAGCGGCCTGCGCGATGCCAATGGCGCAGTGGTGGCCAGCCGTATCGAGCGTGCGCCGGGCCTGAAGGCGTCCAGCGCGATTGGCACGATAGACCGTGCTGGCTCCCTCCAGGGGCTGAAGCTCGGGACCCGCATGGCGCCCGCGCAGGAAGTGCTGGTGCGGGGACAATGGACCGGGCGCCAGCTGGAAGTCGTACAGAGCAGGCCCGACCCAAGCCTGCCGTTCGCCGGTCGGGTGCAGACGGCTGTGATCGAGGGGCTTGTGCAGCGTCGGCAGAACCAACGACTGGTCGTTGGCGGCATTCAGGTTACCTTGGGGCGTGACACGGTGATCGTAGGCGAGCAGGCGCAGACCCTGGCAGTGGATCAGCGCGTTCGGGTCAGTGGGGTGTTCACTGGCCATCGTGAGCTACGGGCAGCACGTGTCGAAAGCCCTGGCGAACGCCTCGACCATTCGGGCAAGGGGAATCGGGAGCGCAGCACCGACCAGAACTCGAACAGTACGACAGGCTCGCGCAACAGTGGGCATGGCGGGGGCGATACCCGCGCTTTCAACGACGACCACAGCGGGAAAAGCGTACGAGTCGAGGTCGGGGCAGATGACCACGGAGCGACCGAGTCGGTTGACCACGCTGGATCAGAGCGGGTCGAGGCGGCGCAAAAGCAGGAGAGCCACGGCAACAGTGGACGGCCCGAAAGGGTAGAGAGGGCCGAGGCAGTAGAGAAGGCCGAGAAAGTGGAGAAGATCGAGAAAGGCGAGAAGGTCGAAAAGCCCGATAAGGTCGAGAAAGTCGAAAAGGTCGAGAAAGTCGAAAAGGTAGAAAAGATCGACAAGGTGGACAAAGTCGAAAAAGTAGAGCGGGTTGAAAAGATTGAGAAAGTCGAGAAGGTAGAAAAAATCGAAAAAGTGGAGAAGGTCGAGAAAGTAGAAAAAACCGAGAAGGTCGAGCGCCCCGAACGTTCCGGGCATTAGAGGTAAGCAGTTCGGCATGGAACAACTAGGCTGGGAGAAACGGATCACACGTTCCAACGGGAAGTTGAGGTGCGGATGAGACCCATGCTCCCTCTGTTCACCAGCTTGCTGGCGAGCATCAGCGCATCGGCGATGGCTGACACGTTCACCCTGGCCTCAGGCCTGGACTATTCCAGTGGCGACTACGGCACCGGCACCACATCGGAGATCTGGTACGTCCCTGTGGTGGCGAAATACGAGACCGGCCCGATGACGTACAAGGTCACCGTACCCTGGTTACGCATCACCAACCCTGAGGTGGGCCCCGATGGCGACCCGCTGCCCGGCGGTTGCAGGGATGTGGAAAGCGGTCTGGGCGACACGGTCACCAGCGCGGCTTACGCCTTGCTTGACGGCAGTGCAGGTGGCGTCTTGCTCGACCTGATCGGCAAGGTCAAATTCCCTACTGCCGATGAAGACCAGTGCCTGGGTACCGGTGAGTACGACTACACCGGTCAGGTCGACATCGCCAAGGCATTTGGCCCGGTGACCGGCTTCGCCACTCTGGGCTGGAAGAAGTACGGCGACCCGCCAGGCAGCGATTTCGATGACCCGGTATTCGCCAGCCTGGGGTTCGCCCTGCCAGTGGCGAGGGGTACCACGGCAGGTGCTTCCTATGACTGGCGGCAGAAAGTCGTGTCCACTGGGTCGCAAATCAAGGAACTCACCCTGTTCGTCACCCATAAGCTGAGCGCGCAATGGAAGGTTCAGTTGTACGCGGTCAAAGGTTTCTCCGACGCCAGTCCCGATGCGGAAGGCGGCCTGATGCTATTTCATGCGTTCTGATGATGTGCCCCTGGCGCCAGCAGTGCCAGCGGTTCATTCGTAGGCGGTCGCCCCGGCAATGTGCCTCCCAGCCACATAGCCGAAAGTCAGTGCCGGACCCAGGTTGATTCCGCCAGAGGGGTACCAACCGCCAAACACACTGGCCATGTCGGTACCGACAGCGTACAAGCCGGCTATCGGCTGGCCCGCTTCGTCCAGCACTCGTGCATGGCCGTCGGTGCGAAGGCCGGCGAAGGTGCCGAAGCAACCGGGTTGAACCTTAACGGCGTAGAACGGGCCCTGCTCGATGGGCGCCACGCAGGGGTTAGGGCCTTTGTGCAGAGGGTCGCCTTGCTTTCGGTTGAATGGCGTGGAGCCGCGTCCGAATGCGGGGTCCTGGCCGGTTCGTGCATGGCGGTTGAAATCGACGACGGTGTTGATCAATCCAGCAGCGTCGATACCACAGGCAAGCGCCAACTGTTCCAGTGTCGCGCCGCGCTTGAGGTAGCCGCTGCGAAGGTGGGGCCATACCGGTAGCGGTGCCGGACGCGCGTGACCAAGGCCATAGCGGCGCAGGAAGCGGTGATCGCAGATCAGCCATGAGCAGACTTCTTTTCCTGGTGGTACCGCATCGACCATGGCCGAAACGTAGTCGTAGTAGCCGTGCGCTTCGTTGACGAAACGCTCGCCGCTGGCCAGCACGCCAATGATCCCTGGCTTGCCACGCTCGATGATGTGCGGAAAGTGGCCCATGCTGCCGTCACGGTGCGGCACCTTCGACACCGGCGCCCAGGCCACTGGTGACTTCAGGTCGGTCGCGACCACGCCGCCCGCCGACTCGCCCAAGCGCAGCCCATCACCCGAACAGGAGAGCGGGGGCAGGGCAAGGTTGTCTTGGCCAGTGGCGTCGCGCGGGAACAGTTGCTGACGCCGTTTGGTGTCATTGGGAAAGCCTCCGGCGGCCAGCACCACTGCCTTGGCCCGAATGCGCATCTCACCCTGGGGCGTCGTGACGACTGCCCCTTTCACCTGGCCATCTTCCATTAGCAAGTGCCTGGCCGGTGCGGACTCCAGCAGACGCACACCCAGGTCCTGCGCCGATTTCGCCAGCCGCGCCACCAGCGCCACGCCATTGACCAGGTGCATGGCACGTCCGTATCGGGCAAGGTGGTAGAGGTGACGGCCAAAGCGCTTGCACACGTGAAGGAAGGCCCGCGGTGAGCGGGTCATGTTGAGGAACGCGCCAAGGTCGGTACCGGCCATGATCGGCATGCCCATGAACGAGGTTTCGCGCAGGGTCTTGCGCAGGCGCGGCAGCAGGGCGCCGACTTCGCGGGCATCGTATGGCGCCGCGATCACTTGGTGGCCGCCGGTGGCCGCCCCAGGGGTATCGCCGTGCATGTCCGGGATACCATTGCCGTCGGCGAACTGCAGCGCGGTGTGCTTCTCGAAAAACGCCACCATGTGCGGGCAGGCTTCGAGGAAAGCATCGACACGCTCGGCGTCGAAGTGCTCGCCAAGTTCATTGCGCAAGTAGGTGCGTGGCTGTTCGATGCTTTCCTCGATACCCGCACGCTGGGCCAATGGATTGCGCGGCACCCAAGCCCAGCCGCCGGACCAGGCCGTGGCACCGCCGAACACCGGCTCCTTCTCGACCAAGATGACGCTCTGCCCGTGCCAGGCGGCCGTGACGGCAGCAGCCAGCCCGGCTGCGCCGGAGCCGATGACCAGAACGTCACAGTCGGCTTGGAAGGTATCGGTGGGCATCGGGGGGTCTCCTGCATTATTATTGGAACTCGGTTCCACAATGTTCTTGGCAGGCCGGGCGTGATGCAAGCGATTCGCGCAGGCTAGAGGCAATTAGTGGTCGATAACCGGACACTTGGCTGTCAAGACGTCTGTGGATGCGGCATTTTCTTCTAGAATTCGCCCAATTTTTAAGGGATCTCGTAGTCATGGCTGGTAGTCAGATCGAACGCGCCTTCAGTCTTGTTGAATGCCTTACCGGCGAACCGCACGGGTTGGCATTGCAAACCCTGGCCGAGCGCCTGGACATCCCCAAAAGTGCCACCCACCGCATGCTCGCCGAGCTGGTTCGCCTGGGCTACGTGCGTCAGAATCGCGACAACAGCCGCTACCAACTGTCAGCCAAGCTGGTGGCGCTGGGCTTTCGCTACCTTTCCAACAGCGGCGCCGACATCATTCAGCCGATTCTCGACCGTCTGGCCCAGGACAGCGGCGAACTGGTTCGCCTCGGTGTAATCGACGGCAGCCGCCAGACATGGATCGCCAAGTCCCAGGGGGCTCGGTCCGGGCTGCGCTACGACCCCGACATGGGCCGGGATGCGCCGCTGTTCTACACCGCCTCCGGGCATGCCTGGCTGGCCAGCTTGAGCGATGAAGCGGCGCTGCAGATGGTCTTGCGTCAAGGCATTGCCGACCCTGCGCAGTTCGGCCCGAATGCACCGCGTTCCACGGAGGAACTGCTCGGTTACCTGCACCGCGCCCGCGAACGTGGTTACGCCTGGGTCGAGGAAACCTCCGCGGTCGGCACCTCGGCGCTGGCTGCCGTGGTGCGTCGTCCGCAAAGTGATGAGGTCATCGGCGTGCTGAGCATCGCCGGCCCCAGCGCTCGTATGGCCCAGGCGCGCTTGCCAGACTTGGCGCCACAGTTGCTGGCGGCGGTGGAGGAGCTGTCGGCGGCCAGTCAGGCCAGCGAATTGTTCGCGTCGTAAAGGTATCCGGGCATTTTGCGGTCGATTACCGCACAGTCTGTGTCGAGGGCGCTTCTGGTATCTGGAACTTGGTTCTAAATTATTGTTGGTTGATTCTGGAACCTGGTTCTGGAATTGCCATGACAATAATGACAAGAGGACAGACTGTTGAACGCACCCCTTCGTATCGCACTCATCGGTGCCGGGATCATGGGCCGCCAGCATTACCAGCACCTGCGCAATGTTCCTCAAGCGCAGTTGTGCGCGGTGGCCGACCCAGGCCCGCAGGCCGAGGCTTTCGCCACCGAGTGTGGCGTGGCTTGGTTCGCTGATCACCGCCAGATGCTGGAGCAGATCAAGCCTGAAGCGGTGATCATCGCCAACCCGAACAACCAGCATGTCGCTACGGCCCTGGCTTGTGTCGAGGCCGGGGTGCCGGTACTGGTAGAAAAGCCAGTGGGCGTACACCTGGACGAGGTCCGCGCACTGGTAGCGGCGTCGCAACGCCATGGTGTACCGGTCCTGGTCGGCCATCACCGGCGGCATAACCCCTTGATCGCCCGTGCCCGCCAAGTGATTCAGGACGGGCGACTGGGCCGGCTGATCAACGTCACCGCGCTGTGGCAGTTGCAGAAGCCCGACAGCTACTTCGAGACGCCTTGGCGCCGAGAGCCGGGCGCAGGTTTTCTGCTGACCAACCTGATTCACGACCTTGACCTGTTGCGCTACCTCTGTGGCGAGGTGGTCCAGGTGCAGGCGTTCACCCGCAATGACGTGCGGGGCTTCGCCAACGAGGACAGCGCTGCTGTGCTGTTGCAGTTCGCCAACGGCGCACTGGGCAGCCTGACCGGATCCGACGCGGTGGCCGCGCCCTGGAGCTGGGAGCTGGGCTCCGGCGAAAGCCCAGTCTACCCACGCCAGGCCGACCAGCCTTGCTACTTGCTGGCCGGGACCGAAGGTGCGCTGAGCATTCCGCAGCTCAAGCGTTGGCACTACGCCGAGACGGGTTCGGGCTGGCACACACCGCTGCTGCAAAGCGAAGAAGCCACTCCCCCTGGTGAGGCGTTGACCTTGCAGTTGCAGCACTTCATCCGCGTTGCCCGTGGTCAGGAAGCACCACTGATCGATGCCGCCGATGGTGGCCGCACCCTGGCGCTGATCGAAGCCATCCGCCAGGCAGCCGAAAGCGGTCGAGCCTGCGCTCCAGCCCCCATCTGACGTCTACACCTCGCCGCTGGGATTGCCACTGTGGCAGGTCAGCGGCGAGACCTTTCTTTTTCATGCTTTTGGTGAAACACATGACCGATCGAATCTTTTCCCTTGCCGCCCTGACGGTGCTTGAACTTCCCCCACCGCAGATGGTGGAAGTCGCCGCTCGCGCCGGTTACAGCCACGTGGGCCTGCGTCTGGTGCCCGCTACCAGGGAAGAGCGACATTTCCCGCTGGTGGCGGATACCGAGCTGCGCCGACAAACGCAAGCGCGACTGCGTGATACGGGCATCAAGGTGCTGGACCTGGAAATCCTGCGGTTGCAACCGCAGACCTGTGTCGCCGATTTCGAGCCTATCCTGGCGGTGGGGGCTGAGTTGGGGGGGAGCGAGCTGCTGGTGGCGGGGAACGACCCTGACCATGGGCGATTGACCGAACGCTTTGCCGCGTTGTGCGATCTGGCGGTGAGCTATGGCATTCGCCCGCACCTTGAATTCATGCCCTGGACTGACGTGCGCAACCTGAGCCAGGCGGTGGACATCGTTGCAGCGGCTGACCGAGTCAACGGCTGCGTACTGGTTGACGCCTTCCATTTCAACCGTTCCGGATCTTGCCTCCAGGCGCTCGCGAGTCTGGCGCCCGAGCGCATGCATTATGCGCAGCTTTGCGACGTTGCCGGGCCGGTGCCGGACGATATGGACGAGATCCTGCGCCAGGCCCGCAACGAGCGGCGCTTCCCCGGTGAGGGCGACGCTGACCTGGTCGGCTTGCTACGTACCTTGCCGGCCACGGTGCCGCTGAGCCTGGAAATTCCGACACGGCACTTGATGGAGCAGGGCGTGAGTGCCGAGCAACGGGCGCGGATGGCCTTGGAAAAAGCACGCGGGGTATTGGCGCAAGTCTGATCGTTGCCTGTAGGAGCCGGTAAGCCGGCTCCTACGGCTTGGCCAAAAAAGAGGCCCCGAAGGGCCCCGTAGAGGAAAGGGATTCGCGCTTAGGCCGATTCGATCGTGCGCGGTGCCATGAAGTACATCCAGACCAGCGCAATGAAGTACATCGCCGGGATCATGGTGAACAACACCGCGTAGTTGTTGTGGGTGGCAGTCAGGACGCTGCCGACGATCTGGGTCATGAACATGCCGCCGATCGCTGCGCACATGCTGCCGAAGCCGAACACGGTGCTCACCAGGTGCTTGGGCGTGTAGTCCATCACCAGGCTCCAGATGTTCGCCGTCCAGGCCTGGTGGGCACCCACCGCCACGGCAATGGCCAGGACCGCGATCCACAGACCGCTGGCATTGGCGGCGAAGACGACGCTGATGATGGTGCAGGCGAAGACCAGCATCGAAATCAATCGGGCGCGGGTGGCGCGCACTCCACGGCCTATCAGCCAGGATGAAAGGATGCCGCCGCCAATACTGCCGAAGTCCGCAGTCAGCCAGATCAGCATTAGCGGGATGCCCATCTGGGTCACGCTGATGCCCAGGGAATATTGCTGGTTGAGAAACGGTGGCAGCCAGTACAGGTAGAACCAGAACACCGGTGCTGTGATCGAGTACGCTACGGCAAAGGCCCAGGTACCACGCAAGCGCAGGATACGGCTGAACGGCAGGCGTGGCACGTCAGGCTCTGCGTCCTGCTGGATGTATTCCCGCTCGCTCTGGCGCAGGCGTGGATGATCTTCAGGATTGAAGTATTTGAGGCCCCAGAACACTACCCAGACCAGGCCCAGGCAACCCATGGCGATGAATGCAGCCTGCCAGCCCCACACGGCCAGAACCACCGGCAGCAGGGCCGGGGTGACCATGGCGCCAACGTTGGTGCCGGCGTTGAACAGCCCTGTGGCGATGGCACGTTCGCCTGCGGGGAACCACAGGCGCGTGGTTTTCACGCAGGCCGGGTAGTTGGCCGCCTCGGTCAGGCCGAGAATGAACCGGCACACCATGAAGCCGGCTGCCGAAGTGGCCAGTCCGTGGGCGCCGGTGGCCAGGCTCCAGAGCAGCACCGCGCAGAAGAACGCACGCTTGACGCCAATGTTGTCGATCAGCCTGCCTTGCAGCAAAAAACCGATGGCGTAGCCAACCTGGAACCAGAAGTTGATGTTGGCGTAATCCATCGCCGTCCAGCCCATTTCCTTGGACAAGACCGGCTGCATGATGCCGAGCGCCGCTCGGTCTATGTAGTTCAGGGTGGTGGCGAAGAACACCAGAGCAAGCATGCCCCAGCGGGTTTTGCCGACGGCGAAGGCGCCGCGGAGCTTGTCGCCGATGGAGCCGTGGCCAAGCCGTGGCAAGGCGGTGTCGAACTTGGATTGGGTCATGTCGAGGCTATTTCTTGAAATTGTAATGACTGCGGTACGTCTCGGTCGTGGCTGTTTCCCAGGCAGGGGGCACACGCAAGGCCAGGCAATGGTGAGTAGTGAATGGAGAGGCGTCAATTCATGGGAGGGGCTATTGTTCGGTAACCGAACAATAGCGAGAGGTTGCCTGAGTCTGGCTCAGCGCCAGGCCGGCCAGGTAGCCGAACGTCATGCCCGGACCAAGGGTGATGCCACCGCTTGGATAATGCCCACCCATTATGCTCTGCATGTCATTGCCGACCGCAAACAAGCCGGGGATCGCTCGTCCATGGCTGTCCACTACCCGCGCACAGGCGTCCGTACGCAGCCCGGCAAAGGTCCCAAGGCTGCCCGGCAACAGCCTGACGGCGTGGAACGGTCCTTGCCGCAACGGTCGCAGTGATGGGTTGGGCGATTGCAGTGGGTCGCCTTGCGCCCGGTTGTAGACGGTGGCGCCGCGCTGAAACTCAGGGTCCTCGCCTTGGGCTGCGTGATGATTGAAAGCGTCCACTGTCGTTTTCAGTTGACGGGCATCGATCCCGCAGTGCTCGGCCAACGCGTCCAGCGTCTGGCCGCTGAACAAATAGCCGCGCCGCTCGTAGAAGCCTGTGGGGAAGGGGAAGGGCTTGGCCCAGCCGATGCCATATCGACGTTGGGCGGGGTGATCGCAGATCAGCCAGGCTTCATGGGGCTCACCTTCAGGCGTTGCGGCGAACAGTGCATTCATGAAGTCGTGGTAGTTGTCGGCCTCGTTGACGAAGCGCCGGCCGTCGCGGCGTACCACGATGAAGCCAGGCTTGGCGCGGTCGATCAGGTGGGGAAAATGCCCCAGGCTGCCATCCCCTCGCGGCACCAGGGAGACCGGGGCCCACGCGCCGGCATGGGCCAGCGTAGGGCTGACCTGGCCGCCGACCTGTTCGCCCAGGCGCAGGCCGTCGCCGCTGTTTTCCCTTGGCGCGGCGCTATGATGAGCATTACCGTCGGGTGCATGGCCGACCAACTGGGCGATGCGCTGGCGGTCATGGGGAAAACCACCGCAAGCCAGTATCACGCCACGCCGGGCCCGCACCCGTTGGCCGTTGGCGAACCGTGCCCCGGTGATTCGGTCGTCGTCGCCCAGCAAGCCTGTCGCGGCAAGGTCGGTGAGCAAACACACGTCAAGGTCCAGAGCGCTGCGCAGCAGGCGCGCTACCAGGGCATTGCCGTTGACCAGTTGCAGGCCGCGTCGATGCAACAGAAGGTCGCGTCCATGGCGCAGGAGGCGCTTGCTGACGTGCATGGCGGCTTTTGCCGAGCTTGTGGCATTGAAGAACGCGGCCATGTCCGCGCCACCGGCGATGCCCATGCCTGCCAGGCTGACGATGTCCAGTGGTGGCCGCAGCTTGTGTATCCATGGCCCGAGTTGGCGTCCATCGAACGGTAGCGCACACAGTGACCGTCCGCCCCGTGCGCTGCCTTCCCCTTCGTGCATGTCGGGCATTGTCGAGCCGCAGAAGAACTGCACGGCGGTATGTTGCTGGAAGAACGCCACCATGTCCGGACCATGGCGCAAGAAGGCGCGCTGGCGGGAGTCCAGTTCGGTTACCTGGGTATGTGCGCGCAAGTACCGTTCAGGCCCGTCGTCGGCCTCGATGAAACCCTCTGCGACGGCCAGGGGGTTACGGGGTATCCACAACCAGCCACCCGACCAGGCGCTGGTGCCGCCCAGTTGGCTGGCCTTTTCCGCGACGATCACGTTCAAGCCGTGATGCGCGGCAGTGACTGCGGCGGCGAGGCCAGAGGCACCTGAGCCGATGACAAGGACATCGCATTCCAGAGTGGGCAGGGTTGACATCGAGGGATTCCAGTCAGGTTGTCAATTGCCAAGGCCCATCACCTCGGCACCTTCGGTGCTTTGCGGCCCCTTCCTGGAGGGGAGAGGCCCGGTGAGCGGATCTAACTCCCTCACTGCAACGGCGAGAAGCCCGTTGGCCGCAGCACACGCGATTGCAGCTTGAGCACCGCACCCAACTCGCGGTTGCGCCGCGAGAATTCCGCCCAGCGTGGGTCGGCGGCCATTGCTTTGCGTCGCTCCATCCGCTCGTCAAGGCTGGTGTAGCCCCACAGGTGCACCACCTGGTTGGCCTCGCCGAACTCGGTGGTGAAAAAGCCGATCAGCTTGCCCAGGTGTTCGGTTTGCACCTCCAGCGCATGGCTTTGGTACAGGGCCAGCCAGTCAGCGAGTTTCAGTGGGTCGAGGGTGTAGGTTCTCAGTTCGTAGTACATGGGTTTTTCTCCGCGTGAGTGGCCGGCGCCCGCAGGCGTTCGGCGATATGGCTGGCAGCGATCCAGCCGAAGGTGAGGGCGGGGCCAAGGGTGATGCCTGGGCCTGGGTAGGTGCCCTCCATGATCGAGTTCATGTCGTTGCCAACGGCGTACAGTCCGGTGATCGGCGCGCCGGCTTCGCTCAGTACGTTGGCGTTGGCGTCGGTCGCCAGGCCGCGTGCCGAGCCGAGGTCGCCGGTGTGGATTCGGATCGCATAGAACGGCGCCTTGGCCAAGGGCGCCAGGCACGGGTTGGGTTGGTGCTGTGGGTCGCCCATGTAGCGGTTGTAGCTGTTGGCTCCCTTCCCGAATGCACGGTCGATGCCGATACGAGCATCGGCGTTGAAGTGCTCAAGTGTTTGCGCAAGTGTTTGCGGGTCGATGCCGATGGCTTGGGCGAGGGCATGCGGGGTGTCGGCCCGATGCAGGTAGCCGGCCTCGATCAGCGCGTTGTTGTCTACCGGCCTTGGTCGCGCCAGCCCGAGGCCATAGCGGTTCATGGCATCAGCATCGCAGATCAACCAGCAGCTGCTGATGCCCTGGGCGAACATGGTCTGCACAAAATGATGATAGGAGTTGGACTCGTTGACGAAACGCCGACCGGTCGGATCGACTGCAATCACACCCGGTTTGGCGCGGTCGGTGACCAGGTGCGGGAAGCGTTCGCGCTCGCCATTGGAATGGCGCAGCTCGGACACCGGAGCCCAGAAGAAGTTGGCGGCCAGGTCCTCGCCCTTGGCTGCCTGCACGGCTTCGCCCAGGCGCAGGGCGGCCCCGTCATTGGTGGGAGGAGACATGGTCAGGTGCGGTGCGCTTGCGTCGGGCCGGTTAGCGGCGGCTAGCGCGCCTGCTGCGAAACCGCCCATGGCGCAGACAACGCCGCCGTGGGCGAGAACCCGTTCGCGACGGCCCTCGCGCAGTACCACCACACCACGGACCACCCCCTGCTCGACGATCAGCGCCTGCGCCTCGCTGCGCAGCCACAATTGAGCACCGTCGGCCAAAGCGCTGCAAGCCAGCCGGGCGATCAGCGCGTTGCCGGTCGTCAGCCGGGTGCCACGGTGGTGGCGCAGCCGATCCACCCCGTAGCGAGCCATCAGCTTTATGCAGTGCCAGAGCGATGCAGCCGAGCGGCGCATGCTCAGGAAGTGCTGGATGTCCACGCGGTTGACCATCATCCCGCCGAACAGCAGCATGCCGGGCGGGGGCATCTTCAGGTCCTTGAAGCGCGGGCCGAGGTGGCGCCCGTCGTACTCGACCATTTCCAGTGCGCGTCCAAACTCGGTGGCGCCGGGTGCATCCGGGTAGTAGTCCGGTGAGTGCAGGCGCAGGCTGTACCGCAGCTCGGTGTTGGCCTCCAGCCAACGCAACGCTTGGTGGCCGCGTTCGACGAAGGCGTCCACGAGCTCAGATTTATAACCGGCGCCGATGATCGCCTTGAGGTAAGTGCGGATGGCTTCGGGCGAATCCTCGGCGCCGGCGGCGCTCGCTTGATCACTGCCATGGATCCACACCGCGCCACCGGAAATGGCTGAGGTGCCGCCAAAGGTGTCGGCCTTTTCCACGATCAATACCTTCAGGCCAAGGCGGGCAGCGGTGGCGGCGGTGGCGAATCCCCCGGCACCGCTGCCAAGGACGACCAGGTCAAACACTTGTTGCGATTGTTCGATAGCGGACATGGCCTCAGATCTCCAGCGGCGTGACGCCCATGAAGGCGCCGAGGTGGCCAAGCTGTGCGAATGCCATCTGCGCTCCGGTCTGGATCGCGCAGCCGCGCTGGCGCGCAAGAGCCAGCAACGGGGTGATTTCCGGGGAGGTGACGACGTCGGCCACCAGGGTCCGGGGTTGCAGGGTTTCCAGCAGACTCGCCGGCAGCGGTAGCTCGCCGGTATCGCCCATGCCGACGGGTGAGGCGTTGACTAGCAGGTCGAAGCGCTCCAGCGATTCGTAGTGTGTGGCGACCTCAAGGTTGGCGAAGGTATTGCCGAGCAGTTCGCAAAGTGCGGCGGCGCGCGGAGTGCTGGGGTCGCTGAGGGTCACCTGGGCGACGCCTGCCTCACCCAATGCATAGGCAATGGCGCTGCCGACCCCGCCGCAACCGATCACCAGCACACGTTTGCCGGCTGGTTGGAATCCATGCTTGCGCGCAGCACCGAGAAAGCCTGCGCCGTCGACGTTGTCACCCAGCAGGCGGCCATCGGGTTCACGGCGAATCACGTTGACCGAACCCAGCGCGGTGGCACGATCGCTGAGTCCATCCAGATGCGCGGCCAACACCTGTTTGTAGGGAACGGTGACCACGCAACCGCGCAGGTTGCGCCAGCCCTTGAGGCTACCGACGAATGCTTGAAGCGATGCTTCCTGCATATCGATGGGCAGCATCGCCAGGTTACGGTCGTTGTTGGCGAACCAGGTGTTGAAGTTGTCGGGCGATTTCACCTGGGCGATGGGTGAACCGACGATGGCGACCAGTTCTGTCGAACCCCGAATCATGCTGACCTCCGTTTTTGGCGTTGTTGTGGAGGCAAGCGTGGCGCGCGGCGTGGGGGTACGGCAATGCGCTTAGCGATCCATTAGTGCGATAATCGCAGTCATGTATCGGTATTCGCATTGAATTGGTGTATGAGTGGGTGAACACCCTTAGGAGCGGGCTTGCCGGCGATTGGCCCCAGAGCCGCCCGACAACCGTCCAGCCCACCCCACGAGCCGAACACATGGACAAACACGAAACTCATCCCCGCGACCTCATCGCCGGTCTGCAGAAAGGCTTGGCATTGATGCAACTGTTCAGCGCCGACCAGCCACGCTTGAGCGTGCCACACGCGGCCAGACTCTCAGGGCTGACGCCCAGTGCCACTCGACGTTTTCTGTTGACGTTGGTGCACGAAGGCTTTGCCGACACCGACAACCGCCATTACTGGCTGACACCCAAAGTGCTGCGTATTGGCCAGGCCTATGTGGATTCGGCGCAGTTGCCGCGCATGTTGAGGCCTATCGTCGAGCAGGTCGCGCGCCAGACCCAGGAGCATGTGTCGGTGGGCACCCGCGACGGTGACGAAATCATCCACCTGGTGCGCAGCCGGTATAGCCACGTCGCCTCGCTGTCGATTCGCCCCGGCTCGCGGGTACCGATGTACTGCACCGCTGGCGGGCGGATCTGGCTGGCGTCGCTGGATGCAACGGCGCGGGACGACTACTTCTCGCGAAACCCGCTTCGCCCGCTCACGCCCTACACGCAAACTGACAGGGCGCGCCTGGAGGCGGTGCTGCAGCAGGTGAGAGCGCAGGGTTTTTGTATCGTCGATCAGGAGTACGAAATCGGTATGCGCGTGCTTGGCGTGCCGCTGGTGGATCGTGCTGGGCAACTGAAGGCGACACTGACCATCACTACCCATGCGTCGCGGCTGAGCGTCGATGAGATTCGCCTGCGCTACCTGCCTGCGTTGTACGAGGCGCAGGCCCTGTTGAAGCCGGTGCTGGACTGACGGTCAGTGACGGATCAGGTAGGCGCCTTGCGGAATACGCCCTTTGAGCTTCTTGCACTTGACCGGCGCGGGCTGGTGCCCGGGCGGAACACCTGGGAACCAGATTCGGCACTTGCCCGGGGGTGGCCGGTGACCCTGGGGTATGTCCATGTCCTCGGCCTGTGTTACCGGGTTGCTCAAGCGCTGTGGTGCCGCAGGCTGCGGTGGCGGCGTGAAGGGATCGGTGGGCGTTAGGTTCACCGCTTGAGCGGAGGCAGGGGGCTGGTCGGCCGCTGGCAGTGCGCCGTAAACCTGGCCATTGCGAGCCGCCTGGATCAACTGGAAATTGCGGTTGCGCAGCGCGTTGTTGCTGCCGACCCGCATATTCGAGCGCACGGCGAGGGTTTCGGCCTGTTGGTACTGGCCTTGTTGCAGGCGCAGCACGCCAAGGTAATGCAAGGTTGCAGGGTTGTTCGGCTGAATCTGCAGTGCTCGTTCCAGTGTTGCCGCCGCTTGGTCCAGATGGCCGGCGGCGTACTGCTGCGAGGCGCTTTCGATCAGCATGGTGGAGGCATTGTTGCTATGGGCTGGCATCGAGCGGTCGCCTGCGAACGCGCCACAGGCTGCGACGGCGCTGAACAACAGGAGAACGGCCGGCAGCATGCGTTGGCTGGGCATCGGGTACTGACTCGACAGTGTCTGGTCTGGCGGAAAGGGACATGGCCCTCGCCCGTGGATGCAAGGGGATGCTATCGACCCAGTCCGTGCAATGAAGTTCCCAGGCTGCGCAACCTTTGAGGGTTGGCGATGGCATCCGACTCACCTTTTTCGAGATCGGATCAATCAACGCCTGCTCAAGGCCAGACGCACCGCGAAAATCACGAACAGTAGCCCGGTAGCGCGGTCGAGCGCAGCGATGACCTTTTCGCGGCGCAACACCCCCGCCAGCGAATGCGTCGCGCTGACCAGTACCATCGCCCAGAGCAGGCCGAGTGCCACGTGGATGCCGACCAGAATGAAGGTCCAGGCTATCAGCGGCTGGCCGTGGGGGATGAATTGCGGCAGGAACGAGACGTAGAAAATACCGACCTTAGGGTTCAGCAGGTTACCCATCATGCCCCTGAGGAACCAGTTGGACTGCGTCCGCGGCTGCGTTGCGATCGGCGCCAGTGAATGCCGTGGCCGCATCAGCATGTTCACCCCAAGCCAGGCCAGGTACGCCGCGCCGCAATACTTCAGAATGCTGTAGGCGAGTTCGGACACGGCCAATAGCGCGCCCAGGCCGAACGCAACCGCCGCGCCCCATAGCAAGCAACCGACGTTGATGCCCAGCGCCGCACGCAGCCCTTGCCGACGGCCCTCGACGGTTGCTGTCCTGAGGATGAGCGCAGTGTCCAGGCCTGGTGTCACGGTCAGCAGCGTGGCGGCGAGGGTGAAGGCAATCAGGTTGTCTGCAATGGACATTAGCTTCGGCGCCTGCGGGAGGAGGTGAGCGCAGGTTAGCATGGGCGTGCTCGGGGTGGTCATTGCGCGGCGGCAAGTCGTGGTATGGCGAGGGGCATGCAGCGGTCTTGAGATCGAGCGCCGCCCGCGCGGCGCATCGCGAGCAAGGCTCGCTCCTACGTCTGTTTCGGGCCAGTAACGCCAGTGACAGACGCGCGCGAACGCCTGGTGTGTACGACTCGATAGTGCGCCATGCGCCAAAGCGTTCGCGCGCAAATCCCACAGGCGTAATTGGCCCGAGACAGATGTAGGAGCGAGCCTTGCTCGCGATGCGCCGCGCGGGCGGCGCTCGATCTCAAACGCGCTGCACTTCTCACCACTTACGACGCATCCACAACACCCTCCGGCTGAGCCACCATGCGATTACTGACGCTACGCCCCAGCACCAGCACCGTCGCCAAACCGCAACCCACCAGCGCCGTGGCCAGGCTCAGCAGCACCGAACTGCCCAGTTGGTCGACGATCCGCCCACCGAAGAACGAGCCCAGCGCGATGATCACCTGGAACATGGCCACGAACAAAGGCATGCCGCGCTCGACGTCCTTGGGCGCCACGACAAACATCCAGATGCTGGCGCAGGCCGGGAACGCACCAAAGGCGAAGCCCCAGAGGGCGATGAGCATCGCGGCGCCGGTCATGCCGGTGGCGAAGTAAGGGAACAGCGCAGTGCTGGTACCGATCATCAGCGCAACCAGCAACAGGGTGTGACGCACGCTTCGGTTGGCGGCGAAACCGGCGAAGATGTTGCCCAGCACCCCGGCCACGCCATAAAGCAGAAGCAGCGAGCCAATGGTAGGTCCATCGAAGCCAGCCCTTTGTTTGAAGAAAGGCGCGACATAGGTGTATGCGGCAAAGTGCGCAAGGCCAATCAACAATACTGCGATCAATCCGACCCGAGCCTGTGGATTGATGAACAAGGCCGGCAGGTCGCTGATGCGAATGGCCTTGTCCGGCGCCAGTCGCGGAAGCAGCAACACCTGCGCCAGAAGTACCGGCACGCCCACCAGCGCGGTTATCAGGAAGGTCATGCGCCAGCCCATCAGGCCGCTGAGCCAGGTACCAACCGGAACACCCAGGACGGTCGCCAAGGTGACACCGACCATGATGATCGAAGTGGCCTGCGCTACGCCCACCCCCTTGGGCGCGAGGCGTCCGCTAAGGGCGATGGCTGTCGCCCAGAAACCGCCGATGCTGATACCCAGGAGTACGCGGCCGAACAGCAGCAGGCTGAAGTCGCTCGCATAAGCCACCACCGCGTTGGCGATGATCATGATCAGCGTCAGGCCGATCAGTAGATAGCGCCGGTCAAGGGCGCCGATGCCCACGGACAGCAAAGGCGCGGCGAGGGCAGCCATGATGCCGGGCAGGGTGACCATCAGGCCGGCCTGGCCAGCACTGATGCCCAGGTCGCTGGCGACATCGTTGAGAACGCCCACCGGCAGAAACTCGCTGGTGACCAGGGAGAAGGCACCGACGGCGACCGAGAGAATTGCAAGCCACTGCTGCTTGACGCTGTATTGGGTGTGTTCGGGGACGTGCGCGGACGGGTTGGGTGTCGGCATGGTATTAAATTCCAGGAACGGACGTCGCCTGTAGCAGGCGAGAGGAGCGGGGAGAAACAGAGGGGCGATTATAGGGGGCGGTTTTGCCGACCCGACAGGCGGGTGTCTCGATAGTAATCATCAACGCATTCGATGGATCCGCAGCATGTAGGAGCCGGCTTGCCGGCGATCACCGGCCCCTGCAGGTTCGTTCACCAGGCTCAACTCAGTTGAGCAATCAACACTGCATTGCTGTAGATAAGGCTGCCATCACTGGCACGATGGCCAACGAGATGAAACTGCCCGCGCTGCTCTTCACTCAAGTAGACACGCAGACGGCAGTCAGCCAGGGGGCCGCACCCTGGCGGCAATACAAGGTTCATGCTCGCCAGGTCGACATCGACCATGGTTTCGGTTTCATGGCTCTGTTGCAGGTATTCTTCGGCCTGCTCCAATCGCCTGTGGTTAGCGCCTTGGATGTCGAAGTGTATTTCGCCCAGTGGCGTGGACTTCTGCGTGGGATCGCGTTTGCACCAGCCTTCGATCGTCAGGGTACTCATGGCCAATCCTCGTGCTGTAACCGATTTTGGTCACCTTCGAGGATGTTGACCGCGACGCCGGATCAGTCGTTCCTGTTCCCTGGGGTCGCGGTCTTGGCGGTATCAGCGACGATAGTAGCGGTGATCGTCGTCGTAGCGGTGGTGCATCGCCCGATCATGGTGGCGCTCCCAGTAGCGGCGGCGCTCTGCTTCGCGGCGGGCTTGCTCCCTGCGCCATTGGTCGCGACGCCACTGTTCCCGGCGCCAGTCATCGCGGCGGTAATGGTCACGGTGATCGTGGTAGTAACGGTCGTCGTGGGCCAGCAGCGTCCCTGATCGCTGATCGGCCAGGCTCGGCCAGGGGTTACCACCACCCTGGGTGGGCGCCTGAAGGACCTCGACCTGGGACGTGGCAACAGGGGGCGTGGTCTTCATGGTTGTTGCAGATGCCGAGCCCACTGCCGCGAAGGCGAACAGGCCAAACAGCACCATCCGTGGGACGTGGAATTTCATGATCGAAGACAACCTCTGATGTTGGGACGTGTAGGCATTTGGCGGCTGGCAACCTTCCAGTTGGGCCATTCACATAGACCGACAAATAAAGAAAAGTTCTAAGTGCACAGCGCACAAATAGCCAACGACTCCGGCGCTTGGCACACTCCACGCTCAAACTGATGGCAATGGCCGCCGTCGGTCTTCAGGAGCGTTTCATGCAGCAGGTCTTGCTTATTGTCGATGTGCAGTCGACGTTCAACCCCCCGGAATGGCTGGTCGACCGGTTGCGAGCGTTTTCGGCGAAGATCTTCACCATTGCCATGGTGGTGACTCATGACGAGCAGGTCACACCGTTTCAACGCCAGCTTGGCTGGCACCCTGCGGCGCAGGACGAGCATTTGGTCGAAGCCGACACCGTGTTCGTCAAGCATGGTTACGGGCTACCGGTCGAAACCGTCGAATACATCAGGCAACTGGGCGTCGAACGGGTGCTGGTGTGTGGCATGCAGACCGAAACCTGCGTGCTCGCGGCCGGCTTTGCGTTGTTCGACGCAGGGTTGACGCCGACCTTGGTCACCGACCTCACCGTCGGCTCGTCCCTGGACCGGTCAGGGCAACTGGGCATCGAATTGTGGAAGCATCATTTCGGCCAGGTCACCACGCGGGCGGAGGTGGATGCCTTGCTGGACTGACTTGATAGGTTGGCGGGGCGGAAACGTTGGCCGCAGGGGGCCAACACGGCATGGATGCTGGGAGAACGACGATCCAACAAAGATTGATAGACATGCTTTGATGGGGGCGTGTCGAACTTTCCTACAGTGCGGATCGAATTTGCCTGGCATCTAGTCAGGTAACCCCACTCATACCCTTTGGCCTTCTCGGATTTCCCGGGGTAATCCCCCGGCTAGGAAGGCCTGCCAAATGCCCCAAGGTTCCCCCGGATCCGCGCTGTCCGAGCGCGAGGTCCAGATCGCCATCGCCCCGCTGGAAACCCTGCTGCGCGAAGACCTCGGTGCCGCTGCCGCCGCCGTCGACCAGTGGCTGCAGGACATCAGCTGCGGCCTGCTCGACCTGCAATCGGTGCGCTACCACCTCGAAGCCTCGGTGCCGGTTGTGGCCAACGCCTTCGCCCTGGTGGATGCGCTGCTCGATATCGCCGAGCTGGTACGAAATCCCAGCAACGATCCGCTGCAATGGGTCAGCCTGGGCATCAACCTGATTGGCGTGGTGCCGGTTCCGCTCGGCCTG
>NZ_AUEC01000024.1 GCF_000425785.1 Pseudomonas taiwanensis DSM 21245
ATCAACTACCGCGGCAACACCAAGACCGAAGACGAAGTGCTGCGTCGCGAGATGCGCCAAATGGAAGGTGGCTGGGCGTCGACCTACCTGATCGACCAGTCCAAGACCCGCCTGGAACGTCTGGGCTTCTTCAAGGAAGTCAACGTCGAGACCCCACCGGTGCCGGGCACCGATGACCAGGTCGACGTCAACTACAGCGTCGAGGAACAGGCCTCCGGCTCGATCACCGCCAGCGTCGGTTTCGCCCAGAGCGCCGGCCTGATCCTGGGAGGCTCGATCAGCCAGACCAACTTCCTGGGTACCGGTAACAAGGTGTCCATCGGCCTGACCCGTTCGGAATACCAGACCCGCTACAACTTCGGCTTCGTGGACCCCTACTTCACTGCCGACGGCGTCAGCCTGGGCTACAACGCCTTCTATCGCAGCACCGACTACGATGACCTCGACGTCGACGTGGCCAGCTATGCGGTCGACAGCCTGGGTGCCGGTGTCAGCCTCGGCTACCCGATCAGCGAAACTTCGCGCCTGACCTACGGCCTGACCGTGCAGCAGGACAAGATCAAGACTGGCCGTTACACCGTCGACGAGATCTTCGATTTCCTCGAGCAGGAAGGCGACAACTTCCTGAACTTCAAGGCCTCGGTCGGTTGGTCCGAGTCGACCCTGAACAAAGGCGTGCTGGCGACCCGTGGTCACTCCCAGAGCCTGACCTTCGAGACGACTGTTCCTGGCAGCGACCTGTCGTTCTACAAGCTCGACTACCGCGGCCAGCTGTTCAAGCCGATCACCAACGACTACACCCTGCGCCTGCACACTGAATTGGGCTATGGTGATGGTTTCGGTGGTACTTCCGGCCTGCCATTCTATGAAAACTACTACGCGGGTGGTTTCAACTCCGTACGTGGCTTCAAGGACAGCAGCCTCGGTCCGCGCAGTACCCCGAGCGACGGTACCAACCCGGGCACCGTGAAAGACCCGGACCAGGACCCGCTGCCGTTCGGTGGCAACGTGTTGGTCCAGGGTGGTGTCGAGTTGCTGTTCCCGCTGCCATTCGTGAAGGACCAGCGTTCGCTGCGCACCTCCGTGTTCTGGGACGTGGGTAACGTGTTCGATACCAACTGCGGCAGCAAGCCTGACTGCGAGAAGGTTGGCTTCTCCGGCATGGCCAGCTCGGTCGGCCTGGGTGTCACCTGGATCACTGCCCTGGGCCCGTTGAGCTTCAGCCTGGCAATGCCGGTCAAGAAGCCGGACGACGCCGATACCCAGGTGTTCCAATTCTCTCTGGGCCAGACCTTCTAAGGTCGGCCCTTGCTTAACGACAACGGTTTATCCAGGAGTGCATCGTGCGTAAGTTGACTCAACTGGCCGTAGTGGCCGCGGCGCTGGTCGCCACCCCGGCTTTCGCCGAAATGAAGGTTGCCGTGCTGAACTATCAGATGGCCCTGCTCGAATCCGATGCCGCCAAGAAGTACGCGGTTGATGCCGAGAAGAAGTTCGGCCCGCAACTGACCAAGCTCAAGTCCCTGGAAAGCAGCGCCAAAGGTATCCAGGACCGCCTGATCAAAGGCGGCGACAAGATGCAGCAGCAGGAGCGTGAGCGCCTGGAGCTCGAATTCAAGCAGAAAGCCCGTGACTTCCAGTTCCAGTCCAAAGAACTGAACGAAGCCAAGGCCGTTGCTGACCGCGACATGCTCAAGCAGCTCAAGCCGAAGCTCGATGGTGCCGTCGAGGAAGTAATCAAGAAGGGCGGTTACGACCTGGTTCTGGAGCGCGGTGCGGTCATCGATGTCAAACCTCAGTACGACATCACCCGCCAAGTCATCGAGCGCATGAACCAAGCCCGTTGATATGACCGTGACCATGACGCTCGGCCAGTTGGCCGAAGCGCTCGGGGCGACCCTCAAGGGGCCCGAGGCGCTGCAAATTACCGGACTGGCCACCTTGCAGGAGGCCGGCCCTGGTCAATTGAGCTTCCTTGCCAATCCGCAGTACCGCAAATACCTGGATAACAGCCAGGCAGCGGCGGTATTGCTGAAGGCCGCGGACGCCGAAGGCTTTGCTGGTAACGCCCTGATCGTGGCCGACCCGTACCTTGCCTACGCGCGCATTTCCCACCTGTTCGATCCCAAGCCCAAGGCTGAGGCGGGTATTCATCCCAGCGCCGTGGTGGCAGAGGATGCCCAGGTGGATGCCAGTGCCAGCATCGGGCCATTCGTGGTCATCGAGAGCGGTGCGCGTATTGGTGCCAATGTGAGCATCGGTGCGCACTGTGTGATTGGTGCGCGCAGCGTGGTGGGCGAGGGCGGCTGGTTGGCGCCGCGCGTCACCCTGTACCACGATGTGACCATTGGCAAGCGTGTGGTCATTCAGTCAGGCGCGGTGATCGGAGGTGAAGGCTTCGGCTTTGCCAACGAGAAGGGTGTCTGGCGCAAGATTGCCCAGATTGGCGGCGTCACCATTGGTGATGACGTGGAAATTGGCGTCAATACCGCGGTCGACCGTGGTGCGCTGTCCGATACGCGCATCGCCGATGGCGTCAAGCTCGACAATCAGATCCAGATCGCCCACAACGTGCAGATCGGCGAACACACGGCCATGGCGGCCTGTGTCGGGATTTCCGGCAGCACGCGTATTGGCAAGCACTGCACCATCGCCGGTGGCGTCGGCATGGTTGGCCATATCGATGTCTGCGACAACGTATTCGTGTCTGGAATGACCATGGTCACCCGTTCGATCACTGAACCGGGCGCCTATTCTTCCGGCACGGCCATGCAGCCGTTGGCTGACTGGCGCAAGAGTGCGGCGCGTATTCGCCAGCTGGACGACATGTCCAAGCGTCTCCAGCAGTTGGAAAAACGTGTCGATACCGTGACCTCAGGTGATCAGCCGGCATCAGAAGGCTGATACCATTTCCTGAGCGAGCGTGAACAGTCGCTAGCTGGCTCCTCTTTGGATTTGCAAAAGGAGCGTGTGGTCAGCACCTGCGCTCCCTATTCTTATTACAGGCTTCCCCCCGAAATGATGGACATCAACGAGATTCGCGAATACCTGCCTCACCGTTACCCGTTCCTGCTGGTGGACCGAGTGACGGATTTGGACTTCGAGGCCCAGAGCATTCGTGCCTACAAGAATGTCAGCATCAACGAGCCGTTTTTCAATGGCCATTTCCCGGCGCACCCCATCATGCCGGGCGTTTTGATCATCGAGGCCATGGCCCAGGCGGCCGGCATTCTCGGTTTCAAGATGCTCGACGCCAAGCCGGCCGATGGCACGCTGTACTATTTCGTCGGTTCCGACAAATTGCGTTTCCGTCAGCCGGTATTGCCGGGTGATCAACTGGTGCTGGAGGCCAAGTTCCTCAGCCGCAAGAGCATGATCTGGAAGTTCGAATGCCGTGCGCTGGTCGACGGCAAGCCGGTCTGCTCGGCAGAGATCACCTGCGCGGAACGTTCCCTATGAGTTCGATTGATCCTCGGGCGATCATCGACCCGTCGGCCAAGTTGGCCGACGGTGTCGAAGTCGGCCCTTGGTCGATCGTAGGCCCCGATGTCGAAATCGGGGAGGGTACTGTCATTGGTCCGCACGTGGTGGTCAAAGGACCAACCCGTATCGGCAAGCACAACCGTATCTACCAGTTTTCCTCGATCGGCGAAGACACCCCGGACCTCAAGTACAAGGGCGAGCCGACGCGACTGGTGATCGGTGATCACAACGTGATCCGTGAAGGCGTGACCATCCACCGCGGTACCGTGCAGGACCGTTCGGAAACCACGCTCGGCGACCACAACCTGATCATGGCCTATGCCCACATTGGTCACGACAGCGTCATCGGCAACCATTGCATCCTGGTCAACAACACCGCGTTGGCTGGCCATGTGCATGTGGGCGACTGGGCGATCCTGTCGGGCTACACCTTGGTGCATCAGTACTGCCACATCGGGGCGCACGCGTTTTCCGGCATGGGTACGGCGATTGGCAAGGACGTCCCTGCCTTCGTCACGGTGTTCGGCAGCCCCGCCGAAGCCCGCAGCATGAACTTCGAGGGCATGCGTCGGCGCGGCTTCAGTGACGAGGTCATCCACGCCCTGCGCCGTGCCTACAAGGTCGTTTACCGCCAGGGCCTTACCGTTGAAGAAGCGGTCAAGGAACTGGAAGAACTGGCGGGGCAACACCCTGAGGTCGAGCTGTTCCGCCAGTCGATCCTGAACTCCGCTCGCGGCATCACTCGCTGACATGGCGCAGCTCTGTGTAGCGTTGGTCGCGGGTGAGGCCAGCGGCGACATTCTCGGTTCTGGCCTGATGCGCGCGCTCAAGGCGCGCCATCCTGACGTCCGCTTCATCGGTGTCGGCGGTCCGCTGATGGAGGCCGAAGGCCTGCAGTCTTACTTCCCCATGGAACGCCTGGCGGTCATGGGGTTGGTCGAGGTGCTTGGCCGCCTGCGCGAGCTGCTCAAGCGGCGCAAGGAACTGATCCAGACCCTGATTGCGCAGAAGCCCGACGTATTCATCGGTATCGACGCGCCTGACTTCACGCTCAACATCGAGTTGAAGCTGCGTCAGGCGGGTATCAAGACCGTGCACTACGTCAGCCCTTCGGTCTGGGCCTGGCGGCAGAAGCGTGTGCTGAAGATCCGCGAAGGCTGCGACCTGATGCTGACCCTGCTGCCCTTTGAGGCGCGGTTCTACGAAGAGCAGGGCGTGCCGGTGCGTTTCGTCGGTCATCCGTTGGCAGATACCATCCCGCTCGAGGCCGATCGACAGGCCGCGCGCGCTTCCCTCGGCCTGGCCGATGGTCCGCTGGTCGCCTTGATGCCGGGGAGCCGTGGAGGCGAAGTGGGGCGCTTGGGGGCATTGTTCCTCGATACTGCCCAGCTTCTACGCGACCGCATCCCGGGGGTGCGTTTCGTTCTGCCGTGCGCCAATCCCGCGCGCCGTGCCCAGATCGAACAGATGCTGGAGGGCCGTGACCTGCCGCTGATGCTGCTGGACGGCCAGTCGCATGTGGCGCTGGCGGCCTGCGATGCGGTGCTGATCGCGTCGGGCACAGCCACCCTTGAAGCACTTCTGTACAAGCGGCCCATGGTTGTGGCCTACCGCCTGGCGCCTTTGACCTTCTGGATCCTCAAGCGCCTGGTGAAGAGCCCCTACGTATCGTTGCCCAACCTGCTGGCCCAGCGCGAGCTGGTGCCGGAACTCCTGCAGGATGCCGCGACGTGTGAAGCCCTGGCCCAGGCCTTGGTGCCGTTGGTCGCCGATGGCAGCCGACAGACCGAAGGTTTCGACGAGATTCACCGCACCCTGCGCCGCGACGCTTCCAACCAGGCCGCCGACGCGGTGCTGGCTTTGCTCAAGGACCGCTGACATGCAGATTGGATTGGATTTCAACCTGGTCGAAGACTTGGTGGCGGGTGTCGACGAAGTGGGACGTGGGCCGCTGTGTGGCGCGGTCGTCACCGCTGCGGTGATTCTCGACCCGCAACGCCCGATTCTGGGTCTGAACGATTCCAAGAAGCTTACCGAGGCCAAGCGCGAAGCGCTGTTCGATGAGATCTGCGAAAAAGCCCTGAGTTTCTGTATTGCCCGTGCCGAAGTCGAAGAAATCGACCGGTTGAACATTCTTCAGGCCACCATGCTCGCCATGCAGCGTGCGGTCGAAGGCTTGAGCGTCACGCCCAAGCTCGCGCTGATCGATGGCAACCGTTGCCCCAGGCTGGCCGTGCCCGCCGCGCCGGTAGTGAAGGGCGATAGCCAGGTGCCGGCCATCGCCGCGGCGTCGATCCTGGCCAAGGTCACGCGCGATCGCGAGATGAGCGCTTTCGAGCTGATCTATCCCGGTTACGGAATTGGCGGGCACAAGGGCTATCCGACGCCGGTGCACCTGGAGGCACTTGCGCGCCTTGGGCCTACGCCCATCCACCGGCGTTCCTTCGCGCCGGTTCGCGCGGCCTGGGAAGCCCGTGAAGGCCTCACTGACTCACTGATCTAACACATTGGGGCCGCACAGCGGCCCCAATCGTTTCCCTCTCATTTACGTTACAATCCCGCCCTTGTCGTCAAGCTCTGCTACAGGATCATCCATGTCGGTTCCCTTCGTTCACCTGCGCGTACACTCCGAATTCTCGCTGGTCGACGGCCTGGTGCGGATCAAGCCGCTGGCCAAGGCGCTGGCCGGGATGAACATGCCCGCGGTGGCGATCACTGACCAGAGCAACATGTGCTCGCTGGTCAAGTTCTACAAGACCGCCATGGGCGCCGGGATCAAGCCGATCTGCGGCGCCGACCTGTGGCTGGCCGGAGCCGATCCCGAGGCGCCGCTGTCGCGCATCTGCTTCCTGGCCATGAACCCCAAGGGTTACCGCAACCTGACGGAGTTGATCTCGCGGGGTTGGACCGAAGGCCAACGTAACGGCCTGGTGATTCTCCAGCGCGACTGGATCGCCCCGGCCAGTGAGGGCGTGATCGCCCTGTCCGCTGGCAAGGAGGGCGACATCGGTATGGCCCTGATGGCTGGTCGGAATGAAGAAGCCGAGGCCCTGCTGCGCGACTGGATGGGCATGTTCCCCGAGCGTTTCTACGTCGAAGTGCAGCGCACCAACCGCGCAGGTGACGAGGAGTACGTGCATGCCGCCGTGGCCCTGGCCGACAAGCTCGGGGCGCCGCTGGTGGCGACCAACGACGTGCGTTTCATCAAGCAGTCCGACTTCGACGCCCACGAGACCCGCGTCTGCATCGGCGAGGGCTGGACCCTGGATGACCCACGTCGTCCCCGCAATTACAGCGACCAGCAGTACCTCAAGAGCGCAGAGGAAATGGTCGAGCTGTTCAGCGACCTGCCGGATGCCGTCGCCAACACCGTCGAGATCGCCAAGCGTTGCAATATCCAGGTACAGCTGGGCAAGTACTTCTTGCCGGACTTCCCGACCCCCAACGGCATGGGCATCGACGACTACCTGCGCCACGTCTCCCATGAAGGCCTGGAAGAGCGCCTGGCGGTGCTCTGGCCGAAAGAGACCACGCCCAACTATGAAGAGAAGCGTCAGGTTTACCTGGACCGCCTGAAATTCGAGCTGGATATCATCATCCAGATGGGCTTCCCCGGTTACTTCCTGATCGTTATGGACTTCATCAAGTGGGCCAAGAACAATGGCGTGCCGGTCGGCCCGGGCCGGGGTTCGGGTGCTGGCTCGCTGGTGGCCTATGTACTGAAGATTACCGACCTCGACCCGCTGGCCTACGACCTGCTGTTCGAGCGTTTCCTCAACCCTGAACGTATTTCCATGCCCGACTTCGACGTCGACTTCTGCATGGATGGCCGTGACCGGGTGATCGACTATGTGGCCGAAGCCTATGGGCGCAACGCGGTGAGCCAGATCATCACCTTCGGTACCATGGCGGCCAAGGCGGTGGTGCGCGACGTGGCGCGGGTCCAGGGCAAGTCCTACGGTCTGGCGGATCGCTTGTCGAAGATGATCCCGTTCGAAGTGGGCATGACGCTGGAGAAGGCCTACGAGCAGGAAGAAATCCTGCGTGACTTCCTCAAGGGCGACGAGGATGCCCGTGAGATCTGGGACATGGCCCTGAAGCTGGAGGGGGTCACCCGCGGCACTGGTAAGCACGCCGGTGGTGTGGTTATCGCGCCCACCAAACTCACTGATTTTTCGCCGATCGCCTGTGATGAAGAAGGCGGCGGCCTGGTTACCCAGTTCGACAAGGACGACGTCGAAGCTGCCGGCCTGGTGAAGTTCGACTTCCTCGGCCTGCGTACCCTGACCATCATCAAATGGGCAATGGAGACCATCAACCGCGAGCAGGCCAAGAAGAACCTGCCGGACGTCAACATCGACTTCATCCCTCTGGATGACCGCAAGACCTACGAGCTGTTGCAGAAGGCCGAAACCACGGCGGTTTTCCAGCTCGAATCCCGTGGCATGAAGGAGCTGATCAAGAAGCTCAAGCCCGACTGCCTGGAAGATTTGATCGCACTGGTGGCCCTGTTCCGACCGGGCCCGCTGCAATCGGGCATGGTGGATGACTTCATCAACCGCAAGCACGGTCGCGCCGAGCTGGCCTACCCGCACCCGGACTACCAGTACGAGGGCCTGCAGCCGGTACTGGCGCCGACATACGGCATCATCCTATACCAGGAACAGGTGATGCAGATCGCTCAGGTCATGGCGGGCTACACCCTCGGTGGTGCGGACATGCTGCGTCGAGCCATGGGTAAGAAAAAGCCCGAAGAAATGGCCAAGCAGCGCGGCGGCTTCATCGAAGGTTGTGCCAATAACGGTATCGATGCTGATCTTGCGGGTAACATCTTTGACCTTGTAGAGAAGTTCGCAGGTTACGGCTTCAACAAATCCCACTCCGCCGCCTACGGCCTGGTGTCCTACCAGACCGCTTGGCTCAAGACGCATTATCCTGCGCCGTTCATGGCTGCGGTCCTGTCGGCGGATATGCACAACACCGACAAGGTGGTGGTGCTGATCGAGGAAGTGCGCAGCATGAAGCTGCGCCTCGATGCGCCGGACGTGAACAACTCCGACTTCAAGTTCACCGTGAACGATGACGGTCGCATCGTCTACGGCCTGGGGGCGATCAAAGGCGTGGGCGAGGGGCCGGTGGAGGCCATCGTCGAGGCGCGCGCCCAGGGCGGTCCCTTCAGGGACTTGTTCGATTTCTGTGAACGCGTCGACCTCAAGCGTGTCAACAAGCGTACCCTGGATGCGCTGATCCGCAGTGGTGCGCTCGATCGCCTCGGTCCGTACTTCCACGACGAGATCAAGGCCTACCAGGCCAACATCGATCGCAACCGCGCGACCTTGCTGGCCGCGCTGGAGGAAGCCATCAAGTCTGCCGAGCAAACGGCCCGTACCGCCGACAGCGGTCACGTCGACCTGTTCGGCGGGTTGTTCGTCGAGGAAGACTCCGACGTCTACGCCAATCACCGCAAGGTGCGTGAGCTGACGCTCAAGGAACGCCTAAAGGGCGAGAAGGACACCCTCGGCCTGTACCTGACAGGCCATCCGATCGATGAGTACGAAAGCGAAATTCGTCGCTTTGCCCGTCAACGCATCATCGACCTCAAGCCGTCGCGCGAGCCCCAGACCATCGCCGGCATGATCGTTGCTTTGCGGGTGATGAAGAACAAGAAGGGCGACAAGATGGGCTTCGTGACCCTGGATGACCGTTCAGGGCGTATCGAGGCCTCGTTGTTCGCCGACGCCTTCATGGCGGCCCAGTCGTTGCTGCAGGCCGATGCCATGGTGGTGGTGGAAGGAGAAGTCAGCAACGACGACTTCTCCGGTGGCCTGCGTTTGCGGGTCAAGCAAGTGATGACCATGGAGGACGCACGCACCAAACTGGCCGAAAGCCTGCGCCTGAAGGTGGCCCATGACGCGCTCAAGGGCGACCGGCTGAAGTGGCTGGGTGAACTGATCACCCGCCATCGCGGTGGTTGCCCCATTACCCTCGAGTACACCGGCAGCGATGCCAAGGCTATGCTGCAGTTCGCCGACGAGTGGGCGATCGACCCGGCCGATGGCTTGATTCAAGCGCTGCGTGACCAGTTCGGGCGTGAGAACGTCTTCCTGCAATATCGTTGAACCGACCTAATTTAATCTCGACCTGAATGCGCCTGATCCCTTAAGGTAGGGCGCCAAACGGATCAACCGGCCGGCCGCCTGGCCGTAGACCCAAGACGGATGACTATGAACCCGAACTTCCTCGATTTCGAACAGCCGATTGCCGACCTGCAAGCCAAGATCGAAGGGTTGCGCCTGGTGGGTAACGACAATTCGCTGAACATCAGCGATGAAATTGCCCGTCTGCAAGACAAGAGCAACACCCTGACCGAAAGCATTTTCGGCAACCTGACCAGCTGGCAGATCGCCCGTCTGGCCCGTCACCCGCGTCGTCCTTATACCCTGGACTACCTCGAGCACATCTTCACCGAGTTCGAAGAGCTGCACGGTGACCGCCACTTCGCCGATGACGCTGCCATCGTCGGTGGTACCGCACGTCTGGATGGCAAGCCGGTGATGGTCATCGGTCACCAGAAAGGCCGCGAAGTGCGCGAGAAGGTGCGCCGCAATTTCGGTATGCCGCGTCCGGAAGGCTACCGCAAGGCCTGCCGCCTGATGGAGATGGCCGAACGCTTCAAGATGCCGATTCTCACCTTCATCGACACCCCGGGTGCCTACCCAGGTATCGACGCCGAAGAGCGCAACCAGAGCGAAGCCATCGCCTGGAACCTGCGTGTCATGGCGCGCCTGAAAACCCCGATCATCGCCACCGTGATTGGTGAGGGCGGTTCCGGTGGCGCATTGGCCATCGGTGTGTGCGACCAGCTGAACATGCTGCAGTACTCCACCTACTCGGTCATCTCGCCGGAAGGTTGCGCCTCGATTCTGTGGAAGACCGCCGACCGCGCAGCCGACGCGGCCGAGGCCATGGGTGTCACCGCAGAACGCCTGAAGAGCCTGAACATCGTCGACAAGGTCATCGAGGAACCGCTGGGCGGCGCCCACCGTGACCCGGTGAAGATGTCCGAAAGCATCCGTGCCGACCTGATCCAGCAGCTGGACATGCTCGGCAAGCTCGACAACGACGCGCTGCTGGCGCGCCGTTATGAGCGTCTGATGAGCTACGGTCTCTGATAGACCCGGGGCTCTGGAAGCCTTGATCGTCGGTTTGCCGGCGATCAAGGCCTGTAGTGGCCCCGGCGATTTCAAACCGTGTGAGGCCTACATGATCAACCTCACCCCCTGGCTGAACGCCCCCGCCTGGCACGTCGCCTTCTCTGGCGGCCTCGACTCCACAGTCCTTCTGCACCTGTTGGCCGATTACGCCCGCAGTCACTGCGCTCCACCACTGCGCGCCATCCATGTCCACCACGGTTTGCAACCTGTCGCCAATGACTGGCCGGAGCACTGCCAGCGTGTCTGCAACGACTTGGGTGTCGAGCTTACCGTGATCCGCGTTCAGGTCGAGCCGGGTGCCAGCCTTGAGCAGGCTGCACGTAACGCCCGCTACTCGGCATTGGCTCAGGTGCTGGGCCCGGGAGAGCTGCTGTTCACCGGCCAGCACCGCGAGGATCAGGCTGAAACCCTGCTGTTTCGCCTGTTGCGTGGCGCCGGTTTGCGCGGGTTGGCCGCCATGCCCGACAAGCGGCGGTTGGGGCAGGGCGCCTTGGTCCGCCCGTTGCTGGCGATCTCGCGAGCACAGTTGGCCGCGTACGCCCAAGCCTGGCGGCTGAAGTGGGTCGAAGACCCTTCCAACCGTGACACCGACTTCGCCCGCAACTACTTGCGTGGCGAGGTGTTGCCGTTGCTGCGCCAGCGTTGGCCGCAAGCGAGCCAAAACATCGCGCGCTGCGCCGATCATCTTGGCGAAGCGCTGGGGCTGCTCGATGAAGTGGCGCTTGACGATCTGGCCCTAGCCGAGCAAGGCGCTCCGGCTCAGTGGTCTGCCCTGAGTTCGCTCGATCTGACCTGCCTCCGTTCGCTGTCACCTGCTCGCCAGCGCAACGCCTTGCAATACTGGCTCAGCCAGCGCACTCGATTGCCTGACAGCCGTCACTGGGCCGGGTGGGTGGATTTGTGCACTGCCGCGCTCGATGCCCAGCCGATCTGGCGCCTTGCCGACGGCCAGTTGGTGCGCAGCAATGGGCGTATCTGGTGGCTTGGCGATGACTGGTTGCAGTCCGAGCCTGTCGGGCAGCCCTGGCTGGCGCCGGCCGAGGCACTGGCATTGCCGGGCAATGGCGATGTGCGTATCGAGGGCAAGCGGCCCGAGGGGCCGCTACGCATCGCATATCGCCAGGGGGGCGAAGTGCTGGACGTCCCCGGTCGTGGTCGGCGTGATCTCAAGCGCCTGCTGAACGAGGCGCAGGTTCCGCACTTCCTGCGTTCGCGCCTGCCGTTGCTGTTCCGTGGCGAGGACTTGCTGGCGGTGGCCAATCTTCCCGAACGGGGGCAGGCCGATTGCCAGCTTCGCTGGCATTTGCCGACAAGCGCGCAAGGTTTGAGATGAAGGGTACATTCCGGTAGACTACCCTCCCTTCTTGATACAGCTTCTGTGGGTTCCGCGAAAACACAGGAGTTGCCGATTACCAAGCAGTTTTTTGCTGGGCTGATTCTGGAAATGACGAGCGAGCTCCATGCCGGGGATACCCCTGGTCTGTACAGACGCGGCAGTTTTTCGAGATGCACTGTGATTGACGCAGGTGATCGGGGGCTTCGGCCTTCCTTCGCTTTCTCCGGCGGCGCTGGCCGCCTTAACGCAGACTTCTAGGGTTTTTCATGACGCGCTACATATTCGTCACGGGCGGTGTTGTTTCTTCATTGGGGAAAGGCATTGCCTCGGCTTCCCTGGCGGCCATCCTGGAAGCGCGGGGGCTCAAGGTCACCATGCTCAAGCTGGATCCGTACATCAACGTCGATCCTGGCACCATGAGCCCGTTCCAGCACGGTGAAGTATTCGTCACCCACGACGGCGCCGAGACTGACCTCGACCTGGGCCACTACGAGCGGTTCATCCGCACCACCATGACCCAGAACAACAACTTCACCACCGGCCGTATCTACGAGCACGTGCTGCGCAAGGAGCGCCGTGGTGATTATCTGGGCGCGACCATCCAGGTCATCCCGCACATCACCGACGAAATCAAGCGTCGCATCATCAAGGGTGCCGGCGATGCCGACGTGGCCCTGGTGGAAATCGGCGGTACCGTGGGTGACATCGAGTCGCAGCCGTTCCTCGAGGCGATTCGCCAGTTGCGCGTCGAAGTGGGCTCCAAGCGCGCCATGCTGATGCACCTGACCCTGGTGCCGTACATCGCCACCGCCGGCGAGACCAAGACCAAGCCGACCCAGCACTCGGTCAAGGAGCTGCGCTCCATTGGCCTGCAGCCGGACGTGCTGATCTGCCGTTCCGACCATCCGGTCGATGCCTCCTCGCGTCGCAAGATCGCGCTGTTCACCAACGTTGAAGAGCGTGCGGTCATCTCCCTGGAAGACGTCGACACCATCTACAAGATCCCGGGCGTGCTGCACGCACAGGGTCTGGACGACTTCGTCGTCGAGCGCTTCGGCCTGCAGTGCAACAGCGCCGACCTGTCCGAGTGGGACAAGGTGGTCGATGCCAAGCTCAACCCAGAGCAAGAAGTCACCATCGCCATGGTCGGCAAGTACATGGAACTGCTGGACGCGTACAAGTCGCTGATCGAAGCGATGAGCCACGCCGGCATCCAGAACCGTACCAAGGTCAACCTGCGCTACATCGATTCCGAAGATATCGAGAACCAGGGCACCAGCCTGCTGGAGGGCGCAGACGCCATCCTGGTTCCTGGCGGTTTCGGCCTGCGTGGCGTGGAAGGCAAGATCACCGCAGTGCAATATGCCCGCGAGAACAAGGTGCCGTACCTGGGTATCTGCCTGGGCATGCAGGTTGCCGTGATCGAGTTCGCCCGTAACGTGATGGGTTGGAAAGACGCCAACTCCACCGAGTTCGACCGTAACAGCGGTCACCCGGTAGTCGGCCTGATCACCGAGTGGGCCGATGCCACCGGCGCGGTCGAAACCCGTACCGAAGCCTCCGATCTCGGCGGCACCATGCGCCTTGGCGCTCAGGATTGCCAGATCGTTGCCGGCTCCAAGGTTCATGACTGCTACGGCACTGACATCATCACCGAGCGTCACCGCCACCGCTACGAAGTGAACAACAACCTGCTGCCGCAGCTGATCGACGCCGGCCTGGTGGTTTCCGGCCGCTCCGAAGACGGCGCGCTGGTGGAAGTGGTCGAGTCCAAGGATCACCCATGGTTCGTGGCCTGCCAGTTCCACCCGGAGTTCACTTCCACCCCGCGTGACGGTCATCCGCTGTTCAGCGGTTTCGTCAAGGCAGCCCTGGCACAGAAGAACAAGGCCTGATCAATGACCCAGAAGATCATTCGCGTCGGTAACATCGAGATCGCCAACGACAAGCCGTTCGTCCTGTTCGGCGGCATGAACGTGCTGGAGTCTCGTGATCTGGCCCTGAAGGTCTGCGAAGAGTACGTACGGGTGACCGAGAAGCTCGGTATTCCGTACGTGTTCAAGGCCAGCTTCGACAAGGCTAACCGTTCGTCGGTGACATCGTTCCGCGGCCCAGGCATGGAAGAAGGCCTGAAGATCTTCGAAGAGATCAAGAAGACCTTCAACGTGCCGGTGATCACCGACGTGCACGAACCCTACCAGTGCGAGCCGGTCGCCAAGGTGTGCGACATCATCCAGCTGCCGGCTTTCCTGTCGCGCCAGACCGACCTGGTCGTGGCGATGGCCAAGACCGGCGCGGTGATCAACATCAAGAAGGCCCAATTCCTCGCGCCGCAGGAAATGAAGCACATCCTCAACAAGTGCGTTGAGGCCGGCAACGACCAGCTCATTCTGTGCGAGCGTGGTTCGAGCTTTGGCTACAACAACCTGGTCGTGGACATGCTCGGCTTCGGCATCATGAAGCAGTTCGAGTACCCGGTGTTCTTCGACGTGACACACGCCCTGCAGATGCCGGGTGGCCGCGCCGATTCCGCCGGCGGCCGTCGCGCCCAGGTCACCGACCTGGCCAAGGCCGGCATGAGCCAGAGTCTGGCAGGCCTGTTCCTCGAAGCTCACCCTGACCCGGACAACGCCAAGTGCGATGGTCCTTGCGCCCTGCGCCTGGACAAGCTGGAGCCGTTCCTGGCCCAGCTCAAGCAACTGGACGACCTGGTGAAAAGTTTTCCGACGGTAGAAACCGCGTAAAGCTCATTTCTCGGGTAAAGTACCGCCCGTTCTCCCCTTGACCGTTTGGTCAGGGGGCGCTTTCACCCGGCCTGCCCGCTGTGCCCCGCCTGGTGGAGTGCAAGGATTTCCTTAAGCTGCGTTGTTTTCGTCAATTCTGGAGTGCTTACAACAATGGCAAAGATCGTCGACATCAAAGGTCGTGAAGTTCTCGACTCGCGTGGCAACCCCACCGTGGAAGCCGATGTACTGCTCGACAACGGCATCATCGGCAGCGCCTGCGCGCCGTCCGGTGCTTCCACCGGCTCGCGCGAAGCGCTGGAGCTGCGCGATGGCGACAAGAGCCGTTACCTGGGCAAGGGCGTGCTGAAGGCCGTCGCCAACATCAACGGCCCGATCCGTGACCTGCTGCTGGGCAAGGACCCGGCTGACCAGAAGGCCCTGGACCGTGCCATGATCGAACTGGACGGAACCGAGAACAAGGCCAAGCTGGGCGCCAACGCCATTCTGGCCGTGTCCCTGGCTGCCGCCAAGGCCGCCGCACAGGATCTGGACCTGCCGCTGTACGCGCACATCGCCAACCTGAACGGTACCCCAGGCCAGTACTCGATGCCGGTTCCGATGATGAACATCATCAACGGTGGCGAGCACGCCGACAACAACGTCGACATCCAGGAGTTCATGGTTCAGCCGGTTGGCGCCAAGACCTTCTCCGACGGCCTGCGCATGGGTACCGAGATCTTCCACCACCTCAAAGCCGTGCTCAAGGCCCGTGGCCTGAACACTGCGGTGGGTGACGAAGGTGGCTTCGCGCCGAACCTGGCTTCCAACGAAGACGCGCTGGGCGCCATCGCCGAAGCGGTCGAGAAGGCGGGCTACAAGCTGGGTACCGACGTGACTCTGGCTCTGGACTGCGCGGCTTCCGAGTTCTACGAAGACGGCAAGTACAACCTGTCCGGCGAAGGCAAGTCGTTCGACGCCGAAGGTTTTGCCGACTACCTGAAGGGCTTGACCGAACGTTTCCCGATCATCTCGATCGAAGACGGTCTGGACGAGTCCGACTGGGCTGGCTGGAAAATCCTGACCGACAAGATCGGTGCCAAGGTTCAGCTGGTGGGTGACGACCTGTTCGTGACCAACACCAAGATCCTGAAAGAAGGCATCGAGAAGGGTATCGGTAACTCGATCCTGATCAAGTTCAACCAGATCGGCTCGCTGACCGAAACCCTGGAGGCCATCCAGATGGCCAAGGCCGCCGGTTACACCGCAGTCATTTCGCACCGTTCCGGTGAAACCGAAGACTCGACCATCGCCGACCTGGCAGTCGGTACTGCTGCCGGCCAGATCAAGACCGGTTCGCTGTGCCGTTCCGACCGCGTTTCGAAGTACAACCAGCTGCTGCGTATCGAAGAGCAACTGGGCGCCAAAGCGGTTTACCGTGGCCGTGCCGAGTTTCGCGGTTAAGCAAGAGATGGTAAAAAGACAGCAGCCGAGGCTGTCGGACCTTTCCTACTGAAAGATCTGGCGCTTCCAGCGGGTTTCTGTCGACGAAGCCTGGCCTCGGCCAGGCTTCGTGCTATTCGAAGCCCGTGAGCGGCGTCTTTTTAACCCTGGATACCTTGATGCGCAGTCCCTATTGGTTGTTCCTTGTCCTGCTCCTGCTGCTCGGTGGCCTGCAGTACCGCCTCTGGGTGGGTAATGGCAGCCTGGCGCAAGTGGCCGAGCTCAAGCAGCAGATTGCCGAGCAGCATGCGGAGAACGAGCGTTTGCTCGAGCGTAACCGTGTGCTTGACGCGGAGGTCCTGGAGTTGAAGAAAGGTATGGAGACCGTCGAAGAACGGGCTCGTCATGAATTGGGAATGGTCAAAGAGGGCGAAACTCTCTTCCAGTTGCCGCAAAAATGACTGATACGTTGCCGGCCTTCTGGGCTGTGATTCCTGCCGCGGGCGTGGGTACCCGCATGGCTGCCGACCGTCCCAAGCAATACTTGCAATTGGGCGGGCAGACGCTTCTCGAACATAGTCTCGACTGTTTTCTCGATCACCCGGCGCTCAAGGGCGTGGTGGTCAGCATTGCTGAAGACGACCCTTACTGGCCGACCTTGCGTTGTGCCAGTGATTCACGCATTCGGCGTGCGCCTGGCGGGCGTGAGCGTGCTGACTCGGTGCTCAATGCCTTGTTGTTGTTGCATGCCCAAGGGGCGACTGATAACGACTGGGTGTTGGTGCATGATGCTGCGCGTCCGAACCTTGCACGTTCCGATCTGGATCGGTTGCTGACTGACTTGGCTGACGACCCTGTAGGTGGGTTATTGGCGGTGCCGGCACGTGACACGCTCAAGCGGGCGGATGCCCATGGGCGGGTCAGTGCGACGGTGGATCGCAGTACCATTTGGCAGGCTTATACGCCACAGATGTTTCGTCTTGGGGCTTTGCATCGGGCATTGGCTGAATGTCTGGTGTCGGATGTCGTGGTGACTGATGAGGCGTCCGCGATTGAATGGTCTGGTCAGGCGCCGCGGTTGATCGAGGGTCGCAGTGACAACATCAAGGTGACCCGACCGGAAGATCTGGAGTGGTTGCGTCAACGCTGGTCAACCCGAAGCTAAAGGCTGTCGCTGTCGCTGTCGCTCGTTTTTTGCTTTTGCTTCTAGTGCGCAATAGACCAAGCGCCGCGAATTGCGACGTCAGGACGCCGAACGCAGGTCTTGCGGAGGGAGGTGACGGGCATGGATGCCCGTCAAGCGCTGCGGCCCAGGATGGGCCGTTCAGCGCGGTCCTCCCGGGAGCAAGGCCGGAGTGAGGGTACCCCGAAGCGAAGCGTAGGGGCCGGATGATAGGAGCTGACGGTTTTTGGTTCCTTTTTGCCACGACAAAAAGGGACCCGTAAGAGCGGAAAGGTGATTAGGCGTCACCTTGGCAAATGGATATGTTCACAAATCCAAATACCAAAACCTCGAACCTCGAACCTCGAACCTCGAACTTCAAACTTCAAAGCGAATGCTTGGTGCTGGCACTCAAATAGCGTGAATATCCATTTGCCATGGAGGCACCTATTCACCTTTCCGCCCTTCCGGCGGGTTACTTTGGTCGTGGCCAAAGTAACCAAAACCGTCGGCCCCTATCATCCGGCCCCTACGCTTCGCTCCGGGGTTCCCTCACTACGGCCTTGCTCCCGGGAGGACCGCGCTGAACGGCCCATCCTGGGCCGCAGCGCTTGACGGGCATCCATGCCCGTCACCTCCCTCCGCAAGACCTGCGTTCGGCCTCCTGACGTCGCAATTGGCGGCGCTTGGTCTATCGCGTAAAAAAAAGCAAAAGCAAAAGCAAAAGCAAAAGCAAAAGCAAAAACAAACACAAACGCAGCGAGTGGGATGGCATAATCGAATAATCGTGTTCAGCGATATTCCGGTAATTGCGAAAGACCGGCTTTCAAGAAGTCCACAAGCCGCCTGACTTTAGGCGAAAGATGCCGCTGCTGAGGATACAGCGCCCAAACCGCAGTATTAGGCGGCTGATGCGACTCCAACAGCGAAACCAACGCCCCGCTTTTAAGATGCTCCAGCACGTAATAATCCGGTAGCTGACACAATCCCATCCCCAGCAACGCAGCATCCAACACAGCTTGCCCACTGTTGCACCGCCAATTCCCCTGCACACGCTGACTGATCTCCCGACCATCCTGCTGCAGCGCCCAGATATCAGAGCTACCCACCAGGCAATTATGTCGCGCCAGCTCCGACAAACTATGCGGCCGGCCATAACGCTCAAGGTAAGCCGGCGAAGCACACAGGTACATGCGCCGTGGCGCCAGACGAGCCGCGACCAACCGCGAGTCCTGCAGACGCCCCAGGCGAATCGCCAGGTCCATCCCCTCGTGCACCAGGTCCAGCGTCCGGTTGGTCAGTTCCACCTCGACCCGCAACTGCGGATACAACGCCATGAAGCGCGTGACCAGAGGCACGATGAAACGCTCGCCGTAAGCCACCGCGCAGGTCATGCGCAACAATCCCTTCGGTTCACTGGCCAAGTCGCCCATCGCGCGTAACGCCTCTTCGCGACCATCTTGCAGACGCTGGCAGTGTTGAAGGAACGTCTGGCCTGCCTCGCTCAACGTCACGCGGCGGGTACTGCGGTACAACAGGCGTGTCTGCAGGCGCTCCTCTAGGCGAGCGATCTGCCGGCTGATGTGCGACGACGATACCCCTAACCGCTCCGCCGCAGCAGTGAACTGTCCCGACTCGGCCACGGCAACGAACTCGTCGATGCCTTCCCAGCGACTGCTCATCGATTATCCCTGTATGGCAATAATGTTTTGTCTTCGCTCGGATTATTCATCAAAAGTGCCTGAATTACACTGAGTACTGGAATCGACACTCTGTCTGGAGAACCTTGATGATCAAGTCCCGTGCCGCCGTCGCCTTCGAGGCCAAGAAACCCCTGGAAATCGTCGAAGTCGACGTGGCCATGCCCAAGGCGGGCGAAGTGCTGCTGCGCGTGGTCGCCAGCGGCGTCTGCCATACCGATGCCTATACCCTGTCGGGCGCCGACCCGGAAGGTATCTTCCCGTCGATTCTCGGTCATGAAGGCGGTGCAATCGTCGAAGCAATTGGTGAAGGCGTGACTTCCGTAGCTGTCGGCGACCACGTCATTCCGCTGTACACTCCAGAGTGCGGCCAGTGCAAATTCTGCCGTTCGGGCAAGACCAACCTGTGCCAGGCCATCCGCGCCACTCAAGGCAAGGGCTTGATGCCTGATGGCACCACTCGCTTCTCCTACAAAGGCCAGCAACTGTTCCACTACATGGGGACCTCGACGTTCTCCGAGTACACCGTGCTGCCGGAAATTTCCGTGGCCAAGATCCAGAAAGAAGCGCCGCTGGAGAAAGTCTGCCTGCTGGGCTGCGGTGTCACCACCGGTATCGGTGCCGTGCTCAACACCGCCAAGGTCAAGCCAGGTGACACCGTGGCCATCTTCGGCCTGGGTGGCATCGGCCTGTCGGCGATCATTGGCGCGGTCAAGGCCAAGGCCTCGCGCATCATCGCCGTCGACATCAACCCCGCCAAGTTCGAGATCGCTCGCCAGCTGGGTGCTACCGACTGTGTCAACCCCAAAGACTACGACCGCCCAATCCAGGAGGTGATCGTCGATCTCACTGATGGCGGCGTGGACTTCTCGTTCGAGTGCGTAGGTAACGTCCAACTGATGCGTGCGGCCCTGGAGTGCTGCCACAAAGGCTGGGGCGAGTCCGTCATCATTGGCGTGGCCGGCGCTGGCCAGGAAATCTCCACCCGTCCATTCCAGCTGGTGACCGGTCGCGTCTGGCGCGGTTCGGCCTTCGGCGGCGTACGAGGTCGCAGCGAGCTGCCAAGTTACGTTGAAATGTCCGAGAAGGGCGAAATTCCGCTGGATACCTTCATCACCCATACCATGGGCCTGGAAGACATCAACAAAGCCTTCGACCTGATGCATGAAGGCAAGAGCATCCGTAGCGTGATCCACTTCTGAGGTCAGCCATGAGCCTGGATAACATCTCCTGCCAGAAGAGCTTCGGCGGCTGGCACAAGCGTTACCGGCATCACTCCAAGGTGCTGGGCTGTGACATGGTATTCGCCGTGTACCTGCCGCCGCAGGCCGAACAGGGCGAGAAGCTACCGGTGCTCTATTGGCTGAGCGGCCTGACGTGCACCGATGAAAACTTCATGCAAAAGGCCGGCGCCCAGCGCCTGGCCGCCGAGCTGGGGCTGATCATCGTCGCGCCAGACACCAGTCCGCGTGGTGAGCAGGTGCCCGGCGATCCGGACGATGCCTGGGACTTCGGACTCGGTGCTGGCTTCTACCTCAATGCCACCCAGCAACCCTGGTCGAAGCACTACCGTATGCACGATTACGTGGTCGAGGAGCTACCGGCACTGATCGAGGCGCATTTCCCAGCTTCCGACCAGCGCAGCATCAGCGGCCATTCCATGGGCGGGCACGGTGCTTTGGTCTGCGCATTGCGCAACCCAGGGCGCTACCGTTCGGTGTCGGCGTTTTCGCCAATCAGCAATCCAATGGATTGCCCTTGGGGCGAAAAGGCCTTCAGCCGTTACCTGGGTGAGGACCGGGCGCGCTGGCGCGAGTGGGATGCCAGTGTGCTGCTGGCCGAGACGCCTTCCGGCAAATGCCCGCCGTTGCTGGTCGATCAGGGCGACCGCGATGACTTCCTCGAGAAGCAGCTCAAGCCAGAAGCACTGGAGCAGGCAGCGCGCAAGGGGGGGCATGAGCTGACCCTGCGTCTGCAGCCTGGGTATGACCATAGCTACTACTTCATCGCCAGCTTCATCGATGAGCACCTGCGCCATCACGCGCTAGCGCTGGGGCGGGCGTAGCGGTGGTGCTTGGTGTCGGCAATAGCCAGCCCAAGCGCCCACAAAGCAGGTAGAATCACGCCCTGACTTTATCAGGGCGTTTTTCTATGCGTATTGGCCACGGCTACGATGTGCACCGTTTCTGCGACGGTGATTTCATTACCCTGGGCGGGGTGCGTATCCCCCACAAATACGGCCTGCTGGCCCACTCCGACGGTGACGTGCTGCTGCACGCACTGAGCGATGCTTTGCTCGGCGCCGCCGCGCTGGGAGACATCGGCAAGCATTTCCCCGATACCGACCCGCAGTTCAAGGGCGCGGACAGCCGTGTCCTGCTGCGTCACGTGGTCGGCATCGTTCTGGCCAAGGGCTGGAAAGTCGGCAACGTCGACGCCACCATCGTTGCCCAGGCGCCGAAGATGGCCCCACACATCGAAACCATGCGCCAGCTGATCGCCGAGGACCTGCACGTCGAACTCGACCAGGTCAACGTCAAGGCGACCACCACCGAAAAACTCGGCTTCACCGGCCGCGAGGAGGGTATCGCCGTGCATGCGGTTGCCCTGTTGCTGCCAGCATGACCGAACACGACCTGCTCGGCCCGCGTGCATCGGGCCAATCCTTGGGCACCGGGGTGCTCAAGGCGGTGGCCGACGATTTCCAGGTGGACGAAGTGCTGGACATTCCGCTGTCCGGCCAGGGCGAGCACCTGTGGCTGTGGGTTGAAAAGCGTGACCTCAATACCGAGGAGGCTGCTCGTCGCCTGGCACGTGCAGCTGGTGTGCCGGTCCGCGCCATCAGCTACGCCGGTCTGAAGGACCGCCAGGCCCTGACCCGCCAGTGGTTCAGCCTGCACCTGCCGGGCAAGGCCGACCCGGACCTGTCCCGCGCCGAAGACGAAACCCTGCGTGTACTCAAGCAGGTGCGCCACCAGCGCAAACTGCAACGAGGCGCTCATTCCGCCAACGGCTTTACCCTGCGTCTGACTGCGCTGGCGGCAGACCACCAG
Organism: Pseudomonas taiwanensis DSM 21245; assembly: GCF_000425785.1. Taxonomy (GTDB): domain Bacteria; phylum Pseudomonadota; class Gammaproteobacteria; order Pseudomonadales; family Pseudomonadaceae; genus Aquipseudomonas; species Aquipseudomonas taiwanensis. Next base: position 22,115 of record NZ_AUEC01000024.1, read on the forward strand.
GCGCTGGATGCTCGGCTGGAACTGCTCAAGCAGCAGGGGGTGCCCAACTACTTCGGCACGCAGCGTTTCGGCCATGGTGGCGGCAACGTGCATGACGCCCGGGACTGGGCACAGCGCAAGGCGCTACCGGAACAACGCAATGTACGTTCGCGGCTGCTGTCAGCGGCGCGCAGCTATGTGTTCAACCAGGTGTTGGCGGCTCGGGTTGCCGATGGAAGCTGGCAGCACGCGCAGGTTGGCGATTTGTTGGCGTTCACTGACAGCCGTAGTTTCTTTCCGGCGGGCGAGTCGGAATGTTCCGATCCACGCCTGGCGATTCTGGACTTGCATCCCACCGGCCCGATGTGGGGAGAGGGTCCGTCACCGGCAGCCGGGGCGCCCTTCGAGCTGGAGTCGGCTGTCGGCGAGCAGCACCAGGCGCTTTGCCAATGGCTGGCCCACGCGGGAATGAGTCACGAACGACGCATCCTGCGGCTCCCTATTGGCAGCTTGTCGTGGCATTATCCCGAGCCTGATATCCTGCAACTGGAATTCGTCCTTCCGGCCGGATGCTTCGCCACCGTGGTGGTGCGCGAACTCGTCGATCTGGTGCCGGCAGGGCAGACGGACAGCCCATGCGTATTCTGATTTCGAACGATGACGGTGTTACCGCCCCCGGGATTGCCGCGCTGCATGCTGCGCTGGCGGACTACGCCGAGTGTGTGGTGATCGCCCCGGAACAAGACAAGAGCGGCGCCAGCAGTTCGCTGACGCTCGACCGGCCTTTGCACCCGCATACCCTGGCCAACGGCTTCATCAGCCTCAATGGCACGCCGACCGACTGCGTGCACCTGGGGTTGAATGGGTTGCTGCCGGAAATGCCCGACATGGTCGTTTCCGGCATCAACCTGGGCGCTAACCTGGGTGACGATGTGCTCTACTCCGGCACCGTTGCCGCCGCCCTCGAGGGCCGCTTCCTCGGCGGAACGTCGCTGGCGTTCTCGCTATTGTCGCGCCAGACCGACAACCTGCCGGCGGCGGCCTACATCGCACGCCGCCTGGTGGAGGCACAATCGCGACTCGACCTGCCGCCTCGGACCGTGCTCAACATCAATATCCCCAACCTGCCACTGGAGCATATCCGGGGTATCCAGCTCACCCGGCTCGGGCATCGGGCGCGTGCGGCGGCGCCCACCAAAGTGGTCAACCCACGTGGCAAGGAGGGCTACTGGATTGCCGTGGCCGGCGATGCCGAGGATGGCGGGCCGGGTACCGACTTCCATGCGGTGATGCAAGGCTACGTGTCGATTACACCGCTGCAGTTGGACCGGACCTTCAACGACGCGTTCGAGCGCTTCGATGGCTGGCTGGAGGGCGTACTCTGATGCGCGAACACGACGATCTGCTGCGCCGCGGAATCGGCATGACTTCCCAGCGGACCCGGGAACGGCTGATCCAGCGTCTGTGCGAGGAGGGCGTGTCGAACACCAAGGTGCTCGACGCGATCCGTCGCACGCCGCGCCATCTGTTCGTCGACGAGGCCCTGGCCCATCGCGCGTATGAAGACACCGCGCTGCCAATCGGCCATAACCAGACCATCTCCCAGCCGTTCATGGTGGCCCACATGAGTGAGCTGCTGCTCGAAGCCGGCCCGTTGGACAAGGTGCTGGAGATTGGTACGGGATCAGGTTACCAGACGGCGATCCTGGCCCAGTTGGTCGAACGGGTTTTCTCGGTGGAGCGGATCAAGGTCCTGCAGGACCGGGCCAAGGAACGCCTGGTCGAGCTCAACCTGCGCAACGTGGTGTTTCGCTGGGGCGATGGCTGCGATGGCTGGCAGGCCTTGGCACCTTACAATGGCATCATCGTCACCGCGGTGGCACCTGAGGTCCCGCAGGCGCTGCTCGACCAACTGGCACCAGGCGGGCGCATGGTGATTCCCGTGGGGCCGGCGGGCGAGGTGCAGCAACTGATGTTGATCGTCCGTGAGGAACACGGTTTCTCCCGGCGTGTGCTGGGCGCCGTGCGCTTCGTGCCGTTGCTCAACGGCCCGCTGGCCTGAGCCGTACGGAATATTTGCGCAGACGCAGAATTCTTGCGGCAAGGCCCTGTCTATCTGCGGTGCGGTCGAGTTGTTCTCAGGCTGCGCCGAGCTCTCCCAAGGCGGACGGGCTCAGTTATAATTGCAACAATATTGCATTTCTTATCGTCATATCGTTTTGGGCACCATGAGGGGAGCGCGGGTGGGTCACACAGTCGTTCAGCAGCGCAGGGATCGGTCGGGTTTGAAGCTTCTGGTGATCGCACTGGCCATGGGCAGCCTGCTGACCGGCTGCTCCAGCACCGGCTCGAGCGGCGCGCGGGTAGTCGACCGTAATACCACGGCGCCCAAGCGGCCAGCGGTGACCTCGGGTCAGTACATCGTCAAGCCCGGCGATACGCTGTTTTCCATCGCCTTCCGCTACGGCTGGGACTACAAGGAGCTGGCGGCGCGCAACGGCATCTCGGCCCCCTATACCATTCGTCCCGGCCAGGCGATACGTTTCAGCAGCGGTTCCAGCAGCAGTACCACCGTGGTCTCCAGCCCATCGTCTTCGAGCAGGACAACGGTCACCCGCCGCCCGGTCACCAGCACGGTCACGACGCCCGCCAGCAATCGCAAACCGGCGACTTCGACGCCGGCGACCCCGGCACCGGTGGTCACTACCGTGCCTGCCGCCGAGCGTGCCGTGGGTGGTTGGACCTGGCCGGCGAACGGCGTCCTGATTGGAAAATTCGCTTCAAACGGTAGTTTGAATAAAGGCATTGATATCGCCGGTGATTTGGGACAGCCTGTTTTTGCTGCAGCTGATGGTTCGGTGGTCTACGCCGGCAGTGGCTTGAGGGGCTACGGCGAGCTGATCATCATCAAGCACAGTGATACCTACGTCAGTGCCTACGGCCATAACCGCAGGCTTTTGGTTCGGGAGGGGCAGCAGGTCAAGGCAGGGCAGTCGATTGCTGAAATGGGGTCCACGGGCACTGATCGGGTGAAGCTGCATTTCGAGATTCGCCGCCAGGGCAAACCCGTCGATCCGCTCCAATTCCTGCCACGCCGTTGATCGTTGTACCCGGCCTGTTCCTATGATGTAGAGGGGACAGGCTCCAGCGCTGCCAGGGAAACAGGTGCCGCTTGAGTCTGAGTTCGAACTCAGCAAAGGACTATAACAATGGCTCTCAATAAAGAAGCGCCGGAGTTTGACATCGACGATGACGTCCTCCTGATGGAGACGGGTATCGTTTTGGAAACGGATGTGGTGTCAGACGAACCTGCTGTACCTTCGGTTCGGACGAGGGCCAAGTCAGGCTCTACGCTCAAGCAACACAAGTATATCGATTACAGCCGGGCGCTCGATGCCACCCAGCTGTATCTCAACGAGATTGGATTCTCGCCTCTGCTGTCGCCGGAAGAGGAAGTGCACTTTGCGCGCTTGTCGCAAAAGGGCGATCCCGCTGGCCGTAAACGCATGATCGAAAGCAACCTGCGCCTGGTTGTGAAAATCGCGCGTCGTTATGTAAATCGCGGATTGTCGTTGCTCGACCTGATCGAGGAGGGCAACCTGGGGCTGATCCGCGCGGTCGAGAAGTTCGACCCGGAACGCGGTTTCCGCTTCTCGACCTATGCGACCTGGTGGATTCGCCAGACCATCGAGCGGGCAATCATGAACCAGACCCGCACCATTCGCCTGCCGATCCACGTGGTCAAGGAGCTGAACGTCTACCTGCGTGCCGCGCGGGAACTGACCCAGAAGCTTGATCATGAACCGTCGCCTGAAGAAATCGCCACCCTGCTCGAGAAGCCCGTCACCGAGGTCAAGCGCATGCTTGGTCTCAACGAACGGGTTTCGTCGGTGGATGTTTCCCTGGGCCCGGATTCGGACAAGACGCTGCTCGATACCCTCACCGACGATCGGCCAACCGATCCGTGCGAGCTGCTGCAAGACGACGACCTGTCGCAGAGTATCGACCAGTGGCTGGGCGAGCTGACTGACAAGCAGCGTGAGGTGGTGGTGCGCCGCTTTGGTCTGCGTGGCCATGAGAGCAGTACGCTGGAGGATGTTGGCCTGGAGATTGGCCTGACCCGCGAGCGGGTGCGTCAGATTCAGGTGGAGGGGCTCAAGCGGCTGCGCGAGATCCTCGAGAAGAACGGCCTGTCCAGCGAGTCGTTGTTCCAGTAACCAAGGCTGCAATGCAAAACGCCCCGATGACCTCGGGGCGTTTTTGTTTGCTTCATCGGCGTGCAGCATACCGCTGGCCAGCTGCGGCCCAGCAGGAGCCGGCTCAGCACCGATTGCCGGGCCGCGAAGCCCCAGCGCCACTATGTAAAGCGCTACCCCTGTAGCATCGTGTGTAAGCCTTTGCTTACTGGTTTTGTAAGCTTTCTACGGAAGTTCCAGTAAAAATTCTTCCGTTGCAGCACAAGACTTTTTATAACTATTTGAAAAATATAGCTTATTTGGTTGTGAGGAAGTGTGTCCCCTGCAACATCTTGTGAGGTCTCGCAGTTGCCTGCTTGGCGCAAGTCGCTAGTATTCGAACTGTGCACACGGACATGCACAGGCTTTCAGGATGAAAGCCAAGGACATCGCAAGACGCGATTTCATCAGGACGATGTTTGGGACAAGCAGGGACTACGGAAAAAATGTGGGCGGGTCAAACCGCCCCTTTTTTTGCCCGCTGAACATGAAAAAAGGCCCTTTCGGGCCTTTTTCGTTGCTGGTCGCGATCAACGCTCCAAGTCGGCGATCTTGCCGGTTTTGCCATCCCACTCTTCAGCGTCCGGCAGGGCGTCCTTACGCTCGGTGATGTTAGGCCAGATCTCTGCCAGCTCGGCGTTCAGCTCGATGAAGTTCTCCATGCCCGCTGGAACCTCGTCTTCCGAGAAGATTGCTTGTGCCGGGCACTCTGGTTCACACAGGGCGCAGTCGATGCACTCGTCCGGGTGAATGACCAGGAAGTTCGGGCCTTCGTAGAAGCAGTCCACCGGACAGACTTCCACGCAGTCGGTGTATTTGCATTTGATGCAGTTGTCGGTGACGACGAAGGTCATTTCTAGTTCTCTCCTCAGGCGACGGCGGCGGCCCTTCCTCTCGGGGCCGCGCGGTTTGCGGGTGGTTGGCTGCAGGCCAGGCTAATAACCTGCAGCGCCAGCAAACCGCGGCGGATTCTACCAGCTTGTAGTGGGCGCCGTTATAACAGGTTCTTTAGTTGATATAGCGTTTCGATAGCTTGGCGAGGGGTCATCTCGTCCAGATCCAGCTTGCCCAGCTTCTCGATGGCCGGGTGTGGCAGGCTGGCGAATAGATCGCTTTGGTGGGGCACGTGCGGCTCGTCCTTGGCTTTATTCACCACCGGTGGCTCGTGCGGCAGGCTGGCGGTTTCCAGGCGCCCCAGGTGTTCGCGGGCGCGCTGGATGACCGGGCCAGGTACGCCGGCCAGTTGCGCTACGGCCAGACCGTAGCTCTGGCTGGCGGGGCCTGGCAACACGTGGTGCAGGAAGACGATGCGTTCGTTGTGCTCGGTCGCGTTCAGGTGCACGTTGGCCACCAGCGGTTCGCTTTCCGGCAGTACGGTCAATTCGAAGTAGTGCGTGGCGAACAGGGTGTAGGCGCGCAGTTGAGCCAGGCGCTCGGCAGCAGCCCAGGCCAGCGACAGTCCGTCGAAGGTGCTGGTGCCACGGCCGACCTCGTCCATCAGCACCAGGCTGCGGTCGGTGGCGTTGTGCAGGATGTTGGCCGTTTCGCTCATCTCGACCATGAAGGTCGACCGGCCACCCGCCAGGTCATCGCTGGAGCCGATACGGGTGAAAATACGATCGACAAGCGACAACTCGCAACGCGTCGCTGGCACGAAACTGCCGATGTGTGCCATCAGCACGATTAGCGCGGTCTGGCGCATGTAGGTGGATTTACCACCCATGTTCGGGCCGGTGATGATCAGCATGCGAGTGCTGTTGTCCAGGCTCAGGTCATTGGCCACGAACGGCGTGGTCAGTACCTGCTCGACCACTGGGTGACGGCCCTGTTCGATGCGCAGGCAAGGCTCGTCGACGAAGCTTGGGCAGTTGAGATCTAGGTTCAGCGCACGTTCGGCGAGGTTGCTCAGCACATCCAGTTCGGCCAGCGCCGCGGCGCTGTCCTGCAGTGGAGCAAGATGGCCGATCAGCGTTTCCAGCAGGGCGTCGTAGAGCATCTTCTCGCGGGCCAGGGCGCGGCTCTTGGCCGACAGCGCCTTGTCCTCGAAGGCCTTGAGTTCCGGGGTGATGAAGCGCTCGGCACCCTTTAGGGTCTGGCGCCGGATGTAATCGCCCGGCGCTTGTTCAGCCTGCTTGGTCGGCAACTCGATGTAATAGCCATGCACGCGGTTGTAGCCGACCTTCAGGTTGGCAAGGCCGGTGCGTGCTTTCTCGCGGGCTTCCAGGTCGATGAGGAACTGGCCGGCGTTCTCGCTCATCGCCAGCAGCTCGTCCAGCTCGTTGTCATAGCCGGCTTTGAGCACGCCGCCGTCGCGGATCACCGCCGGCGGGTTGTCGATGATCGCACGTTCCAGCAGGCTGGCCAGCTCCGGATAGGTACCGGTAATGGCCGCCAGGCGCGCCAGATGCGGCGCCTCCAGCTCGGCCATGGCGTTCTGCAGTTCCGGCAGGGCGCCGAGGGCATCGCGAAGACGTGCCAGGTCGCGGGGGCGGGCATTACGCAGACCAATACGGGCGAGGATCCGCTCGATATCGCCAATTTCCTTCAACTGCGGCTGGAGTTTTTCGAAACGATAGCCGTCGAGCAGGCAACGGATCGAATCCTGGCGCGCCTGCAGCACCTTGAGGTCGCGCAGCGGCCGGTTCAGCCAGCGGGTCAGCAGGCGGCTGGCCATGGCGGTCTGGCAGCGATCGATTACCGATTGCAGGGTGTTGTCACGGCCACCCGCCAGGTTGATGTCCAGCTCCAGGTTACGGCGGCTGGCGCCGTCGAGGATCACCGTGTCGTCCATGCGTTCGTGGCGCAGGCTACGCAGGTGGGGCAGGGTGGTGCGCTGGGTTTCCTTGGCGTAAGTCAACAGGCAGCCGGCGGCACCGATGGCCAGGGTCAGTTTGTCGCAACCGAAACCCTTGAGGTCCTTGGTCGCGAACTGCTGGCACAGGCTCTTGCGTGCCGATTCCCGGTCGAAGTCCCACGGCGCACGACGTCGGGCACCTGGTCGCTTCTCTGCCGGCAGGCCCTGGGGCCAGTCGTCTGGAATCAACAGCTCCACCGGGTTGATGCGTTCGAGCTCGGCAAGCAGGTTCTCCCAGCCTTTGATCTCCTGCACGGTGAAGTTGCCACTGGTGATGTCCAGCACCGCCAGGCCGAACAGGCGCTCGTCACCCAGCAGGGCGGCGATCAGGTTGTCGCGGCGCTCATCGAGCAATGCCTCGTCACTGACCGTGCCGGGGGTGATGATGCGCACCACCTGGCGCTCGACCGGGCCCTTGCTGGTGGCCGGGTCGCCGATCTGCTCGCAGATCACTACCGATTCGCCGAGCTTGACCAGCTTGGCTAGATAGCCCTCTACCGAATGGAAGGGAATTCCGCACATGGGGATCGACTGGCCGGCGGACTGGCCGCGGGCGGTCAGGGTGATATCCAGCAGTTTCGCGGCTTTTTTCGCATCTTCATAGAAGATCTCGTAAAAGTCGCCCATGCGGTAGAACATCAGCTGGTCCGGGTGCTGGTTCTTCAGCTTCCAGTACTGCTGCATCATCGGTGTGTGTGCGGAAAGATCAGACATTCAGGGCCTTACAGCGGGTGATCTGGTTGGCGATTGTGAAACGGGCAATGGTACAGGCTTTTTCATCGAGATGCAGGCGGGCCCTGATGTCAGCCGAAGTGGTGGGGTCCCGTTTGGCGCGCGCGGGTGCTAGGGTTGTGGTCTGTCTTGTCGAGGAACCCTTCATGGATCCCATCACCACGCTTTCCACACGCCTGGGCGAGCACCTGCGACGTATAGGCGCGCAGGTCACGACGGCCGAGTCCTGTACCGGCGGCGGTATTGCCGAAGCCATTACCCGGGTGCCGGGCAGTTCGAGCTGGTTCGAGGCGGGCTATGTGACCTACTCCAATGCCCAGAAGACGCGTCAACTGGGGGTGCCCGCCGCCCTGTTCACCACGGTTGGCGCCGTCAGCCAGGAAGTGGTCGAGGCTATGGTTCGGGGTGCGCAGGCGGCCAGCGGGGCGCGCTTCGCCGTCGCGGTCAGCGGCGTGGCCGGGCCCGATGGGGGTTCGGCGGCCAAACCGGTGGGTACCGTATGGCTGGCGTGGGCCGATGGCGTCCATGTGCACAGTGAGCGCAGGCACTTTGATGGTGACCGCGAAGCGGTGCGCCGACAGACGGTGATCGCCGCGTTAGACGGCTTGTTACAGCTTGGCAGCGTTTAAATCGACGACAGGGGTTTGCTCAAACGAATCCCTGTGGAATAATACTGGCTACTTATACAGTTATTCGGGCCATCAGGGCCGGTCGATCACGTGAGGATTTCAATGGACGACAACAAGAAGCGCGCCTTGGCTGCGGCCCTGGGTCAAATCGAACGCCAATTCGGCAAAGGTGCCGTCATGCGCATGGGCGACCATGAGCGTCAGGCCATCCCCGCTATCTCCACCGGCTCCCTGGGCCTGGACATCGCCCTTGGCATCGGCGGTCTGCCGAAAGGTCGTATCGTCGAAATCTACGGTCCGGAATCGTCGGGTAAGACGACCCTGACTCTGTCGGTTATCGCCGAAGCCCAGAAGAACGGCGCCACCTGCGCCTTCGTCGACGCCGAACACGCCCTCGACCCTGAGTACGCCGGCAAGCTGGGCGTCAACGTCGACGACCTCCTGGTCTCGCAGCCAGACACCGGTGAACAAGCGCTGGAAATCACCGACATGCTGGTGCGCTCCAATGCCGTTGACGTGATCATCGTCGACTCCGTTGCAGCCCTGGTACCCAAGGCTGAAATCGAAGGCGAAATGGGTGACATGCACGTGGGCCTGCAAGCCCGCCTGATGTCCCAGGCCCTGCGTAAGATCACCGGTAACATCAAGAACGCCAACTGCCTGGTTATCTTCATCAACCAGATCCGTATGAAGATCGGTGTGATGTTCGGTAGCCCTGAAACCACCACCGGTGGTAACGCGCTGAAGTTCTATGCTTCTGTGCGTCTGGACATCCGCCGTACCGGCGCTGTCAAGGAAGGCGACGAAGTGGTCGGCAGCGAAACCCGCGTCAAGATCGTCAAGAACAAGGTCTCTCCTCCGTTCCGCCAGGCCGAGTTCCAGATTCTTTACGGCAAGGGTATCTACCGCAACGGTGAAATCATTGACCTGGGTGTTTCCCAAGGCCTGGTGGAAAAATCCGGTGCGTGGTACAGCTACCAGGGCAACAAGATTGGCCAGGGCAAGGCTAACGCCGCCAAGTTCCTGCAAGAGAACCCGGCCGTTGGCGCCGAGATCGAGAAGCAAATTCGCGAGAAACTGCTGAACGCAGGTGCTGTTGCTGCAGCAGGCAAGGCCGCTGCTGCCGAGGCTGACGCCGACGATATGGCCGACGCCGACGCCGGTTACTGATTGGCCCTATGTCCGCCGTACTCGACACCCCCGTCGCCGTTCGGCGGACAGCCATGGACCTGCTTGCACGCCGCGAGCATGGTCGAGTCGAGCTGACGCGCAAGCTGCGTCAGCGCGGCGCGCCGGAGGAGCTGATTCAACCTGAGCTCGACCGGCTTGCAGAAGAGGGGCTGCTCAGCGAAGCCCGCTACCTTGAAAGCTTCATCCGCTACCGTTCCAACTCCGGTTATGGCCCCGCACGTATTCGTGAGGAATTGGGCCAGCGTGGGCTGGACCGCAATGACGTCGACCAGGCACTACGTGACAGCGAGGTGAACTGGGCAGAGCGACTACAGGATGTCTGGCAACGCAAGTTCGCCGGGCAGCGTCCGCATGACCCCCGCAGCCGTGCCCAGCAGACCCGATTCCTTGCCTACCGAGGTTTCTCCATGGAGATGATCGGCCGCCTGCTTAGCGGCCGTGACCTCGATGATTACTGAGTAAAGGCCTGGCAATCGTAGGCGGCGGCTTGCTGGCATGCCCCCTCAAAAAAGCGTTCAGCTCACCTTCAAGGCCTCCCTGGCCCGCTGAGTCGTATGCATCGGCTCAGGTTTGGCCCAGTTTTCCGGCAGATTGATGAAGTCAACCAGTTCGCGCAGGCGCCCTTGGTCACGGCCATTGAAGGCAAAGCTCAGTCGCGTCAAATGGCTGAATTTGCCCAGCTCGTGCTCGGCACCACTGTCGGGTTGCTGGTGATACTTGCCGCTCAGGCGCAGGTCGGCGAATCCCTCCTGGATGTCATACAGCGCTGCATCGCTCAGCGGATGATGCATACGAATCACGAACTGGTTCTTAAGCCAGCGGCTGGAGTGGTAGTTGCTGTAGAACTGGTTGATTTCCTCCACGGCTTCATCAGCAGAGTGCACGAGGCGAAGCAGTTTCAGGTCACTGGGCAAGATGTAGCGGTTCTCTTCCAACTGGCGGGTGAAGAAGTCCAGGGCATCTTGCCAGAAACTTCCACCGGGTGAGTCGAGCAACACTACTGGAACCAACGGGCTCTTGCCGGTCTGGATCAAGGTCAGCACTTCCAGTGCCTCATCCAGCGTGCCGAAGCCACCAGGGCACAGAACCAGGGCGTCGGCCTCCTTGACGAAAAACAGTTTTCGAATGAAGAAGAAGTGGAACGGCAGTAGCTTGTCGGTGCCGCCCACCGTGGCATTGGCGTGTTGCTCGAACGGCAGGGTGATGTTGAAGCCCAGGCTGTGCTCGCTGCCTGCACCCTCGTGCGCGGCGGCCATGATGCCACCCCCGGCACCGGTGATGACCATCATGTCGGAGCGCGCCACCGTTGCGCCCAGCTCGCGAGCCAAGGCGTACATCGGGTGCTCCAGCGGCGTACGGGCCGAGCCGAACACTGTTACCTTTCTGCGGCCCTTGTAGCGTTGGAGCGTACGGAACGAGTGATCCAGTTCGCGCAGTGCTTGCAGGGTGATCTTGGCGCTCCAGCGATCGGTGTCATCGTGGGCCATACGCAAAACGGTCAACATCATGTCGCGATACAAGGGCAGGTTGGGGCTGTCGGGAGCGACCAGTTGCAGTTGTTCGTCGATCTTGTTCAGGTCGATGCCGCTGTCCCTGAAGTGGTTGAACAAAAGCTCATTCGGTTGGTAAGGCATTCAACGTCTCCTTCTGCAGCAAAACCCCTGACCGGGCCGATGGAGTGGCTCGGCCGCGACACTGCGTGTGTCGCTGGCTGCTGTGGCTCGAGTGTGCATACCGAGCATTGCAGTAGGCCTTCAAGGCCCTGATGCAGTGGTAATCAATCCATCTTCTTTGATTTCAGGATCCTCGCTATCAATCTAGACCCTTGCGCATGATCGTGCCGCAGGGAGCGAAGTCGCCGCTCGTCGGCACATGGCCCATGGCGGTGCGGGTTTGGTTAACTGGGAAAGCGAATCGTGTCGATGCAGGAGGTGGCGGTATGCATCGCTTGGTCATCGAGGTGGACTCCCAGCTCTACCAACAACTGGAAAGTGCGGCGCATGATCACCACGTAAGCCTGGAGACCGAGTGCCGTCGCAGGCTGGCGACATTGGAGTGCCAGTCACGCTACCTGCAGGCGCTGCTGGCCGAGATGCGCGCCGAGGATGAGCCGCAGCGCGCGCGGAACGAGCAGGTGCTCTGATTACTTCTTCTTGTTGCCGGCAGTGCAGCTGGCGGCGTCGAACGCTTGGTCCATCACCGGCTGATTGGTCTTGTAGACCGTGAAGCGATAGACCATCACCGCGCCTTTGGACATCAAATTGCGGTAACCGCTGTTGCGGCACACGCTGTCGCCCAGCTGGCTGCGCACCTGTGCCGGGTTTTCCTGCATGCGTGCAGCGTGGCTGGCACGCACGCTCAAGTGGTTGATCAGGGCTTTGCCTTCGACGGTGTAACCCTGGTCGAGGATGTCTTCGTTGATGGCGCGTGGGGTGCCGACGCTGCTTTCCTTGGCGACCTTCTGCAGCAGCTTGTTCAGCTCGAACTCCTGCTTGGACGCCGCCTGGGCAGCCAGGGGCAGGGTGAGCAACAGGCTCAAGGTCGGGACGATAAGACGCAGCATGAATCTCTCCTGGTTCGATGACTGGCGCTTTGACCTGCGCCGGCAGTTGGCGTTCCCTGCCCATCCGCGTCATGGCGGATAACAGTGGGGCACCCAAAGGCCGATTATAAGGGAGCGACCGGCACGCCTGCACGGCAAATGGCAACCGCTCTGGTAGACTGGCGTTTTGTATTCGCCGAGTCATCGCAGTGACCCTTTCCAACCTCTCCCAAGGCCTGCCCGCATGAACCATGCGGTCGCGCGCCTGCGTGCCGAGCGCCTGGCGCGCAGCAACAAACCCTTCATTGCCCGTGGGTCGCGTGCCGAACGTTGCCCCGACTGCCGGGTGATCGCCACTCATTGCCTGTGCGCCTGGAAGCCCCGAGTCCAGGCGGATTGCGGTGTCTGCCTGCTGATGCACGATACCGAGCCACTGAAGCCGACCAATACCGGTTGGTTGATCGCTGACCTGATCGAGGACACCGCTGCCTTCGGCTGGTTGCGCACCTCGGTGGATGAGCGCTTGTTGGCATTGCTCGAGGATCCGCAATGGCAGCCCTACATCGTGTTTCCTGGCGAATTCGTTGCCCAGGAGCGCGTGGTCAGCCAGGTCGTACGGGAACCGGGCAAGCGCCCACTGTTCATTCTGCTCGATGCGACCTGGACCGAAGCACGCAAGATGTTTCGCAAGAGTCCCTATCTTGATCGTTTCCCGGTGCTGAGCTTGCAAGCCGAGCAGATGTCGCGTTACCGCCTGCGCCGTTCCAAGCGCGATGATCATTTCTGCACTGCGGAAGTCGCGGCCATGTGCCTGGACCTGGCCGGTGACAGCCGGGCCTCGCAGGCGCTGGATGCCTACCTGGATGTGTTCAGCCTGCACTACTTGAGTGGCAAGCGTCGCCTGCCGCTGGATGAGCAGGATGACATTCATCAACGTTTGCATACCTTCCTATAGTCCAAGGGGCAACAACACCCCGATGGTTCATAATGACGGAGCTGGCAGCCAGGGTGGGCGAGGCGGCAGGGTGATCGGCTTGACCGCCCCCAACCGTGCTCGGCATCCTTGGCGCCGATTCCCCGCCGGGCGCTCCCTTCCCCCGCATGCGCCTGGCACAGAACAGGATCCATAGATCGATGGCCACATACGAAATCCTGATTGCCGATGACCACCCGCTGTTTCGCAGCGCATTGCGCCAGGCGGTAACCCTGGGCCTGGGCCCGGACGTACGCCTGGTCGAAGTGGCGAGCATCGCGGAACTGGAAACCCGCCTCGGCGAAAAGGCCGACTGGGACCTGGTCCTGCTCGACCTGAACATGCCAGGTGCTTACGGTTTCTCCGGTCTGGTGCTGCTGCGCGGCCAGTATCCGCAAATTCCAGTGGTGATGGTCTCGGCCCAGGAAGAGGCGGCTGTTGTGGTCAAGTCCCGCGAATTTGGCGCCAGCGGTTTCATTCCCAAGTCCAGCGGGCTGGAAGTGATCCAGGATGCCGTGAGGAAAGTGCTCGACGGCGATGTCTGGTGGCCGCCCCAGGCCTTCGAGAAGGTCGACGTTTCCGCCGAGGCCAAGGCGGCCAGTGAAGGTTTGGCCAGCCTGACGCCGCAGCAGTTCCGGGTGTTGACCATGGTCTGTGAAGGGTTGCTGAACAAGCAGATTGCCTACGAACTGAATGTGTCCGAAGCGACCATCAAGGCCCATGTCACGGCGATCTTCCGTAAACTGGGCGTGCGTACTCGCACCCAGGCTGCCTTGCTGCTGCAACAACTGGAATCAGTTGCGGCCAGCTAATGGTCTGCTGCTTCACGCTTTTTTGACTCGTGCTGGTCTAGTCTGCCGGCCTTTTAACGGTGAAGTGACACCTATGTCGCCATTCAAAGGCCAGAGAGGCCTCAAACGTATCGTCAATGCCGCCGGCTACTCCCTCGATGGCCTGCGCACGGCTTTCAAGGGCGAGGCGGCGTTCCGCCAACTGGTGCTGCTCAACGTCCTGCTGATTCCGACCGCCTTCTGGCTGCCTGTCAGCCGAGCGGAGCGGGCGATCATGATCGCGGTCTGCCTGCTGGGCCTGATCGTCGAGTTGTTCAACTCGGCGGTGGAGGCGGCGATCGACCGCATCTCGCTGGAGCGTCATCCCTTGTCGAAGAACGCCAAGGACATGGGCAGTGCCGCGCAGTTGGTAGCGCTGACCATGGTGGCGCTGGTCTGGGGTGTGATTCTGCTTTAAGCGATCGGCGGCAGCACGATTTCGTCGCTGCGAGTGAAGCCTGCGGTGAAGTTGCGGCACAGTTCGAGAAACTCGCGCATGGCCGAGGTCTGGTATTTCTGTTTGTGCCAGATGAAGTAGAACTGGCGCATCAGGTCGAGCTCGGGGGTTTCCACCGGTACCAGGCTGCCGCGCCGGAAAGCATCGCGCAACGCCAGGCGTGAGATACAGCCGATACCCAGCCCCGATTCCACGGCGCGCTTGATCGCTTCGGTGTGCTCCAGCTCAAGGCGAATGTTCAAGTTGGCGCGGTGGTGGCGCATGGCCTGGTCGAACGTCAGGCGAGTGCCTGAGCCTTGTTCGCGCAGGATCCAGGCTTCCTGGGAGAGCGTCTGGACGTCCGCCCGGCCGAGTTTGGCCAGCGGATGCTGCGGGGCACAGAACACCACCAGTTCATCCTCGACCCAAGGTTGAACCTCCAGGTCTGGGTGATTGCAGTCGCCTTCGATTAGACCCAGGTCAATCTCGTAGTGGGCAACCTGTTGCACGATATGCGCAGTGTTCTGCACATGCAGCTTCACCTGGCTCTCGGGGTGCACCTGCATGAAGCTGCCGATCAGCAGGGTCGCCAGGTAGTTGCCGATGGTGAGCGTAGCGCCAACAGCCAGTGAGCCGAAACCGGACTTGCCGTTGAGCAGGTCTTCGATTTCCTTGGCCTGGTCGAGCAGGGCGACGGCCTGGGGCAAGAGCTGGTGCCCCAGGGCATTGAGGCTCAGGCGCTTGCCGGCCCGGTCGAACAGCTGGCAGCTGGATTGACGCTCCAGTTCAGTGATCGAGGTGCTGGCCGCCGATTGCGACAGCGCAAGCACGCTGGCAGCGCGCGACACGCTTTGGTGCTGAGCGACGGCGACGAAGACCTGCAGCTGACGGAGTGTGAATCGCATATCTATATAACCGATAACACATATCTTGATAATTCAGTTAACAGATATTGTCGCTGCCCCTAAACTATCGCGCAACTGCGCGTTTTACGCGCTGCGTCTTTCTTCAGGAGCCCCATAAATGAGCAACATGAACCACGAACGTGTCCTCAGTGTGCACCACTGGAACGACACCCTGTTCAGCTTCAAGTGCACCCGTGACCCGGGCCTGCGCTTCGAGAACGGTCAGTTCGTGATGATCGGCCTGCAACAGGACAATGGCCGTCCGCTCATGCGCGCCTATTCCATCGCTTCGCCGAACTGGGAAGAGCACTTGGAGTTCTTCAGCATCAAGGTGCCGGATGGTCCGTTGACCTCCCAGCTGCAGCACCTGAAGGAAGGCGACGAGATCATCATCAGCAAGAAGCCCACCGGCACCCTGGTACTCGACGACCTGAACCCAGGCAAGCACCTGTACCTGCTGAGCACCGGCACTGGTCTGGCGCCGTTCATGAGCGTCATCCAGGACCCGGAAACCTACGAGCGCTTCGAGAAGGTCATCCTGGTCCATGGCGTGCGTTACGTGAACGAAGTGGCCTACCGCGAGTTCATCACCGAGCACCTGCCGCAGAACGAGTTCTTCGGTGAAGCGGTCCGTGACAAGCTGATCTACTACCCGACCGTTACCCGTGAGCCGTTCGAGAACCAGGGCCGCCTGACCGATCTTATGCGCAGCGGCAAGCTGTTCAGCGACATCGGTCTGCCACCGATCAACCCGCAGGACGACCGCGCCATGATCTGCGGCAGCCCAAGCATGCTCGACGAGACCAGCGAGGTCCTGGACAGCTTCGGCCTGAAGATCTCCCCGCGTATGCGTGAGCCGGGTGACTACCTGATCGAGCGTGCATTCGTCGAGAAGTAAGGCGGACGCTGGAACGCAAAAACGCAGGCCTTGGCCTGCGTTTTTTTATACCTGAGGTTTTTGTGCTGACATTATCGGCCCTATCGTCGGCAAGCCTGCTACAGGTGCACGGCAAGCAGGTCACTGGGCCTGATCAGGTACGACCTCCAGCACCCGAATCCTATCCGGCTGCGGATACTGCCACCTGACCTGCACATCCCAGAACTTCACCCCGTAAATCCGCTCCGGCGGCGGTACCTGATAGGCCGGCCGTGGGTCTTGGCCCAGGCACTGTTCGATCAGCTCGATCAGCGGCTCACCCAAGCGCAAGGCGTGATTCCGGGCCTGCAGCAAGGCGTTGTCGGACCATTGCACGGCAATGGCTTCTGGCGCGTCGCCAGCCATGTGGTTGTGGGCTTCGGCAATGCTGTCGGCATACGGTACATAGGGCTTGATATCCAGCACCGGTGTGCCGTCGAGCAGGTCGATCCCCGACAACAGCAGACGCCCAGGCTCCACGGCTTCCAGGCGAACCACCGACTGGCCGATGCCATTGGGCCGGTGGGTGGCGCGGGTGGCAAATACCCCCACGCTTTTGTTACCGCCCAGACGCGGTGGGCGCACCTTTAGGCGGGGCTTGTCCTCCAGCGCTTGGTGAAACAGAAACAGCAGCCACACATGGCTGACCTGTTCCAGGCCAGCTACCGCCTCGCCCTGGTCGAACGGCGGCAACAACTCCAGCACGCCCCGCGCGGCGGGTGCCAAGCGAGGCTGACGGGGGATGGCGAACTTTTCCTTGAAGCAGGAGTGGACGATGCCGATAGGTGAGACCGTATGCTGCATGGCCAATCAGCCGCGCACGCGCAAGGTCAGGCCCTTGAGGAAGTTGCGCAGCAACTGGTCGCCGCAAGGGCGGTAGTTGTCATGGCCGACCTTGCGGAACAGGGCACTGAGCTCGGGTTTGGAAACAGGGAAGTTGACCGATTTGAGTATCGCGTGCAGGTCATCTTCCTTGAGCTCGAAGGCCACCCGTAGCTTCTTTAGAATGGTGTTGTTGGTCACCGGCAGCTCGACGGGCAGCGGCGGGCGGCTGTCGTCCTTGCCACGGCGGTAGATCACCAGTCCGTCGAGGAAATGCGCCATGACGCGCTCGGGGCAACGTACGAAGCCTGCCTCGTCTTCTTTCTTCAGGTAAGTGGCGAGCACCACCGGGTGCACTTCGAGGCCGGACAGCCCGATGATCTCGGCCATCTTGGCGTCGTTCACCTTGAGCATGTAGCGCAGGCTGCGCAAGACGTCGTTGTGGTTCATTGTCGCTAAATCCTGTTCAAAGCCACGCCAAGGGCGTGGCGCTTTGCTTAGAAACGTTCGGTGCTGGCCAGGTAGCGCCATTGGCCCAGCGCCAGCTTGCCCATGGATACACCGCCCACGCGAATGCGGCGCATGCCGAGCAACTCCAGGCGCAGGTAGGCGCACAGTTCGGCGATCTGGCCAGGTTGCGGGTTCTTCAGGGCCATGCGTAGGTGGGTCTCGTTCTGCCAGCTGGCCTTGGCCCTGGGCAGTTCCCGGTCATTGCGGGTGGCGCCACGGGCCAGGCGTTCCAGTGCCTGGGGCGTGGTCTGGCCGCGCACTTCGATGATGTACTCTTGCTCCATGCGGCGCAGGTCGGCGTCGATCTTGCGGGTCACCCGCCAGTCCTGGGTGAATACCTGCAAGCCACTGGCGCCGCGCTCGAGCGGCGCGATACAGGACAGCCGGGCAAAGTGCCCGTGCAAAGGGCGCACGCCTTCGCGGTGGGCTTCGCTGAGGTTGCCCATGTTGATGCTCGCACGAGCGGTCTCGCTGTCCAGGGTGGCCGGCTGGTTCATCAGCAGTGTCACCGGCTCCAGCGTCTCGGCCCGCGCGCCTGGCAGCAGTTCGATGCGCTGGCTGTCGACCTTGAACTGAGGCTGCTCGACCACCACGCCATCGACCGTGACCCAGCCACCTTCGATGTACAGCTCGGCTTCGCGGCGTGAGCAGCCGAGTTGCTCGATCAGGCGTTTGGACAGGCGGACGGGTTCAGACATGGCTGTAATTCGCAAAAACGGGGAAAGGCGACCATTGTACCTGCCTGCGCACTCCAGATGATGGGAATCTATGTCAATTCCGCCATTTCGGAAGCGTCGCACGCTCTGGTTGTCTTGTGTCCTAGGATGCGGTGCGAATCAGCTTCATGTGCAGCAGCGGGTAGGGCTGCCCCAGTCCGTCGGTTTCCGAGCGACCGACTACTTCGAACCCCTCATGCAGGTAGAAGCCCAGTGCCTGAGGGTTCTGCTCGTTGACATCCAGGCGTTCGGCATTCAGTTCTTCGATGGCGTAGTGCAGCAGCCGCTTGCCTACGCCGATGCCGCGACTTTCCGGGGCGACGAAGAGCATATCGACCTGGCCATTGGACACGCCGGCAAAGCCCAGGATACGCTGCCGGCGGTCTTTGCAGCAGATCAGCATCACGGCATCGAGGTAGCGACGCAGGACGTGCTCACGCAACAGCAGGATGTAGGATTCGGGCAAAAAATCGTGGGTGGCGCGCACAGATGCTTCCCAGACCCGGACCAGCTCGGGGTAGTCGCTCAAGTGCGGTGTGTGTAGCGTCATTGCCGGTGGCATCGCGGGGATCCTCAAGGTCCATTGAGATCACCATAGATGCAAAAAAATACCCCGCCAGTCGGCGGGGTATTTTTCGGTCCATTGCCTTAGAGGGGCTCTGCCCACATGTCGTATTCGTCGGCGTCTACCACACGGCAACGAACCTTGTCGCCCGGCTTGAAGCCGTGGTCGCCATCGATGAACACGCTGCCGTCGATTTCCGGAGCATCGAAGAAGCTGCGGCCGACCGAGCCTTGTTCTTCGACTTCATCGATCAGCACGTCGATTTCCTTGCCGATGCGCAGTTGCAGACGAGCCGCACTGATCGCCTGCTGGTGAGCCATGAAGCGGTCCCAGCGCTCTTGCTTGACGTCGTCAGGCACTTCTTCGAGGCCCAAATCGTTGGCCGGAGCGCCTTCGACAGGCGAGTACTGGAAGCAGCCAACGCGGTCGAGTTGAGCTTCGGTCAGCCAGTCCAGCAGGTATTGGAAGTCCTCTTCGGTCTCGCCTGGGAAGCCGACGATGAAGGTCGAGCGGATCACCAGTTCGGGGCATTGCTCGCGCCAGCTCTTGATGCGCGCCAGGGTGCGGTCTTCGAAGGCCGGGCGCTTCATCGACTTGAGCACCTTGGGGCTGGCGTGCTGGAACGGGATGTCCAGGTACGGCAGGATCTTGCCAGCGGCCATCAGTGGGATGACATCGTCGACGTTCGGGTAGGGGTACACGTAGTGCAGGCGCACCCAGGCGCCCAGGCTGCTCAGGGCCTCGCACAGCTCGAGCATGCGGGTCTTGACCGGGCGACCGTTCCAGAAATCGGTCTTGTACTTGACGTCGACGCCGTAGGCGCTGGTGTCCTGGGAGATGACCAGGATTTCCTTGACGCCCGCCTTGACCAGGCGCTCGGCCTCGCTCAGCACCTCACCCACCGGGCGGCTGACCAGCTTGCCGCGCATCGATGGAATGATGCAGAAACTGCAGCTGTGGTTGCAGCCTTCGGAAATCTTCAGGTAGGCATAGTGACGTGGGGTCAGCTTGACCCCTTGCGGCGGTACCAGGTCGATCAGCGGGTTGTGGTCCTGGCGTGGTGGTACCACTTCATGCACGGCATTGACCACCTGCTCGTACTGCTGCGGACCGGTGACCGACAGCACGCTCGGGTGCACATCGCGGATGTTGCCTTCTTCGACGCCCATGCAGCCGGTGACGATGACCTTGCCGTTTTCCTTGATCGCTTCGCCGATCACTTCAAGCGACTCGGCCTTGGCGCTGTCGATGAAGCCGCAGGTGTTGACCACCACGACGTCGGCGTCCTCGTAGGTGGGCACGACTTCATAACCTTCCATGCGCAGCTGGGTCAGGATGCGCTCGGAATCGACCAGGGCCTTGGGGCAACCCAGGGAAACAAAGCCGACCTTCGGCGTGGCGGGAGTGGTGGACATGGCTAACCTCGGTATTGAAACAGGCCACCCCGGCCTCTGGCGGGGCGATCCAGGCGGGCGTTTTTGGCGCCTCTGATCAAAAAGTGCGCAATTCTAGCGAGCGCGAGGTCGCTTGACCAGCAGAAATACGACGAACGCTGCGCTATGCTTCGCGCCGTTGCGTCCGGGTCTGTGCAGGGCCCAGGCGTGGGAGTGAATTCTATTGGCCTTCGGGGCCGTCTGCGGGAGTGGTCGATGGTTCAGGCAAGCAGTCACGCCGAGGGCGGGCACGGCGAGAAACAGGGCGCGGCTCGGTCGCTGGGCCTGCTCGTGGCAGCTGTTGGGGTGGTCTATGGCGATATCGGCACCAGCCCTTTGTACACACTCAAGGAAGTCTTCTCCGGGG
Organism: Pseudomonas taiwanensis DSM 21245; assembly: GCF_000425785.1. Taxonomy (GTDB): domain Bacteria; phylum Pseudomonadota; class Gammaproteobacteria; order Pseudomonadales; family Pseudomonadaceae; genus Aquipseudomonas; species Aquipseudomonas taiwanensis. The sequence continues at coordinate 42,750 of NZ_AUEC01000024.1, forward strand.
GGTATGGAGTGCCGGTCAATCACGATGGGGTGCTGGGCATCCTGTCGCTGATTCTGTGGTCGCTGCTATGGGTGGTGTCGTTCAAATATGTGATGTTCATCCTGCGTGCCGATAACCAGGGGGAGGGCGGCACCATGGCCCTGACGGCGCTGGCGCGGCGGGCCACGGCGGCCTATCCGCGGTTGCGCACGCTGATGGTGGTCAGTGGCCTGATCGGGGCTTCGCTGTTCTATGGCGACAGCATGATCACTCCGGCAGTGTCGGTCCTGTCGGCGGTCGAAGGCATGGGCCTGGCGTTCGAAGGCATCGACCACTGGGTAGTGCCGATTTCGCTGGTGGTACTGGTGGCGCTGTTCCTGGTGCAGAAGCATGGCACCGACAAGATCGGCAAGCTGTTCGGCCCGATCATGGTGACCTGGTTCGTGGTGCTGGGAACGCTGGGGATGTATGGCATCTCGCAAAGCCCTGAGGTGCTCAAGGCGGTCAATCCGGGCTGGGCGGTGAACTTCTTCATCGTGCACCCGGGCATGGGGGTCGCCATTCTCGGCGCGGTCGTGCTGGCACTGACCGGGGCCGAGGCACTGTATGCCGACATGGGGCATTTCGGCCGCAAGCCGATCGCCCGCGCCTGGTTCGCTTTGGTCTTGCCAGGCTTGGTGCTCAACTACTTTGGCCAGGGCGCCATTTTGCTGCAGAACCCCGAGGCCGCGCGCAACCCGTTCTATCTGTTGGCGCCAGGCTGGGCGCTGCTGCCTTTGGTCGGGCTTGCGACCTTGGCGACTGTGATCGCCTCGCAAGCGGTGATTTCCGGAGCCTTCTCCCTGACGCGCCAGGCGATCCAGCTGGGCTATATCCCGCGCATGCAGATCCAGCATACGTCCAGTCACGAGCAGGGGCAGATCTACATCGGTGCGGTCAACTGGACGCTGATGGCCGGTGTGGTAATGCTGGTGATCGGTTTCGAATCCTCTGGCGCCCTGGCTGCAGCCTACGGTGTGGCGGTGACGGGCACCATGCTGATGACCACGATTTTGGTGTCGGCCGTGATGCTGCTGCTTTGGAAGTGGCCGCCGGTGCTGGCCGTGCCGATTCTGCTGGGCTTCCTATTGGTGGATGGGCTGTTCTTCGCCGCCAACGTGCCGAAGATCGTCCAGGGCGGTGCGTTCCCGGTGCTGGCGGGCGGGGTGTTGTACCTGCTCATGAGCACCTGGAAGCGTGGCAAGCAGATTCTGGTGGACCGTATCGACGAAGGCGGCTTGCCGCTGCCGGTGTTCATCAGCAGCATCCGCGTGCAGCCGCCGCACCGCGTCGAGGGCACCGCGGTGTTCCTGACGGCGCGGCCTGATGCAGTGCCTCATGCCTTGTTGCACAACATGCTGCACAACCAGGTGCTGCACAGCCAGGTGGTGCTGCTGACCGTGGTCAGCGAAGACCGGCCAAGGGTGCCGGAGCAGGAGCGTTTCGAGGTGGAGGCCTACGGCGATGGGTTCTTCCGCGTGTTGCTGCACTTTGGCTTCATGGACGAGCCCGACGTGCCTGAAGCGCTGAAGCTGTGCCATCTGGATGAGCTGGATTTCAGCCCGATGCGCACGACGTACTTCCTCAGCCGTGAAACGGTCATCGCTTCGCGCCTGGAAGGGATGTCGCGCTGGCGGGGCAACCTGTTCGCGTTCTTGCTGAAGAATGCCAACGGCAACCTGCGATTCTTCAACCTGCCGTTGAACCGGGTGATCGAGTTGGGGACTCAAGTCGAGATCTGACGCGCATCGCGGCCTTGCGTAGCAGCCCTTCTGGATGCAGGGAGGCTGTGATCCGGGGCCGCTTTGCGGCCCATTCGCGACACAAGGCCGCTCCCACGGTAATCCTGTGGGAGCGTGGCTACGCCTCAGTTCTGTTCAGCGACGCTGGACTTGCCCTGACGGGTCTCGATCTCGCCGATCAGGCGCTTGGCCAAGGCCGGGTAATTTTCGTCGAAGTGGTGCCCGCCTGGCAGTTTCAGGCGCTCGCCCACGGCAGTCTTGTCGGTGCAACCACTTTCGTCGGTCTCTTCAACACCATAGACGCACACTACCTTCGACGCTGGCAGCTTGGCCATTTCCGGCCCGGTCGGCGCTTCCTGACCTTCCTTGCCCAGCCAGCCTTCGACTTCGATTTCGAAGCTGCCACTGCGGGCGAACGCCAGCAGAACCACGGCATCGACTCGCTGCTGATCCTCGACAGGCAGGCGGTTGTAAATGGCTGGCAGCACATCTGCGCCGAACGAGTAACCGGTCAGCACGAAGCGCTTGGTGCCCCATTTCTGACGGTAATGCTGCATCAGTTCGGACAGGTCGGCGGCACTTTGCTCCGGGGTCTTGTGCTGCCAGTAGTAACGCAGCGTGTCGATACCGACCACAGGGTAGCCGAGCTTGGCCATCTCACCCGCCACGTCGCGGTCGAGGTCACGCCAGCCGCCATCGCCCGAGAGGAACAGGGTCACGGTATCGGTGGTTTGGCCAGCCGGGACTTCCACCACCGGAATGGCAAGCGCGTTACCGTCGCGACCGACCAATGCCTGGGTCAACTGCGTCTTGAGTACCTGCGGCAGATGGATGTCGTAATCGCTGATGCTGGTCTCGGCATTGGCCTGGTCGCGCACGAACGCAGCGCTGGCGTCATCGGGGTTGTCGTTCCAGGCTACGTTCCAGTGACCGTGGGCCGCAGACTTCGGCAGGGCAGTGGCACAGCCCGGCTGTTCGAGGCTGAAGTCGACGGAGATGGCGCGGGCCTTGTCATCGCTCTGACTGGCCAGCCAGCGCCAGGCTTGAGCCGCACCCGGGCCAATACCGGCAACCAGGGTCGGCTTGTCGGACAGTTGGCTCAGGGCCTGGTCCATCGCCTGTTGCTGTTTCGCGCAGTCGCTCGGCGGCAGAATCACTTGCACCAGTTGCGCTTCGCCAGCCTGGCTGAGGTCCAGCAGTTGCTTGCCGGTCAGGGCTTGGTCCTGGGGTACGCCGATGGCGACCCTGGCCTTGGCGTGAACCCCCGGAGTTACCCGGGTCATGCTGGTGCCGTCCAGGGTCAGCTGTTCAAGGCGCGCCTCGGGCGCCGGGCGAGCCCATAGCCAGAAGGCCAGGGCGCCGCACAGCGCGGCCAGCAGCAAGGGAACCAGTACGTACAACCAATAGCGTCGGATCATCAACGTTTCACCAATCCAGTCAGGCCGCCGGCAATCAGGGCGGCAGTGTCAGCCAGTGCCACCAGCGGGTCGAGCCCGGCCGGCACGGCCATGTAACGGGGTTCCCAGTCCGGTTGGAACTTGTCCTTGAAGCGCCGCAGACCCTGGAAGTTGTAAAGCTGCTCGCCGCGGCGGAACACCATCGAACCCAACCGCTGTGTCAGCGGGGCGCCACGGCGCGGTTGCAGGCCGGAAAGCGGAACCATTCCCAGGCTGAAGCGTGCGTAGTCTCGGCTTTTGTAATGCAGGATCAGACCGATCATCATGAATTCCATGGTCAGCTTCGGCGCTTCGGGGTGAGCGCGCATCAAGTCCAGGCTGGCCAGTTCGTTACTGTGGGTTTCCAGCAGGTTGGCGAAGGCCACCGGCCGGCCCTGGAAGCGAATCAGGGCGATACGGAAGTGCTGCAGGTACTCGGCGCTGAAGCGCCCGAGCGAGAAGCCTTTCTCGCGCACGTTCTTGCCGCCGAGCCAGGCGTCGGATATCTCCTTCAGTTCAGCCAGGGGCGCTTGGCCGGGTTCGTGGATTTCCAGGCTCAGGCCATCGCGGCCGCCGCGGTTCCACGTGTAGCGCAGGTCTTTCATTTCCTTGCCTTTGGCTTCGAGGTCAAAGCGGCGCAGGTCGACCCTGGCCTCTTCGCCGAGCTTGAGCGCGGTCAGGCCGATATCCATATAGAAGGGCAGGTTCTCCGCTCGCACTTGGTAGAACACTGGGCGGGCATGATGGAGGTCGCACAGGTCGCGGAACTGCCAGATCATTTCGGCGCGCTCTTGCGCAGGGCCAATGGGGTCGTAAAGGGCCACCAGGCTGCGACCACGGCGCGCATACATCAGGAAGGCCTTGTCGCTTGGGTGGAACAGCAGCGCCTTGTCGCCAGTCAGGGCCAGGCCTCCGTCGGGTTGGTCGGAGGCCAGCAGAATCTGGTGGGCGCGCTGCAGTTCATCATCATCTGGCAGGTGGATCACTGGGCGGGCAGTGCGCAACAGCCAGGTCAGGGCGACGATCACCAGCAGTACCGCACTGCCCATCGCGGCGCGAAGACCACGCGGGGCATCGGCGTCCAGGGTGAACTGCCACCACAACTGGTGGCTGTAGGGCACATCCTGATAGGCGAACAGCAGCAACCAGACCGACGCTCCGACCACGCAGGCACTGGCTACCAGGTAGATTGGCGAGAATGGCAATTCCAGCAAGCGGCTTGGGCGGTAGAACGAGCGACGGAACAACGCCAGCAAGGCTGCGGTCACGGTCAGCAGGCTCGCTTCTTCCCAGTCGAAGCCCTTGAGCAACGATAACAAGGCACCGACCAGCAGCAACACAGTGGTCAGTAGCCAGGCGGCCGACAGTCGGCGCCGCAAGCCTTGGGCCAGCAGCAGGCACAGGACACCGATCAGGCTGGCGCCAAAGTGCGAGGCATCGATCAGTCGGTGAGGTACGAGGAACCCCATATGTTCGAGGCGGGTGTCGATTTCCGGTGTCGCACCGGAGAACAGCAGGACCACGCCGGAGAGGAACACCAGGATCGCCAGGATCGGCGCCGCCAGCCCGGAGGCTGCCTTGATAGCCTGCTGGGCGAACAGTAAGCGACGGGCTTCGTTGGCCAGCAGCAGCACGCATGCCATCAGCAGCGGCAGCACGACATAGATCAGGCGGTATAGAAGCAGCGCCGCCGCCAGGGGCGCTGCGCCCAATTGGTCAGCGAAGGCTGCCAGCAGAATCGCTTCGAAGACGCCGACGCCACCCGGTACGTGACTGAGCACGCCTGCGGCCAGGGCCAACAGGTACACCAGCACGAACGCGCCAAATGGCGGAGCCTCTGGAAGCAGTAGATAGAGCACGGTGGCTGCCGCAGCGACGTCCAGGGCGGTGATCAGCAACTGCAGCAGCGTCAGGCGAGCCCCGGGCAGGCGCAGTGTACGGCGTCCGACTTGTACCAGCAGGTTGTCGGCCAAGGGTTGTTCGGCCTGGCGTCGGCGGTATAGCCCGATGACCAGCACGACGGACGCGGCCAGCACGGCAATCGCGATACCTGCCAACAGTGTTGGCGCCATATGCAAGGCGGTGGCTGCGGCAGAGAGGTCGCTCAAGGTGGCCAAGGCTGCCAGGGGAGGCAGCGCGCAGCCAAGGGAGAGACTGGCGAACACCGTCATCCGCGCAACTTCCCCGGCACCCAGCCCCTGGCGCGCATACAGGCGGTAGCGCACCGAGCCGCCAGACAGCATCGACAGGCCGATGGCATTGCCAATCGCAAACGCACTGAAACCACCCAGCACCAAAGTGCGTAGCGGCAGTTTCACGGCTGCGTAGCGGCTGGCCGACCATTCGTACCCGAGCAGGATCACGAAGCCCACCACGGTGGCCACGAAGGCGCCGAGCAGCGCACGGGTCGGCACGCTGAGCATGGCATCGTGCAAGGCATAGATGTCGAGTTCGCTCAACAGGTGCCGGCAGGCGATCAGGCCCATGGCGAACAGCAACAAGGTCACCGCCAGCCCGATGGGTTGGCGATAACGGCTTATGCGCTCCAGCCAGGTCAGCTGGTGCGCGGCGCTGGGTAGGGCCGAGGCGATGGTAGCCTGAGGCTCAGGGTTGCGGGAGGTCATGGGGTACCCCGTGCACACAGCGCGAGGTGGGGGAAAGGTGCGGCCAAGAGAAAGTCCCTTTGGAAAACGTATCCAGATATTACTCCGGGCGACGTCGCTTTTAGCCGTCCGAGCGGGTTAAAGATAGTTCATCCAATACACGGGGCCTGGCCGTAGGGGGGGGTAAGGCGGGGAATTTCCTGGAGGGGAAAAGCAACAAACCCCGCGCTGCTGTTAAACAGGCGGGGTTTGTTCTGACGAATATGGTTGCGGGAGCCGGATTTGAACCGACGACCTTCGGGTTATGAGCCCGACGAGCTACCAGGCTGCTCCATCCCGCGTCAGTGGTGCGCATTCTACAGTTTCGCGGACGGCTGTCAAGCATTAAGCATTGATTTTTCGTCATTTTTCTTCCGCGCCTTTTTCAAGGCGCCAAAGAAAAAGGCCACTGTGTGAACAGTGGCCTTTTCTCGAATCTGGTTGCGGGAGCCGGATTTGAACCGACGACCTTCGGGTTATGAGCCCGACGAGCTACCAGGCTGCTCCATCCCGCGCCTGTGAGATCGAATTCTACGGATTTGCTTCCCTATGTCAAGCTGTTTCGTGAAAAAAACCTTTTTTGTTCAATCTCTTAGCGTACGCAATGAGTCCGCAGCTCAGGATTGACGTGGCTTTCAGCCCGATTAGCCGGTCTTGTCGCATGCAGGCTGTTTCCATAAGGGGCGCTTACGCTACTATCTGTATGAATTTACAGTGCCGATGGTAGGCCATGTCCCAGCGCAAGATCATTCACATCGACTGCGATTGTTTCTATGCCGCAATCGAGATGCGTGACGACCCGAGTCTGGCGGGGCGCCCCATGGCGGTAGGGGGGCAGCCCGAACAGCGGGGGGTGATCGCCACCTGCAACTACGAGGCCCGCGCCTATGGCGTGCGTTCGGCCATGTCCTCGCGGCATGCACTCAAGCTGTGCCCTGACCTGCTGATCGTCAAGCCGCGCTTTGATGCCTACCGCGAGGCCTCGCGCGAGATCCACGCCATTTTTCGAGACTATACCGAGCTGATCGAGCCGTTGTCGCTGGACGAGGCCTATCTGGATGTCAGCGACAGCCAGTGGTTTTCCGGCAGCGCTACACGGATTGCCGAAGATATTCGTCGGCGGGTCGCGCGCACCTTGCACATAACGGTTTCGGCGGGTGTGGCGCCGAACAAGTTCCTGGCCAAGATTGCCAGTGACTGGCGAAAGCCCAATGGACTGTTCGTCATCACTCCAGATGAGGTGGGGGCTTTCGTCGCCGCTTTGCCGGTGGCCAGGCTGCATGGCGTCGGCAAGGTCACAGCAGATAAGCTGGCGCGCCTGGGGATCGACACATGCGATGACCTGCGGGATTGGTCGCGACTTGCGCTGGTGCGCGAGTTCGGCAGTTTCGGCGAGCGGTTATGGGGGCTGGCGCGCGGTATCGACGAGCGGGCAGTGCACAACGACAGTCGCAGGCAGTCGGTCAGTGTGGAGAACACCTACGACACCGACCTGCCTGACCTCGCCAGCTGTCTTGAACGGTTACCTGAACTGTTGGCCAGTCTGAATGAGCGAATCGCCCGAATGGACAGCAGCTATCGACCGGACAAACCTTTCGTGAAGGTCAAGTTCCATGACTTTAGCCAGACCACCCTGGAGCAGGCGGGGGCGGGCAGGGATCTGGAAAGTTATCGGCAGTTGCTGAGCCAGGCTTTTGCCCGTGGCGGAAAGCCGGTGCGTTTGCTGGGGGTAGGGGTGAGGCTGCGGGACTTGCGAGGGGCCCATGAGCAGTTGGAGCTGTTCCCAGGGCCGTGAGCAATGCAGTGTCGGCCAACCTCGTGAAAGCGGCCTTGCGTCACGATAGAGCTCCTGTGTAGCCCTAACGCGACGCAAGGCCGCTTTCACGGAGTCGAGCGTCTGGCTTTTTTAGCGGTATCTGGAGAGGCCGGTTTATCAGCGATGCTTTATTACTGCACGCCCGGATCTGCCACCAACCGGCCGGTAGCCTTGGTCAGCGCTTGCAGGAACTCCTGTTGCAGCTCCGGATCGTTGCGGGTCAGCTCGATCAGGCTCTGCTCCATTTCACTGGCCTCTTCTTCCAGGCCCAGCTCCGACAGGCGCTTGACCCGGTGTACCCACTGGCCGACGTCATCGTCTTCCAGGTCATCGAAAATCAGCTCATGGGCTTCGAGCAACTTGTTGCGCAGCGTGGCGCTGACCAACAAGCTGGCATCGCCACGCACGGCGTTCTCTTCATCAGCCACATGCAGGTGCAGGGTGCCGACGTGGTTGAGGTGCTGCTCGGAGAACGGGCTGTCCAGCAGGTTCAGGCGCAAGACGCCGTTTCTGTCGGTGGTCAGCTCGTGGGTTTGCTTGCCAGCCTTCACCTCGACCAGGCGTTCACTCCAGGGCATGCTGGTGAACTCTTCACGTTTGCCCTTCTGCACTTCGCTGATGCCTGCAAGGTTTTGCTGAGCACGACCATTGGACTGCACGTTCATGAACGGGTTTACCCCGGCCACGCCGTAGTTGAGCCAATCGTGCGTGACGCTGTCCGGCAGGTTGCCCAAGGCGAAGACGTTGACCACATTGGCGCCGATCCCGGCAACCACTGCCACCGCACCCAGCGGAATCTCGTAGATCTCCCGCCAGGGCTGGTAGGGCGTGTAGCGGTCATAGCGACGGGTGACTTCGAACTCGGTGACTTCGAAGCGCTTCTGCTCATTGACCCGAACGCGCCGTTGAGGCAGTTCCATCACCTTCGGCTCGCCGACATCGATCTGCAGACTGTGCTCGAGCAATTTGCGCTCGACGCGTTCCTCGTGCTCGCTGCGCTGGGACATCTGGTTGGCGCAGCCGCTGACCAGCAGGGCGCCGCACAAAGCGGCGCCCCCCAGGGTAAAGGTACTTCGCTTGGACATGATCACTCGTGCATTGGTTATCAGCGGCGAACGCGGGCCTGCAGGAAGGTCAGCACTTCATTGAGCGGCAGTGCCTGAGCCTCTTGCTCGGTGCGGTGCTTGTACTCCAGGTTGCCTTCGGCCAGGCCGCGATCGCTGACGACGATGCGGTGCGGGATGCCGATCAGCTCCATGTCGGCAAACTTGATGCCTGGGCTGGTCTTCTTGTCACGGTCGTCCAGCAACACTTCGAAGCCGGCAGCCGTCAACTCGGCGTACAGCTTGTCGGTTGCCTCGCGAACCACATCGGTTTCGTAGCGCAGCGGTACCAGGGCGATCTGGAACGGGGCCAGGGCGTCGTTCCAGATGATGCCCTTGTCGTCATAGCTCTGCTCGATGGCCGCGGCGACCACGCGGGACACGCCGATGCCGTAGCAGCCCATGGACAGGGTGACCGGCTTGCCGTTCTCGCCCAGTACCTGGCACTTGAGCGCCTCGCTGTACTTGGTGCCGAGCTGGAAGATGTGACCCACTTCGATACCGCGCTTGATCACCAGGGTGCCCTGGCCGTCCGGGCTCGGGTCACCTTCGACCACATTACGCAGGTCAGCGACCTGCGGGACGGGGAGGTCGCGCTCCCAGTTCACGCCGAAGTAGTGTTTGTCGTCGATGTTGGCGCCGATGCCGAAATCACTCATCAGGGCGACCGAGCGGTCGATGATGCACTCCATCGGCAGGTTCATTGGGCCGAGCGAGCCAGCACCGGCGCCAATGGCCTCGCGCAGTTCGGCATCGGTGGCCATGACCAGCGGGTCGGCAACCTGTTCCAGCTTGGCGGCCTTGATTTCATTGAGCTCGTGGTCGCCACGGACCACCAGGGCGACCAGTTTGCCTTCCTCGGCACCGCGGACGATCAGGGTCTTGACGGTTTTCTCGATCGGCAGGCCGAAGTTGTCCACCAGATCCTTGATGGTCTTGGCATTCGGGGTGTCGACCAGGCGCAGTTCTTCAGTTGGCGCAGGGCGCACGGTTTCGCGCGGGATGGCCTCGGCCTTCTCGATATTGGCTGCGTAATCGGAAGTGTCGCTGAAGATCACGTCGTCTTCGCCGGACTCGGCCAGTACGTGGAACTCGTGCGAGTAGCTACCACCGATAGAGCCGGTGTCGGCCTGCACTGGGCGGAAGTCCAGGCCCAGGCGAGTGAAGATATTGCTGTACGCCTGGTGCATGCGGTCGTAGGTTTCTTGCAAGGAAGCCTGGTCGGCATGGAACGAGTAGGCGTCCTTCATGATGAACTCGCGGCCGCGCATCAGGCCGAAGCGCGGGCGGATCTCGTCACGGAACTTGGTCTGGATCTGGTACATGTTGAGCGGCAGCTGTTTATAGCTGGACAGCTCGTTACGGGCCAGGTCGGTGATGACCTCTTCGTGGGTCGGGCCGACGCAGAAGTCACGATTGTGGCGGTCTTTCAGGCGCAGCAGTTCAGGGCCGTATTGCTCCCAGCGGCCGGACTCCTGCCACAGCTCGGCAGGTTGGATGCTTGGCATCAACACTTCCAGGGCCCCAGCAGCGTTCATTTCCTCGCGGACCACGGCCTCGACCTTGCGCATTACCCGCAGGCCCATCGGCAGCCAGGTATACAGGCCGGAGGCCAGCTTGCGGATCATGCCAGCGCGCAGCATGAGCTGGTGGCTGATGACCACGGCGTCGGCAGGGGTTTCTTTTTGGGTGGCGAGCAAATATTGACTGGTGCGCATGGTGAGCCGTGTCGATTGCCTGAATGTGAAATGACCCCGCATTGTACGGGGGCGAAACGAAAGCGTACAGAATGCAGCACTGGCTGGCAGTTGTCAGCCAAGAAAAAACCCGGCATGTGCCGGGCTTTTTCAATTGCGAAGCGCTGTCGGCCGAAGCTTACAGGATGCTCAGCGGGTACTCGAGGATCAGGCGCAGGTCGTTGTTGTCCGAAGCGTAGTCGGCGTTGTACGCGTTGTTTGCACGGTAAACGGCGTAGCGTACGCGGAAGGACAGGTCTTTGGCCGGGCCTTCCTGAATGACGTACTTGGACTCGACGTTGAGCTCGTGTTCCTTACCTTCGGTGTTGGAAGTAGTCTCGATGTTGTCACCGTAGACGTAACGGGTCATGAAGCTCAGGCCAGGTACGCCGTAGGAAGCCATGTTCAGGTCGTAGCGAGCCTGCCAGGATTTCTCTTCGGCACCGACGAAGTCGGAGATCTGGATGGAGTTGGACACGAAGACAGTGCCGTTACCATCGACGCCATACAGGTAGCCGGTGTCGCCGCTGGAGCGCTGGTAGGCCAGGGTGAACTTGTGGCCGCCCAGGCTATAGGCAGCTGCAAGGCTCCACAGTTTGTTGTCCAGTTCGCCGTAGAGTTTCTGGCCCTGGTCCTTGGAGCGATAGCCGTTGAAGTCGAAGTTCAGCGCTTGGGTATCATCGATCGGCAGGGTGTAGTTGAGGTTGATGTACTGCTTCTTGAAGTAGTCATCGACATCAGAGGCTGCCAGGGTACCGACGAAGTTGTCGGTGAAGGAGTAGGTGGCACCGGCAATGTTGGCCGACGTCAGGCCAGGCGTGTGCTTGCCGTTGATGCTGTCCTTGCCCATGCCGGTTTGCGAGCTCAGCGCGGTGAAGCGACCGGCGCTCAATTCCAGGCCCTTGATCTCCTTGCTGGTGATCAAGGTACCTTCCGCCACTTCTGGCAGCAGACGGCTGTCATCGGTCGCGAACACAGGGCTTGCGACGAACTGGCGGCCATACTTCAGGGTGGTGTCGGAGAGGCGGAACTTGACGGCTGCGCCGCCTTTGCCTTGCGAATCTTCCGGGTGGCCGTCGCTGTCGGTGCGGAACAGGCCGTTACCGGCAGTGCCTTTGCCGCCATCGAACTTGACGCTACCCATGGCCATGAGGTCAACGCCCACGCCGATGGTGCCCTGGGTGAAGCCGGATTCGAAGGTGCCCAGCAGCGATGCGCCGCTGTCTTCGCGGTGGCCGCTCTTGAAGCCGCTGGAGCGGGTTGGGTCGGCAATGTTGCCTGCACCGTGCTTGAAGTCGCGGTTCATGTACATGGCGCGAGTCTTCAGGTTCAGCGAACTGTCTTCGATGAAACCTTTTGCTTCGTCTTGCGAAGAGGCTACGGCGAACTGCGAGGTCCCTGCCGCAACGGCCAGGGCGATCATGCTCCACTTCATCACGCGCATCGTGATTTGCTCCTTTGGTTTTTAGGAAGAGTACCGCTGTGCCCAAGTTTTTTAGTTATATGGGACAGCTCTTTCTTGTTATGTCGGCGAAAATGTATAGCACGCTGACTGTTGTTGGCGATATGGGAATAAACATCCTTTCGGTAACGTTACGCTCATGTCGCTTCTAGGTAGTTCCATGTCGCAAATCACGCCTCCCCAAGTGAGGCGTACAACGCCAGCGCTGTTTCTGTCACCGTAATCGATCTGTAATAAGAAAGTCCGGTTCGAGAAACTCCCTGGTGCCTCCAATGCCGCTGTTGTTATTTGTCGCGTCCACCCGGTCAATGCAGGTGTCGTGCCGACTTGGCGTGAAGGGAATGCAACAACCGTGCTCAAAATTCGCAACGCTTCATGAAATTTTCACAAAATCCCCGGGCAAGGGGCGCGAAGTCCCGCAAATACGGGGCGGTATCGGGGTGGGTGGTCTGCCGCCGAAGCACGTCGGCAAATGCCCAAAAGCTGCCTTAAAAGTCAATGTGTTACCGCGGACTGTTCAAGTTGAGTCGTTTGCGTGGGGGGATGTGTGGTGGGATCCACATTTTCGGCATCATTTTGGTGCGAAAAGTAGCGCAGTGTTACCGCAAGCGTGCAAAGGTGGCTCGTCCGTGAACCGAAAGTGAGCGCAATTCGAGCCGTTGCATGTCCAAAGGGGCGAAGCAGGGTATCCTCTGCGCAGGTTTTCCCGCATTCGACGGGGCTGTTTTCTTAGGAGGTTTGCCGTGTTCGTCCTGGATTCGCGTTTGCAGCAGGATTCCCTCGTGCTGGGGGATTTCCCATTGTCCCGTGTGTTGCTGAGCAAGGATGCCAATTACCCTTGGTTCATCCTGGTGCCACGGCGCGAAGGTGTGAGCGAGCTGTTCAACCTCAGCACCGATGAGCAGGCCCAGTTGTGGAAGGAAACCACCTACCTGGCTGAAGTCCTCAAGGATGAGTTCGCTGGCGACAAGATGAATGTGGCCACGTTGGGTAACGTGGTCAGCCAGATGCACATGCACGTCATCGTACGCCGCCATGGCGATGCAGCCTGGCCGGCGCCGGTGTGGGGCAAGGTGCCTGCGATCGAGTACGGCCCAGGGCAGGTCGACGCCATACGCCAGCGCCTGCGTGCGCGGCTCGATGATCAATACCAGGAGGCCTGAAATGTCTGCCGAATCGCGCATCATCGAGCTGGAGACCCGTCAGGCGTTCCAGGATGACACCATTCAGGCATTGAATGATGTGGTGGTCGAGCAGGGGCGGGTGATCGAGCGCCTGCAGTTGCAGATGGCCGAGCTGATCAAGCGATACGAAGAAATGATCGGGCAATATGGTGGTGAAGGCGAAGAGGCGCCTCCGCCACATTATTGAAGGGCGGCCCTGGGGTGGCCAGGGCCGTGCACGGTCAGCGGCGGGTAACCGCGACCACGTCTTCGGCTTGCAGGCCCTTGTCGCGATGCATCACCGAAAACTCCACGCGCTGGCCTTCGACCAGAATGCGGTGGCCCTCGCCACGAATGGCGCGAAAGTGGACGAAGATGTCATCGCCCGAATCGCGGGAGATGAAGCCAAAGCCCTTCGAGGTATTGAACCACTTGACGGTGCCGGTATCGCGCTTGCCGCCTTCCAGGGGCGCCTGCTGGGTGCTGCGGGCTTTGCGGCCGCTGCGTGCGAAGCCAGCGGCCAGGTGCAGCGCGACGGCCAATGCCGCACAGACCAGGGCGGCCAGGTTGCCCATTTCCGGGCGTGCCAGCAGCGTCAGGGTCTGCAGCACCACGGCCACCACCAGCAGGGCGCAGGCCAGGTGTTGCAATTGCTGGCGAGCGCCTCGGTAGTACAGCGGTACGACCGGGGCGAGCAGCAGGTTGAGCAGGCCGAGCAGGGCGAGGTAGACCGCGTCGGGTTGTTGCAGGAAAGGTGTTGCATCGGTTTTCAGGCCAGGTATGAGCGACAGCAGCAAAGCCGCTACGCCCGTCACCAGATGGACGATCTTGAACATGGGTTGGCTCACAGTTGATAAGGCCGATCACAGGAAGAGCTGGCGGCACGGTGCGCATGAGGTGTAGAGCGCGAACACGTGGCAGGCCAGCCTATGCACCCGGCAATGACAATCCGCACGGGTGGCACCGTGCCTATTTAACAGCAAAGGCGGGGGCTTCTCAAACCGAGGGCGGTTGCCGTCGATCCATTGCCTTGTGTCACATGCGGGTTGGGGAAAGTGTTGGTACAGTGTTTCGGGCCCGCTTGTTCAACAAGCCATCATGGAAAAGGGGAACTTCATGGCAATCGATATCGGTATCTCTGAAGAAGATCGCAAATCCATCGTCGAAGGGCTTTCTCGCCTGTTGTCGGATACCTATGTGCTGTATCTGAAAACCCACAACTTTCACTGGAACGTCACCGGCCCGTCCTTCCGCACGTTGCACCTGATGTTCGAGGAGCAATACAACGAGTTGGCGCTGGCCGTCGATTCGATCGCCGAGCGCATTCGTGCCTTGGGCTTCCCTGCGCCCGGTTCCTATGCCTTTTACGCGCGACATTCGTCGATCAAGGAAGAAGAGGGCGTGCCAGCAGCGGACGAAATGATCCGGCAGCTGGTGCAGGGCCAGGAGGCGGTGGTGCGTACGGCGCGCAGCATTTTCCCGGTGGTGGACAAGGTCAGTGACGAGCCGACCGCCGACCTGCTGACTCAACGGATGCAGGTGCACGAGAAGACGGCCTGGATGTTGCGGGTGCTGTTGGACGGTAAATAGTCGTCTTATTGCGTCGGAATCCTGATAAAGCCCGGTTGTGCCCAGCGCAATCGGGCTTTGGCGTTTTGGCGGGAAACCCTTGCCGCTGCTTAGCGGTGGGTGTCGCGGGCTTCATTGGGGCTGAGTTCCCGTGGCAGTGGAGTGACCCGATGCAAGACACGACGCAAGCGATGAAGCGAGGGGGTAATCAAGGGCGCTGGCCAGGTCGGCAGTGCGTCGACCCGTTCAAGGCCGATTTCGACATGTTGCAGATCCAGCCGGTGTCCCGTTCGGTAAGGCTCAACGGATTTTCCACCTGCTTGCGCCTGGAGGCGGTCTACTGGCGCATCCTGGAGCGGATTGCCGCAGCCAATGGCTGTTCGGTCAGTGCTGTGCTGTCGTACGTGGACCGCGAGGTGCACCTGCGTCAGGGCGGGGTGAGGAACTTCAGTGGCCTGATTCGGGTGATCTGCGTCGCCTGGCTGCTTGAGCCGCCGAGCGGACGCTGATCGCCGGGCGGGCTGCGCAGCGCCTGTTAACCATATATAATCCCGCTTTTTGCTGCCCCGGCAGCCTGCGTTGTGGTTGACGAGAGACATCCATGCCCCTGTATGACTATCAATGTGAATCCTGCGATCACCGGATGGAGGTGTTGCAGAAGATCAGCGCCGCGCCGCTGACCGATTGCCCGGCGTGTCAGGCGCCTGCGTTGAAGAAGCTGCTGTCGGTGCCCGGTTTCCGCCTGAGCGGTAACGGTTGGTACGAAACCGACTTCAAGACCGGGGCAAAAAAGAATCTGGCAGGCGGCGACAAGGCCGACTGAGTTGAATTGCAGTAGTCGGGTCTTGCAGTATTAGCCCTCTGGGCGGTCAAGACCTCCACCGAATACACGAATCACGAGAAGCGAAACCACCATCATGATGCGCAGCCATTATTGCGGCCAACTGAACGAGAGCCTGGACGGCCAGGAAGTCACCCTTTGCGGCTGGGTCCATCGTCGCCGCGACCACGGCGGGGTGATCTTCCTCGATATCCGTGACCGCGAAGGCATGGCTCAGGTCGTGTTCGACCCGGATCGCGCCGAAACCTTCGCCGCTGCCGACCGCGTGCGCAGCGAGTATGTCGTGCAGATCACTGGCAAGGTACGCAAGCGTCCGGAAGGTGCGGTGAACGCCAACATGGCCTCCGGCGCCATCGAAATCCTCGGCTACCAGCTGAATGTGCTCAACGAAGCGGAAACCCCTCCCTTCCCGTTGAACGAATACTCCGACGTGGGCGAGGAAACCCGTCTGCGCTACCGCTTCATCGACCTGCGTCGTCCGGAAATGGCCGACAAGCTGCGCCTGCGTTCGCGCATCACCAGCAGCATTCGTCGCTTCCTCGACGAGAACGGCTTCCTCGACGTCGAAACCCCGATCCTCACCCGAGCCACGCCGGAAGGTGCGCGCGACTACCTGGTGCCGAGCCGTACCCACGCTGGCAGCTTCTTTGCCCTGCCGCAGTCGCCGCAGCTGTTCAAGCAGCTGCTGATGGTGGCCGGTTTCGACCGTTACTACCAAATTGCCAAGTGCTTCCGTGACGAGGACCTGCGTGCCGACCGTCAGCCGGAATTCACCCAGATCGACATCGAAACCAGCTTCCTGGACGAATCCGAGATCATGGGCCTCACCGAGAGCATGATCCGCAAGCTGTTCAAGGAAGTGCTGGACCTGGAGTTCGGCGAGTTCCCGCACATGACCTTCGAGGAGGCCATGCGTCGTTACGGTTCCGACAAGCCAGACCTGCGTATTCCGCTGGAGCTGGTCGACGTTGCCGATCAGCTCAAGGACGTCGACTTCAAAGTCTTCGCCGGCCCGGCCAACGATCCGAAGTGCCGCGTGACCGCCCTGCGCCTGCCTGGCGGTGCCAGCATGCCGCGCAGCAAGATCGACGAGTACACCAAGTTCGTGGGCATCTATGGTGCCAAGGGCCTGGCGTACATCAAGGTCAACGAGCGTGCCAAGGGCGTCGAAGGCCTGCAGTCGCCAATCGTCAAGAACATCCCTGAGGCCAACCTCAACGTGATCCTCGATCGCGTGGGTGCGGTCGACGGCGACATCGTGTTCTTCGGTGCCGACAAGTTCAAGATCGTCAGCGAAGCCCTGGGCGCGCTGCGTATCCGCCTGGGCCACGACTTCGAGCTGCTGACCTGCGAGTGGGCGCCGATGTGGGTGGTCGACTTCCCGATGTTCGAAGAGAACGAAGACGGCAGCTTCACCGCGTTGCATCACCCGTTCACCGCGCCGAAGTGCACCCCTGAAGAGCTCGAGGCCAACCCGGCCGGTGCGCTGTCCCGTGCCTACGACATGGTGCTCAACGGTACCGAACTGGGTGGCGGTTCGATCCGTATTCACCGCAAGGAAATGCAACAGGCGGTATTCCGCCTGCTGGGTATCGAGGCGGCAGAGCAGGAAGAGAAGTTCGGCTTCCTGCTCGACGCTCTGAAGTTCGGCGCACCGCCACACGGTGGTCTGGCCTTTGGTCTGGACCGTCTGGTCATGCTGATGACCGGCGCCCAGTCGATCCGTGAAGTGATCGCCTTCCCGAAAACCCAGAGCGCCGCGTGCGTCATGACCCAGGCCCCTGGCATGGTCGATGCCAAGGCACTGCGCGAGCTGCACATCCGTCTGCGCGAGCAGACCAAGGTCGAGTAAGCGGACCGCGGGCGCACCCGCAGGGTTGCGCCCATGCGCTTTTGCGCAAGATCACACGCGTTCCGCCCTACGGGGCGGAACTTGTTTCTGTATCAAGGATTTTGGAGTCGATATGGCTGGTCATTCCAAGTGGGCGAACATCAAGCACCGCAAAGAGCGCCAGGATGCCAAGAGAGGCAAGATCTTCACCAAGTGGATCCGCGAGCTGACGGTCGCCGCCAAGCAGGGCGGGCCTGATCCGGCCTCCAACCCGCGCCTGCGTCTGGCGTTGGACAAGGCGCTGGGCGCCAACATGAGCCGCGACATCATCGACCGGGCCGTGGCCCGTGGTGCTGGCACCAACGAAAGCGACAACGTCGAAGAACTCAGCTACGAAGGTTATGGCCCAGGTGGCGTGGCCATCATGGTCGAAGCCATGACCGACAATCGCAACCGCACCGCAGCGGCCGTTCGCCATGCCTTCACCAAATGTGGCGGCAACCTCGGTACCGATGGTTCGGTCGCGTACCTGTTCGAGCGCAAGGGGCAGATCAGCTTTGCCCCTGGCCTTGACGAGGATGCCCTGATGGAAGCGGCCATGGAGGCCGATGCCGATGACGTTGTGGCCAACGAAGACGGTTCGTTCGATGTGTTTACCTCGTTCAACAGCTTCTATGCCGTGCGTAACGCCTTGGAGGAAGCTGGCTTCAAGGCCGCCGATGCCGAGATCGTGATGCAGCCGACCACCAGCGCCGAACTGGACCAGGAGGGGGCCGAGAAGGTGCTCAAGCTGATAGACATGCTCGAAGACCTGGATGACGTACAGAACGTCTACTCCAATGCCGAGATTTCCGAAGAGATCCTGGAAAAACTTGGCTAAGGTGCCCTGGGCATCCGGGCCAGGCAGGTAGCTTTATTGGGGCCGCTGTGCAGCCCATCGCTGGCTTGCAGTGATGGGGCGCGCAGCGGCCCCAATGGTGTTTAAACATGGGCTTTGTACGACAGGCACTATGACTCTGATTCTTGGTATCGACCCCGGCTCGCGGATCACCGGTTACGGCGTGGTACGCCAAACCGCGCGTGGTTGCGAGTACGTGGCGTCGGGCTGCATCCGCACCGGCAGTGGCGAGCTGCATGAGCGATTGCAGATCGTCTTTCGTGGTGTCGGAGAAATCATCGCCCAGCACGGCCCGGTGACCATGGGGATCGAGCGGGTGTTCATGGCTCGCAATGCCGACTCGGCGCTCAAGCTTGGCCAGGCCCGTGGCGCGGCGATCGTTGCCGCCGCCGAGGCGGGTCTGGAAATCGCCGAGTACAGTGCCACCCAGGTCAAGCAGGCCGTTGCCGGTACCGGGGGGGCCAACAAGGAGCAGGTGATGATGATGGTCATGCATTTGCTCAAATTGACCCAGAAACCGCAGATCGATGCATCCGACGCACTGGCCATCGCCTTGTGTCATGCCCATACCCGCTCCAGCCTGGTGCCTCACGGCTTGGCGACGGCTCGGCGGCGTGGTGGACGCTTGCGTCTGTAAGCACTTCATGCGCTGATACACATTTTGCTCGGGTGAAACGTTCACCCGCTGCTTTTGCTGATAGGGTTGTGCGGTCTTTGATCGGCTCCCCGAGAGGAAGGATCGGAACGTGATTGGACGTTTGCGCGGCACCCTGGCGGAAAAACAGCCGCCGCACCTGATTATCGATGTCAATGGCGTGGGCTATGAGCTCGAAGTGCCGATGACCACCCTGTACCGTCTGCCCAAGGTGGGCGAGTCGGTCACCGTGCATACCCACCTGGTGGTGCGCGAGGATGCGCACCTGCTGTATGGGTTTCATGAAAAGCGCGAGCGTGAGCTGTTTCGCGAGCTGATTCGTCTCAATGGCGTAGGACCGAAGCTGGCGTTGGCCTTGATGTCTGGCCTTGAGGTCGACGAACTGGTGCGCTGTGTCCAGGCCCAGGACGCTTCGACGCTGGTGCGGGTGCCCGGCGTTGGCAAGAAGACCGCCGAGCGCTTGCTGGTCGAGCTCAAGGACCGGTTCAAGGCCTGGGAAACCTCGCCTGCGATGTTCACGCTCGTCTCCGATGGGCCGGTGCCGGTCAGCAGCGCCAATAACGCCGAGGCCGATGCGGTCAGTGCGCTGGTGTCTCTGGGCTACAAGCCTCAGGAGGCGAGCAAGGCGGTATCCGCCATCAAGGACAAGGCTGGCCTGAGTAGCGAAGAGCTGATTCGCCGTAGCCTGAAGGGGATGATTACCAAGTGATCGAAGCCGACCGCTTGATCGCCGCCACTGGCCGCGACCGTGAAGAAGTCCAGGACCGGGCGATTCGCCCGCTGCGGCTGGATGAATACATCGGCCAGCCCGTCGTGCGCGAGCAGATGTCCCTGTTCATCCAGGCTGCTCGCGGTCGCCACGAGTCGCTGGATCACACCCTGATTTTTGGTCCGCCCGGGCTGGGCAAGACCACCCTGGCCAATATCATTGCCCATGAGATGGGCGTATCGGTCAAAAGTACCTCGGGCCCTATTCTCGAGCGGCCGGGTGACCTGGCAGCCATGCTGACCAACCTTGAACCTCATGACGTACTGTTCATCGACGAAATCCACCGGCTGTCGCCAGTGGTCGAAGAAGTGCTGTATCCGGCCATGGAAGACTTCCAGCTCGACATCATGATCGGCGAAGGGCCTGCCGCCCGCTCGATCAAGCTCGACCTGCCGCCGTTCACCCTGGTCGGTGCCACCACCCGTGCCGGCATGCTCACCAACCCGCTGCGCGATCGCTTCGGTATCGTTCAGCGTCTGGAGTTCTACAGCAACCAGGACCTGGCCACCATCGTCAGTCGGTCGGCCAGCATCCTCGGGCTTTCGATCGAGGACCAGGGTGCCTTCGAAATTGCCCGGCGTGCCCGTGGCACGCCGCGTATCGCCAACCGACTGCTACGCCGGGTGCGCGACTACGCCGAAGTGCGTGGCAAGGGGCAGATCACCAAGGCCGTGGCCGACTTGGCGTTGAACCTGCTGGATGTCGACGAGCGTGGTTTCGACCACTCCGACCGCCGCCTGCTGCTGACCATGATCGAGAAGTTCGACGGCGGTCCTGTGGGCGTGGACAACCTGGCGGCGGCCATCAGCGAAGAGCGCCACACCATCGAGGATGTGCTCGAGCCTTACCTGATCCAGCAAGGCTATATCATGCGCACCCCGCGCGGGCGCGTAGTCACGCGGCATGCCTACCTGCATTTCGGTCTGAACGTGCCCGGAAGGCTGGGGGAGGGGGGCGATTATTGCGAGCCAGGCGATGAATGACAGATCGAATCCCGCTTTTCGTGGTCCTACCGCTGGCATGCCGCAGGGTTGCTGGCAATCAGACATTATTTAAGAAAAAACAGTTGCTACAGCGGATTGGCAAGCTGAGGAGTAAGCACTAGAGTATGCGCGCGCAAAATGGCCTGGAACCGTTCGCACACCGTTGTCGCGTCTATTACGAGGACACCGATGCCGGTGGCGTGGTGTATTACGTCAATTATCTGAAATTCATGGAGCGTGCGCGCACGGAGCGGTTGCGCCACCTGGGCTTTTCCCAGGCGCAGCTGGCCGGAGAAAACCTCCTGTTCGTGGTCCACTCCAGCGAAGCACGCTATCACGCGCCGGCGCGCCTGGACGACGAGCTCCGGGTCACCGCGCAAGTACTTGAACTCAATCGCGCCAGTCTGCGTTTCGTACAGCAGGTCTGGCGGGAAAAGGATGAAACGCTGCTCTGCGAGGGGCAGTTCCTGGTGGCCGCCGTGCGCGCCGACACTTTCAAACCCCGGGCCATTCCCCCAGAGCTGCGTGACGCCTTCCTGGCGGACGGCACGGGTACTCAATCGAATGCAGGAGAATAAGCGTGGAAGCTAACGTCGTCGACCATACCTCCATGTGGAGTCTGGTCAGCAATGCCAGCATCGTGGTGCAGTTGGTCATGCTGGCCTTGGTGGCTGCCTCGGTCACTTCATGGATCATGATCTTCCAGCGCAGCACCATGCTGCGTGCCGGTCGTCGTGCGCTGGATGCTTTCGAGGAGCGTTTCTGGTCGGGTATCGATCTGTCCAAGCTCTATCGCCAGGCTGGCAGCAACCCCGATCCTGACTCCGGTGTTGAACAGGTCTTTCGTGCCGGTTTCAAAGAGTTCTCGCGTCTGCGCCAGCAACCTGGCGTCGACCCGGATGCAGTGATGGAAGGCGTTGGCCGTGCCATGCGCGTTGCCATCTCCCGCGAGGAAGAAAAGCTCGAGCAGAGCCTGCCGTTCCTGGCCACCGTCGGTTCCACCAGCCCGTACATCGGCCTGTTCGGTACCGTATGGGGCATCATGAACTCCTTCCGTGGCCTGGCCAGCGCCCAGCAGGCCACCTTGGCCACTGTCGCTCCTGGTATCGCCGAGGCCCTGATCGCCACCGCAATCGGCCTGTTCGCCGCAATTCCTGCGGTCATCGCCTACAACCGTTTTGCTGCCCGCAGTGAAGTGCTGATCGGCCGTTACTACACCTTCGCCGACGAGTTCCAGGCGATCCTGCACCGTAAAGTGCACACCAGCGAAGAGTAAGCAGGTAGAAGCCCATGGCCCGAGTTCGCCACAAACGCAAGCCGGTCGCCGAGATGAACGTGGTGCCCTACATCGACGTGATGCTGGTGCTGCTGGTTATCTTCATGGTGACGGCCCCCATGCTCAACCAGGGCGTGAAGGTCGACCTGCCCAAGGTTTCCAGTGAAGCCTTGCCGCAGGACAACAACGTCCAGATCCTGACCATCTCCATCAAGGCCGACAAAACCTACTACTGGAACCTCGGCAGCGAAGTCGACACCGACAAGCAGATGGACAAGGCCATGACCCTGCCGGAAATGACCAGTGCGGTGACCAAGATCATCGCCGCCGGTCGCGACCAGGGCAAACAGACCCAGGTCTTCATTCGTGGCGACAAGGCTGTCGACTACGGCGCCGTCATGGGCGCCATGGGCGGGTTGCAGAAGGCCGGTGTCGGTAACGTTGGCCTGATTACCGAGGCGCCCTGATGCAGCAGCGAGAGCCATCCGCCTCGGAAAGCTACTTCTGGCCCAGCATCTGGGCCATCGGCCTGCATGTGCTGGTGTTCGCCATGCTGTTCGTCAGCTTTGCGATGACGCCTGAGCTGCCGCCTTCCAAGCCGATCGTCCAGGCGACCCTGTACCAGCTCAAATCCAAGAGCCAGGCGACCACCCAGACCAATCAGAAGATTGCCGGGGAAGCGAAGAAAACCGCTTCGCGCCAGACCGAGGTCGAGCAGCTGGAGCAGAAGAAGGTCGAGCAGGAGGCCATAAAGGCCGCGGAACAAAAGAAAGCCGACGCCGCTCAAAAGGCCGAAGAGGCCCGCGAAGCCGCCGAGGCCAAGAAGGCCGAAGAGGCTGCCAAGGCTGCCGAGGCCAAGAAAGCCGCCGAAGCCAAGAAGGCTGAAGAAGCGAAGAAAGCCGCTGAGAAACAGCAGGCTGACATCGCCAAGAAAAAGGCAGAGGAAGAGGCCAAGAAGCAGGCCGAGGAAGAAGCCAAGAAACAAGCCGCTGAGGAGGCCAAGAAAAAGGCCGCCGAGGAGGCGAAGAAGAAAGCAGCCGAGGACGCCAAGAAGAAAGCGGCGGCCGAGGAAGCGAAGAAGAAGGCAGCTGAAGAGGCCAAGAAAAAGGCCGCGGCAGATGCCCAGAAGAAGAAGGCACAGGAAGCGGCTCGCAAGGCGGCGGAAGACAAGAAAGCCCAGGCATTGGCCGAGCTGTTGTCCGACACCACCGAGCGGCAGCAGGCCCTGGCCGACGAGCAGGGGGACCAGGTGGCCGGCGATTTCGACGACCTGATTCGTATGCGCGCGGCCGAAGGCTGGGCGCGTCCACCTTCTGCGCGCAAAGGCATGACGGTAGTCCTGCAGATCAGCATGCTGCCGGATGGCACCATTACCGGCGTCAGTGTGGCTCGCTCCAGTGGAGACGGTCCATTCGACAGTTCGGCGGTGGCAGCAGTGAAGAACATCGGTCGCTTGACCGAAATGCAGGGCTTGAAGCCGAACGAGTTCAATCCGTACCGTTCGTTCAAGATGACATTTACACCTGAGGATCTTGCGTTGTGATTAAACTCCTTCGAGGAATGCTGGTCATGCTCTGCTGCGTGGCTGGCATGGCCATGGCAGAGGAAAAGAACATCCTGGTCACCAGCGGCAGCGACAGGGCTACGCCCATCGCGGTTGTGCCGTTCGGTCTGCAGGGTGGTAGCGTGCTGCCGGAAGACATGGCCGATATCATTGGTAACGACCTGCGCAACTCTGGCTACTACGCGCCAATTCCACGGCAGAACATGATCAGCCAGCCGACCCAGGCCAGCGAAGTGATCTTCCGTGACTGGAAAGCCCTTGGTGCCCAGTACGTCATGGTTGGCAGCATCGTGCCGTCGGGCGGGCGCCTGCAGGTTCAATACGCACTGTTCAACGTCGCCACCGAGCAGCAAGTGCTGACCGGCAGCGTCGCGGGCGGTGTCGACCAGTTGCGCGACATGTCCCACTACATCGCCGACCAGTCGTTCGAGAAGCTCACCGGCATCAAGGGTGCATTCTCCACCCGCATGCTGTACGTGACCGCTGAGCGCTTCTCGGCCAACAACACCCGCTACACCCTGCAGCGTTCGGACTACGATGGTGCCCGCGCTGTGACCCTGCTGCAGTCGCGCGAGCCGATCCTGTCGCCGCGCTTCGCACCGGATGGCAAACGCATCGCCTATGTCTCGTTCGAGCAGAAGCGTCCGCGTATCTTCATCCAGCACATCGATACCGGTCGCCGCGAACAGGTCACCAACTTCGAGGGTCTGAACGGTGCACCAGCCTGGTCCCCGGATGGCACCCGCCTGGCCTTCGTACTTTCGAAGGATGGCAATCCGGACATTTATGTGATGAACGTTGCCTCGCGCCAGATCAGCCGCGTCACCGCCGGCCCGGGTATCAATACCGAACCGTTCTGGGGTAAAGATGGCAACACCCTGTACTTCACCTCCGACCGTGGCGGCAAACCGCAGATCTACAAGCAGTCGGTCAGCGGTGGTGGTGCCGAGCGCGTAACTTTCGTGGGTAACTACAACGCCAACCCGAAACTTTCGGCCGATGAAAAGACCTTGGTGATGATTCACCGTCAGCAGGGTTTCACCAACTTCAAAGTGGCTGCCCAGGATCTGCAACGTGGAAGTGTAAAGATTCTCTCCGAGACCAGTCTTGATGAGTCTCCCACTGTTGCGCCAAACGGCACCATGCTAATCTACGCCACCCGCCAGCAGGGCCGGGGAGTCTTGATGCTCGTGTCGCTTAATGGACGCGTGAGGCTCCCACTTCCTACCGCTCAAGGCGAAGTCAGAGAACCGTCCTGGTCCCCTTACCTGAACTGATTGCGGCGTAATACTTTTGCTTAACACACTGGGGTTTCATTAGGAGTTTCACGATGGAAATGCTGAAGTTTGGTAAATTTGCTGCGCTGGCTCTGGCCATGGCCGTAGCTGTAGGTTGCTCCTCGAAAGGCGGCGACAACGCTGGTGAAGGCGCTGTTGACCCGAACGCTGGCTACGGTGCCAACACTGGCGCTGTCGACGGCTCCCTGAGCGAAGAAGCCGCCCTGCGCGCAATCACCACCTTCTACTTCGAATACGACAGCTCGGATCTGAAGCCAGAAGCCATGCGCGCCCTGGACGTTCACGCCAAGGACCTGAAAGCCAACGGCAACCGCGTTGTTCTGGAAGGCAACACCGACGAGCGCGGCACCCGCGAGTACAACATGGCTCTGGGTGAGCGTCGTGCCAAGGCCGTTCAGCGCTACCTGGTTCTGCAGGGCGTTTCCCCTGCTCAACTGGAACTGGTCTCCTACGGCGAAGAGCGTCCGGTTGCCACTGGCAACGACGAGCAGTCCTGGGCTCAGAACCGTCGCGTAGAACTGCGTAAGTAAGTTCTCATGCGTATGTGCCGCCGTGTAGTAACCGTCCTCGCACTCAGCCTGCCGCTTGCGGCTTGGGCTGAGGTTCCTGTAGTAGATGACAACGCAGGTGCTTACCCACCTTCGGGTTATGGCACGAGCGGCGCCTATGCCGGGGCAGGGGCTTCGACCCCTGCCTCTGCACAGGGCCAGCTGTTCATGCAGCTGCAACAGATGCAGGATCAGATTTCCCGCCAGCAGGGCATCATCGAAGAGTTGCAGAACGATGTGGCCCGCATGAAGCAGGAAAACCTGGAGCGTTACCAGGATCTGGACCGTCGCATCAACAGTGGCGCCGCGCCAGCCGCGACCCCTGACAATTCTTCTACCGGCGGTGCACCTGGTGCCGCCGCCGGTGCTGCAGCAGGTGCCGCTGGCGCTGCTGCGCAACAACCGGCCGCCAGTAGCGAACCGGGTGATCCGGCGAAAGAGAAGCTGTATTACGATGCCGCTTTCGACCTGATCAAGCAGAAGGACTTCGACAAGGCTGCACAAGCCTTCGGCGCCTTCCTTCGCAAGTACCCCAACAGTCAGTACGCCGGCAATGCCCAGTATTGGCTGGGTGAGGTGAACTTGGCCAAGGGCGATCTGCAGGCTGCCAGCCAGGCCTTCGCCCAGGTTGGCCAGAAGTACCCCAAGCACAGCAAGGTGCCGGATTCGCTGTACAAACTGGCTGATGTCGAGCGCCGTATGGGGCATACCGACAAGGTCAAGGGCATCCTCCAGCAAGTCATCAGCCAGTACCCAGGCACATCCGCCGCGCAACTGGCCCAGCGTGACCTGCAGAAGCTCTAAGCTGCAATGCTTGAAAGAAACCCGCGCTTGCCGCGGGTTTTTTCGTTAGAATCAATGCCCTTTTTTCGTAAACACGCTGCTGCGGATAACGCCATGTCGAGTCCGCAACAGTGCCTGACGGAGGCGGACAGCCTGTTTAGCTGTCACGCCCGTGGCGATCATGCAAGACACATTACGCATCACCGAAGTCTTTTACTCTTTGCAGGGTGAAACGCGAACGGCTGGGCTGCCCACAGTATTCGTGCGCCTTACCGGTTGTCCCCTGCGTTGCCAGTACTGCGACAGTGCCTACGCCTTCAGTGGCGGCACCGTCCGCACCCTCGACGACATTCTCGAGCAGGTGGCCGGTTACAAGCCGCGTTACGTCTGTGTAACCGGTGGCGAGCCGTTGGCCCAGCCCAACGCCTTGCCGCTGCTGCAGCGGCTGTGCGATGCCGGCTACGAAGTCTCCCTCGAGACCAGCGGTGCCCTGGATATCGCCGGCACCGATACCCGCGTCAGCCGTGTAGTCGACCTCAAGACGCCCGGCTCGGAGGAGTCTCACCGAAACCGTTACGAGAACATCGAGCACCTGACCCACAATGACCAGGTCAAGTTCGTCATCTGCTCTCGCGAGGACTATGACTGGGCGGTTTCCAAGCTCATTCAGTACAACCTCGCTGAACGTGCCGGGGAAGTGTTGTTCTCACCAAGTCATCACCAGGTGAGCGCCACCGACCTTGCGGACTGGATCGTAGCCGACAACCTGCCCGTGCGCTTCCAGCTGCAGCTGCACAAGCTGCTGTGGAACGACGAACCCGGACGTTGATTGAAGGAGTAGCAGTACATGAGTGAGAAACGCGCGGTAATTCTGCTGTCCGGCGGCCTGGATTCGGCCACGGTGGTGGCCATGGCCAAGGCCGAGGGCTACAGCTGCTATACCATGAGCTTCGATTACGGCCAGCGCCACCGTGCCGAGCTTAACGCAGCCGCTCGCGTAGCGCGGGACCTGGGTGTCGTCGAACATAAGGTCATCGGCCTGAACCTTGATGGTATTGGCGGTTCGGCCCTGACCGACAGCAGCATCGATGTGCCGGAAACCCCGGGCGAGGGCATTCCGGTGACCTACGTGCCGGCTCGCAATACGGTGTTCCTGTCGCTGGCGCTGGGTTGGGCTGAAGTGCTCGAAGCGCGCGATATCTTTATTGGTGTGAACGCGGTGGACTATTCCGGCTATCCCGATTGCCGCCCTGAGTTCGTCGAAGCGTTCGAGCGCATGGCCAACCTTGCCACCAAGGCTGGTGTAGAGGGGCAGGGCTTCCGTATCCAGGCGCCACTGCAGAACATGAGCAAGGCACAGATCGTCCAGGCGGGTCTTGCTCGCGGCGTGGACTACAGCCTCACCGTGTCCTGCTACCAGGCCGACGATGACGGCCGTGCCTGTGGCAAATGCGACAGCTGCCGCCTGCGTGCCGAGGGCTTCAAGGCCGCCGGTGTACAGGACCCGACGCGATATTTTTAAAAAATTTTGCGATGGGGTGTTGATTTCCCGTTAGAAATCAGTATTATACGCGCCATCCAACGGGTCGTTAGCTCAGTTGGTAGAGCAGTTGGCTTTTAACCAATTGGTCGTAGGTTCGAATCCTACACGACCCACCATATTCACAGCAGTCCGCGAGTACAGGAAACACGGCTTCACTAAGCCATACCTGGTCATGCTGCTGTATGAGGCACCCAAGCCTCACTTAGATGTGTTGAAAAGCCCACCTTCTATGGTGGGCTTTTTCGTTCTAGCATTCATGAACGATCCGTGACCCTTTTTGGACGACGCATGCTTATCATCCGCCCCGCTGTGCCGGAAGATGCGCCACTTCTGCCCGCCATAGAAACTTCCGCCGCTCAATCCTTTCGCCTGATCGATCAGCTGAGTTGGCTGGCTGAGTCGCCTCCGATGTCCGTAGAGCGTCATCGCCAACTCATTGCACAGTCGACCTGCTGGGTTGCAATCGATGCCGAACATCGACCGCAAGGATTTCTCAGCGCTGAGCGCCACGGCAATGAACTTCACATCCATGAAGTATCGGTGGACCAATCGATGCAAGGTCAGGGTATAGGGCGGCATCTGATCGAAGCGGCGAAGGATCACGCGCGGTCACACAGACTTGGTTTCGTCACGCTTACGACATTCACGAGCGTGCCGTGGAACGCCCCCTTTTACGCCCGCCTGGGCTTTGAGGCCAAGGCCCCCAAAGACCTTGATCAGCGGCTGGCGGCGATACTGAGCGAGGAGTACAAGCACGGATTCGCGCCGGAAAGTCGCTGTGCCATGGTATGGCCGGTGGCCTGAACACGAACCTTTCAAGGCTCCTTCACTCCATTGCGGACGTTCACTGCGCGGTGCGTTTGGCGACTTTCAATCTTGAGTACGTTGCCTGCGGTAGACCGGCGCTGTTTTCGATAATCTTGAGAAACGCCTCCGTATCGTCAAGAGGAAGGCTTCTCAGGAATTCGAGGTCAAGGTTCCACCATTCGCTTTGGAGAAGTCGCTCAATGGTTTCGGCGCTGTGGCGGTATCTGATGATCTTCGCTGGGTTTCCCCCCACGATTGCGTAGGGTGGCACGTCGCGGGTCACCAAGGCTCTTGTCGCAATGATTGCCCCTGTACCGACATTCACGCCCTCCAACACGGTGGCGCCGTGCCCGATCCAAACGTCGTGTCCTACGGTGGTCCAGGATAGTTGGGGGGAGTAGGACAATGCTCCGGTCTCGTATTGAAACGGGTGTGTGCTCACCCAGTCCATTGGGTGCGTGTGTTTCTCCTGGCCAAGCGTGCAGTCAGACCCAATGGAGCAAAAGCGGCCAATTTCGGCGATCAAGGATAATTTGGTCCCGCTTCTGATGTAGGTATGCGCACCAATCGACAACGAAGGGGGCTCCACTCGGATGTGTCCTAGCTTGACACCCTCCTCGATGGATGCGCTGGCGCGGGAGGCGAAGGAATCTGGCCCCCCGGCTGCCTTGCCTCCCATTTTTCGGAATGCTTTCTTGAATTTTTTTTCTCTGAAGATTTTGAGCATGGCGCTGTTCGCATCGGGAAGGTATTGGGCGATGAGGTATCGCGCCCCATTGTCCGCAGCTTTTGCAGCGTGCTCAATCCCGTCAGTGGAAAGACGGCGTCGAAAAAAATCACGTGGGCAGATCGGCTTGCCGGTGGTCGCCCCATAGCGCGCCTTACTCCGCCCACTCCTTGTCCCCGGTAAACACCACCGTCAGCCAGCGATCCGGCCCTTCGCCGCCAATCGCATTGCCCACCTCATCGCGCAGTGCGTCCCATTCGGCAATGGTCTTGGCCCCCATGTCCGGTGGCACGATGAAGAACAGTTCGATCTCTCGCGAGCGTCCGACCTTGGCCACGTAGGCGCGGTACGACTGCAGGCCGTGAAGGGCGACGAAGTGCTTGGCCACCTCATCGACATGCAGTTTCAGGTCGCTGGGGGTGACCAGGAAGATCTCCGACAGCGCCTGGCGGATCACCGACAGTGGCAGCGGAATGATCACCAGGCAGACCAGGCCCAGCACCGCCGGGTCGATGTATGGCGACATCCATTCCCAGGCAGTGCCCTGAACGGAGTAGCCGAAGCAGAAGGCGATCAACAGGGCCGCGGTGATGCTCGCCGACATGATCCAGCCTTTGACGTCCATGCGCACGAAGTCCGAGCCGAGCTTGCGATTGGCGCGGGCTTCGATCATGGCAATGGTGACGCAGGCGATCACGGTAAGCACCGCGTAGATGATCGCGATGTCGAACTCCAGATGGCGTCCGCCTTCCAGCAGGCTGAGCACTGCGTTGATCAAAGCATAGATGGCCACGCTGCACAGCAGGATGCCGTTGAGCGCCAGCACCATCGGTTCCAGGTGCCAGAAGCCCATGGTGAAGCGCTCGCGCAGCTTGCGCGACATATGCAGGGTGGTGGTATGGGAGGTGATCAGCTTGACCACCACCAGTGACAGCCCGCTCATGCTGGCGTCGACCAGCGAATAGACGCCATCGAAGACGATCGAGAACGAGCCGGAGGCTACGCCGAACGCGATACCGATGGTGGCGATGAACAGGGTGACAGCAATAGAGGCCCGCAGCAGGCCCTGTTCGCTGGTCAGGTCGAAGAATGGGGTTTTGTTGGGTGCATCCATGGTCATGGCTCGATCAGAAAGGGCGGGTCTTGCGTTGGCCTTGTCGCCGGCTTGCCGGCGATGGGGCCTTTACAGGCTAGACGCGGAATTGTTCCATCAGTGCCTGTTGCTGGTTAGCCAGCCGGTTCAGCGCCTGGCTGATCCGCGCCGACTCGTCGGCCTGGCCCGACAGCGACTCGGTAACGTCGCGAATGCCCGCCACGTTACGGTTCACCTCCTCGGCCACGGCGCTCTGCTCCTCGGCAGCCGAGGCGATCTGCAGGTTCATGTCGCTGATCACGGCCACCGCCTCGCCGATACGCTGCAGTGCCGGTAATGCCTGTTCCATGTGCGTGGCGCTGGTCTGGGCCTGGCGCTGGCCTTCATGCATGGCGCCCACCACATCCTGGGTGCCTTGCTGCAGGCCTTCGATCACCTGGCGGATCTCTTCCACCGACACCTGGGTGCGTTGCGCCAGGCTGCGCACTTCGTCGGCCACCACCGCAAAGCCACGGCCGGCTTCGCCCGCGCGGGCCGCTTCGATGGCGGCGTTGAGGGCCAGCAGGTTGGTTTGCTCGGCAATGGCGCGGATCACCTCCAGCACCGAGCCGATCTGCTCGCTGCGGCTCTCCAGGTTGCGGGCTTCGATCATGGCCGCGTCCATGTCGGCGGCCAGCTGGTCGATGGTCTGGCGTGTGCTGGCAACGAGTTGCAGCCCTTCGCGGCTGGCCTGGTCTGCGCCCCGGGCGGCTTGGGCAGCCTGGGCCGCGTTATGGGCGACATCCTGCGCGGTGGCACTCATTTCGTTGGCGGCGGTGGCCACCTGTTCGATTTCCCTTTGCTGTTGCTGCATGCCATCGCTGGTCTGGCTGGCAATGGCGGCAGACTGGTCGGCGGTCCCGCGAGCTTCCTGCAGCGACCCTTTGACCTGGGCGATCACCGGCTGAAGCTTGTCGAGGAAACGATTGAACCAGCCAGTGAGCTGGCCCAGTTCATCCTGGCGGGCATAGTCCAGGCGCCGGGTCAGGTCGCCTTCACCGCTGGCGATGTCTTGCAGGCGTGCTGCCACGGCGAGAATCGGTCGGGTAACGCCGCGGGCGGTCAGCCATACCAGCAACAGGCCGATCACCGCGGCGCCCAGGCCGATCAGCAGGCTGGTGAGATTGGCACTTTGATTGTGCCCGTCCAGGCGCTTGTTCAGGGCTACTGCCGGGGCTTGCAGCACCGCCTCGGGCAACTCTAGCAGCACCTGCCAGGGCGCGGCATTGGGAATGGGGGCGAAGCTGCGGGCAATGCGCAGCAAGCCGTCGGCAGGGGTTTGGCTCAGAGGTTTGGACAGCTGGCTGCTGTCGCGACTGTTGCCGGCCTGCAGGCCGGCCGGGCTGACGATGCTGACCTGGCCCTGGCCATCGAACAGCTCCTTGCGGCCCGCGAGGGCCAGTTGCTGGAGGTTGTCCAAGCCGATGTCCAGGCCGATCACGCCCACCACCTTGCCGTTCTCCAGTAGGGGCAGGGCGATGCTGGTCATCAGCACCTGTCGGCCGTTGACTTCGTCGAAGTAAGGGTCCAGCACACAGGGCTTGGCGGTTTCTAGCGGGCAGGTCAGCCAGCGGTTGCTGGGGAAGCCGGCGACGCCCAGGGTGGTGTCCGCCAGCATCGACTCGGGCATGGCTTCCAGTTCCAGCGTGCCGGGGCGCGGCTGCGACCAGTACATCGAGAATCGGCCAGCGTCGTTACTGCCCTCGTTGCTGCGGGCGATGTGCTGGGTGTCCTGATTGTCCAGTGCATTGGGCTGGAACACCAGGTACAGGCCGAACAGATCCGGGTTGGCCGCCAGGGCAGCCTTGGCCTGTTGGGTGAGGGCCGGGCGCAGGTCGGCGTCGCCGCGCGCCTTGAGCACCTGCACCAGGCGGGCGAAACCATTGCCGTACTGATAGGCGTCCATGAAGTAGCGCTGGATGCGCAATGCCTGGGTCTCGGCGTGGGCTTGCAGGCGCAGGCGCGCGCTGTGGTCGAGCATTTCGGTGTTGGCCTGGTTTACCAGCGCCGCGCTGCGGCGGGCCTGGGTCAGCGAGGTCGATACCAGCAATGCAACGATAACCAGCAGGCACAGGCCGGCGAGCAGGGTGATCTTCCACTGGATAGAGAGGCGGCGCAGCGGCATGGGGCTTTCCTTTTCGATCAATGGCAACGCCCGCGATCAGGCGCGGGCGTTGTCGGGGGCAAGCGTCATTCAGCGATGTAGTTCGGTGGCGCAACCCGGAACGCCTTGGTCAGCCAGGCCAGGTGCAGCAGGCCAAGCAGCGCCCAGATACCGCCGAACATCAGCGAGTGCTCGTTCAGGTCGAGCCACAGCTTGGCGATGATGCAGAAGCCAATGGTCGGCAGGACCAGGTACTTCATCTGGTTGGCCAGCCCCTGACGGTTGCCTTCGCGCAGGTAGCAGTGGCTGATCACCGACAAGTTGACGAAGCTGAACGCGACCAGTGCGCCGAAGTTGATGATCGACGTCGCGGTGACCAGGTCGAAGAAGATCGCCGACAACGAGATCAGGCCAACCACGGCGATGTTGACCACCGGGGTCTTGTAGCGGGAGTGCAGGCGGGCGAACACACCGCTTGGAATCACGTTGTCGCGGCCCATCACGTACAACAGGCGCGAGACGCTGGTCTGCGAGGCCAGGCCCGAGGCGATGGTGTTGATCACGGTGCAAGCGATGAAGATCGACTGGAACAGCTTGCCGCCGACGTACAGGGCGATTTCCGGCAAGGCTGCTTCCGGGTCATGGAAGCGTGCGTTGTTCGGGAAGTAAGCCTGCATGAAGTATGAAACGGTGATGAACACCACGCCGCCAATCAGTGCGGTAAGGAAGATCGCCCGAGGGATGATCTTGCCCGGCTCTTTGGTTTCCTCGGACAGGCAGGTGACCGCGTCGAAGCCCAGGAACGAGAAGCACAGGATGGTCGCACCGGCTGCCAGGGCGCTGAACTGGGTCTGGGCGTCGGTGAACGGTGTCAGGCTCCAGGTGGTGCCCACGCCTTCGCCCTGGCTCAGGCCGCGTACGCAGAGGTAGACGAACACCGACATGATTGCCAGTTGTACCACCACGAACAGCAGGTTGAAGTGTGCCACCAGGTTGATGCTGCGCATGTTGATCAGGCTGATCAGGCTGACGAAGCCAGCCACCCACATCCACTCCGGCACTTCCGGGAACATCGCCGACAGGTACAGCTTGGCCAGCAGCGCGTTGACCATTGGCAGCAGCAAGTAGTCCAGCAGCGACGACCAACCCACCAGGAAGCCAACATGCGGGTTGATCGCGCGTTGGGTGTAGGTGTAGGCCGAGCCCGACTGAGGGAAGCGTCGCACCAGGGTGCCATAGCTCACGGCGGTGAACAGCACGCCCAACAGTGCGAGGATGTAGGCGCTGGGTACATGCCCGGAGGTAATCCCTGAAACGATGCCGAACGTGTCGAAAACGGTCATCGGTGTCAGGTAGGCGAGGCCGATGATCACCACATGCCAGAGACGCAGGGACTTGCGGAACTGGTGGCTGCCGGAGGCGCTGTGGTCAGTCTGCATGCTGGCATGGCTCCTGCGGCTGGGCGTGGACGGCGTGCGCGGCGAGCTGCGCGTGCGGCAAGGGCGAGCGGGTGGGCTCCATGTTGTTCACCTTTATTGTGTGGAGCAGGAAGAGGCGCGGACGGGCGCCGGTGTCGGGTATGGCGGGTCCTGGGGCTAGGACGGTGGTGCGTGAGGATGGGTGCAAAAAGGCATGATCACGACGCGACTTTTCTTCTTTGTGGATCGGGCGCTAGCAAGGTGAGAAAAATAAAAAACGATGGGTGGGGTGGGTGTCAAGTTAAACATGACAAGATGTTACGAAAACGTCATATTTATCAGCGTAAAGCCCTATTTGTTCGCTTTGTGCGCGATTTTTTGCGGTTTTGATCATTGCATATGTTCGAAAAAATTGACGAATAGGACGTTGCCAATTCACGCGTCAGGCGTTTCCTAAAAACGCTATTTCTACCCCTTGGCCATCACCCCGGAAGGGTGTCGGTGATATTCTTCCGCTGCCACGTAGCCCTCGGCTGCGTGCACGCCCATATGGACATCAATCGGTTCTATTCATGAAGAAATCAGTAGGCATTCTTTCCGGCCTGGCCATCGCCATTGCCGTCGCAACCACCGCGGGCGCCTGGTACACCGGCAAGCAACTTCCGGCGGAGCTGGAGCGCTCCGTCAAGCAGGCCAACGTACAGCTTGAAAAAGCCCTGGTCGGCATTGGCGGTAGCATGACCGTCGAAGTGGCCTCCCTCGAGCAGCACTTTTTCAGCAGCACCGCGCACTATCGCGTCAAGGCCAAGGATATTCACCTGTCCGATGGCGAAACCCTGAGCTTCGATCTGGGTGTCACCGACCAGATCGAGCATGGCCCGTTCCCATGGTCTCGGGTGAAAGCGTTCAAGCTTGTGCCAGTGATGGCGGCCAGCAACAGTGCGCTGGACAAGGACGACTCGACCGCAGCCTGGTATGCCGCGGCAGGGGACAAGGCGCCCCTGACGTCGCACACCAGCCTCGGTTATGACGGCAGCGTCGAAGGCACCCTATTCCTGGCCCCCGTGAAGGTGACTGAGGACAATGGCTCGACCCTGGACTTCTCAGGTATGCAGTTGGCGGTCAGTAGTGACCGGGAAGGCAAGGCATCGAAGTTCCATGGCACCGCCGAGCGTTTCGAGATGAAGCTGGTGGGCGACGATCATCCGCCTGCCACGTTCGAACTGAAGGGGTTGGCTGTCGACGGCAACCTCGCCGCCACCGAACACGAAGCACTCTATGTCGGCAACTTCGATCTGTTGCTGGCCGAGGCCAAGGCGACCTTGGGGCTTAAGCAGGAAGTGCTGATGCTCAAGGGCTTCGAACAGAAAGCCGTGCAAGCGCTGGATGGCCCGGACACCATTGGTGGTCGCGTGGACTACAAGGTGCAGGACATCACCTGGGATGGCCGCGCAGTGGGCAGCGCGCAGATGGCGATAAGCCTCAAGTCGTTGAATGCCCCGGCCATGGAGGCACTGTCGAAGTGGTACCAGGCGCACCTGCCGGAATTCCAGGAGGCAGCGGAGGCTGGCCAGGCGGTGCCGGTAATCCAGATGGACGAGGCGGAAAAGGCCAAATTCCAAGGTGACCTGCAGCAGTTGCTGGCATCCAAGCCACAGGTGGCCCTGGAGAACCTGTCGTTCAAGACTGCCAATGGCGAGAGCCGTTTCAGCCTGTCGATGGACTTCGCCAAGCCCGACTCGTTCGACCTGCCGCCCGACCAGTTGGGCAAGCAGTTGGTTACTGAGGTGAAGGGCAAGCTGTCGCTGTCCAAGCCCATGATCGGAGACCTGGCTACCCTGCGGGCGCTGCTCGAGGGCCAGACGGATGCCCAGGCGATCGCCCAGCAGTCGAGCCAGGCCGGCGAAATGGTCGGCATGATGGCGCTGCAAAGCGGTATGGCGACCGTGCAAGGCACTGATGTGGTGTCGAGCCTGCACTACGCCAACGGCATGGTCGACTTCAATGGCAAGAAGATGACCGTCGAAGAGTTCGCCATGATTCTCGCGGCGCACTTCGCGTCGATGCAGCCTCAGGGCTAAACCCACTCTTTGGGGCGCTGCTGCTGGCCTTGTTGCAGGCTGCGCCGGCTCATACGGGTAACCACAGCCTTCAGGGGGGGCACCTGTTGGAGCAGGCGCAGGCCGCAATAGGCCTGCACCGGCAACACAAAAAACCGCTTTTGAATTCCCTTGATTGTCTGTAGCCTTCGGCGTCCGATAATAATCCGCGCCCGCAGAGGGCCGTGGCGGCATGCCTGCCGTCCGGCACCGCTAGCCGATCTGCCAGGGCCGGGTGATACACTCGATATGACGCGCATGCGCGCCCGCAGGTCCAGCGATCATGACCCAGATTTCCGAACGCCTTTTGGTTCAGGCCCATCTTGACGCCAAGCAGCCCAACCCGCTGACAGCCGAGCAGGAGGCCGAATACCGTGCGGCCATCGCCGCCGAGCTCAAGGCCCAGAACGCCGTTCTGGTGGCTCACTATTACTGCGACCCGGTCATCCAGGCGCTGGCCGAAGAGACCGGTGGCTGTGTGTCCGACTCGCTGGAAATGGCGCGTTTCGGCAAGAATCACCCGGCCGAAACCGTGGTTGTCGCCGGCGTGCGCTTCATGGGCGAAACGGCCAAGATCCTCACGCCGCAAAAACGCGTGCTGATGCCGACCCTGGAAGCGACCTGCTCGCTCGACCTGGGTTGCCCGGTCGAAGAGTTCTCCGCTTTCTGCGACCAGCACCCCGAGCGCACCGTGGTGGTTTACGCCAACACCTCCGCCGCAGTGAAGGCGCGTGCCGACTGGGTGGTGACCTCCAGCTGCGCCCTTGAAATCGTCGAAAGCCTGATGGACAACGGCGAAACCATCATCTGGGGCCCGGACCAGCACTTGGGGCGGTACATCCAGAAGCAGACCGGGGCCGACATGCTGCTGTGGGACGGCGCGTGCATCGTCCATGAAGAATTCAAGTCGCGTCAGCTGGCCGATATGAAAGCGCTTTATCCGGACGCTGCCATTCTGGTTCACCCGGAGTCGCCGGAGTCGGTCATCGAGCTGGCCGATGCGGTAGGTTCCACCAGCCAGTTGATCAAGGCTGCCCAGACCCTACCGAACAAGACCTTCAT
Organism: Pseudomonas taiwanensis DSM 21245; assembly: GCF_000425785.1. Lineage (GTDB taxonomy): Bacteria > Pseudomonadota > Gammaproteobacteria > Pseudomonadales > Pseudomonadaceae > Aquipseudomonas > Aquipseudomonas taiwanensis. Next base: position 79,775 of record NZ_AUEC01000024.1, read on the forward strand.
CGTCGCCACCGACCGCGGCATCTTCTACAAGATGCAGCAGCTGTGCCCAGACAAAGAGTTCGTCGAAGCGCCCACCGCGGGTAACGGCGCCGCTTGCCGCAGCTGCGCACATTGCCCATGGATGGCCATGAACACCCTGGAGCGGGTGCTGGATTGCCTGCGCAAGGGCAGCAATGAAATCTTCGTGGACCCAGCGCTGGTGCCGAAGGCGATCAAGCCTTTGAATCGCATGCTGGACTTCACCCAGGCGGCGCGCCTGAAGCTTTCCGGAAATGCTTGAAACCTGATCGTCGGCAAGCCGGCGCCTACAAGTGCTATGCCTGTAGGTGCTGGCTTGGCAGTGATCGGGCGCTCGTCAGCGTCCCATCATGTCCTTGACCATCCGCTGCTGCTCCATCACCTCGCGCTGGCGCTGGTCGATCTGCGCCGCCAACGGGAAGTTGCTGCCCGCACGGCGCTTGGCGTAGTCGAGCTGCTGGATCGCCTGGTCGAAATCGCCCACCAGGGTGAAGTACTCCGCGCGGGCGCGATGCAAGCCAATGGTATTGCCTGACAGTCCGCGAACTTCAGCCACGTCGTACCACACGTCCGGGTCGTCCGGGCGGCTCTTGAGCAGGTCATCCAGAACTTTTTCCGCCTCGGCTGGCTTGCCCTGCTTGACCAGCAGGTCGGCACGCACTTGTTTCAACGGATAATTGCCCGGGTACAAACCGCGCATCCGCTCCACCCGCTGCATGGCATCGGCCAGGCGGTTGTTGGTAATGTCCAGGTCGATCTGCGCCAGGTTGTAGGTGATGTCGTTGGGTGCCTTGGCCAGCAGCGGCTTGAGGTTCTCCCGCGCTTCATTGAGTTGGCCGCCCTTGATCTGCGCCAGGGCCAGGCCATAGCGGGCGGCGTCCATGTTCGGATTTTCGTCGAGCTGGGCGCGGAAGCGCTTGGCTGCAAGGCCTGGGGTGCCTTCGTAGGTCAATGCCACGCGGGCGCGGATCAGTTGGTAGCGCAGGCTGTCTTCCACCCCCCCCTTGGGCGCCTGTTCGGCGCGGTTGCGGGTGTCGGCGATACGCGACTCGGTCACCGGGTGCGTCAGCAGAAATTCGGGTGGCTTGGCATCGTAGCGGTACTGGCGCGCCAGGCGTTCGAACATCGATGGCATGTTGCGCGGGTCGTAGCCAGCTTTCTCGAGGTTCTGGATGCCGATGCGGTCGGCTTCCTGCTCGTTCTGCCGCGAGAAACGCCGTTGCTCCTGAATGGCCGCTGCCTGGGTGCCGGCGATCACGCCGATGCCGGCATCGCCGCCACCACCTGCGGCCAGCACGATACCAGCCAGCAGCGCTGCCATCATCGGCAACTGCATGCGTTGCTGGGCCTCGACGCCGCGGGCGAAGTGGCGCTGGGACAAGTGCGCCAGTTCGTGGGCCAGGACCGAGGCGTATTCGCCTTCGGTCTGGGCATTGAGGAACAGGCCACCGTTGACCCCGACGATGCCGCCAGGCGCTGCAAAGGCGTTGAGTTCGCGGCTGTCGATCAGAATGAACTCAAGGCGTCGGTCTTGCAGTTGGCTGGTTTCGGCCAGCCGGTACACGCTGGTTTCGACGTAGTCTTTGAGTTGTGGGTCGTTCAGCTGGTTGACGTTGCCGCGCAACAGGCTCAGCCAGGCGCGGCCAAGCTGGTGCTCCTGCTGCGGCGAGACGATTGCTGAACTGGCGTCGCCCAGTGACGGCAGGTCGTCGGCGTGGCCGGGAAGGGCCATCAGGCAGGCCAGCGTCAGCAGGGTAGGGCGCAGTAGATTCATGCACGAAGCTCGCGTCGGATCAAAGCCCCTACTGTAGCCCGCTCACACGTTGGCGACCAGTGGCGGTATCCTAGCGAACCTGCCTGACCAAGCCTCTGGAGACGCCTGCAATGAGTGACACCCTGACCTGCGACGCCGAACTCGACGCCAGCGGGCTGAACTGCCCGCTGCCCCTGCTCAAGGCGAAGATGGAGCTTAACCGCCTGGCCAGTGGCGCGGTGCTCAAGGTGGTCGCCACCGATGCCGGCTCGCAGCGCGACTTCCGCACTTTTGCCCAGCTGGCCGGTCATACCCTGCTGCACGAAACGGCCGAGGCCGGCGTCTTCACCTACTGGCTGCGCAAGGCCTGAGTCTCAATCAAGGATCGTCAATGTTCAAAGTGCTTCGCGACTGGATACAGCGCTACTTCTCCGATGAGGAGGCGGTGGTGCTGGCGGTCCTGCTGTTCCTGGCCTTCACGGCGGTGCTGACCCTTGGCGGCATGTTGGCGCCGGTGCTCGCGGGCCTGGTGCTGGCCTTCCTGATGCAGGGGCTGGTCAACGCCCTGGAGCGCCTGCGGGTACCTACGCGGGTGGCGGTAAGCGTGGTGTTCGCGCTGTTCATGGGGGCTTTGGCGGTGGTCCTGCTGGTGCTGGTACCGTTGCTCTGGCACCAGTTGATCACGCTGTTCAACGAGTTGCCGGGGATGTTGGGCAAGTGGCAGTCGCTGTTGCTGCTGTTGCCAGAGCGCTACCCGCACTTGGTCTCGGATGAGCAGGTGTTGCACGCCATCGAGTCGGTGCGCGGTGAAATCGGCAAGTTCGGCCAGTGGGCGCTGACCTTCTCGCTGTCCAGCCTGCCCTTGCTGGTCAACGCCATGATCTACCTGGTGCTGGTGCCGATTCTGGTGTTCTTCTTCCTCAAGGACCGCGAGTTGATCGCCCGCTGGGTCAGCGGTTACCTGCCGCGTCAGCGCAGCCTGCTCAACCGGGTTGGCAGCGAAATGAACCGGCAGATTGCCAATTATATTCGCGGCAAGGGCATCGAGATCCTGATCTGCGGCATTGCCACTTACATCGCCTTCATCAGCCTGGGACTCAACTATGCCGCGCTGCTGGCACTGTTGGTGGGGCTGTCGGTGGTGGTGCCCTATGTCGGAGCGGTGGTGGTGACCGTGCCGGTGACGCTGATTGCGCTGTTCCAATGGGGCTGGGGTGATCAGTTCATCTACCTGATGACGGTGTACGCGATCATTCAGGCACTCGATGGCAACGTGCTGGTGCCGTTGTTGTTCTCCGAAGCGGTGAGCCTGCATCCGGTGGCGATCATCTGTGCGGTGTTGCTGTTCGGCGGGTTGTGGGGTTTCTGGGGGATCTTCTTCGCGATCCCGCTGGCGACGTTGATCAAGGCGGTACTGGATGCCTGGCCGCGGCAGGAGCCTAGCGTTTCGCCGATGTTGTAATCTGGGGGGGCTGCAGGGCAGCCCCATCAGGCTCAAGCCTTGTTCAATGCCTGGGCCGCCGCCAACACGGCGTCCACATGCCCCGGCACCTTCACCCCACGCCATTCCTGGCGCAGCACACCGTCCTTGTCGATCAGGAAGGTGCTCCGGTCGACGCCCAGGTACTCCTTGCCATACAGCTTCTTCAGCTTGATCACGTCGAACAATTGGCAAAGCGCCTCGTCCTTGTCGCTGATCAGCTCGAACGGGAAGCCCTGCTTGGCCTTGAAATTCTCATGGGACTTGATGCCATCGCGGGAAACACCGAACACCACGGTGTTGGCGGCCTCGAAGGCTGCGTGCTGGTCACGGAAACCCTGGCCTTCGGTGGTGCAGCCCGGCGTGCTGTCCTTCGGGTAGAAGTACAGCACCACTTGGCGGCCCTTGAGCGCAGCGAGGCTCACGGCCTGGCCACTGGTGGCCTGGGCCTGGAAATCGGCGACGGGTTTGTCGAGTTCTACGGCCATGGGAAGCTTCCTTACATGGGGTTCTGTGGGCGCCAAGGCTCGATCAAGGCATCCAGGTTCAGGGCATCGGCGAAGTCGAGGAACTGGTCGCGCAGCCAGCTGATCTGGGTGCCGGCCGGCAGGATCACGGTGAACTGGGCATTGAGCATGCTGCTACCGGTCTGCGGCGCCAGGTAGGTGTCGCAGGTCAAGGCTTCCAGTTCGACGCGGTGGTCAAGGAAGAACTGGCACAGCTCGCTGATGATATCCGGGCGGTAGGCGGCGCTGATGTAGGCGACGTATGGCAGGGCCTGGGGGCGTACCTCCTGGTCGGCGCTGCGCACTACATCGAGGGTCAGGCCGTGTTTCTTGCCCAGGCCCGGCAGCATGGCTTCCAGGCGCGCCAGGGCATCCCAGCTGCCACCGACCTGCAGGACCAGGGCGCTGGTCTCGCCATGGCGGCTCAGGCGCGAGGTGACCACCGCGCAGCGGTTTTCGAAGGCGGCGCGGCTGAGGACATTGGCCAGCTCCATGGGGTTGGGCCCCAGGGCGCTGATGACGAGGAATTGTTCGCGGACGGTGGGGGTGGACATGCAGCATTCCTAAAGCGATGAGCGGTCGGCACAGGACGGGCGAAAGCCTCCGGTCGACAGGGCCCCGGGCTCGCATGCGAGGTCGCGGACGCTGGCGGGGAGCAGGGTCGACGGCCCGGCGGGCCGTGCTGCACCGATCAAAGGATCAAGGGTAGCGAAAACCGACGCGAAGGGGAATGCTCCGCCCGCCTGCTTCGCTTGTGCAAGGCCGATGCCCCCAGTACCATTACCGCTCTCTTTTTCCGGCAGGAGCAGTTACATGATTGCGGGCAGTATGGTGGCATTGGTCACACCCATGGATGCACAAGGGCGTCTTGATTGGGACAGCCTCGACAAACTTGTAGACTTCCACCTGGAAAACGGCACCCATGCGATCGTCGCAGTCGGCACTACCGGTGAGTCGGCCACGCTGGATGTCGAAGAACACATCCTGGTCATCAAGCACGTGGTCGAGCGCGTCAAGCACAGCAAGAAGCCGATTCCGGTCATCGCCGGTACTGGTGCCAACTCCACCGCTGAAGCCGTGCACCTGACCCAGAACGCCAAGAACGCTGGCGCCGACGCCTGCCTGCTGGTGGTCCCGTACTACAACAAGCCGACCCAGGAAGGCCTGTACCAGCACTTCAAGCACATCGCCGAAGCCGTCGACATCCCGCAGATCCTCTATAACGTACCCGGCCGCACCTCCTGCGACATGCAGGCCGAGACCGTGATCCGCCTGTCGAAGGTCAAGAACATCATCGGTATCAAGGAAGCCACTGGCGACCTGCAGCGTGCCAAGGCCATCCTCGATGGCGTCGACAAGGACTTCATCGTCATGTCTGGCGACGACCCGACCGCTGTCGAGCTGATCCTGATGGGCGGCAAGGGCAACATCTCCGTTACCGCCAACGTCGCCCCGCGCGAAATGGCCGACCTGTGCGAGGCCGCCCTTGAGGGCAATGCCGAGAAGGCCCGTGCAATCAACGAAAAACTCATGCCGCTGCACAAAGACCTGTTCTGCGAGTCCAACCCGATCCCGGTGAAATGGGCGCTGGTGGAAATGGGCCTGATGCAGAAGGGCATCCGCCTGCCGCTGACCTGGCTGAGCGAAGGCTGTCACGAAAAAGTCCGTACTGCCTTGCGCCAGTCCGGCGTACTGGTTTAATCGAGGAAGTACACCGCATGAAGCGACTGGCTGGTCTTTCCACGCTCGCCCTGATCATCTCCAGCACCAGTGGTTGTGGCTGGTTGTGGGGCGAGGATGGCTATTTCCGCGACCGCGGCAGCGACTACCTGCAAGCGCACCCGACCGCGCCGATGCAGCTGCCGCCGGACGCCAGCAACGTCAAGCGCCTTGACCCGCTGTTGCCGATCCCCCGCAACGTCGCCGACGACCGCGCCACTGGCGAGTTCGAAGTGCCACGTCCGCAACCACTGACCGCTGCGGCCGAAGCCAGCGACTACAGCCTGCAACGCAGCGGCAACAGCCGTTGGGTGCTGGCCCAGCACTCGCCTGCCGAGGTGTGGCCGGTGGCCCGTCAGTTCTTCGAGGACAATGGTTTCCGCATTGCCGAAGAGCGCCCGCAGACCGGTGAATTCAACACCACCTGGCAGCGCTTCGACGAACTGTCCGCTTCGCTCGGCCAGCGCCTGGCGAGCACCGCCAGCAGCGGCGACAGCGAAGTGCGCGTACGTGTTCGCATGGAACCCGGCGTGCAGCGCAACACCTCCGAGGTGTACGTCGTCAGCGTCGAGCGCCCGGCCGGTAGCACCGCCGAGCCTGACTTCCCGTCCAGCTCCAGCAATACCGGCGCCGATGCCCTGCTGGTCGATGAAATGCTTGCCAGCATGAACCGCAGCGCCGAGAAGGGCGGTTCGGTTTCGCTGCTCGCGGCCCGCGACTTCGATGCTCCGAGCCGCGTCAGTCTGAGCGAAGACGGCAGTGGCAACCCGGTGCTGTACCTGGGCGCCGACCTGGACCGCGCTTGGTCCAGCGTAGGCCGTGCCCTGGAGCAGGGTGGCGAGTGGCGTGTCGAGGACATCAACCGCAGTCTGGGCCTGTACTACATCAACCTGTCGGAAAAGCCTGAAGACAAGCAGAACGAGCCTGGTTTCTTCGGCCGCATGTTCGGCAGCGAGCCAACCAAGGAAGAACGTGAAGCCCGTGCCGAGCGTTATCAGGTCCGCCTGAGCAAGGTGGGCGAGAGCGTGCAGGTAACGGTCGAGAAGAACATCAACACCGTGGCCCCGGCCGATGTTGCCCGCCGCGTGCTGAGCGCCATTCAGGACCACCTGGGCTAAGTGCGCTTCGCGGTACTCGGAAGCGGCAGCCAGGGAAATGGCACGCTGATCGCCAGTGGTGACACCTTCATCCTGGTCGATTGTGGCTTTTCCCTGCGTGAAACCGAGCGACGCCTGGCGCTGCTCGGTGTGTCGCCGGCCCAGCTGAGCGCGGTGCTGGTGACCCACGAACATGCCGACCACGTGCATGGGGTGGGCTTGCTGTCACGGCGCTACAATGTACCGGTCTATCTCAGCCAGGGCACCTTGCGCGGTTTGCGCAAGCCGGTGGAGGTGGCCGGTTTTCTCGCCTGTGGCGACTGCTTGCGTATCGGCAGCCTGGAAGTCAGCGCGCTGCGGGTCGAGCACGATGCATTCGAACCGTTGCAGTATGTGTTCAGCGATGGGCGCCGACGGTTTGGCATGCTGACCGACCTGGGGTCGTACGACAGGCACCTGGTCGAGCGTTACCAAGGCCTGGATGCATTGCTCATCGAGGCCAACCATTGCCGCGACCTGCTTGCCCGCGGCCATTACCCGCACTTCTTGAAGTTGAGGGTCGGCGGCAGCCAAGGACATTTGAACAACCACCAGGCAGCAAACCTGGTGGCCGAGCTGGGCTGGCAGCACCTGCAACACCTGGTGCTGGCCCACCTCAGCAGCAAGAACAACCTGCCACAACTGGCCCGCCAGTGCTTTGTCGACACCCTTGGGTGCGACCCGGACTGGCTCCAGGTGGCGAATCAGGAACACGGGCTCGACTGGCGTGAAATCGCCTAGCCCAACAACTCAAGCAAGCGGAGCCCTCCATCATGGAAAAACGCGACGAACTCTACCGCGGCAAAGCCAAATCGGTTTACAAGACCGACGACGCCGACCGCTTGATCCTGCTGTTCCGTAACGACACCTCGGCGTTCGACGGCAAGCGTATCGAACAGCTCGACCGCAAAGGCATGGTGAACAACAAGTTCAACGCCTTCATCATGCAGAAACTGGAAGAAGCCGGCGTGCCGACCCAGTTCGACAAGCTGCTGGGCGACAACGAGTGCCTGGTCAAGAAGCTGGACATGATTCCGGTCGAGTGCGTGGTGCGTAACTACGCAGCGGGTAGCCTGGTCAAGCGCCTGGGCGTGGAAGAGGGCATCAAGCTCGAGCCGTCCACCTTCGAGCTGTTCCTGAAGAACGACGAGAAGGGCGACCCGTTCATCAACGAATCCCACGTCGTTGCCTTCGGTTGGGGCACCGCCGAGCAGCTGGCAGAGATGAAAAAGCTGTCGCTGAAGGTCAACGAGGTACTGACCAAGCTGTTTGACGACGCAGGCCTGCTGCTGGTCGACTTCAAGCTGGAGTTCGGCGTGTTCCACGGCCAGATCGTCCTGGGCGACGAGTTCAGCCCGGACGGCTGCCGCCTGTGGGACAAAGAAACCCGTAAGAAGATGGACAAGGACCGCTTCCGCCAGGGTCTGGGCGACGTGATCGAAGCCTACGAAGAAGTTGCCAAGCGCCTGGGCGTGCCGCTGTAAGGCGCATGTTCACGCAAGCGCCTGATACCACGCGATTTTTTTGCAAATAAAGGTTTGCGTTTTCAGAATTCGCTGGTATGATGCGCGGCATTGGAGAGATGCCGGAGTGGTCGAACGGGACGGATTCGAAATCCGTTGTACTGGCAACAGTACCTAGGGTTCAAATCCCTATCTCTCCGCCATACATGTGAAGCGCGAAACCCCTGATTCCTGATAAGGAGTCAGGGGTTTTGTGTTTTTGGGGCGCGTTCAGGGTCCGCGTTTTACCCGGCCACTGCAGGCCCTGCCATTACGTCTTGTACCCCATCCCCTGAAAGACGGCCCCGTCTCGAACGTGGTGGTTGCACCACGTGGGTATTGCGCATTTCCCGAAGTCGGCTAAATTGTACAAAAACCTATACAAAAATTAGGTGTTGTACATGTATTGCGAATGGCCTTTGACGTTGTACTTCGACGGTGCTTGCCCACTGTGCGCCAGGGAAATCGCTTTCCTGCGGCGGCGGTCGACGGGGGGCAGGCTGCTTCTGGTAGACATCGGAGATGCGGATTTCGACCCCGGATCGTTGGGCGTCACTGTCGAGCAACTGAAGGCTTCTTTGCATGGGAGGTTCGCCAATGGGCTATGGGTCACCGGCTTGGACGCGACCCTATGGAGCTGGCGGGCCGCAGGGGTGGGCATGTATGTTGCGCCACTGGCCTGGCGCCCTTTACGCCCACTGCTTGCCGGTTGTTACAGGCTTTTCTGTCGCTTGAGGCCACACTTGGCGTGGCTACCCCATCCCGACGGTGCTCTTCGTTGCACCCGTGAGGCGTCCAAATGTACCCATCGTTAGCTGCGTATTACCGCGACATTCTTATCGGCATTGGAGAAAACCCGCAGCGCGAAGGGCTTTTGGATACGCCTCAGCGTGCGGCAAAAGCAATGCAGCACCTCTGCAACGGTTATACCTTGAAGCTTGACGAGGTCATAAACGGTGCTTTGTTCGAGTCTCAGAACGATGAAATGATCGTGGTCCGTGACATTGAGCTTTATTCACTGTGCGAACACCACTTATTGCCATTTATCGGCAAGGCTCATGTCGCCTACCTGCCGACAGGACGGGTGCTCGGCCTATCGAAGGTTGCTCGTGTGGTCGACATGTTCGCGCGTCGTTTGCAGATACAGGAAAACTTAACGCGGCAAATCGCCTGTGCCATCCAGGATATTACCGATGCTGCCGGGGTGGCAGTGGTTATTGAAGCAAAGCATATGTGCATGATGATGCGCGGTGTCGAGAAGCAGAACTCCGTCATGCTGTCATCTGTGATGTTGGGCGAATTTCGCGACTCACCGACGACCCGACAAGAGTTTCTTCAGCTCATCGGGCAGAAATAACTGACACCGGTATGAAAAGAAGCGTCTGGTTGACTGGTCCATTGGGTGCCGGTCGAAGAGGGTCATTCAAATGAATTCAGTATCTACCCCGTTATCGCCCAGCCGCTTTGCTGTCCTTGGTTACGGCGGTTTGCTGCCGTTTATTGGATTAACGTTGCTTGTCCTTTTTTATGCTCAATACCGGTCGTTGTGGTCGGCTATGCTGGTGAGCTATGGCGCTGTGATATTGAGCTTCATCGGCGCCTTGCACTGGGGATTCGCCATGGCCGTGCAGGGTATGCTCGCTGAGCATCGTCGAGCGCGGCTCGTGTGGAGCGTCATACCTGCCCTTGTTGGTTGGGTCAGTACACTTGTCGCCGTGCCATTGGGCTGTTTGATGTTGACTGCCGGTTTTATCGTTCATCTTTGGCAGGACCAGAAATTGGCGCAAGCGTTGCCTCGATGGTACTTGCCGATGCGAGGGTATTTAACCCTTGTGGTGAGCCTCTGCTTGCTGCTCAGCGCATTTGCCGTGTTGTTTGAGTTCTAGCCGATCTACATGGCGGAGCCCGATCGGCTTGCACGAAGACGCCGTGCACGGCGTGCGGGCGGATGTTTTCAGCGCCAGCCCATCATCCAGGTCTCTGAGTCGCGCAGTGTTCGCCAATCCAGCCATTGGCTACGGCCACTGTGCACCGCTTCCAGTTCGACACGCAGCAAGATGCCATCGTCGTCGAGCTCAAGGTCCGTCACCAGGAAGTGCTTTTCTTTATTCTCAGGGTGCCGCGCGGTCCATTTGGAGAGCTTTAATTTCGCAGGTGCAATGCGATTCATCAGGCGGTCCTCCGGTGGGCTGTTGCAGTGTTGATCGAGGCTAAACCTGTACAAGGTCAGAGCACGATATAGTCGCTGTATTGCCGTAAGCCGTCATGGGGCCCTTCGATCAGGTGCACGTAACGGCCGTTCACCCACTCAATCGGCAAACAGTCGTCGACTTCCAGTACCGTATCGATATGCTGCTTGAGCCAGTTTGCCTGCAGGCGTCGTTTGCCCAGACGCTTGGCCTCTGCCTTGTCCCTGGCCACCACCAGCAGGTAACGGTGGGCCTCGCCAAACACCCCGTCCTCATAGCCTCCAAGGTTGATGAAGAACAGTCGAGGGTCATCCGACCCAGGCGCCGCCTGACTGAACTCGACGCGGTAGTGGTCGACACCGCTGACTTCGATCCACGAGTCGATGTGCAGGCCCTGGCGGCTCCCGAACCAGCCTTGGCACAGTTGTGGGTACGTTTGCTCGAGTGAGTCGGCCTGTGCAAACAGCACGTCGTGTACCTCGATACGTGCCCGTGGATGGCGACCACCGAGCATGACTATGTACAGCATGAGCGAATCCTTCTTTCCGGCTTGGCCTCGTGCGGTGCCCAGGCCGTTGCCTGACCGGGGGCACTGCGCATGGAAATCTATGCAAGTAAGTATAATATCTGTACGTGGTGCTATATTTGTACAGAATTATGGGGTGCTGCTCGTTGGGCTGCGGTCGGCGGGCGGCACTGGACGACTGGATGCACCTCATGGATGACGACACCCTGATCAGCCGCCTCGAACGCAAGCCGACCAGGCGTGGAGAGCGGTCGATCCAACCTATTTTCCGCCACCTGTCCGAGGGTACATCATGAACTTGATCGCGCTCACCCAACTGGTATCGACCGGCGAAGCAAAGGAATTGGAACTGTTGTCGCTGGAGGGTGGCTTCTACGTCCTCCGTGCCTTGACCGACGCCGGTCCCGTGACATTGAGCGATGCCCATGGGCAACCGGTTCGCGTGCGCTCGACGACCGAGCTGCGGCACTTGCTGGCCGACATGCCACCGATTCCCTGCATGTTGGTCCAACAGGTGGTGCACGACGAGATGTGCGGGCAGCGTAACGGCCCCGCTGCGCCGCTGCGTGTCCCGATAACACTGACCAGCCAGTGGTAGCCTGAACGCTGCGCCTGTGCAACGTGATTCACTGTTATCAGGCGGTACACCGCGGACAGGAACACGTCCGCATCCGTGTCAGCGGGTGGCGATTTGCGTCTGCAACTGTCCGCCGACAATGGATAGTTCTTTGAGCTGTTCCCCCTCGCGCAGTACGAATAGCGCGTCCATCCCGCGTTCCTGAGCCAGGCGCGGGCCTTCGGTCTCGCCCAGGACCATGAGCGCCGTGGCCCAGGCATCGGCGAGCATGCACGAGGCCGCCACCACGGTGACGGCGGCGAGCGGACTGCACAGCGGCGCGCCGGTGGCCGGGTTCATGGTGTGAGCATAGGACTGACCGGCCACGTCGACCCAGTGTCGATAGTCGCCGGAAGTCGCGATTGAGGCATCACTGAGTTCCATCACGCCCATGACTTCACGCACGCCTCGTTTGGGCTTTTCCAGGGCCACGGCCCAGCTTTGGCCGTCAGGTTTGAGACCGCGGGCGCGCATCTCGCCATCGATACCGACCAGGTAGCGAGTGATACCCAGAGTCTCCAGGCAACGGGCCAGTTCATCCACGCCAAAACCTTTGGCGATGCCACTCAAGTCAAGGTTCAACGGCTCGCGCTTGAGCACCTGATTGCGTTGTGGATCAACCACCAATGCGGCGCTGGCTAACAGCCGGGCGCCCGGCGTCAGGGTGCCGATCGCCTGCGCGGTGACCGTCTGCTTCCCTGGGCCGAAGCCCCAGGCGTTCACCAGGTCACCGACAGCGATGTCGAAGGCACCGCCGGATTGCTGGCTGACGTGCAATGCAGCAGTCAGGACCGTTGTCAGTTCCTTGGGCACCGGCACCCATTGCTGCTCGGGGGCTGCATTGAGGCGGTTGAGGTCCGAGTCGGGTTTCCAGGTAGACATCTGCTGATCCACCCGGGCCACGGCGCGGGTCAGGCGCAACCTAACTTCGTCGATATCGAGCCCGGCGGCGGCATAAAAAAGGGCGGTATAGCGGGTACCCATGGTTTCGCCGTTCAGGCTGTAGCGCTTCAGTTCAGTAGACATCTTCACGGTAGCGTCCTTGTGCCCTGAGGGTCAGTACACTGAGGTTAAGCGGCGCCAATACTTCATCAAGGGCCTGCTTGACGCCCTTGGCCATTTCGCGGCTGCCACACACCAGTACTTGGGCACCTTTTTCAAACAGCCTGCGCAAGGCCAGGGCATCGCTGATCAGCCTGTCCTGCACGTAGCTGCGGTCCTGGACCTGAGAAAAGGCGGCTCGCAGTGCCGTTAGGCGGCGGTCGGACAAATATTGGTTGAGCTGCGGTTCGTAGAGAAAGTCCGAGGCTGGGTTGCGGCCGCCCCAATACAAGTGCATCGGGTGTCGGGCCTTGTTGTTGCGGATAAAGCCGGCCAGAGGACCGATACCGGTACCGGCGCCGATCAGGATCACCGGGTGCACGCCCGACGCGGGACGAAATTGCGGGTTGGGCTGGATGAAGGCTTCGATCTGCGCGCCGATGTCCAGGCCATGAAGATACTCCGAGCACAGGCCAGCGGTGTGTTTACGCACACAGATCTCCAACGTGCCGTCTTGGGAACCGCTGGCCAGCGAGTAGAGGCGGGGGATTGGGCTGCCCGGGGGGAAAATCCCTACCAGGTCGCCGGCCAGGAAGCCTGGCAGTTCGCCGCAAGCCTTGAAGCGCAGGATATGGGTAGGTGCGTTCACTTCTTCGCCATAGGTGATCCGCTCTGTCAACTGCAATGAATGGGTACGCGGCTGTTGCGGGGTGTGAACCAGTGCCAACTCCTGTCCCAACACGTCGCTCAACGCGTGGCCCCAGCGAGCGAACTCCTGAGAAGACTGGCGGTTGATGGTTTCCAGTCCCAGCAATGGCGAGCCACCGGCCTGCACCATTGCATCCTGCACTTGGTACGCGTACTGACAGAACTGCGCAAACTGGCGATCGCCCAGGCCCAGCACTGCGAAGGGCAGGCCGGGCTTGAGGCCGGTTTTGGCGAGCCGCGCGAGGAACTGCGAAGCCGAAGCCGGCGCATCGCCGTCTCCGTGGGTCGCTGTGAGGATGAACACCCGTTGGGCATTACGGTAATCGGCCGACCATTCATTCATCGCCGTGCTGTGCACTTGATGGCCACTCTGGTGCAAGGCGTCATGCAAGGTCTTGGCAAAACCCCAGGTGCTGTTGTTTTCACTGCCAACCAGAATCACGCTGTCGGCGGAGTGAGCCGGGCTGTTGTGGCGGATGCTCGGGCCGGCTTTGCGGCGGCGCCACCATAACACTATGCCGGTCACGCTCATCAACGGCACGCAGAGGGCGCATAGCCCCAGCGGCAGGCCCAGCCACCAGAGGCCTTCGCCTGTGTGCAACTGGTAGACCAGTTCGTAGAGGTTGTGCATCGAATCATGCGTTTGATAGGACAGTAAGGCGCCGCTGGCCTGGTCCACATAGCCGTCGCCCTGGCCCGTGCGCAGGGAAAACACATCGTGGGGGTTGCCGGGACTCGGGTAGACCAACTCTCGCAGGTCGTTCAGGTCGGTGGCCTGCAAGGCTTGCAGCTTCGCCACCGGCAAAGCCGGGCCGGCATTGAGGTGAGTGGGGAAGGCGGGTTCATGTTGATTGCCCTCAGCGATCAAACCAAAGGTGGTGGCGGACATATAGAGCCCGGTCAATGCCGACAGCAGCATCCCGAGCAAGGCCAGTCGCCCGACTTCAGCGTGCCAGCGCTGGCTGAAAGTACCCCGCAGCGGCCGCAGCAGGTTGTGCCAGCCACCCAGGCGCCGGGCCAGCAATAGCGCGCCGGACACTGACAACGTCAGTATGAACAGGGCACCGATAGCCGACACTCCATGTCCCGGTGTGCCGAGCAATAACGAGCGGTGCAGGTTTTTCATCCAGCGGGAGAACGCGGATGGTTCGTAAGGGGCGAGGCCTTGGCCGGTCAGAGGGTCGACCTTTTCCGCTCGGGCCTGGCCATTCTGGTTGTAGTAGACGATCACCGTGCCGGACGCTGAGCGTTGGATCTGCTCCACGCCTGTAAAGTGGTTGGCAACGCGATCTGCCAGTTGGGCGACGGTGCGTTCTCCGGCAGAGGTGGACGTGGCGTGTAGGCGTTCCAGCGCTGGCTCGACAGACAGGATCGCGCCGCTCATGGCCAATACCATGACCAACAGCGCGGCGATCAGGCCAGGAAGAGAATGGAACTGGCGAAGCATGTTCAGCCTCCAGCGGTGGCGGGTGTTACAGATCGTAAGTAAAGGTGTCGACGTAGACACTGCCGGCCGCGGGCTTGCCTGAGCCCTTGGACGTCAGGGGTACGCTCACATCGCCGCGGGCGTCACGTTTGTCCTCCACCGCGCTGTCGATGCGAATCTGATACCCGGCATCGATCAGGGTGTCTGCCAGTTCCACGCTGACGTTGAGCGTGCTTCCACTGCCGACACTGGCGCCGCTGACCCCATCGAACTCACTCGGGTTCATGCCGCTGCCACGGGCCCAGTCGCCCAAGTGTTTGTAATATTTGGCCTTCTTGCCGGCTACCCAGAGGGTTTTCTGATATTGGCCATTGGCATCGGTGACGTAGATCGCCAGGTAGGCATCGTTACCGCTGTAGTCCTTGAGTTGTGTGGTCAAGGCCACTTCGCGGGCCTGGGCCAGCGCCGGCAGCGCAATGGCGCCGACGAGGCAGGTTGCTGCAATGATCTTTTTCATGAAAGCGTCCTGTTGATCGTTGGATCGAGAGTCTGGACCTGCTTGCTGACAGCAACCTGAAACTCATCGACAGGTGAGGCGTCGTTCGGCGCGAGGGCTGCGGCCAGGGCGTAACCGCTGACCAGCAGGCTCAACTGCCTGGCATTGGCGATACAATCTGATTTCATGATCTATCTCCTGCCGGGGTCGGTGTCTGTGGCATACCCTAAGGTGCATTCCTGACAACCAGCTGAATCTTCAGATTCACGTCAGCTAGGACGATTAAGGTGCCGCCCGACAACCATCACAGGAGGTGTCAGATGCGAGTTCTATTGGTCGAGGACGCTCCAGGCTTGGGGGAAGCGGTGCGCGAGCAGATTGCCGATGACGGCCACGCCGTCGATTGGGTGCAGCGCCTGGATCACGCACGCACTAGCGTCCGTACTACGCCTTACGACTTGATTCTGCTGGACCTGATGCTCCCGGATGGGCTTGGCCTGGATTTTCTGCGTCAACAACGCTCGGCAGGGGAGGTGACGCCGGTGATCATCCTGACCGCACAGGACCAGATATCCGATCGTATCGCGGGTCTCAATGCCGGTGCCGATGACTACCTGGTTAAACCGTTCGACCTGTTTGAGCTCTCGGCCCGTGTAGCGGCGGTGGCCCGACGTTATAGCGGCAACCCCAATCCACAGATCAAGCTCGGCGACTTGCAGGTCGACATGAGTGCCCGTACGGTGCAGCGCAGCGGTGCGACGGTGGACCTCACGGCGCGGGAGTGGGCGCTGTTCGAGGCGTTTGTACAACGCCCCGGTGCGCTGCTGTCCAAATCGCAGCTTGAAGAGCGGCTGTATGCCTTCGGCGCCGAAATCGAAAGCAATACCATCGAGGTCTACATCAGCCGCCTACGTAAAAAACTTGGGCGCGACCTGATTGAAACCGTGCGGGGCATGGGCTACCGGTTGATGTCCGCATGAAGCCGTCTTCGAGCCTGCAAATACGTCTCGGCCTGGGGCTAACCCTGGGAATGACTTTACTCTGGCTGCTGGCGACAGTTGGTGCCTGGCTGGTGGTGCGACACGAGTTGAACGAAGCGTTCGACGGCGCGTTGGAAGAGACAGCGCAACGCATCCTGCCTTTGGTCGAGCTGGAAATCAGCAATCGGCAAGCGCCTCGGACTGCGCAGCACGTTGCGACCCTGAAAATGCACAAGGAATACCTGACGTACCTGGTGCGCGATGCCAAGGGCAAGATTCTGATGCAGTCTCACGACGCCAATCCGGAGATCTTCAATCGACAACCCACCGAAGGTTTTTCCACTTCTGAAAAGTACCGACTGTATGGCGCCAGTGCACTGCGCCAGACGTTGTTCATCGAGATTGCCGAACCGCTTGGTCACCGTCGCGAAGCCGCGCGGGAGGCCTTGTTTGCGTTGTTGTTGCCTTTGTTGGTGTTGATTCCTATCAGCCTGCTGGGCACCTGGTTATTTGTGCGTTTCAGCCTTGGCAGCGTGCTGGCTTACCGCCGTGCTATCGAAGCGCGTGGTGTGGGTGATCTGTCGCCGATCAAGGTGGAGCACCTGCCGGCTGAAATCGATCCGCTGGCTGAGGCGGTCAATCACCTGCTGGAGCGCTTGCGCAATGCCCTGGAGGCCGAGCGCAGCTTTACCGCCAACAGTGCCCACGAACTACGCACACCGTTGGCCTCGACCCTGGCGCAGATCCAGCGGTTACACCGTGAAGCGCCCGACGGTCCATTGCGAAGGCGTGCGCAGAAGATCGAGAACGCGTTGCGCGAGCTTTCACGGCTTTCAGAAAAACTCATGCAGCTGGCCAAAGCCGAGGGCGGCGGGCTGTTGTCCGAAACGCCACAGGACCTGATTCCATTGCTTGCCCACGGAGTGGACGAGTGGAACCAACGCAGCGGGCAGCGCATTGAGTTGCAACTGCCAAGCCAGACGGGTGTCTACTCGATCATCGACCCGGACGCCTTTGGCATTCTGCTGCGCAACCTGATTGAAAATGCGCTGAAGTATGGAGCAACGGACCAACCGGTCGAAGTCAGCCTGACCGAACAAGCACAGCTACGGGTTATCAATAGCGGCCCAACGGTGCCGAAGTCTACCTTGGAGCACCTGACCGAGCGTTTTGTGCGCGGTCACAGTGAGATCAGTGGTTCTGGACTGGGCTTGGCGATTGCCAAAACCATCGTGCAGGGGGTGAATGCCAGCATGAAATTGCGCTCCCCGGCAACAGGTCGAGAAGACGGGTTTGAAGTCTGCATCTGGTTACCGCTTGCCCCCAACCTAAAAGACTGAGATGTCACCGGCGTTCTATTGGTACCATGAATCAGCCCTTGCCGGGAGCACATCACGCCTTGGAAAACGGTAGGTTTTCTGGGGCTTTTCCGTGCTGCGGTCTGAATGTTTTATCCTCCCCAGCGCAGCTTCCTCCAGCAGCGCCTTGGCCATTGGGTCCAGGTCATGCGAGGCCCGGATGAGCGTTCATCGCTGTCCATCGTGCACGCGAGGGGCATGTCCCTTACGTAGCCCAACAGCCTCTGGTGCGGGGGTGATGGCGTCCGATCGCAAGCTGCGCCAGCTCCCACAGGTTCACCGTGGGAGCCCTTTTCAGGATCTTCAATGAGAATGCCGTGGCACTCCGCCCGTCCTGGCGATCACACGCATGTGTAGCGTCGCCGGCTCCAGGCAGCCGCCGGTGGACAACTGCCCAACGAGTTGGCGATAGAGCTCCTGCCATGGTGTCTGCGAGGCAGGGATGTTCGGCGTCCAGGCTGCACGCCGGCGTGCCACCTCTTCGTCGTCCACCAGAAGGTCGACGCGCCGCTGGTTGAGGTCCACCCGTAGCCAGTCGTTGGTCTGCAGCAGCGCCAGGCCACCGCCGACGGCTGCCTCCGGTGACATGTTGAGGATCGAAGGGCTGGCCGACGTACCGCTCTGGCGTCCATCCCCCAGACACGGCAGCGAGTCGATGCCTTTCTTGATCAGCGCGGCAGGTGGCGCCATGTTGACCACCTCGGCGCTGCCTGGGTAACCCACGGTGCCGGCGCCACGAATCACCAGAATGCAACGCTCGTCGATGTCCAGTTCAGGGTCGTCGATGCGGGCGTGGTAGTCCTCTGGCCCCTCGAACACGATGGCCCTGGCCTCGAAGCTGTTCTCCTTGCCGGGTTCGGCCAGATAGGTCTTGCGGAAGGCTTCACCGACGACCGACATCTTCATGATCGCACTGTCGAAGAAGTTGCCGCTGAGCACGATGAATCCGGCGTTGTGCTTGAGCGGGGCATCGAACGGGAGAATGACTTCGCGATTGCTGGTGACTGCATCGCGAACCACCTCGCCGATGGTCTTGCCGCTGACTGTCGCGCATGCCTCGTGCAGACGGCCGGCCTTGCGCAGTTCGTGCATCACCGCCGGTACGCCGCCCGCGCGGTGGAAGCCTTCACCCAGGTATTTGCCCGCCGGCATGCAGTTGACCAGCAGCGGCACGTCCTCTCCGATGCGCTGCCAGTCGTCCAGCGACAGCTCGATCCCCATGTGCCGGGCGATAGCGATCAGGTGCGGCGGACAGTTGCTCGAAGCGCCCAGGGCCGAAGCCACGGCAATGGCATTCTCGAACGCCTCGCGGGTCATGATCGACGACGGGCGTACGTCCTGCATCACCAGCTCGCAGATGCGTCGGCCGGTGGCATAGGCCATCTGCCCGCGTTCGCGGTAGGGCGCGGGGATGCTTGCACAGCCTGGCAGCGACATGCCCAGTGCCTCGGCCAGGGCGTTCATCGACAGTGCCGTGCCCATGGTGTTGCAGTGGCCAACCGACGGCGAGGCGGCGGTGGTCATCTCCATGAAGCCTTCGTAGTCGATTTCGCCCGCGGCCATCAGGTTGCGCGCATGCCACAACACCGTGCCCGACCCGATCAGCTGGCCCTTGTGGTGGCCATCGAGCATAGGCCCACCGGAGAGCACGATGGCTGGCATGTCCGTGGTGGCAGCGGCCATCAGGCAGGCCGGTGTGGTCTTGTCGCAGCCGGTGGTCAGCACGACGCCATCCAGCGGGTAGCCGTGGAGGATTTCCACCAGGCCCAGGTAGGCGAGATTACGGTCCAGCGCGGCGGTTGGTCGGCGGCTCTGCTCGGCGATCGGGTGCACCGGAAACTCCATGGGGATCCCTCCAGCATCGCGAATCCCCGCCTTGACCCGTTGGGCCAGTTCCAGGTGGTGGCGGTTGCAAGGCGTCAGGTCGCTGCCGGTCTGGGCGATGCCGATGATCGGCCGCCCGGATTGCAGTTCGTCGCGGGTCAGGCCGTAGTTCATGTAGCGCTCGACGTACAGCGCGGTCATGTCGGCGTGGCTCGGGTCGTCGAACCATTGCTGGCTGCGCAACGGGCGTTTCAGGGTATCGGTCATGTCATTCTCTCTTGTATTTATGGGCACCGGTCGGCGTTGCAACACGCTGGCCTGGGCAAGGCTGGGCACCCCTGAGACGGTGCTGCCAATCGCGTTATCACGGGTTTCGGTCGACAGCCAGGTGCCGATCAGGGCTAGCTCAGACAGCGCCAGTGTATAGAGCGTCAGCACCCAGTAGGCCCCACCGGTCAGGCCGACCAGAAGATACCCAGGATCGGCGCCAGGCCGCCGGAGCGCATGGCGCCGATTTCATGTGCCAGGGGTGCCCGTTGCGTCAGTGTTGCAGCAGCCCTCGGGCGGCCAGGTTGCGCATCATCGCGCCGAGGCCGAAGGTCCAGGGGTGGGCCTTGTCACTCGTGGTCACCTGGTTGTGCAACTGGCCCAGCAAGGGGCTGGCGATGCGCACCTGGTCGCCAGGCTTGTGGGTGAACCCCGCACCAGGCAGGTCGCGATCCTCGGTCGGGGCGAACAGGGTGCCGAGGAACAGTAGGAAACCGTCGGGGTACTGGTGGTTTTCATTGAGCGTCTGCCGGACCAGATCCTCTGGGTCGCGACTGATCTGATCCATCGAGCTGCTGCCGATCAGGCGGTAACCGTCGGTGCCTACGACTTCCAGGTCGATCACGCAGCGGCGCACCGCGTCCAGGTCGAAGGTCTCGTCAAACAGTCGAATGAACGGGCCGACCGCGCAGGAGGCGTTGTTGTCCTTGGCCTTGCTCAGCAGCAGCGCGCTGCGCCCCTCGAAGTCGCGCAGGTTGACGTCATTGCCCAGGGTCGCGCCGTGGATGCGACCGCGGCTGTCCACTGCAAGCACCACCTCAGGCTCGGGGTTGTTCCAGGCCGAATGCGGATGCACGCCGATGGCGCTGCCACTGCCGACCGCCGCCAACACCGGGGCCTTGGTGAACACCTCGGCATCCGGGCCGATGCCGACCTCCAGATACTGCGACCACATGCCCTGTTCGATCAGCAGTGCCTTGAGCGCCATGGC
The DNA here is from genome assembly GCF_000425785.1 of Pseudomonas taiwanensis DSM 21245. Lineage (GTDB taxonomy): Bacteria > Pseudomonadota > Gammaproteobacteria > Pseudomonadales > Pseudomonadaceae > Aquipseudomonas > Aquipseudomonas taiwanensis. Next base: position 100,311 of record NZ_AUEC01000024.1, read on the forward strand.
CTGTTGAGAACCAGGGCGCACTGCGCGCAGGTTGTCGCCGATCACCGAGCGCACCGTGGCGCGCACGGACTCCGCCTTGCTGGCATCGCCACCAGCCTGCTCCTCGATCACCCGCTCGATCATGCTGGCGGCGAAGGTCACGCCCGCTGCTTTGATCACCTGCAGGTCGACCGGCGCGAGCAGATAGGGCAGGTCGGCGTCGAACGCTTCGCCGCTGTTGCCCAGCAAGTCCTCTACGCTGCCCAGGAAGCGGCCTGGGGTGCTGCGCACTGCCTGCACGGGGTCTTGGCTTTCGAGTAGCTGGCTGAGGGTGGCGAAGCGCTCGGAGAGATCGAACACGCCATCGGCTCGCAGGGTGATCAGCGAAGGGCCCCCAGGTTCGCCGGGGGTCCAGGCGCGACCGATCAGGGTGCCGGTCAGGCCATCCTCGGGCAGGGTGTTGGCGGGCGTGAGGGTTATCGGCATGGCATCAAATCTCTTGGAACAGGAAAGCTGCACGCTAGGCAAGCCGCGCGATAAACTCCAATGGCATCTTTTCACTATTCGATAACATATGGTTATTGCAACAAAGGTGGATCACATGTCGGACCTGTCTTTCTCCCACGTCTGCAACTGGCTCAAGTTCCGCCACCTGTTGCTCATCGACACCCTTGGGCGCACCCACAACATGCACTTGGCGGCGCAGCAGATGAACCTTACCCAGCCGGCGATCAGCAAGATGCTCAAGGAAATCGAAAACCTGCTCGGTTTCGCCCTGTTCGACCGCCTGCCGCGCAGCATGCCGCCCACCGCATTGGGCGAGCAGGTATTGCGCTATGCCCAGGTCGCATTGAACGATGCGCGCAACTTCGTCGATCAGATCGACAGCCTGCGCCAGGGTGGGCACGGCCACTTGAAGGTGGGTGGCATTTTCGCGGCCACCGCCGTGGCGTTGCCGGATGCCATCGTCGAGATCAAGCAGCGCAAGCCATTGCTGTCGATCGAGGTGGTGGAGCAAACCAGCGATCACCTGATGGCCATGCTCGAAGACAAGATCCTGCACCTGGCTGTGGCCCGCTTTACCGACGTGTCCCAGCGCCAGCGCTTCGACTTCCAGCCGCTGGCGCCGGAGCCCTTCTGCTTCGTGGTCAACGACCAGCACCCTTTGAGCAATGTTGGGCCGGTGACCTTGCCACAATTGCTGGAGTGGCCGTGGATTCTCTACCCCAAGGGCACGCCCATCCGCGGACGCATGGAGCGGGCCTTCGCCGAGGCGGGCGTTGCCGTGCCGCGCAACACCATCGATACCATTTCCATGCAGACCTTCCTCAAGGTGCTACTGGGCGGGCCCATGATCGGCATGTTGCCCCAGGCGATGGTCGAGCCGCACCTGGCCAGTGGCGTGCTGGTCAATCTGGACACGCCACTGCACCTCACACCCCAGGACTACGGCATTCTCACCCGCAAGGGTGAGCCCTTGAGCGGCGCGGCCTTGGAATTTGCCGAGATCCTCCTGACGCATGCGCGTCGTGTTTCGGAGGATTGATAACGTTCCGTTATCGGATGATCCCTAAAAGCCATTGGGCAAGAATCGCAGAGCCGCCTAGATTAGCGCCCCATGTCTTTCGTAACGCCGAGGAATCACCCATGACGTCACACGCAGGCCAACAATTCATCGGTGGGGGCCGCCGCGCTACTGGCCAGGCGACCCTTTACAGCATCGATGCGCGCACCGGACAGGCACTGCCCGACGCCTTTCATCAAGCCACGGAACAGGAGGTGGACGCCGCTGCCCGTGCGGCAGCTGCAGCCTATCCGGTCTACCGGGCACTGTCCGCCGCGCGCCGGGCCGAGTTCCTCGATGCGATCGCCGACGCCCTGGATGGCTTGGGTGATGACTTCATCGAAACCGTATGCCGTGAAACGGCCTTGCCCCCCGCGCGTATCCAGGGCGAGAGGGTGCGGACCAGCGGCCAGCTGAGGCTGTTCGCCACCGTACTGCGACGAGGTGATTTCACCGGCGCTCGCATCGATCGTGCACAGCCCGAGCGTCAGCCAGTGCCTCGCCTGGACATCCGCCAATGCCGCATAGGCCTGGGGCCGGTCGCCGTCTTTGGCGCCAGCAACTTCCCCCTGGCATTCTCGACGGCCGGTGGCGATACCGCCGCAGCGTTGGCCGCCGGCTGCCCCGTGGTGTTCAAGGCACACAGCGGCCACATGGCCACGGCGCAGTGGGTCGCCGAGGCGATCGTCGGCGCTGCTGAACGCTGCGCCATGCCGGCGGGTGTATTCAACATGGTGTTTGGCGGCAGGGTCGGCGAGGCGTTGGTCAAGCACCCTGACATTCAGGCCGTCGGCTTCACCGGTTCGCTCAAGGGGGGGCGTGCCTTGTGCGATATGGCGGCGGCGCGACCTCGACCGATTCCGGTATTCGCCGAAATGAGCAGCATCAACCCGGTGCTGGTGCTGCCCCAGGCGCTGGCCGTTCGCGGCGAGGCCGTGGCACGTGAACTGACCGCTTCGGTGGTATTGGGATGTGGACAGTTCTGCACCAACCCAGGCTTGGTGCTGGGGGTACGCTCAGCGCAATTCAGCGCCTTCGTCGAGCACCTGTGCGCACAGATGGCCGAGCAGGCGCCGCAAACCATGCTCAACGCCGACACCCTGGCCAGCTACGCCCGGGGGGTAGACACCCTCAAGGCGCGGGCCGGCATCCGCCTTCTTGCAGGGGCCGAGCAGCAGGGTAACCAGGCCTGGCCTCAGCTGTTCCAGGCCGATGCGCACTTGTTGCTGGAGGGGGAGCCGCTGCTGCAAGAAGAGATCTTCGGCCCGGCCACGGTGGTGGTTGAACTGGCTGACCAGGACCAGCTTGTTGCCGCGTTGCACGCGCTTGGCGGCCAACTGACCGCCACGCTGATTGGCGAACCCGGCGACCTGGCGCAGGCCGCGCCTTGGGTGGCGGTGCTCGAACAGAAGGTTGGCCGGGTGCTGGTCAACGGTTACCCGACTGGCGTCGAAGTCAGTGACGCGATGGTTCATGGTGGCCCGTATCCGGCCACCTCGGACAGCCGTGGCACCTCTGTCGGCACGCTGGCGATCGACCGCTTCCTGCGTCCGGTGTGCTACCAGAACTTCCCTGATGCACTGCTTCCCGAGGCACTGCGCGACGCCAACCCCCTGGGGCTGCTGAGATTGGTCGACGGCCAGCCCACCCGTGAACCGATTCGCTGAACACTGCTACCGATAGGCGCAATACCACCGGGTGCGGTCGTACCCGGTGCTCATTCGATAACAACAACAGGCATGCACGACATGCCAAGAGGCTTGGCCATGGCTCAACACAATGTCGCCCCCGCCCCCGATCAGGCGTTCGAAGATCGCACCTACCGCAAGGTCATCTTGCGTATCCTGCCAGTCCTGTTGCTGTGCTACATCGCAGCCTACCTGGACCGGGTCAACATCGGCTTTGCCAAACTGAGCATGCTCGATGACCTGCAGTTCAGCAACACCGTGTACGCCCTGGGCGCGAGCGTGTTCTTCTGGGGCTATTTCCTGTTCGAGGTACCGAGCAACCTGCTGTTGCATCGCTACGGCGCGCGCTTCTGGATCGCGCGGATCATGCTGAGTTGGGCGATCATTTCGATGGCCGTCGCGTTCACCCAGCCGTTGGCAGGGTTTTTCCACGTCGAGTCCAGCACCATGTTCTATGTGCTGCGCTTTCTGCTGGGTATTTGCGAGGCTGGTTTTTTCCCTGGAGTAATCCTGTACCTCAACTACTGGTTCCCGACTCATCGGCAAAGCCGAGTCATGTCGGGCTTTTTGATGGCGATGCCTGTCAGCCTCACCCTCGGCGGCATGCTGTCGGGTTGGCTGATGACCCGAATGGATGGTTGGCATGACCTGGCGGGGTGGCAATGGATGCTGCTGATCGAAGGCTTGCCCTCGGTGATCATGGCCGTGGTGGTGTTCACCTGCCTGTGCGACAACATCGACAAGGCTGGTTGGCTGTCGGATGCGCAAAAGCAATTGCTCAAGGCCAACCTGCAACAGGAGGAACACGGTAAGGTCTCGCGGTTGGGCGATGTATTCTTCAACCCGCGAGTCTGGTTGCTGGTCTTGATCCTCCTGACGTTCAATACCGGTTTCTATGGCTTGGCCTTCTGGATGCCGTCGATCATCAAGAGCGCGGGCGTGACCAGCAGCCTGGAGATCGGCTTGTTGACCGCCATTCCTTACAGCGTGGCGGTCATTGCGATGTTCCTGAATGCGCGCCATTCCAACCGTACGGGCGAGCGCCGCTGGCATGCAGCGATACCTGCGTTCATCGGCGGCTGTGGTTTGATGCTCAGCGCCGCGTTCGCAGATAACGTCATGCTGTCGATTGTTTTCCTCACGGTTGCCGCTTCTGGTGTGCTGAGCCTGATGCCGATCTTCTGGACGCTGCCAGGCACCGTGTTGTCGGGAGTCGCGGCGGCGGCGGGCATTGGCATGATCAACGCGATTGGCAACTTGTCCGGCTTCACCGGCTCGATGATCACGGCAGTGGCGGAGAACCTCACTGGCAATATCAACAACGGCACCTACGTGCTGGGCTTGTGCCTATTCATCAGTGGCATGCTCATCCTGGCGATACCTGCTGCAATGCTGAAGCGGTCCGGCGTCGAGCGACGTACGCAAATGGAGCCGGAGATGGCATGAGCACCTTGCATACCAGGACGCCGAGGCCGGTGCTGTTGATGCTTACGCAATGGGGAAAGCGTTCGGCTAGGCGTCTTGCGTGATCTGCTGCAGCCATTCCCTTGGGCTCGTGCCTACCTTTCGGCGAAAGGTGCGGGCCAGCGCTGACGGACTTTCGTAGCCGACCTCATCGGCAATCAGGGCGATGGGGCGGCCTTCGCGCAGGCGCTTTTGCGTCAGGCTGATTCGCCAGTTCGCCAGGTAATCCGCGGGGGTGACACCCACGGTGTCGCGAAAGTGCGTAGCAAAGCTTGCGCGTGACATGCCTGAGCGATCAGCCAGCTGCGCCACGGACCAATTGCGCTGTGGCTCGTTGTGGATACTCACCAGCGCGCGGGACAGCTGAGCATTGGCCAACCCGGCCATCATCCCCGAGGCAATGCTGCGGCTGGCGATCAGATGGCGAAGTAGCTGGATCACCATCAGCTCGAACAGCCGATTGAGGATGACATCCCGTCCACATTCGTCGCCGAAGGCCTCTTCGAACAACCAGTCGAGGGTGCCATCGAGGCCCTGCAATTCGCGCAGTGGCTTGATGATGAAGTCCGGCAAAGCCAGGGTCAGCGGATTATTGGCCCCGCCATCGAACTGCAAGGTAGCGCACACCAATTCTGCTTCATCTGCCTCGCTGGCCAGCAGCTGATGCGCCTGCGGCCGCACCGCCAGAATCAGGCTGGGTTCGGTCAGCTCGGTGAGCTGGCCGCGCGCGCCGCTGAAGGCCAGACGCCCTGAACGCAGCAGATGTGCGTGGCCGAGACTGTGTTGCCCATCAAAGCCGGTCGTTCCACAGAAACCACCCTGGTGGAAGGTGGACGCGTGCAGGTTGAAGTGCTTGAGCAGTGTCGATAATCGGTCCATGGCGCACTCGAATTTAGACGATCTGTTGCAAATATTCGACGATCTGAATCCGAAAGGATAGTCCACCTCCCTAAGATTGGCTCCAGGCTTGATCGACAAGCTGGCTAATCAACCTACTGGAGAACTACCATGACGCGTATCGCTGCTCTCTCGCTGGACCACGCTCCTGCTGGCTCGCGCACAGCCCTCGAAGGCATTCAAAAAGGTCTCGGCTTCATTCCCAACGCCTTCAAGACCCTGGCTCACTCCCCGGCTGCGCTCACGGGCTACCTGGGCCTCGCCCAAGCCTTGGGCAAGAGCTCACTGAGCGCCGCCGAGCGTGAAGTCGTTGCCCTTGCCACCTCGCAAATCAATGGTTGCGACTACTGCCTGGCTGCACACGCCTTCTTTGGTGCCAAGGCTGGTCTGAGCGATGAGGCCATTGGCCAAGCCCGCAGCGGCACACTCAGCGCAGTTGCAGCGCTGGCTCACCAGATCACCGAGAGCCGAGGCCAATTGAGCGACGAGCAGATCGCTGCGGCACGCGAGGCCGGTCTTGACGATGGCAAGATCGTGGAGGTGGTGGCACAGGTCACGTTGTTGACCCTGACCAACTACCTGAACAACATCGCCACTACCGAGATCGACTTCCCGCCGTCGGCACACTAGGAGGTACGCTGGCAAAGCGCCCAGAAGTCGGGGGGAAACCCACTGCGCCTTACCAGGGGGACCGGATATCCTGGGGGGGAATCAGGCGCAAGCGGTGGATGTCCAGTGAGACATCCTGTCGCCTTGACGCTGGGCCCTGCAATTTGTTTGTGCTGGCATTTCAGATACAATCGGCGAAACGATTCAGCCATGTCGGTCAATACGACAAAAGGCTGGGTCGTTTTCTGGTTCTCTGGCTGCTGAACAATGATCAACAACAAGCCTGCGCTGAAGAACAAGCAATACCCGGGTTAGCCACAGACCCCCTTCGTTCTACTGACTGGAATTGATCAATGTTCAAGAAAGCTGGCAAGACCTTGCTGGGTCTGGCTGTCGCTGCAAGCTTCATGCAAGCGCACGCCGAAGAAACCAAGAAAGTCGATGTGCTGCTGGTCGGCGGCGGCATCATGAGCTCCACCCTGGCCGTGTGGCTGCACGAGCTGGAGCCAAGCTGGTCGATGGAAATGGTCGAGCGCCTGGACGGCGTCGCCGAAGAAAGCTCCAACGGCTGGAACAACGCCGGTACCGGCCACTCCGCGCTGGCCGAACTGAACTACACGCCGGAAGACAAAGACGGCAACGTCAACATCTCCAAGGCCATCGAAATCAACGAAGCCTTCCAGATCTCGCGTCAGTTCTGGGCCTGGCAGGTACGCCAGGGCGTGTTGAAGAACCCGCACTCGTTCATCAACACCACCCCGCACATGAGCTTCGTGTGGGGCGACGACAACATCAAGTTCCTGAAGAAGCGCTATGACGCGCTGCAGGCGAGCCCGCTGTTCCGCCCGATGCAGTATTCCGAGGACCACGCGCAGATCGCCAAGTGGGTCCCGCTGATGATGGAAGGCCGCGACCCGAACCAGAAGCTGGCCGTGACCTGGACCCCCATCGGTACCGACGTCAACTTCGGCGAGATCACCCGCCAGTTCGTCGGTCACCTCAAGACCCAGGACAAGTTCGACCTGAAACTGTCCACCGAAGTGCAGGACATCACCCGCAACGAAGACGGCTCGTGGCACGTCGAGTACAAGAACCTGAAGGACGGTACCGAGTCGGCTACCGATGCCAAGTTCCTGTTCATCGGCGCCGGTGGCGGCGCGCTGAAGCTGCTGCAGAAGTCGGGCATTCCTGAAGCCAAGGAGTACGCAGGCTTCCCAGTGGGTGGCTCGTTCCTGGTCACCGAGAACCCGACCGTGGCCATGCAGCACATGGCCAAGGCCTATGGCATCGCCTCGACCGGCGCGCCGCCCATGTCGGTTCCGCACCTGGACACCCGCGTACTGGACGGCAAGCGCGTGATCCTGTTCGGGCCATTCGCTACCTTCTCGACCAAGTTCCTGAAGAACGGCTCGTACCTGGACCTGCTGAGCAGCACCACCACCCACAACGTATGGCCGATGGCCAAGGTGGGTATCGACCAGTACCCGCTGGTGGAATACCTCGCCGGTCAGTTGATGCAGTCTGACGACGACCGCTTCGAAGCCCTGCGCACCTACTTCCCGAACGCCAAGAAAGAAGACTGGAAACTGTGGCAGGCTGGTCAGCGCGTGCAGATCATCAAGCGTGACGAAGCCCAAGGCGGCGTGCTGAAGCTGGGTACCGAAGTGGTTGCCTCGCAAGACCGCACCATCGCTGGCCTGCTGGGTGCCTCGCCAGGCGCCTCGACTGCAGCGCCGATCATGCTGCATGTGCTTGAAACCGTGTTCAAGGAGAAGGTCGCGACCCCTGAGTGGCAGGCCAAGATCAAGCAGATCATCCCGAGCTACGGCACCAAGTTGAACGATTCGGCGGCGGCTACTCAGAAAGAGTGGAACTACACCGCTGAAGTGCTGCAACTGGAGAAACCGCCGGTGATCGACCAGAGCGTCGGTACCAGCACCGGTGTGAGCCAGCCGCTGGAAAGTAAGCCCGAGAACGACATGGCGCTGTAAGCGGCAGCGTCGTGAACGAAAGCCACGGGGGGTGACCTCGTGGCTTTTTTTTTGGCTTGGGTAGGCAGTGATGGAGCCTGCAGACGCGAGTTCACCCGCGAAAGGGCCGGTGCGGGCACCGAGAAGCTCGTTCGTTCTCTACACCTGCCGCAGGATGCACCCCAGCAAGCCAGGGAAGCGCTCATCGAGCATTTCGCTACGCAGTGAATTCATGTGCGTGGTGCCGACGTTGCGCGTATGCACCAGCCCCGCATCCCTCAATACCCGGAAGTGATGGGACATGCTGGATTTTGGCCGACCGCCGTCCAGCTCGCCACAACTGGCCTCGGCCACGCCTGCCAGATGGCGCACGATCTCCATGCGCACAGGGTCGCTCAGGGCGTAGAGCACGCGCTCCAGGATGAGGTCTTCGGGGTTGGGATGTTTGTAGGCTCGCATGGTCGCCATGATAACGGGGGTTTCACAAATTGCCATAGTTCGAATATGATCGAACTATCGTAAATGTCGTTAACCCTTGGAGTCTGTCCATGTCCGCGCTGTTCGAACCCTATACCCTCAAGGATGTCACCCTGCGTAATCGCATCGCGATCCCGCCGATGTGCCAATACATGGCCGAGGACGGCATGATCAATGACTGGCACCATGTGCACTTGGCAGGTCTTGCCCGGGGTGGTGCTGGCCTGCTGGTGGTCGAGGCCACGGCAGTATCGCCAGAAGGGCGCATCACCCCCGGTTGCGCGGGCATCTGGAGCGATGCGCATGCCGAAGCTTTCGTCCCGGTGGTGAAGGCGATCAAGGCCGCAGGCTCGGTGCCGGGCATCCAGATCGCCCACGCCGGCCGCAAGGCCAGTGCCAACCGCCCCTGGGAGGGCGATGACCATATCGCTGCCGACGACGCCCGAGGCTGGGACACCATCGCCCCTTCGGCCATCGCCTTCGGTGCCCACTTGCCGAAAGTACCCCGTGCGATGACCCTGGAGGATATCGCACGGGTCAAGCAGGACTTCGTCGACGCCGCCCGCCGTGCCCGCGATGCTGGGTTTGAGTGGATCGAACTGCACTTCGCCCATGGCTACCTGGGCCAGAGCTTCTTCTCCGAGCATTCCAACCGGCGGACCGATGCCTATGGTGGAAGCTTCGAGAACCGCAGCCGCTTTCTGCTGGAAACCCTCGCCGCCGTGCGCGAAGTGTGGCCAGAGCACCTGCCGCTGACCGCGCGTTTTGGTGTGCTGGAATATGACGGTCGCGACGAGCAGACCCTTGAAGAGTCGATCGAGCTGGCGCGCCGTTTCAAGGCGGGTGGCCTGGACCTGCTGAGTGTCAGCGTCGGTTTCACCATTCCCGACACCCACATTCCGTGAGGGCCCGCCTTCATGGGGCCGATTGCCCAGCGTGTGCGCCGTGAGGCGGGTCTGCCGGTGACTTCGGCGTGGGGCTTCGGTACGCCACAGTTGGCGGAAGGGGCACTGAAGGCCGATCAGCTCGACCTGGTGTCGGTGGGCCGCGCCCATTTGGCGGACCCGCATTGGGCGTATTTCGCGGCCAAGGAACTGGGGGTCGATAAAGCCTCGTGGACCTTGCCAGCGCCATATGCACACTGGCTCGAGCGCTATCGCTGAGCGGCCCTTTCGCGACGCAAGGCCGCTTCCACAGGTGGACGCGGCCTTTGCAATGGGGATCAGAACCGGTCCAGCCGGTAAGCTTCCATCTGCGATCCCCTCTTACCCGCCAGCATTTGCGCAATCCATTGCGCCGTCACCGCCGCTTGGGTCAGCCCCAGATGCTGATGCCCGAACGCCAATATCACCCGTCCTTCGCACACCTGGTCGATCACCGGCAACGAGTCCGGCAATGATGGCCTGAAGCCCATCCATGGCGTGGCCCCCTCGATGCTCAGGTCTCGCCGGAACAACCCTTTGCTCAAACGGTGCAACTGCCAGGCACGCTGCATGCTCGGCGGCGCGTCGAGCCCGGCGAATTCCACCGTGCCGGCCAGGCGCAGGCCCTCGGCCATGGGCGTCATGATGAACTTGCGTTCGAACGAGGTGACGGCGAACGGCAACCGCTGCTGCTCGTCAGGCAACATCAGGTGGTAGCCGCGCTCGGTGTCCAACGGCACCGGTTTGCCGGTCAGAGCGCTGGTGAGTTTCGCCGAATGGGCACCACAGGCGATCAGCACCTGGCGCGCCTTGAGCTGACGTTGGGCGGTGGCCAAGGTCACGCCATGCGCTTCCAGTGTGGCTCCCACGACTTCATGGCGAGCGAACTGCATGCCACAGGATCGTGCAGCGTCGAACAGCTCGGCGACCACGCGGTGAGGGTCCAGGAAATGCCCGGTACGGGGGAAGAACAAGCCGCCCTGGATCTGCGCATTGAGCTGCGGCGCCGCCGTCTGAACAGCAGAACCGGACCAGTATTCCACCGGCACGGCCTGCTCACGCATGCGCGCCTGCAGGGCATCGAGCGCCTGCCGCGTTTCCGGTCGCTCGAACACCAGCAACGAGCCATCTTCCTTGAAAAGGTCGTTGCGCCCGATCGACCCCAGCAACCGCTGCCATGCCCCCAGGCTGGCTTCGTTCAGCGCCCGGATGCCGGCCACACTGCGTTGGAACGGTGCCGGCCGCAGGTTGAGCAGCAGGCGGGTGAACCAGGGTAAGGCCTTTGGCAGGTACTTCCAGTCCAGCCGCAACGGGCCCATCGGGTCCAACAGCATGCGGGGCAGGCGCTTGAGTATCGACAGGTCGGCGATAGGGAACACCTGCTCGGTCGCCAGGTGTCCGGCATTGCCGTAGGAGGCGCCAAGGCCTGGTTGCTGACGGTCGATCAGCAGCACGCGGCGGCCTTGTCGGGCCAGTTGCAGGGCACAGGCGACTCCGACGATGCCGGCGCCAACCACGGCGATATCGGTTTCAAGGGTTTCGACCATGGCTAGCTTTCCCGTCTACCGTCGAGCAGGCGGCGCAACTGCAACGGATTGTCGTGCTTGAGTGCCGGCGGCAGCAGTGCATCAGGCATGCCCTGGTAGCACACCGGGCGCAGGAAGCGCAGGATCGCCGCAGTACCGACCGAGGTGCTGCGTGCATCGGATGTGGCCGGGAACGGCCCGCCATGGACCATGGCATCGCACACTTCGACGCCGGTCGGCCAGCCGTTGACCAGAATGCGCCCGGCCTTGCGTTCAAGTGTCGGCAGTAGGGCACGTGCGCGGCCGATATCGGCATCGTCCAGGTGCAGCGTGGCGGTGAGTTGGCCCTCCAGGTGTTCGGCAACTTGGCGCATCTGCTCGTCATTGTCGCAGGCCACCACCAACGAAGCCGCGCCGAACACTTCTGCCTGCAACGCCGGGTCGGCAAGCAATGCACTGGCCTGGGTGATGAACAGCTGCGCCTGGCACTGGTTCGGGCCAGTGTGCGGCTTGCCGCTGGCCGCATGCTGGGCATTGGCGTTCGCGGCCAGGGCGCCGACGCCGGCTTCATAGGCGGCGAAGATGCCAGGGGCGAGCATGGTCTGTGCGTCCGCCTGCCGGAGCTGCTCGCTGGCTGCCTGGATGAAGCGTTGCAGGGCCTGCCCCTGGCGAGCGATCACTAGGCCGGGGTTAGTGCAGAACTGGCCCGCGCCTTGGATCAACGAGGCGACGAAGCCTTGGGCCAGTGCCTCGCCACGGGCTTGCAGCGCGGCTTCGAACAGGAACACCGGGTTGATCGAGCTCATTTCCGCATAGACGGGGATAGGTTCCGAGCGCGCCTGGGCAGCCTGGCACAAAGCGATGCCACCGCTGCGCGAGCCGGTGAAGCCGACAGCCTTGATACGCGGGTCGCTGACCAGGGCGATGCCGACTTCACGGCCTGCCCCGTACAACAGCGAGAACACGCCCTCGGGCAAGCCGCAGTGTTTCACGGCGCGGGCCACGGCATGGCCGACCAGCTCGCTGGTACCAGGGTGGGCGCTGTGGGCCTTGACCACGACTGGGCAACCAGCGGCCAGTGCCGAGGCGGTGTCGCCACCGGCAACCGAGAAGGCCAGCGGGAAGTTGCTGGCGCCGAACACCGCCACCGGGCCCAGGGCGACCTGGCGCTGGCGCAGGTCGGGGCGTGGCAATGGCTGGCGCTCGGGCAGGGCGTTGTCGACACGCACGTCCAGCCATTCACCTGATCGTATGACCCGGGCAAAGGTGCGCAGTTGGGTGCAGGTTCGACTGCGTTCGCCCTGGATGCGCGCCTTGGGCAAGCCCGTCTCGGCGACGGCGCGGTCGATCAGGGCATCGCCCAATGCTTCGATCTGCTCGGCGATGGTTTCGAGAAAGCGGGCGCGTTGTTCCAGCGTGGTTTCGCGATAATCGTCGAACGCTGCCCAGGCCAGTGCACAGGCTTGAGCCACGTGCTCGCCTGTGCCGCCGGCATACGCCGGTTCCAGAGCCTGGTGGGTGGCAGGGTCGATGGCGCGAAGCGCTTCGCGGCTGCCGGTCACGGCGTTTTGACCGATCAGCAGGTTACCTGTCAGGTGCATGGGGCTTCCTTCGAAATCTGAATCAGAGCTTGGGGCGCGATGCGCCGCGAAAGGGCTGCGCAGCAGCCCCCCTAGAGTCACGCAATGTTCTGTTCGGCCGACCAGTTGGCGTACCACTGGCGGAACAGCGCGTATTGTTGTTCGGCATAGTTGCGCTGGGCGTCGGTGAGTACGTCGGTTTCGTTGAAGTGCAGGGTGTATTCGCTGTCGCCGTTGAGCACCATCAGGTGCTTGTAGTACAGCACCAGGTCGCACCCTTCATCGAACGACGACAGTACCGCCAGCGCCGACTCCAGCTCACGGGCCAGGCGACGGGCCTTGGCGTCGCCCTTGGCGGCCTGCTTGCTCAGGCTCACCAAGTGCAGCACTTCGCGGGGCAAGGCATTGCCAATGCCGGTGATAGCGCCCGTGGCGTTGCAGTTGACGAAGCCATGTACCACTTGGGTGTCGACACCGACCATCAGGGTCACGTCGTCGTCCTTGGAGGTGATGTGTTCGGCAGCGTAGCGCAGGTCGGCGCCGCCGCCGAACTCCTTGAAGCCGATCAGGTTCGGGTACTCGCGGCGCAGTTCGAAGAACAGGTCGGCACGGGTGGCGAAGCCGTAGTAGGGGCTGTTGTAGATGACCGCTGGCAGTTTCGGCGCAGCCTGCAAAATGGCGGCGAAATGGTGCTTCTGGGCGATCAGCGAGGCGCCACGGGACAGCACCCGTGGAATCACCATCAGGCCGGCGGCACCGACCTTGGCGGCATGGGCGGCGTGCGACACCGCTTCACGGGTATTCACCGCACCCGTGCCGACGATGGTCGGGATGCCGGCCGCCACCAGGCGCGCAACGCCTTCCTGGCGCTCGGCCTCGGTCAGCAGCGGCCAGTCACCCATCGAGCCGCAGTACACCACAGCGCTCATACCGGCTTCGATCAGCTCGCGGCCCTTGCGCACCAGCGCATCGAAATCCGGTTTGCGCGCGGCGGTGCAGGGGGTCATCAGGGCAGGCATGCAGCCGGTGAAGATGTTGTCGGTCATGGTAGTCACTCCTAGCGGTAATCAGGTGTCGAGGGTTGAAGCCGGGGCGGTTCAGATGCCCCAGGCGAAAGGGTCTTGTTCGTCGATCAGCAGGGTGGCGTCGGCGGTCATGTGGGCGCGACCGGTGATGAACGGACGGATGCGCTCGCCCTCACGCTCGAAGCGGCCCTGGAACTGGCTGCCGGTGATGCTCGCCTGGGTCCAGGTCTGGCCTTCGGCGAGCTTGCCGTCGGCGGCCAGGCAGGCCAGTTTGGCGCTGGTGCCGGTGCCGCAAGGGGAGCGGTCGTAGGCTTTGCCGGGGCACATCACGAAGTTGCGGCTGTCGGCATTGGCGTCGTCGGCGAACAACTCCACATGGTCGATGGGCGCACCGTCTTCACCGGTGATACCGCGCGCTTCCAGGGCCTTGAGCAGGGTCCAGGTGTAGTTGGTCAGGGCCTCGACGTTATCCAGCTCGATGCGTTGGCCGTGCTCGGACACCAGGAAGAACCAGTTGCCGCCCCAGGCGATGTCGCCGTGCACTACGCCGTAACCGGGCACTTCGACTGCGACCTGCCGGCGATAGCGGTAAGCGGGTACGTTGCCGACGGTCACGGCGCCGTCCTCGTGCAACGTGGCGCTGACCTGGCCGACCGGGGTGTCGATCTTGTGCACGCCGGGTTCGATCAGCCCCAGGTGCTGCAGCGAGGCGACCAGGCCGATGGTGCCGTGGCCGCACATGTTCAGGTAGCCGGCGTTGTTGAAGAAGATCACCCCGCAGGTGGCGTCAGCCGATACCGGTTCGCAGTACAGCGCGCCGACCAGCACATCGTTGCCGCGTGGTTCCAGCAGGCAGGCGCGGCGCCAATGGTCATGCAGCTCGCGCAGTTCGTCGCGTTGCTCGGCCATGCTGCGGCCACTCAGCGAGGGGAAGCCATTGATCACCAGGCGAGTCGGTTCGCCGCCGGTATGGGAGTCGATGACATGGATGCGTTTCATGGTCGTGTCCATTGAAGAAGGGCCAGGGTTCAAGAGGCGACCGCGACAGGGCGGTGGCCAGGGTGCGGTTCGGCGCTGGCTTCGCTTTCGTCGTCACCGTCCAGGCGCACCAGGTGGGCCGGCACGCCGGTCGTGGCGCCCCAGTGGTAGATGCCCAGCGCGCAGGCGGCGACGACCAGGGTGTCCATCGGGTGCCCGATGACACCCAGTCCGCCGAAGCTGCCGAGCCAGGACAGCAGGATGGTCACGGCGTAGAAGCCGATCAGCCAGGCGGACGAGCGCACCTGTTGGCCAAGCGAGAGATGCTGGGTGGGCACGAAGCGGCCGCACAGCAGGTACAACACGAACATCACGATCTGCAGGGCCAGCAACCACGACACGGTTTTCCAACCCGACCAGTAGACGATCAGCGCGGCGATGATGAACGACAGAGGGCCGAGCACACCCATGCCCTTGACCCGGAAAGGACGGTGCATGTCCGGGGCGTTGCGGCGCAGGGCGGCGACCGAGACCGGAGCTACGGCATAGCTCAGAACCAGAGCGGCCGAGACGACGTTGATCAGCGCTTCCCAGGATGGGAACGGCAGGGTCCAGAATACCGACAGGCCGAAGGTAAGCCACAGCGCAGGACGTGGGATGCCGGACTGTTCGTCGATGCGGGTGAAGACCTTGAAGAAGGTGCCAGTCTGCGCCCAGCCATAGACCACGCGTGGAGTGGCGTTCATGTAGATGTTGCCGCAGCCGCTGGGCGAGATCACCGCGTCGGCCACCACCAGGTAGGCCAGCCAGCCCACACCCAGCGCCAGGGCGATATCACGGTAGGGCAGGGCCAGTTCCTTGGTCACGCCGGCCCAGCCATTGGCCAGCATCTCGGTCGGAATGCTGCCGAGGAACGCCAGTTGCAGCAGCACGTAGATCGCAGTGGACAGCAGCACCGACAGGATCAATGCGATGGGAATGGTGCGCTGGGGGTTCTTCACTTCGCTCGCGACCGAGATGATCGGCGTCAGGCCCAGGTAGGCGAAGATGATGCCACCGGCGGACACTGCCATTTCCACGCCCGACAGTCCGAACGGGGCGAAGCCCTGGACCTCGAAGTTGGCTGGCTTGAAGAAGGTGAACAGCACGCCGATCACCAGCAACGGCACGATGAACTTGAACACGCTGACCAGATTGTTGGCCTTGGCGAAGGTCTTAACGCTGCGGTAGTTGAGCAGGAAGAACACGCAGAGCAGGCCGAACTGCACCAACCAACCGAGGAGCGTCGGGTCGCTCGAGCCGGTCTTGGTCAGTTCGGGAAACCATGCTGCCGCGTATTGACGCGAGGCGACCACCTCGATGGCGACGAGACTGGAAAATGCGATCAGGGTGATGAACCCCATGAGGTAGCCGAGCAACGGGCCGTGGGAGTAAACCGGGTAGCGCACAACGCCTCCGGCGCGGGGCAGGGCGGCACCCAGTTCGCAGTAGACGATGCCCAGCAGCAAGACGGCGAACCCGCCGAGGAACCAGGAGAAAATACCGGCAGGACCGGCGATGGCCGATACGTGGCTGGCGGCGAACAGCCAGCCTGAACCGAAGATGGCGCCAAGGCCGATGAAGGTGAGGTCGAGCAATGACAGCTGTTTCTTGAATTTGCCTGACATGGGTTCGCCTTTTTGTTGGTTATTGGATAGGCAGGTCTGATGTCACGATGTGCGGCTTTTCTGGCCGCGCTCTTGTAGGTGTGGTGCGGCTTGCGTGGGGCATAGAGTGGACTGGGGGAGGGGATGGGTTCTTGATGGTTTTCTGCAGGGTGGGTGACGAAATCGGCACAATTGCGAAAAGCGCTGGCGATTCGTTCGTGCGCTTGGATAGGCTGTAGGCATCGTGGCGTGTTGGCTGTAGCGCAACCGCATCGCGAGCAAGGCTCGCTCCTACAAGGCAATGTGCGCCTGTCACAGTCACAACAGGCCCGTAACGAGCGTAGGAGCGAGCCTTGCTCGCGATGCACCGCACAGGCGGT
>NZ_AUEC01000025.1 GCF_000425785.1 Pseudomonas taiwanensis DSM 21245
GTAGGAGCGAGCCTTGCTCGCGATGCACCGCACAGGCGGTGCCGATTCTGAGTGCCGCGAAAGCGCCGTCACAATCAACCGAGAATCCCGATGCCCCACCACGCCCTGTACCAAGCCCTGGAAGCACAGAACCCCGCCACCCTCGAGGTGTTGCTGGCAAGCGTCACCCTGTTGCTCCCGATGCTCGACGTCATCCCAAACGCCGCCATCTTCATCAAGGACACCCAGGCCCGCTATGTCCTGGCCAACCGCACCCTGGTCCAGCGCTGTGGCCTCAAGCAATTGCAGCCATTACTGGGCAAGACCAGCGCGGAAGTGTTCCCTGCACAGCTGGGCCCGGGCTACACCGAACAGGACCGTCGCGTGCTGGAGCATGGCCTGGTGCTGGAAGACCAACTGGAACTGCACCTGTACGGTAGCCGCGAGCCTGGATGGTGCCTGACCCACAAGCGCCCGTTGTACGACCCGCAGGGGCGCATCATCGGCCTGGTCGGCATCTCGGTAGACTTGCAGTCAGCCGCCGATACCCACCCTGCCTACCAGCGTCTGGCCGCCGTGGACGAGCACATTCGTCTGCACTTTCACCAGCCCATCAGCATGGGCCAGTTGACCCGAATTGCTGGAATCTCCGTGGCGCAGCTGGAGCGCTACTGCAAGCGGGTGTTCCACCTCACGCCGCGGCAGATGATCCACAAGGCGCGCCTGGAGCACGCCCATCGCCTGCTGCACAGCGACTTGCCGATCACCGAGGTGGCTTTGCAATGCGGTTACACCGACCACAGCGCGTTCAGCCGGCAGTTCAAGCAACTGACCGGCTTCACACCCAGGCAATACCGCCAGGCGACGGCAACTCAGGAAGGTTGAAACAGGGCGCGAGCTTCGTCGAAACATTGCTCGGCAATCGCCGAGCGTGGCTCGCTGCGACGTAGCAGCAGGCCCACCGGGCTGTGGATGCTGGCGTCAACTACCGGGACGATGCGCATGTGTGCGCTCAGCGCTTCCAGCCCGCAGTCCAGCGGCATGACTGCGCAGCACACGCCGGCGGTGATCGCCTGGACCAGCTGGAAGCTGGAGTCGCTTTCCAGCACCGCCAGCGGCTCCAGGCCGCGGCTGCGGAAACTCAGGTCTAGCGACTGGCGGTAGTGCATGCCCTTGCTCAGCAGGCCCAGCGGAATGTCGGCCAGTTCGTCCCAGTGCAGTCGTGGGGCGTCGAACTGGAAAAAGCGCGTGTCATGCAACAGGCCCATGGTGGTGATGCCCAGTTCGATCACGTCGAAGAAGCTGGTGTTGACCTGGTCCAGGTAGCAGATGCCCAGGTCGAGCTGGTTGCGGCTCAGCCCGTCGATGATCTGCTCGGAGCTGAGCGAGCTCAGCTGAAAGTGCAGCTCAGGGTACTTGGCGCGCAGCGGCATCAGCAGGTGCATGGGGTTGAAGCTGGCTAGCGGTACGGTGCCCAGGCGCAGGCTGCCGACCACCTGGCCACGGCAACTGGCGGCCTCGGCCTGCAGACCGTCGTGGGCGGCGAGCAAGGTGCGCGCCCAGGCCAGGATGCGCTCGCCGGCTTCGGTGAATCCCTCGAAGCGCTGGCCACGCTTGACCAGCACCAGGTCCAGTTCGTCCTCCAGGTTGCGCAAGCGCATCGACAACGTGGGCTGGGTGATATGGCACAGCGCCGCGGCTTGGCCGAAATGGCGGGTCTGGTCGAGGGCGATGAGGAATTTCAGTTGCTTGATGTCCATGGTGCGGCCTGGTGTGCTGGGTAAGTGGACCTTAACCAAGTCTTGGCTGGCTGGCCATTGTTTGATGGTGTCCGGCCGTGTTGCTGGCAAGCCGGTGCCTGTAGCATGGGCCGATAGAGCCGATCGATGAACCCGTTCGCCATATCGATTGGACGCCTGGCGGCCAGGCCTCTAGCGTGGCGGCAATGCCATTCGAGGAGCACACCCTGTGAGCGTCAAACCCGATGCAGTGTTCGTACCGCTGAACATCGCTGTACTCACCGTCAGCGATACCCGAACCTACGACAACGACACCTCCGGCGAGCTGTTGGCCAGCCGCGCGGTGCAGATGGGCCATCGCCTGGTGGCGAGGTCGCTGCTCAAGGACGACCTGTATAAGATCCGCGCCCAGGTCGCCACCTGGATAGCCGACGACAACGTGCAGGTGGTGCTGGTCACTGGCGGCACTGGTTTCACCGGGCGCGACAGCACGCCTGAAGCGGTGCAGTGCCTGCTGGACAAGCGCATCGATGGCTTCGGTGAGTTGTTCCGTGCCCTGTCGATCCTCGATATCGGCACCTCGACGGTGCAGAGCCGGGCAATGGCCGGGCTGGCCAACGGTACCTTGGTCTGTTGCCTGCCAGGTTCGACCGGTGCCTGCCGCACGGCCTGGGAGGGGATCCTGGCCGAGCAGCTCGACGCCCGGCACCGGCCGTGCAATTTCGTACCGCACCTCAAGCCGATTGCGGTGTGCGAGAGCCGCGGTTGATGTCGGCCCTCAGTCGCCGGTAAACCGCGGCGATTGGGGCATCAGCTCAACACATGATCGACCGGTTGCAACGCCTCGGGCAATGGCTCGACCCCAAGCCCCGCCAGCACATCCCGTTCGATGGTGCGCACCATGGCATCGGTGGGCAAGTCGTTCTCATCGCGCCCGAACGGGTCTTCCAACTCATTGCCGATCGCATCCAGGCCAAAGAAGGTGTAACCCACGATGGTGGTGAACAGCGGCGCCAGCCAGCCCAGCGGCTCGGCCAGGGCAAACGGTAGCAACAGGCAGAAAATGTAGATGGTGCGGTGCAGCAACAGGGTGTAGGGGAACGGCAACGGCGTGCCCTTGATCCGCTCACAGGTAGCCTGCACCTGCGAAAGTCCCGTCAATCGCTGCTCCAGCAAGGTGTAGCGCCACTCGCTGATGTGGTTCTGTTCGGCCAGCTGTGAGCACTGCGCGCCGACCTGGCGCAGGATGCCGTCGCAAACGTTGTGCGGGCTGATACCGTGCGTGTCGGCCAGCCAGGGACGTGCCGCGGCAAGGTCGTCTTCATTGCGCAGCCTGGCATTGAGTGCATGGGCGAAGCCACATAGGCTGCGCAGAAACTGGCTGCGCAACTGCTCGTCGGTGATCGCCACGCTCTCGCGCACGAACGAACGGGTCTCGATGATCAGCATGCCCCAGGCCTTGCGGCCCTCCCACCAACGGTCGTAGCAGGCGTTGTTGCGAAAGCTCATGAAGATCGACAACGACAGGCCCAGCAGGGTGAACGGGGTCGCGCTGACCGGGTAGAAGAACGCCGGGAAGTGCCGCTCGACCAACACGATCAGTGCCGCCAGCAAGGTAACCGTGAGGCAACGCAAGGCAATGCGTTTGATGATCGACCCTTTGAGGGTGAACAACACGCGCAGCACATCAGGGCGGGAGTGGACGATCATGGAAGTCCAGAGGCGGGCACTCAGCCGCCGGTCATGTTCATGAAACGCAGGATCTGCACATCGCCGCCGACTTCGAAATGATGGCGGTATGGCTTGAGGTGCAGTGAGTCGCGGATGGCTTTTTCCAGGCGTTCGGGATTGCCCGGATGGGCACGAAGCACGTGCTTGAGGTCCACCGAGTGCTCATTGCCCAGGCACAGCAGCAGGCGACCTTCGACGGTCAGGCGCACGCGGTTGCAGGTGGCGCAGAAGTTGTGGCTGTGCGGCGAGATGAAGCCGACCCGACTGTCCGGCGCCTCGGCCAGGCGCCAGTAACGTGCCGGGCCTTGGGACGATTCGGTGGACTCTACCAGGGTGAAATGCTCGGCCAGGCGCTCACGCACCTCGTCGCTGGAGCAGAACGACTCGCCCCGCTCATGTTCGCTGATAACGCCCAAGGGCATTTCTTCAATGAAGGTGATGTCCAGGTCACGGTCGATGGCAAAGCGCACCAGGTCGACCAGTTCATCGTCGTTGCGCCCTTTGAGCACCACGCAATTGAGTTTGGTCCGGTGAAAACCGGCGCGGCGGGCGGCGTCGATACCCGCGATCACCTGGCTGAGGTCGCCTGTGCGGGTCAGCTGCTTGAAGCGCTCGGCATTCAGACTGTCGAGGCTGATGTTCAGGCGTGAGACGCCGGCGTCGAACAAGGGTTGGGCCATTCGCCCCAGTTGCGAGCCATTGCTGGTCAGGCATAGTTCACGCAGGCCCGGCAGGGCGGCGATGCGCTGGCACAGCTCGACGATACCCTGGCGTACCAGAGGCTCGCCGCCGGTTAGGCGGATCTTTCGGGTACCCAGGGCGACGAAGCGTTCGGCGACCTGGAACAGCTCTTCGAGGCTAAGGATCTGTTGGCGCGGCAGGAACTGCATGTCCTCGGCCATGCAATAGACACAGCGGAAGTCGCAGCGGTCAGTAACCGACATCCGTAAGTAGTCGATTTTCCGGTTGAAGCCGTCGATCAGGGGCCGGCTGTTCTGTTCCACGTTCGCGCTCGAATGAGGTAGGGGCGGCGGACGCCGCGTGTCAGGTTCAAGCTATAACCTGGCGCCACCCCCGTCAAATTGCTTTCTCCGACTAATTGATAAATACCCTCTATCGTGGCTGCACGTCCCGTGTGGCATGGGCTGTAGGGCATCATCGAGCCTGCTTATCGAGCCGTAAGGTATTTCGATTGGACGGCCTCGGTTCGGGCTCCATACGCTGGAAAAAAGCCGGGCAACTGACCTGGCGGCCTTTTTCGAATGCCCCGCGTGAGGATCCATCCCATGAGCCAAGACGAACACATCAGGGACTACAAAGGCCCCGCCGCCGGCTGGGGCGCGCTCAAGAGCGTGACCAAGAGCTGGCTGGGTAGTGACAACGCCTTCAAGAACCTGCGTGCCATGCTCAAGACCAATCAGAACGGCGGCTTCGACTGCCCAGGTTGCGCGTGGGGCGAGTCGCCGGAAAGCGACATGGTCAAGTTCTGCGAGAACGGCGCCAAGGCGGTGAACTGGGAGGCAACCGGCCGGTCGGTCGACCCGGCATTCTTCGCCAAGTACAGCGTCAGTGCCCTGGCCGAACAGACCGATTACTGGCTGGAGTACCAGGGTCGCCTGACCCACCCGATGCGCTATGACGCGGCCTCCGACCACTACGTGGAAACGACTTGGGACGACGCATTCGCCCTGATCGCCCAGCACCTGCAAGCGCTCGACTCGCCGGATGAGGCCGAGTTCTACACCTCGGGTCGGGCCAGCAACGAGGCGGCATTTCTCTACCAGCTGTTCGTGCGCGCCTACGGCACCAACAACTTCCCCGACTGCTCGAACATGTGCCATGAGGCCAGCGGTACCGGCATGTCCGAAACCCTTGGCGTGGGCAAGGGCACGGTGGTGTTCCACGACCTGGAGCTGGCGGATGCGATCTTCGTCATCGGCCAGAACCCTGGCACCAACCACCCGCGGATGCTCGAACCCCTGCGCGAGGCGGTCAAGCGTGGCGCACAGGTGGTGTGCTTCAATCCGCTCAAGGAGCGTGGACTGGAGCGCTTCCAGCATCCGCAGCATCCCTTCGAGATGCTCAGCAATGGCTCCGAGCCGACCAACACCGCGTATTTCCGCCCGGCCCTCGGCGGCGACATGGCTGCCATGCGCGGCATCGCCAAGTTCCTTCTGCAGTGGGAGCGCGAAGCCCTGGCCAAGGGTGAACCCCCCGTGTTCGACCATGTTTTCATCGCGGAGCACACCAGTGGCGTCGAGGCCTACTTGGCCGCGGTGGATGCCACCTCCTGGGAGCATATCGTCGAGCAGTCGGGTTTGACCCTGGCCGAGATCGAGTTGGCAGCACGTATGTACCGCAAGGCCGAGCGAGTGATCATGTGCTGGGCCATGGGGATCACCCAACACCGTCACTCGGTGGCTACGGTGCAGGAAATCGTCAACTTGCAGTTGCTGCGCGGTAACGTCGGCAAGCCGGGCGCAGGCCTGTCGCCGGTGCGTGGCCACAGCAACGTGCAGGGCGACCGCACCATGGGCATCGACGAGAAACCAAGGGCTGGGCTGCTCGATGCGCTGGAGAAGCGCTTCCAGTTTCGCGCTCCGCGTAACCCTGGGCACAACGCCGTGCTGGCGATCAAGGCGATGGAAGAGGGGCGGGCCAAGGTCTTCGTCGCGTTGGGGGGCAACTTCGCCCAAGCCACGCCAGATACGCCCCGTACCCACGCAGCCTTGCGCAACTGTGCGCTGACGGTGCAGATTTCCACCAAGCTCAATCGCTCGCACCTGGTTACCGGGCGCGATGCGCTGATCCTGCCCTGCCTGGGCCGTACCGAGATCGACCTGCAGGCCACCGGTCCGCAAGGTGTTACCGTTGAAGACACCTTCAGCATGGTGCATCTCTCCCACGGTCAACTGCGTCCACGGTCGCCCCATCTGCGTTCAGAACCGGCCATCATCGCCGGCATGGCCAAGGCCACCTTGGGCAACAAGCCCATCGACTGGGAATACGCCATCGCCGACTATGGCCGCATACGCAGTCTGATCGCCGATGTGATTCCGGGTTTTGCCGACTTCAACAAGCGCCTGCAGCATCCGGGGGGCTTCCACCTGGGCAACAGTGCCGCCGAGCGCAGTTGGCGCACCGCCACTGGCAAGGCGCGTTTCAGCGCCAGCCAATTGCCTGAACACCTGGTCAATGCCCAGGTGCTGGCCCGTGGTGACAAGCCGGACCTGATCCTGCAGACGCTGCGTTCGCACGACCAGTACAACACCACGCTATACGGCCTGGATGACCGCTACCGAGGGGTGTTCGGCCTGCGCGAGGTCGTGTTCGTCAATGAGGCTGACATTCGCCGCCTGGGCTTCGAGCCGGGTGAGCAGGTGGACATGGTGTCGCTGTGGGAGGATGGCCGCGAGCGTCGTGTAGCGGGGTTCCGTCTGGTGCCCTATGACGTGCCCGAGGGGCAGGCGGCGGCTTACTACCCCGAGACCAACCCGCTGGTACCGTTGGAAAGTTACGGCGAAGGGACCTACACGCCAACCTCCAAATTCGTGGCCATTCGACTGGAGAAAGCCAAGGCCGTTAACCGGATCGGCACCGTGCTGGCAGCGGACTGAACACAGCCCATCATCGCCGTCACGCTGATGCTGCAGGGGCCGGCGTGCCGGTGATGAGGCTGGCACCTGTCACGAACGATGCACCGGGTACGCCGTGGTGTACTTCATCTGCTCCATGGCAAAACTGGAAGTGATGTTGGAAAGTCCGTCGGTGCTGTTGATCAGTTTCTTGTAGAAACGGTCATATGCCGCGATATCCCCCACCACCACACGCAGCATGTAGTCCCAGTCTCCGGACATTCTGTAGAACTCCATCACCTCCTCGAAGCCGTTCACCGTCGTGGCGAACTGCTCCAGCCATGCGCTGTCGTGGCGTTGGGTCTTGAGCTGGACGAACACGGTCAAGCCCAGCCCTAGCCGCTGCGGGTCGAGCAACGCAACGCGGCCAATGATGTAGCCGTCTTCTTCAAGCCGTTTGACCCGCTTCCAGCACGGGGTGGTGGACAGGTTGACGGCCTCGGCCAGGTCCTTGAGGGAAATCGAAGCGTCGCGCTGGAGCAGGGTCAGGATGTGTTGGTCGAAACTGTCCATGGGCCTCTGGCGATCAAGTGAGAAAAATTATTCTCCGAGGGTAGCGTGAAATAGCAAAAAATACTGCTATAGGAGCCTCTTGCGCGGGTGTGAGATAGTGGCGCTCTTCAACCTGTCTCCCTTCGACCAATGGACCCGACCATGTCCGACAAGCCGCGTAATTTCGCCACCCGTACCATCCACGCCGGTGAACAGTCCAGCGTCGCCGACAATGCGATCTTCCCGCCGATCTACACCGCCAGTTCGTATATCAAGCGCAGTCTGGACGATAACCCCGAGTACGCCTACAGCCGTGTGGGCAACCCGACGCGGCATGCCTACGAAACCTGTGTCGCCGCCTTGGAAGAGGGCGTTGGCGCAGTGGCGTGCGCCTCTGGCGTGAATGCTACCGCCACGGTGCTCGAGCTGCTGCCCAAGGATGCCCATGTGGTGGTTATGAACGGCGTCTATGGCGGTACGTTCCGAATTCTGGAGGACTACCGCGGGCGTACCTCAGGGCTGACCACTACCTACGTCGACCTCAACGACATTCACGCGGTGGAGCAAGCGATTCGCCCCGAGACCCAATTGATCTGGATCGAGTCGCCGACCAACCCCCTGTTGCACCTGGTCGACATCAAGGCGGTGTGCGACCTGGCCCGTTCGCGCGGCATCCTCACCTGCATCGACAACACCTTCTGTTCGCCCTGGAATCAGCGCCCGATCACCCTGGGCGTGGACTTGGTGATGCACTCGGCGAGCAAATACATCGGCGGCCATTCCGACCTCACCGGCGGCGTGGTGGTGGCCGCCAACGAGCAATTGCTGGCCCGCCTGCGCAAGATCAGCATGGCGGTGGGCGCGATCCAGGGACCGTTCGACTGCTATCTGGCCCTGCGGGGGCTAAAGACGCTCGACGTGCGCATGGAGCGTCAATGCGCCAATGCGTTGCAGGTGGCGCGTTTTCTGGAAAGCCACCCGCAGATCGAGAAGGTCTATTACCCGGGGCTGGAAAGCCACCCGCAGCATGAGCTGTGCAAGCGTCAGATGCGCGCTGGCGGAGCGGTGGTGGCGATGAAGGTCAAAGGGGGTGACCGGGCGGCGCTCAATCGTCTGGTGGAGGCGTTGCGGATCTTTGTCCTGGCCGACTCCCTGGGCGGGGTGGAGAGCATGATCAACCATTCCTGGAGCATGTCCCACAATTCGCTGAGCCCGGCGCAGAAAGGCGAAATGGGGATCAGCGAAAACCTGTTGCGCCTGTCGGTGGGGATCGAGGATTACCGCGATTTGATCGAGGATCTGGACGGGGCGCTCAAGGCGTCCGCTGCGGTGTGAAGGCTGGGCCGGCTCCGTTCAGGAGCCGGCCTGCCGGCGATAGGGCGTGGAATCAGGATTTGGGCGGATGAATGATCCGTTCGATCTTGTCCTTGAGCAGTAACCGTTCCTTGCGCAGGCGATTGATCACATCGTCATTGGTGCCGTTGGTTTCGGCAGTCACTACTTCTTTGTCCTTGGCGTTGTATTCCTTGTGCAGCTTGTGAAGTTCCTGGTCCTTGTCGATGAGTGCCTGGAACTGGTCGGCGGATACGTGCAGGTCAGCGAGCAAATCGTGCGGAACTGGCATTTCTTCACCTCTGTCGGGTTGTCGGTAAGGTCCTGACCTTTGAGGATAGCCGCCTTTGCGCAGGTAGGGGACTGGGGTAGGCTGTCGCCTCCCTTCGGCGAACCGGAACCTGCGCCATGCCCCATCTGAACCTGGAATACAGCGACAACCTGCGTGAACTGAATGTCGATACGCTGCTGCTGCGCCTGAACCATGCGCTGGTCGGGAGTGGCCAGTTCGCCGATGAACGGGACATCAAGAGCCGGGCCCAGGCGTTTGCCCGCTACCGGGTCGGCACCGCGCCGGGTGAGCGGGCCTTCGCCCATGTGCGGCTGGCCATCCTCGATGGACGTTCGCCCCAGGTGAAGGCACAACTGTCTGCCAGTCTGCTCGAGGTGTTACGCGACGCCATCCCGCAGCACCCCGGCCTGGACCTTCAGCTGTGTGTCGAGGTACTGGACATCGAGCGAGTGCCGTACGCCAAACTCCACCTGCCAGGCTGAATGACAGCTGAATGAACGGCTTCTAATTTGAAAAAGATGCTGGCTCACGAATTTGTTGGCGTCTTTTTCACGAAAAATTGATGGTTCGCTTTCTAGAGTTTCGCCAACTTTACCAAGGTGCCTTTCAGGCCTTGGCTGATAATCACTCTTGATTGCGAACGCTGATGCTCAACTTCAAATACCTGCGGACCGAATGGGTTACGCTGCTGGCCAGCCTTTACCTGTTGATCGGCTTCAATGCCTTCCTCTGGCAGCACCTGGAGCACATCCTGCCGCCGGGCATGACCGGGCTTTGGTTGGGGTTGGCGTTCGCCCTGCTGATGGTGTTCGCCTTCAATCTGATCTTGACGCTGTTTGCCTTCCGCTACGTATTAAAACCGCTATTGATCCTCTTGTTCATGAGTGGCGCGGGGGTCGCTTACTTCATGAACCAATATGGTGTGCTAATTGACTCGGGGATGTTTCGTAATATCGCCGAGACCAATGTTGCCGAAGTGCGTGACTTGCTCTCCTTGAAGTTTGCGCTTTATATACTTTTGCTCGGTGTATTGCCTTCGGTCCTGTTGTGGAAGGCCCCCATCGCCTACCGCGCCTGGCACCGAGAACTGCTCGGCAAACTGGTGGTCAGCGGTGCCTGTGTCGTGGCCTTGGGCTCGGTGGCGCTGGTCAACTACCAAGGGCTGTCGTCGCTGTTTCGAAACCATCACGAACTGCGCCTGATGCTGACCCCCAGCAACATCGTCGGTGCTTCCATTGGCTATGTCAGCGAGCGGGTTGGTACGGCTGCGCGGCCGTTCGAGAACTACGGCGAAGATGCCCGTCGCGATGCCGCCTGGCAGCACCATGAGCGCAAATCGCTGACCGTCCTGGTCGTGGGCGAAAGCGCACGGGCAGAGAACTTCGGGGTGCTCGGCTACGACCGCGACACCACGCCAAGCCTTGCCAAGGAGCAGGGCCTGGTAGCATTTTCCGATGTGCACTCCTGTGGGACCGAGACTGCCGTGTCGGTGCCTTGCATGTTTTCCGGCATGGGGCGCAAGGATTACGACGCACGGGTGGCCAAGAATCGCGAAGGGCTGCTGGACATCCTCCAGCGCGCGGGTCTTGCCGTGCAGTGGCGCGACAACCAGTCCGGCTGCAAGGGCACCTGTGACCGTGTGCAGTTCGTCGATGTCAGCAACCTCAAGGACCCGACGCTCTGCGCCAACGGCGAATGCCATGACGAAATCCTGCTGCAGGGCCTGGGCGATCTGATCGACAACCTCGACAAGGACACCGTGCTGGTGCTGCACCAGATGGGCAGTCATGGGCCGGAGTACTACAAGCGTTATCCGGCGGACAGTGGTCGCTTTGGCCCGGTGTGCCAGAGCAATGCGCTGGACCAGTGCAGCCAGCAGGAGATCATCAACGGTTATGACAACACCCTTGCCTACACCGACAAGGTGCTGGCCTCGTTGATCGACATCCTGCGCAGCAAGCAGGACAAGGTCGATACCGCGATGATCTACCTGTCCGACCATGGCGAGTCGCTGGGCGAATACAACCTGTACCTGCATGGCACGCCCTACATGATGGCACCGGAGCAGCAAAAGCATGTGCCGCTGCTGACCTGGTTCTCCGACAGCTACCGTGAAGACTTCGGCATCGACAACGACTGCCTGGCCAAGCTCAGCGACGCGCCGTTGTCCCAGGACAACCTGTTCCACTCGATGCTCGGCCTGCTGCAGGTGCACACCGAGGTCTACCAGCAGTCGCTGGACATGTTCGCCAGCTGCCGGCCTTGGCTGGCGGCCAAGCGCTGAGAGAATGTCCAGCCCCCTCATCAAGGCTTCCAGGACACCACTGATCGACCTCAAGGATGGCGCAGGTTTCACCAGCAGTGCCCGCGCCGTATATACTGCGCGCCAATGTTAGTGGGAGAGCCTCGTGGCCATCGAAATACACTGGATTCGTGACGACCAGAGCCTGGCCGAACACTGCCTGCGCTGGCGCGAACTGCCGTTCGTCGCGCTCGATACCGAATTCATGCGCGTCGACACCTTTTACCCCAAGGCCGGTTTGGTCCAGATCGGCGATGGCCAGCGGGCGTTCTTGATCGACCCGCTGCTGATCGGCAATTGGCAACCCTTGGCCGAGCTGCTCGATGACAGCGCCGTGGTCAAGGTGCTGCACGCCTGCAGCGAAGACCTCGAAGTGCTGCTGCGCCTTACCGGCAAGCTGCCGCAGCCGCTGTTCGACACCCAGTTGGCGGCTGGTTACCTGAACCTGGGCTTCTCCATGGGCTATTCGCGCCTGGTTCAGGAAGTGCTGGGCATCGAGCTGCCCAAGGGCGAAACCCGCTCGGATTGGCTGCAGCGGCCGCTGTCGGAAACCCAGGTGAGCTACGCCGCCGAGGATGCCGTGCATTTGGCCGAGCTGTTCGCCGCCCTGCGTCCGCGGTTGTCCGATGACAAGTACGCCTGGGTGCTGGAAGACGGTGCCGAGCTGGTGGCTCAGCTGCGCCGTGAGGTCGAGCCTGAAACCCTCTACCGTGAGGTCAAGCTGGCCTGGAAGCTGTCGCCCCAGCAACTGGCGGTGTTGCGCGAACTCTGTGCCTGGCGCGAGCGAGAGGCCCGCAGCCGCGATGTGCCGCGCAATCGCATCCTCAAGGAGCACTCGCTGTGGCCGATGGCCAGGACCCAACCCGACAGCCTGTCGGGCCTGGCCAAGATCGACGAGATGCACCCGCGCACCATTCGGCAGGACGGCGAGTTCCTGATCCAGCTGATCAAGCGTGCCGCCAGCCTGCCCAAGGAGCAATGGCCGCAGGCGCTGCCCGAACCACTGCCGATCGAAGCCGCAGGCATCCTCAAGCGCCTGCGCGCCGTTGGCCAGGCCGAAGGCGAACGCTTGGGCATCGCCCCGGAACTGATGCTGCGCAAGAAGACCCTGGAAGCCTTGCTCAAGAGCGGCTATCCCAATGGCCCTTATCAACTGCCCGATTCGCTGCGCGGCTGGCGTCGCCAGCGCATGGGCCAGGCCCTGCTGGACAACCTGGCGGGCGCCGGAGAGACCCAATGAAACGTATCTGCTCGATCTACAAGAGCCCCCGCAAGCACGAAATGTACCTCTATGTGCTCAAGGCCGACGGCCTGGAGCGCGTACCCGAAGGCCTGCTGCCGTTCTTCGGCACCCCCGTGCACGCCTTCGACCTGGTGCTGACCCCTGAGCGCAAACTGGCCCGCGAAGACATCGCGAAGGTGCTGGAGAACCTGGAGAACCAGGGCTATCACCTGCAGATGCCGCCACCTGAAGACGACTACATCGAGCACCTGCCCGAAGAGTTGCTGCGCCGTAACGATCCCGCCTGACCCAGGCGCGGTTACCCACTTTTGCCAGGCGGCCCGCAGATCGGGCCGCTGTCGTTATCTGTCAAGGTTGTCACGTCGATGCGCGTTCTGATCGCTGAACAGGATCATGCCACTTATGCCCGCCTGCTGAGTGAGTTGGCCCCGGATCTGGAAATCCTGACCAGCGGCGATTCCGCCGAACTGGCGCGCCAGGCGCCAGAATGCCCGGTATGGCTGGGTCAGCCGGACTTGCTGGCAAGCCTGCTGCGCCAGGGCCACAAACCCGACTGGATGCAATCGACCTGGGCCGGCATCACCCCGTTGCTGGCCCAGGGCCTGCCGCGTGATTACCGTTTGACCCGGGCGGTGGGCATCTTTGGCCAGGTAATGGCCGAGTACATGCTGACCTATATGCTGGTCCATGAGCGCGAAGTGCTGTCACGCCTGGTCAGCCAGGTCGAGCGGCGCTGGGATGATCGTCCTGGGCGTTCGCTGCAAGGGCGCAAGGTGCTGATCGTCGGTACCGGTGATATCGGCCAGTGCGTGGCCGAGTTTCTCCAGCCGTTCGGGGTGACGCTGTACGGCGTTGCCAGCCGTGCCCGCGAGCAGGCGCCGTTCGTCGAGGTGGCTGGCCTGGAGGACTTGCCGCGGCTGGTGGGGCAGGTCGACTACGTGCTCAACCTGCTACCGGATACCCCAGCGACCCATGATGTGTACGACGCAGCGCTGTTCCAGCGGTTCCAGCCCAGTGCGTTGTTCATCAATGCCGGTCGAGGTGTGGCCGTGGTCGATGCCGACCTGGTCGAGGCGTTGAAGCAAGGGCACCTGGCGGGTGCGGTGATCGACGTCTGCCGGCAAGAACCTTTGCCCCAGCGGCATCCGTTCTGGACCGCCTGGGGTTTGCTGCTGACCGGGCATAGCTCGGCACCGACGTCGCCGGTGGCGATGGTGCGCTTGTTCGTCGAGAATGTGCGCGGGTATCAGGCGGGCGAGGGGTTGCGTGGCGAAGTGGCTTTCGCCCGGGGTTACTGAACTATCTGCAGCGTTGCGGCCAACCCCACGCAGGAGCCGGCTTGCCGGCGATCAAGCCGGAAAGCCAGCCAAAGGCTCAGAGGCTGAAATCACCCTCGGCCGCCAACTCGCTCAGCGGTCGGCGTGGGCTCGGCACTTCACGGGCTTGCAGCGCTTCGTCCAGGCTGGCCTTGTCGCCCAGCTTGCCGATCGCCACCATGGCGTGCAACTCGTAGCCCTCGGGAATTTTCAGTGTTTCGCGGGCCAACGCCTGATCGAACCCGGCCATGCCGTGGGTGTGCCAACCGCTGATGCTGGCTTGCAGTGCCAGGTGGCCCCAGGCGGACCCGGTGTCGAAGGTGTGCCACAGGGCCGGCTTCTCTTCGTGGGTGCCGGGTGCGGCGAATGTGGTCTTGGAGATGATCAGCACCAGCGCGGAGGCCTGTTGCGCCCAGCTGCGGTTGAACGGCACCAGCAGGTCCAGGTAGCGCTCCCAATGCGCGGTGTCCCGGCGTGCATAAAGGAAACGCCACGGCTGCGAGTTGTAGGCCGATGGCGCCCAGCGTGCGGCTTCCAGGAAGCTGAGCAAGGTTGCTTCGCTGATCGGCTCGGCGGTGAAGGCGCGGGGCGACCAGCGGTTGATGAACTGCTCGTTGATGGCGTAATCGGCGATGCGAGGGTTGGCGCTCATGGCTGCTCCTGCAATGGGTGGGAAATACCGCACGCTACTGCCTGCGCGCGGGACTGACAAGCGGTCTGGCTTTGCCGAAGGCCAGGCTCTAGACTGGCGCCGCCGCGCGCCGCGGACTCAAGATGACTGCAGGAAACCCGTGTGATGATTGCTGACGACGCGCCGTTCTGGCGGCGCAAGACCCTCGAACAACTCGACCCGCAGGAGTGGGAATCGCTTTGCGACGGCTGTGGTTTGTGCTGCCTGCAAAAGCTCGAGGACGAGGACGACAACAGCGTCTATTACACCCGCATCGCCTGCAAGTTGCTGGACCTGAACACCTGCCAGTGCAGCGACTACCCCAACCGCTTCGCCCATGTGCCCGACTGCATCCAGCTCACGCCGGGCAAGGCCGACCAGTTCAAATGGTTGCCCAGCACCTGCGGCTATCGCCTGGTCAGCGAGGGCAAGGACCTGCCAGCCTGGCACCCTCTGGTGTGCGGTGACCGCAAACAAGTCCACGAACAGCGCATTTCCCAGTCCGGGCGTATGCTCAGCGAGCATGATGTGGATGAAGACGACTGGGAAGACCACCTGATTTTCCGCGCCAGCTGAACGGCGCGCCCAGTCGCCTCTGGGAAACAAGGAGTTTCTGTATGCGTTGTCAGCTGTTGTTGCTGTTGGGCCTCGTGGCCTGTGCCCCAGCCTGGGCCAAGAAGGTCGATCTCGATTACCAGGTGCGCCTGTTGCCCGAACAAGGCCAGGCCGAAGTGCGACTGACCTTGGGCGATGGCAGCGCCGTACGCTCGCTGGATTTCGACTTGGGCAAGGCGGGTGCGTACAGCGGTTTTCAGGCCGATGGGCAATGGCAACAGCAGGGTGAGCGTGGCGTGTGGCATCCGGCGGCGGGCAAGACCAGCCTCAGCTACCGGGTGCAACTGGACCAGAAACTGCGTAGTGGCGCGTATTCATCGCGCATGACCCCGCACTGGGCATTGTTCCAGGGCGAGCAACTGGTGCCGTCGGCGCGCCTCGACCAGCAGGACGGTACCGAGCTGGTGGCGCGCCTGGCATTCGACCTGCCTGCCGGCTGGAAAAGCGTCGAGACGGCGTGGCCGCGTATCGGCAAGGACAAATTTCGCATCGACAACGTGTCGCGCTTGTTCGACCGCCCGACCGGTTGGATGCTCGCGGGCAATCTGGGCAGCCGCCGTGCTCGTCTGGGCGAGACCGAGGTCACTGTCGCCGCTCCGGTGGGACAGGGCATGCGCCGAATGGACAACCTGACGCTGCTGACCTTCGTCTGGCCGCAGTTGCAGGCGGTGTTCCCGCGTAACCCGCCAAAGCTGCTGGTGGTGGGGGCCCGCGATGGCATGTGGCGCGGGGCGATGGCGGCGCAGGGATCGTTGTACCTGCACAGCGCCAGACCTATGGTGGGCGAAAACGGCAGCAGTCCGTTGTTGCGCGAGTTGGTGCAGTTGTTCGCACAGATCCACGGCCACGAGGACAGTGACTGGATCGGCGAAAGCCTCACCGACTACTACGCCAGCGAATTGTTACGCCGGGCCGGCGGTGTCAGCGATGACCGTTACCAGGCCTGGCAGGCGCGCCTGCACAAGCAGGCGGCCAAGGTCTCTCACTTGGGCGGCGAGCACGCGACCCCGGCGCAGGTGGCGCGTGGTGTGCTGTTGTTGCA
Source organism: Pseudomonas taiwanensis DSM 21245 (assembly GCF_000425785.1). GTDB lineage: Bacteria > Pseudomonadota > Gammaproteobacteria > Pseudomonadales > Pseudomonadaceae > Aquipseudomonas > Aquipseudomonas taiwanensis. The sequence continues at coordinate 16,389 of NZ_AUEC01000025.1, forward strand.
GGCGCTGGACAAGGAGATCCGTCTTCACACCCAGGCCAAGCGCTCGCTGGATGATGTGGCCCGGGCCTTGATGCGCCTGCCGAGCGTCAGCACCGAGGCGTTCGTACAGATCAGCGAAAACGTGCTGGGGCGCCGATCCGAGGCGTTGCAAAGCAAGGTCCTGGCTTCGGGCGACTGATAGGCCGCCGCCAGCGCGGTTCGCTTATTTGAACTTGGGCCCGGAGCGGGTATTCAACCCCTTGGCCAAGCGATCATACAGCACCACGTTCACCGTCGCCGCCAGGTTCATGCAACCCTCGGTCGGAATGTAGATGGTCTCTTCGCACCACGCCCGAACATCGGCGCTCAGGCTGCCGTCTTCCGGGCCGAAGATGTAGATGGCGCGGTCGGGGTGGGTGTACTCGGGCAGGGGGCGGGCGCCTTCGACCAGCTCCACCGCCACGGGTGTGCACCCCAGCGGAATGATGCGCTGCAGGTCATCGATGCCGATCAATGGGATGTCGTAGTGCACTCGCTTGGTGTCGGTGACGAAGTCACGCGCGCGTTCATACCGCTTGCCCGTGTAGAACACCGAGTTGACGCCGTAGCAACCCGCTGCGCGCATCACCGAACCTACGTTCTCCGCTGATTTGGGATTGAACAGGCCGATGCAGCTGTACCGTTTGTTTGCCACGTGCCGGGGTCCTTCGCAAAAAAAGCGCGATTATACGGGCTACCCGGCGGCAGTGGGGGGCGAAACGACGTTCAGTCTTTCTTGAGCATGCCCGCCAACCCAGCGAATGGGTTGTGGGTGGCCTTGGCGATGCTTGGCGTGCTGGTCGACCCTTCGCTGAAATACTGCTGGTCGGTGTAGCGCGAGTGCTCGTTGTCGTGGCAGTACAGGCACAGCAGCTCCCAGTTCGAACCATCCTGGGGGTTGTTGTCGTGGTTGTGGTCGCGGTGGTGCACGGTCAGTTCGCTCAGGCGCTTGCCGGAGAACTCACGGGCGCAGCGGCCACACACATGCGGGTACATTTTCAGGGCTTTGTCGCGGTAGCCCATTTCTTTGTCGCGCTTGGCGTCGGCCAGGATGCGGTCGAGGCGGGCGGTGGCGGCGGAAGTGGAGGCCGAACTCATGGTGTTTCCTTTGTCTTGATCAGGCAAATGACGGTTCTACTCTTGAGTCTAGCGCGCTTGCGGGGCCCTCGGACAGGCAAAAAGTGCCAGGAAGGCGTAGCCTGTAGATTGGTCCCGACAGGAGGTTGCAGATGGTCCGTGCGATCCTCACCGCGCTGCTGCTCGCCGTGGTGCCAACAGTCGAAGCCGCGGGTACGCCACCGCGGATCAACACACCCGTGCCTGGAGCGCCTGGCACGCCGACGCCAACGCCTTACCCGCAAATCACCCCGAGCACGCCGCCCAAGGCGAATGACAGCCAGCCAGGTGGCCCGCTGTTGCCACCGATGCCGGTGCCTGGACCGCCCAAGGACCAGCCTTTGCCTGGGTTGCGCCCTGAACCGGTGAAACCACCGCCTGACGACGATTAAAGTGCCAGGCGTTGGCCATCCTGCATGCGCAGGCGTTTCGAAAGGGTCACGGCCAGCGCGCGGATGATCCGTGCGGCGATACGGGGTGCCTCATTGAGCATCTTTTCCAGCGAGTCCTTGCCCAGGGTCAACAGCAGGCAGTCGCTGGCGGCGATGCAGCTGGCCGAGCGCCGTTCGCCGTCGAGTACGGCCATTTCACCGAAGGCGCGGCCCTTGCGCAGGGTGGCGATTTCGACCTGGGCACCCGTGCTGTCTGTCTTGCGCACCGAGACCACGCCCTGGTGCAGGATGCACATGAAGGTACCGGCGTCGCCTTCGTTGAAGATGGTATGGCCCTCACGGATTTCGGTCAGGCTGAAATAACCAGCGGCGGCCTGGAAGTCGCTGAGCTGCAGGTTGTCGAACTGGCCGCAGTCCATGAGCATGTCGCGGATTTCGGTGTTCAGAAGGGTTTGGTCGGGCATGTGTCGTTCTTCTTCGCGGCTGTTGTCCGAGAGCGTGGGGCACACCTTCTGGAGCCGGATTGCCGGCGTTAGGACCTTCAGGTGCGCTGCGCTGGGTATGACAACAAAAAACGCGATTTACGCCACGCCCAGCTCATTCAACACGAACGCGTACTCCAAGGCCACGTCCTTGAGCCCTTGGTACCGACCGCTCATGCCGCCGTGCCCGGCGCCCATTTCGGTCTTGAGCAGCAGCAGGTTGTCGTCGGTCTTGCGCGTGCGCAGGCGTGCCACCCACTTGGCGGCCTCCCAGTACTGAACGCGGCTGTCATTGTAGCCGGCGACCACCAGCATGGCCGGATAGGCCTGGGCCTTCACGTTTTCGTAGGGGGCGTAGGCCTTGATCCGCTCATACACCTCTGGCGCTTGCGGGTTACCCCATTCGTCGTACTCGGTGACGGTCAGCGGCAGGTCGGGGTCGAGCATGGTATTGAGAACGTCGACGAACGGCACTTCGGCTATGGCGCAGCGGAACAGCTCCGGGCGCAGGTTGAGCACGGCGCCGATCAGTAACCCACCAGCGCTGCCGCCGCTGATGGCCAGGCGATCGGCACAGGTCACGCCTTCGGCGATCAAGTGCTCGGCGCAGGCGATGAAGTCGTTGAAGGTATTCTGCTTGTGCTCCTGCTTGCCCGCGCGGTACCAAGCCTCACCCAGCTCGCCGCCGCCCCTGACGTGGGCGATGGCGAAGGCTACGCCGCGCTCCAGCAGGCTCAGGCGGGCATGGGAGAACCATGGGTCGAGGCTCTCGCCATAGGCGCCGTAGCCGTACAGGTACAGTGGCACGACCTTGCCGGCATCCGTACGCCGGCGCACCAGGCTGATCGGCACACGGGTGCCGTCCTGGGCGATAGCCCACAAGCGTTCGCTCACGTAGTCGTCGGCGTCGAATGGCCCTAGCACCGGGGTTTGCTTGAGCACTTGCTGGGCACCGCTGGCCAGTTCCAGCTGGCGTACCTGGGCCGGGCGGTTGAGGGCCTCGTAGCGCAGGCGAATGCGGGGGCTGGAAAACTCCAGGCTGTCCTGCACATACAGGCTGTAGGCCGCATCGGGCAATTCGACACGGTACGGCTGCAGGCCCTGTGGACGAACCTCGATGATCGGCAAGCCGCCTTCGCGCAGGCTCAGGCTCAGGGCGCTGGCGTTCAGGCTCAGGCCTTCGAGCATGATTTCATCGCGATGCGGTACCAGCACCTGCCATTGCTGGCGGGTTGGTACCTGGCTGGCCGGTGCGTGGTACAGGGCAAAGTTGATGCCATCCTGGTTGGTGCGGATGAACCAGCGCCACTCACCGTCAAGCTGGCCGTGGTCCGGGAAGTACTCGTGGTCTTCCTGGCGCGGTGCCAGGCAGGTGAATTCGGCTTGCGGGGTGCTAGCGTCGAGCACCCAAGCCTCGCTGGTGGTCTTGCTGTTGAGCAGCAGCACCAGCTGCTGCTCGGAGCTGGAGCGGTAGCAGTGCAGGAAGAAGCGGCCATCGGTCTCTTCGAACACCGTCGCTGCCGAGGCCTCGCCGAGGGTGTGGCGGCGCAGGCGCCACGGGCGGTGGGTGTCGTCCAGCTCGGCGAAGAACAGCGTTTGGCTGTCGTTGGCCCAGGTCATGCTGCCGTCACAGTCGTCGAAGGGCAGGGTGGTGACGCTCTCGTCGGCCAGGTCCTTGACGTACAGCGTGTAGATTTCGTCGCCGCTGGTATCCAGGCTGTAGGCCAGCAAGCGGTGGTCGGGGCTGACGTTGAACGCGCCCAGCGACAGGAAGCCGCCATTGGCCAGGGCGTTGGGGTCCAGCAGCAGCTGCTCGCGGCTTTCATCGACGGTGTTGGCGTCGTCCGCCGGGCGCGGGCAGCGATAGTGCCTGGGGTATTCGTCGCCCGCCGTGGTGCGGGTGTAGTACAGGTACGGGCCCCAGGGCGAGGGCAGCGACAGGTCGGTTTCCTGGATACGGCCCCTGATCTCCTCGAACAGCTGCTCGCGCAAGGGCGCCTGGTCGGCCAGGCAGGCTTGCTGGTAGGTGTTTTCCGCTTGCAGGTAGGCCAGTACTTCAGGGGTGTCGCGTTGTTGCAGCCAGGCGTAGGGGTCGGTTGCCGAGTCTTGGCGGGCGATGGGGGGCTGAGGTTTGCTGGGCATCGGGGATCTCTTGGCTGGGGGCTGTCGGTGCGCGTACCTGCCCCCTCGCGGGGAAACCCGCGAAGAGGCCCTAACAGGCTAGCGCTGTCGCCGGGGGGCGCCTGCGCCCTGAAAAGTGTTTATCATAGGCATCTCTTTGCCTGGCTTGCACGATCACCATGACCGAGAACGACTATACCCTCGCCTGGGGCCTCTACGCCCTTGCCGCCCTGGGCTGCCTGCTGGTGGGCTTCAAACTCACCGGCTGGATGTGGCGCTGGCTGCGTGAACCGCTGCGGGTGATCCTGGCGGTGCTGCTGCTGACCCCAACCATCGTAGACCCGGTCAAGGAAAGCTTCGCCCCGGCCATCGCCATCACCACCCTGGACGTTGCCTTCAAGGTGGGCAACAACGCCTGGCGCGCGGTCTCCGATTTCGCTCTGTACGGCATGATCGCCTTCGCGCTGTATGCACTGTTCGTGCTGGTCCGCTGGCCGCTGGAAAAACGCGCCCGCGAGCGCCGTGCGAATGCCGAGGCTACCGCCAAGCGTCAGGCAGCCGAGGATGAGCAGGTCGCGTCCGAGTCCGCCTTCGGTGCCGACCGCCGCGACCGCTACCGCGACGACCCGGCGCCAACGCCGATGACCGGCCGTGGCCGGGTAGAACCGCGCTTGTAAACGGAGCGACGAGCATGTGTGAACTGCTGGGCATGAGTGCCAACGTCCCTACCGACATCGTCTTCAGCTTTACCGGCCTGATGCAACGGGGCGGGCGTACCGGCCCGCACCGTGATGGCTGGGGCATCGGGTTTTACGAAGGCCGTGGCCTGCGGCTGTTCCAGGACCCGGCGGCGAGTAGCGAATCGGAAGTCGCCAACCTGGTGCAGCGCTACCCGATCAAGAGCGAAGTGGTCATCGGCCACATCCGCCAGGCCAACGTCGGCCGGGTCTGCCTGTCCAACACCCATCCGTTCGTCCGTGAAATGTGGGGGCGCAACTGGTGCTTCGCACACAACGGCCAGCTGGGCGACTTCAAGGGCGAGGCGACGTTCTACCGGCCCGTGGGCGACACCGACAGCGAAGCGGCCTTCTGCGACCTGCTCAACCGCATCCGTGCGGCTTTCCCCGAGCCTGTGGAGGTGGAGCAGTTGCTGCCGGTGCTGGTGGAGGCCTGTGCCGGTTACCGTGGCAAGGGCGTGTTCAATTGCCTGCTCAGCGACGGCGACTGGCTGTTCTGCTTCTGTTCGACCAAGCTGGTACACATTACCCGTCGCGCGCCATTCGGTGCCGCGCGTTTGAAGGATGTCGACCTGATCGTCGATTTTCACACCGAAACCACCCCCAACGACGTGGTCACGGTGATCGCCACCGAAGCGCTCACCGAAAACGAAACCTGGAACCGCTACGAGCCGGGCCAGTGGGCGTTGTGGCGGCACGGAGAGTGCGTTTCCCACGGCCAGAGCTAAGGACGCTGCATGTTCAGAAGTTATCTGCGGTTGCTGCTGTTCACGTTCGGCCTGCTGGCCGGTATCCAGGTTCCGGGGCTGGTCAAGGACTACACCCAGCGGGTCGAGGCGCACCTGTTCGAGTCGCGCCAGGCACTCGACGGTTTCAAGCAGACGGCCGAGCGGTTCTTCAACGGTGACCTGCAGGCATTGCTCAAGCACTATCGCGGCAGCGACGACCCGGTGTTCAACAGCGATGCCAACAGCATCGAGAGCCTGTTGATTCGCAACCAGTTGCTCGAGGATGAATGGCAGGCGTTGCAAGGCTCGTGGGTGAGCCGCACCTGGCATGTGCTGGTGCAGCCAGAGCCACAACTGCGCGAGGAGACGCTCAAGGGCTACAGCTACCAGCTTCTGCTGGTGCCTGAAGCGATTGGCTGGGGGATCGGCACTGGATTCGTGCTGGCGTTTGCCGTCGAGAGCCTGCTGGTGCTGCTTGGCTGGGTGATTCTGGGTGGACGGCGCAAGGCAGTCAAAGAGAGCTGGCGCTAGTCGATTGTCGCCAGCGCCTGCAACGCACCCGCTACAGGGGCGTCCTGGGCGACAAGACCGTCAGACCAGCACGATCCGCTGGCCGCCGACATCCCGCGCATAGCCCTCCAGCACTTGCCTGCACACCCTGACCACTTCGTCGACCAAGGCCACCCCGGTCTGCCACGCCACCACCAGTTCCAGGCTCGGCGGCGGTTGCAGGCCTTCGATCAACACCAGCTCGCCGCGACTCAGTTCCGCATCCACCAGCGCAGGCGGCAGCGCACCAATACCAAAGCCGTCACGCAATAGCCGGGTAATCGCCGCCACCGAGTTCACGCAGTTCAACCGGGGCATCTCGCACCCCGCGCCCTGGAGGAGGCTGAGCACTTCCTGATGTGGCCGCGAATTTCTGGAAAACGTGACGATCCGTTCGCGTCCCAGTTCGGCGAGCGAGGCGTATTCGCGGTGGTGGCTGGAGCCTGTGGCCACCACCCAGCCCATCGGGTAACGGGCCAGGTCCAGGCTGCGAATCGACTGCTCGCGCAGCAGGTCGGTCTGCAGAATCACGTCGAGAAAGCCCTTTTGCAGCTGTTCGCGCAGGTTCAGCGCGGTGTCGGCCACCAGTTCGATTTCCACGTGCGGATAGCGCTCGGTCAGCTCGGCCACCAGCGCGCTCATCCAGGTGTGGATCACCGTGTCCATCACCCCGATGCGAATGCGTCCGACCTTGGTCCGGTCGCTGTCCAGCGACTGTTTCATCGCTTTGGCGGTATCGAGCATGTGCTCGGCGTACTCCAGCACCTTGCTGCCTTCCGGTGTGAGGCTGACGCCCCGCGAGTCGCGCAGCAGCAGCTTAACCCCAAGGTCCGCCTCCAGCGCGGCGATACGGCTGGAGACCGAGGCCTGGGTGGTGAACAGCTTGTCCGCGGTGAGGCGGAAGCTCTTGAGCCGCGCGACCCAGACGAAGGTTTCGAGGAAACGGAGGTTCATGATCAGTTTTTCTTGTTCCAGACCGGCGGTTTTTCTCGTTGGACTCAAGCCGCACGGCCTCTGAACAATGGTGACAGGCCGCGACGCCAGACGTCGTCCATAAAACAATACCAACAAGCCGAGGCAAGCATGAACCCATCCGGCGTGCAACAGGTGTCTTCCCCCAGCTCGACCGGGCCATTGGCCTGGTATCGCGACATCGACAAACAGCAACGACGCACCTTCTGGAGCTGCAAGATTGGCTATGGCCTGGATGGCATGGACACGCAGATGCTCAGCTTCGTCATTCCCACGCTGATCCTGATGTGGGGCATCAGCACCACCGAGGCCGGGCTGATTCATACCAGCACCCTGATCGCCTCAGCCATTGGCGGGTGGATCGCCGGTATTCTCTCCGACCGCATCGGTCGCGTGCGCACCTTGCAACTGACGGTGCTGTGGTTTGCCTTCTTCACCTTCCTGTGCGGCTTCGCCCAGAACTACGAGCAGTTGCTGATTGCCCGTACCTTGATGGGCTTCGGTTTCGGTGGCGAGTGGACCGCTGGCGCGGTGCTGATCGGCGAAGTGATCCGCGCCCAGGACCGTGGCAAGGCGGTGGGCATGGTGCAATCCGGCTGGGCCATCGGCTGGGGGCTCACGGCGATTTTGTACGCGCTGCTGTTCTCCTGGCTGCCGGCGGAGCAAGCCTGGCGGGCGTTGTTCCTGCTGGGGCTGGTGCCGGCGGTGTTCGTGATCTTCGTCCGTCGTCTGGTCAAGGACCCGGAGGTCTATCGTGCGGCCAAGGCGGTGGAAAAGGCCGAGGCGCCTGCGCATTTCTACGAGATCTTCGCCCCCGGCATGCTCTGGACCACCGTGCGAGCCTCCCTGCTGACCACTGGCGCCCTGGGCGGCTACTACGCCATTACCTCCTGGCTGCCGACGTTCCTCAAGAACGAGCGCGGCCTGAGCGTGCTGGGCACGGGCGGTTACCTGGCCATGGTGATCGTTGGCTCGTACGTGGGCTATGTGGTCAGTGCATACCTGTCCGATCTGCTGGGGCGCAAGAAGAACTTCATCCTGTTCGCCGTGGGTTCGTTCGTCATCGTGCTGCTGTACACGCAGATGCCGGTCAGCGATGGCGTGATGTTGTGGTTGGGCTTCCCACTGGGCTTCTTCGCCTCGGGCATCTTCAGCGGCATGGGGGCGTTCCTGACCGAACTGTTCCCCACGCGTATCCGGGGATCGGGGCAGGGTTTTTGCTACAACATCGGCAAGGTGATCGCCGCGCTGTTCCCGTTGATGATCGGGCTGCTCGGCCAGAAGGTGCCCTTGGGGCTGGGCATTGGCGTGTTTTCCGCAGTTTCGTACGGCGTGGTGATCCTGGCGGCGCTGAGCCTGCCGGAAACCCGCGGCAAACAGCTTCAGGCACGTTAAGGTAGGCATATGAACATCGACACGGGAGCACGCAAGGTGAAACGCCTGCTACTCAATTGCGACATGGGTGAGAGTTTCGGCAACTGGCGCATGGGCCTGGACGCTGACGTCATGCCTTACATCGACTGCGCCAACATTGCCTGTGGTTACCATGCCGGTGACCCGAGCATCATGCGCCGTACCGTGGCCATGGCGCTGGATCACGGAGTGACCATCGGTGCCCATCCGGCCTATCCAGACCTGGTTGGCTTCGGTCGCCGGTCGATGGCCTGCAGCAACGAGGAAATCCGCGATCTGTTGCATTACCAGATCGGTGCGCTGGACGGCATCTGCAGGGTGCTTGGCGGCCGGGTGGCTTACGTGAAGCCCCATGGTGCGCTGTACAACGACATGATGGCCGACCCAATCAAGCTGCGCACCGTACTCGAAGCCGTGGCGGCCTATGACGCCGGTTTGCCAGTGATGCTGATGGCCACCGCCGACGACAGCGCGGCCCAGGCGCTGGGTGATGAAATTGGCGTGCCGCTGTGGTTCGAGGCGTTCGCTGACCGCGCCTACACAGCCAGTGGGCATCTGGTCTCCCGCCGCTTGCCGGGCGCTGTTCACCACGACCCGGCGCTGGTGGTCGAACAGGCCCTGCACCTGGCCCATGGCGAGGCCCTGGTCGCCAGCGATGGCAGCGCGCTGCGCCTGAACGCCAGCACCCTCTGCGTGCACGGCGACAACGACAGCTCCGTGGCCGCCGTGCGCCAGATTCGCCAAGCCCTCGATGCGCTGGAGCGCGCATGAAGGTGCGTATCGAGGTCGTGGCCATCGACAGCCTGATGGTGCGCCTGTTCGACGCCATCGACGAAGCCAACATGCCGTGGATCCTGGCGGCCAGCCAGCGGCTTCGGGCGGCCTTCGGTGAGCGCCTGGTGGATCTGGTGCCGTCCTATACCACGTTGATGGTGCAGTGCGACCTGGCGCCGGCAGAGGCGAGGAGGTTGATCGTACACGCGCTGGAAGGTGTGCAGCCAGATACAGGCAACAGCGGGTATCGGCATGAGATTCCGGTGTGGTACCACGCCAGTGTCGGCCCTGAACTGCCGGTGCTGGCCGCCCGCAGCGGCTTGTCCGAGGACGAGGTGATCCGTTTGCACAGTGAGCGCGAATACCCGGTTTTCGCCTTGGGCTTCGCCCCCGGTTTCGGCTTCATGGGGCTGGTGGACGAGCGCTTGGCCTCGCCACGCCTGAGCACTCCGCGCAAACGCGTGGCGGCGGGCAGCGTCGGTATTGCCGAGCGCCAGACCGCGGCCTACCCGGCAGTATCGCCAGGGGGCTGGAACTTGATCGGGCGCACCCCGGTTCGTTTGTTCGACCGACAACGCGAGGGCTACAGCTTGCTGCAACCGGGTGACCGGGTGCGCTTCGTGGCGGTCACCCATGCCCGGTTCCTGGCGTTGGGTGGCGATGACAGCCCGCTGGAGGCACAGGCATGAAGCAGTTGAGGATCGAAACCAGCACCGCGCTGTGCCAGGTGCAGGACGCAGGGCGCTTTGGCGTCCGGCATCTGGGGGTGACCCAGGGCGGGGCGTTGGATTGGGTGGCGATGTACTGGGCCAACTGGCTGCTGGGTAATCCATTGGGCGCGCCGGTAATCGAAGTGGCGCTGGGCGGTTTTACCGTCCTGGCCGAGCAGGATTGCGTGCTGGCCCTGGCCGGCGCTGACCTGGATGCGCGGCTTGACGATCAACCTTTATCGCCTTGGCGCGCGTTCACGCTGGCCAAAGGGCAGCGGCTGACACTCAGGCAGCCTAAACAGGGCGTTCGAGCCTACCTGGCGGTGCCCGGTGGGGTCGATGCCGAAGCTGTCCTGGGTAGCTGCGCCACGGTCGTGCGTGAAGCATTGGGCGGCGTCGATGGTTGCGGGGCGCCTTTGAGCAAGGGGCAGGTGCTGACGTTCGAAGGCAGCGCATCGGCCTTGAGTGAGGTGCCCGAAACGCTGCGTCCAGGCTATGGCGCAAAGCCTGTTCTGGACCTGGTGATGGGCGCGCAGATCGGGGATTTCAGCGGCACCAGTCTGTTCGAGGCGTTCAATTCGGACTGGACGCTGGACAGCCGCGCCGATCGCATGGGGATTCGCCTGTTGGGACCGCAATTGGTCTACCAGGGCGCGCCGATGATTTCCGAGGGTATCCCCCTGGGAGCCGTGCAGGTGCCACCGGATGGGCAGCCGATCGTGCTGCTCAATGACCGTCAGACCATTGGTGGGTATCCACGACTGGGGGCATTGACGCCGCTGGCACTGGCGCGATTGGCCCAGTGCATGCCGGGGGCGACGGTGCGGTTCAGGGCAGTGCTTCAGGAGGATGCCTGGCGGGAGCAGCAGGCTTACCTGCGCCGTTGGGGGTAACGCCAAAGGCCCTGTCGCCCCGACGACCCGTGGCGACAGGGCCGCTATCGACCGAGCCTACTTCGACAGATACCGCATGCCATCCTCCAACCCCTGCAAGGTCAGCGGGTACATCTTGTCCTCGATCAGATCCCGTACCAGATGCGTCGAAGCCGTGTAGTCCCAGGCTTGCTTAGGATAGGGGTTGATCCAGATGATCTTCTTGAATTTCTCCATGAAGCGCTGCATCCACACATACCCGGCTTCTTCGTTCCAGTGCTCGACGCTGCCACCGGGCTGGGTGATTTCGTAAGGTGCCATCGCCGCATCCCCGACGAACACGACCTTGTAGTCATCGCCGTACTTGTGCAGCAGGTCGAAAGTGGAGAAGCGCTCCGAGGTGCGGCGCAGGTTGTTCTTCCACACCGACTCGTACACGAAGTTGTGGAAGTAGTAATACTCCAGGTGCTTGAACTCGGTCTTGCAGGCCGAGAACAGTTCTTCGCACACCTTGACGTGGGCGTCCATCGAACCGCCGATGTCGAACAGCAACAACAGCTTGACCGTATTGCGCCGCTCGGGGCGCATCTGGATGTTCAGCAGCCCGGCATCGCGGGCGGTGTGGTCGATGGTGCCGTCGATATCAAGCTCTTCGGCGGCGCCTTCGCGAGCGAACTTGCGCAGGCGGCGCAGGGCCAGCTTGATATTGCGGGTGCCGAGTTCGACCTGGTCGTCTAGATTCTTGTACTCGCGCTGGTCCCAGACCTTGACCGCCTTGCCCTGGCGCTTGCCGGCCTCGCCCACGCGAATGCCTTCGGGGTTGAACCCGCCCGAGCCGAACGGGCTTGTGCCGCCGGTGCCGATCCACTTGTTGCCGCCGGCGTGGCGTTCCTTCTGTTCTTCGAGGCGCTTCTTGAATTCCTCGATCAGCTTGTCCAGGCCGCCCAGGGACTGAATCTGCGCCCTTTCCTCATCGCTGAGCGAGCGTTCGAACTCCTTGCGCAGCCAGTCCTCGGGGATCAGCGCCTCAAGGTGTCGGTCGAGGTTTTCCAGGCCCTTGAAGTAGGCCGAGAACGCCCGGTCGAACTTGTCGAAATGACGCTCGTCCTTGACCAGGATGGCCCGTGCCAAGTAGTAGAATTCGTCCATGTCGGCGAACACCACACGCTTTTGCAGGGCATTGAGCAGGTCGAGCAACTCGCGCACCGACACCGGTACCTTGGCCGCGCGCATTTCATTGAACAGGTTGAGCAGCATGGCCGGCTCCTGTCAGCGGTTGCCGCGTCGGCTCATGAAGGCCAGGCGCTCCAGCAGTTGCACATCCTGTTCATTCTTCACCAATGCCCCGGCCAGCGGCGGGATGGCCTTGGTCGGGTCGCGCTCGCGCAGCACCGCTTCGCCGATGTTGTCGGCCATCAGCAGCTTCAGCCAGTCGACCAGCTCGGAGGTAGACGGCTTCTTCTTCAGGCCCGGTACCTTGCGCACATCGAAGAACACGTCCAGCGCTTCACTGACCAGCGATTGCTTGATGTTCGGGAAGTGCACGTCGACGATCTGCTGCAGCGTGTCGCGATCGGGGAAGGCGATGTAGTGGAAGAAGCAGCGGCGCAGGAAGGCGTCGGGCAGCTCTTTTTCGTTGTTGGAGGTAATGATGATGATCGGGCGCTGCTTGGCCTTGATGGTCTCGTCGATTTCGTAGACGTAGAACTCCATCTTGTCGAGCTCTTGCAGCAGGTCGTTGGGGAACTCGATGTCGGCCTTGTCGATTTCGTCGATCAGCAGGATCACCCGCTCGTCAGCCTCGAACGCCTCCCACAGCTTGCCCTTTTTCAGGTAGTTGCGCACGTCGTGGACCTTGTCCACGCCCAGCTGCGAATCGCGCAGGCGACTGACCGCATCGTACTCGTACAAGCCCTGGTGGGCCTTGGTGGTGGATTTGATGTGCCAGGTGATCAAACGGGCGCCGAAGGAGGCGGCGAGTTGTTCGGCGAGCATGGTCTTGCCGGTACCCGGCTCACCCTTGACCAGCAACGGGCGCTCCAGGGTGATCGCTGCGTTGACTGCCAGTTTCAGATCGTCTGTGGCGACGTATTCACGGGTACCTTCGAACTTCATGAACCGCTCCTCGGTGGGTGTCCGTACTGGCCCTCGCGGCGTACCGGAGGGAGCCGGGTTGTCGGCGACAGGGCCGAAACGGACAACACAGGTTTGTCATTTGCCAGCGACTATAACCCGCGCCCAGGCAGCTGGAAACGCAGACCGGGCATTCAGTCTCTGAATGGTGCGTCGCGCTAATATTCAGTCGGAATCAGGAGAAGGCTGCTCATAACGTGCATTGAATGCTTCGATGAAGCCATTGCGCAGTATCTGCAGGAAGGCCTCGAAGGCGCTGACATCCTGCTTGTGTACGCTGCCACTGAGTTCCACGCGGGTGGCGAACTGGTTCTTGGGCTGGTTTTTCAGCACGGTTTCGCTGGCACCGACCAGCACCTCCCAGATCGAGCGGAACCAGCCTTTGTTCTTGTTCTCGACATCCTGCTGCCAGTCGAACACATCGACATCGCGCAGCAGCGGCTTGATGTAGCCGCTTAGCCTGCCGTCGCTGGCCTGGGCTTCGATCACCAGGTCGCCATGGCCGGCATTGAAGTCGAACTTGCCGTAGGCACTGGCAAAGTCGTTCAGTCGGCGCAGTTCGATGCCGGTGGCACGCAGGCGGAATTCGAAGTTGTCGAAGTCGCTGAACGGGTCGAAGGTCGCGCGGCTTTCTACCCGCGCATCGCCCAGCAAGCGAGCGCTGCCGTCGAAACGGGCGTCACGACGGCCTTTTTCGTTGCGTACGTTGGTCAGGTTGAGCACCTTGGCGTTGAGCTGGGTGGCCTTGAGGTCGACCGGCGGTCTGGAGTTGAAGTTATGAAAGTTCAGGGTGGCGTCTTCGATACGTACCTCATTGAGGGTGATGGGCAGCAGCTTTTCCAGCTGTTGACGCCAGTCGGTACCCTGGCCGGTCTGCGAGGACTGTTTGTTGCCACCATCGACGAAGTTAAGCTCGGGGCGCACGAAGGTGACCTCAGCGACGACTGCCCGGTCATACCACAGCGAACGCCAGCTCACCGAGAGGTCGATCAGGGGGGCGTCGAGCAGGGGCACTGGCACCTTGCCGGTGGTCTTGACGATCTTCAGGCCGTTGATCTGGTAGGCCCCTCGCCACCAGGCAAGGTCCACATCGCTGACCTGGCCGCGGTAGTCGCCCATATCGGCAAGTTTTTCGTTGAGGTAGTCGCGCACCAGGTAAGGCAGTGCCAGGTGCAGGGCCGCCAGCAGCACGAGCAGGCTGGCCAGGCCGACCAGCGGCCAACGGTAGCGAGCGGTCATTGGGGCTCTCCTGGGCAGGTTGAAGGGTGGACCACGGGGCTGGCGGGGGAGTTCGAACAGGCTTTACTGGCCACCGGGGCAGGCTTAACCTTGAAGTCTTTCCCTGCATCTCATGTTCAAGGACACTGCCATGAGCCGTATCTACGCAGACAACGCCCATTCCATCGGCAATACGCCGCTGGTGCAGATCAACCGCATCGCCCCGCGTGGGGTGACCATCCTGGCCAAGATCGAAGGGCGCAACCCTGGTTATTCGGTGAAATGCCGGATTGGCGCGAACATGGTCTGGGACGCCGAGAGCAGCGGCAAGCTCAAGCCGGGCATGACCATCGTCGAACCCACCTCGGGTAACACCGGTATCGGCCTGGCTTTCGTTGCAGCGGCCCGAGGCTACAAGCTGATCCTGACCATGCCGGCGTCCATGAGCCTGGAGCGACGCAAGGTGCTCAAGGCCCTTGGTGCCGAACTGGTGCTCACCGAGCCTGCCAAGGGCATGAAGGGGGCGATCGAGAAGGCCAATGAAATCGTCGCTGGCGACCCTGCTCAGTACTTCCTGCCCGGCCAGTTCGACAACCCGGCCAACCCGGCGATCCACGAAAAGACCACCGGCCCGGAAATCTGGAACGACACTGACGGCGCCATCGACGTGCTGGTCGCAGGCGTTGGCACCGGCGGCACCATTACCGGTGTATCGCGCTATATCAAGCACACCCAGGGCAAGTCGATCCTCTCGGTGGCCGTGGAGCCGGTGGCTTCGCCGCTGATCAGCCAGACCCTGGCCGGCGAAGAGCTCAAGCCCAGCCCGCACAAGATCCAGGGCATCGGCGCAGGCTTCGTACCGAAGAACCTCGACCTGTCGATCGTCGACCAGGTGGAGACGGTCACCGACGAAGAGTCCAAGGCCATGGCCATCCGCCTGATGCGCGAAGAGGGCATTCTTTGCGGCATCTCCTGCGGCGCGGCCATGGCGGCGGCGGTGCGCCTGGCCGAAAAGCCGGCGATGCAGGGCAAGACCATCGTGGTGATTTTGCCCGACTCCGGCGAACGCTACCTGTCGAGCATGCTGTTCAGCGACATGTTCAGCGAGCAGGAAAACCAGCAGTAAGCTGACACCGGGCAATACTCGGCGAACCGGTTTATTACAAAATCTTTAATACAGCCATCCCGTTCCGGTTGTTTTTACCGGAGCGGGATCGGTTTATGATGGCCGGATGATTTTCGTCAGCATCAGGCAGCGCTGGCCTGCTGCTCAGCAAGGAGTGTTGCATGACCTTTTCCTTCGTCGCCAAGGCAGGTGTGCTGCTGGTGTTCTTCGGCAGCGTGCTGTTCGTGCACCTGCGTGGCAAGGCGCGGCTCCCGGTGTTGCGCCAGTTCGTCAACCATTCGGCACTGTTCGCCCCCTACAACGCGCTGATGTACCTGTTCTCCGGAGTGCCGTCCAAGCCTTACCTGGACCGCACACGCTTTCCTGAGCTGGATGTGCTCAAGGATAACTGGCAGGAAATCCGCGAAGAGGCCATGCGCCTGTTCGACGAGGGCTACATTCGCGCTGCCGAGAAGGACAACGACGCTGGCTTCGGGTCGTTCTTCAAGAAAGGCTGGAAGCGCTTCTACCTGAAGTGGTACGACAAGCCGCTGCCATCGGCCGAGGCACTGTGCCCCAGGACCGTCGAGCTGGTCAGCAGCATTCCAAACGTCAAGGGCGCGATGTTTGCGCTGTTGCCCGGAGGCAGCCACCTGAACCCGCACCGCGACCCGTTCGCCGGCTCCCTGCGTTATCACCTTGGGCTGTCCACGCCGAACTCCGATGCCTGCCGTATCTATGTCGACGGGCAGGTGTATGCCTGGCGTGACGGTGAGGACGTGATGTTCGACGAGACCTACGTGCACTGGGTCAAGAATGAAACCGACGTCACCCGCGTGATCCTGTTCTGCGACATCGAGCGCCCGCTCAGCAGCTCGCTGATGACCCGCATCAACCGTAAGGTCAGCGCCTTCCTCGGGCGTGCCACCGCGCCGCAGAACACCGATGACGAGCGTGTTGGCGGCATCAACCAGGCGTACGCCTGGAGCAAGCGCTTCAGCAACAAGATCAGCACCCGCATGAAGCAGTTCAAACGCGCCAACCCCAAGGCCTACCGCATCCTGCGGCCAGTGCTGGCAGTGGTGGTGGCGTACTTGCTGTATCGCTGGTTGTTCTGATTGTTGCGAAAGGTCGCCCTGGGGCCGCGTGGCGGCCCTTTCGCGACACAAGGCCGCTGCCACCGCTCATCGAGTGCTTGTCGCAGGAACAATCCACCGCTATAGTCCTTCGCAGTCATTTCCTCGAAGACCCTGTTCATGCCTGCCATCCCTACCACCACATGCTTCGCCATCGCGCCAGTCGCGGGCAGGGGCGTGCGTGGCAGTCAGCAGCCGGTCATGATCAGTCATTACCCACCACCTGTCAGTGGCGTCGTAGGCGGCGTAGCTCCGCCTCGCTGCGGGGTCGTGCTGGGCTGATCGGCTTCTGGCCGTCTCCCTTCGCACCCGCAACCTACTGAACACGGTCGGCGACTTCCCTCACTGAAGCACACGCCCTCCGTTCGGCTTTTTTGCCCGATTACAGGTGGCATACATGTCTGTCTTTTCCAAAGCGTCCGTGGCCTCGGCGGCCACGACCAGTGTGTTCGTCCTGCTGTGGAGCAGCGGTGCGATCGTTTCCAAGCTCGGTCTGGCCCATGCCAGCCCGTTTGCCTTTCTCCTGCTGCGCTCGGCGCTGGCCTTGGCCGGTCTGCTGCTGATCAGCCCGTTGCTCGGACTGCGTTGGCCGCGAGGCTGTGCGGCGGTGCTGCGGGCCTTGGGCACCGGTTGCGTGCTGCTGGGCGCCTACCAGATCTTCTACCTGCTGGCGCTCGACACCCACGTCACCCCTGGGGTGATGGCCACGGTGATGGGCGTGCAACCGATCCTCACCGTGGTGATCATGGAACGCCAGCGTTCCTGGAGCCGGCTGTTCGGTCTGGGCCTGGGGCTTGGCGGGTTGGTGATGGTGGTGTTTCAGGGCATCAACCTGGGCGGGGTATCGCTGGCCGGCATGCTGTTCGCATTGCTGGCGCTGGCCAGCATGACGTTGGGTTCGATCCTGCAAAAGCGCATCACCGACAACCCCATGGGCACCTTGCCGCTGCAGTACCTGGCCGGTTTTGCCCTGTGCGGGCTATTCGCACCGCTGCAACCGCTGCATGTGCAATGGAGCGGTGGCTTCATCGGCGCGCTGCTGTGGATGGGGCTGGTGGTGTCGTTGCTGGCCACCTTACTGCTGTACCGGCTGATTGCGCGGGGTAACCTGGTCAACGTCACCAGCCTGTTCTACCTGGTGCCTGCGGTGACGGCGGTGATGGACTTGCTGATCTTCGGTAACCGCCTGGCGCCGCTCAGCTTGTTGGGCATGGGGCTGATCGTGGTCGGTCTGCTGTTCGTGTTCCGCAAGCCGGCGGCACGGTTGGCCGAGGCGTAAGCGCTTAGCGGAACTCTTCGGGGATGGTGTGGCGCAGCACGCCTTCCTCGAAGTCCAGTGTGCCGGCTTCGCGCTGGGTCAGCAGATAGTAGAGCACGGTGTCGAGTGAACGTGCAGGCGGGACTTCGACGGCCAGCATCCTTACCGCCTTTTCGACTTCGCAGGGGCAGCCAAAATCCTCGAGCGCTGCGCGCACTTGTTCCAGGTCGCCTGCGGCTTTTACCAGGATGCGGAACACCGAAGCACCGCCGCCGTGCAGCAGGGTTTCGAACCAGCATTGTTCGCCGTCTTCACGGATGCTGATGGTGTCGCCGGGTGCGATGCCGTAGGCATAGAAGGGAATGCTGTCGACCTTGTAGCCAGCTACGGTGGGCTTTGCCCAGAGGCCTTCGACCGACGCGGGTGGGTAACCTTGGGCATCCTGCTCCAGGCGCCAGAGCACGATCTTGTAGGCTGGGGTTTGCTCGGGGGGCATGGGGCGTTACGTGTCGGGAGGGCTGCCTATCGTAATGCGGTTTGGCTTGGGTGTCTGTACCGATTGAGATTGGGTAGGGGCCACCTGGGGCATGCCGAGCGTTTTGTTGCGTATTCGAAACCGAGCGCCGCCCGCGCGGCGCATCGCGAGCTACGCTCGCTCCTACGTTTGTATTCGGCCAATAACGCCTGTGACAGGTGCGCGCGACCGCCTTGTGTGTACGTCGCGCGCAATTCGCGCAGGCATAATTGGCCCGAAACAAACGTAGGCGCTCGCGATGCGCCGCGCGGGCGGCGCTCGATCTCAAACGCGGCACAATGCCACCGACAAGCCCATCAAAAATAATACCCAATATTGATATTGGTCCGGTAATACCAGTCATTGCTACCCACCGAGCGGGTGCTGGTCCAACCGGTCCCGTTCTCCGCGCCGCCGAAAGGGTTGGCATTGCGTGCCCAGGTCAAATCGACCCAGGCCATGATCGGCATGGCCAGGAACTGGGCGCCGACCGTGAACATCTGCGAGTCGTCCCAACCGCTTTTATCTTTCATCATCCGGCTGTAGTCGGTGTAGAACTTGATCTTCTTCAATTGCCCCAGGTTGGGCGTGAACACGTCGTAGCCGACGTTCACCGCACCGATGGTCGCCTTCGAGGCAATCAGGTAGGCCGGCGTCAGGCCGTTGCCTCCCATCAATACGGCGTCGTCACTGACCCCTGTCGGGTTCTTCGGGTCGTACGCATAGCGGATCGCCTGGCCAGTGATTGTCCATGGCCCGTGATTGAATAGGGCATGCACGCCGCCAGCCCAGTAGTCGCCGTCATCGTCAGTGGTGGCGTTGTACAGTTCAGCCGCTGCCAGCGACGCGCCGAGTTCGGATTTCCAACCTTCGCCACTGAACGTGCGGGCCACGCGCGCGTTGACCTGGTGGCGCTTTTCGTTGTCCTGGCGAGACTGGGTGAAGGGAACGGCGTTGTCGTTCAAGTCGGCATAGCGCCCGACTTCTGGCGAGTAACGCAGGCTGGAGGGCAACATGCGCGGGAAGTACCCCAACTGCAGGTCCCATCGATCATCCTTGTAGCTGTATTTGAGGCCCGTACCGGCACTCACGCCGTAGCCCATGAAAAATGGAATGTGATAGCTCCAGCCAAATTGCGGGTAGGGTTCCAGGCCGAAGGGTTTGAACGGCGCGCCCAGTTGCAGGTTGGCTTGCGGGCTGAGGCGGTAGCCGACGAAGCCGCGGTCGATGGAGCGTTTGCCGTCATCCTGGAACCAGTAGCCGACATCGCTGAATAACTGGCGGTGGCTGGCCTGGACATCCAGGCGGAAGGTGTCGAACAGGAAGCGGCCATTGTTCTCGGTGGTGTCCCAGTGCTCGTCGCGGTAGTTGATGCGCAGGGCTCCGCCGATATCCAGGCTGCTTTGCCCATCGTCACTGCGCCAGGCGATGTGTGGGAACGGCTTCTTGACCGCTGGCGGCTGGTCGGGGGCGGCGGGGCCGGGTTCGGAGGCGAGACTTGCGCAACTGCCGAGAATGAAACCGAGGCTTATCACATATTTGTTCATGCCATGCCCTGCAAGATTAAGTAGTTTTCCCCAGGCAATAAGGGAGCGTCGCCCTGGATTGCGGGTTTTTTGTTTCAGGGGTGATATGTTGTTTTGCACAGGGAATGGAGCAGGTTTTGTGCCAGTGTTTTAAAGTTGTAAAATATCCATGTAAAACAGTTATTTATATTTGAAACGCATTATTTTGTGCCGTATCTGGAACAGGCCGGAAGTTGGGTTACCGATCTGCCCAGCGAATGGGCGAATGTGCACCAGCGTGGTTCTGTTGCCCGTTCAGGCCGGTTCACGGGTGAACCCGCTAAATGCACGCCCCCCTAACCAGGCGCAAAAAAAACCGGCCGTGAGGGCCGGTTCAAACGACGCGTGAGCAAGCACGAGATTTACTTTAAAGATCTAGCACCAAACGCCGGCTCTTGCACCCGGACACACACACCATCATCGAACCGTTGGCGGCGCGCTCGGCCTTGGTCAGCACACCGTCACGATGGTCGATATCGCCTTCGATGACCCGTGTCTCGCATGAACCACACACGCCTTCGCGGCAGCTGTAGTCGATGTCGCAGCCTGCTTCGAGCAGTGCATCCAGCAGGTTCAACCCAGGCTCGACGGTGACTGTCTTGCCCGACCGGCTCAGCTCGACACTGTAGCTGACCTGGGCATCCTCGGACGGCGCCACTTCCACAGCCGTAAAGCGTTCGATGTGGGCATGGGGGTAGCCCAGGTTTTCGCAGGCCTGCTCGAAGGCATCGAGCATCGGCGTCGGTCCGCAGCAGTAGAAGTGCGTGTCGCTCGGGCGCCCGGCCAGGTAGCCCGCCAAGTCCGGCAGACAGCCCTTTTCGTCATTGAAGTGGTAGACCACCTTCGCCCCAAGCCCGGCGATGTCCTCCAGCAGCGCCGCCTCCTTGCGCGAACGGGCGCAATAGATCAGCTCGGCCGACCTGCCGAGCGCCAAGAGTTGACGGAACATGCAATAGATCGGCGTGATGCCGATGCCACCGGCCACCAGCACGCTGTGGCTGGCGCGGGTGTCCAGGGCGAAGTTGTTACGCGGCTGCGAGATCTGCAATTGCATGCCCACCCGCAGTTGCTCGTGGATGTAGCGTGAGCCCCCGCGGCTGGCGCGGTCGCGCAGGATACCGACCACGTAACGGCCCTGATCGCTCGGCGCGTTCAGCAGTGAGTAGCTGCGCACCAGGCCGTTGGGCAGGTGCAGGTCGATGTGCGAGCCAGCCTCGAACGGCGCGAACACCGTGTCGCCCCAAGGGCGCAGCTCGACGCTGATGATGCCTTCGGCTTCATGGCGCAGGGTGTGCACCAGGGCACTGATGGTGGAGGAGTTGGACATCGGTCACCTCAGCCCAGTTGCTTGGTTTCGATCAGGGCCAGTTGCTCCTTGGCCTTGCTCTTCAGGTAACGGCGCAGGCGCACCACACCCAGGTCGTGCTGGTAGAGGTTCTCGCGCTGGTTGGCGTCCGGCTCCATGAATTCCAGCAGCACCCGGTCCTGCTCCAGCACCGCCCAGTGGCGGGCCTCCAGGCGGTTCTTGTAGAGGAAGCGCCAGGTGTCGCGCTGCCAGCCGGTCAGTGGACGGGCGCGCCAGTGGAACACGGCGGACAGGGCACGGCTGCTGGGGGTGTAGCTGCCGATGATGGTGAAGTTGCCGCCAGGGCCGCCGGTCTTCGGGTAAGGGATTTCCAGGCGCAGCCAGTGGCAGCCGTTGTCGAGGAATTCGGTCCAGTCGAAATTCACCCCGCGCTGGCCCTCCTTCTCGAAGAAGAAGCCTTGCTCGGTGTCGCGGGTGACGAACTTGGCGGTGGCTTCGCCTTCGCTCATGGAGTGGGACATCTTGTGCAGGTAGGTGCCGTGCATTGGGTCCATGACGTTGTCGAGCACATAGCGATAATCGCCTTTCCACTCGGTGTAGCAGAGGAAGCTGCTCCACTCGGGCGAGGTCAACTGCTCGGGCAGTACCAGCGCCGGAGGCGTTTCCAGATGCGGGTCGGCGGCGTTGAACAGGAAGATCGCGCCCGCCGCCTCGCGGGTGTGGAACATTCGCGTCGGGCGGCTGCCTTCGAGCTTGCAGCCGGGGCTGCCGGGCACTTTGGTCACGGTGCCGTCGCAGCGCACTTCCACACCGTGGTAAGGGCATTGCAGGCGATCGCCCAGCACCGGCCCTTGGGACAGCGGCGCGCCACGGTGCGGGCAGTGGTCTTCGAGGGCATGGACGCTGCCATCGTTGTCGCGCCACAGGGCGATCTTGTAGCCCAGGCGGCGAATCGAGACGGGTTTCTCGCCCAGCAGTTCCGACGGCAAAACCGGGAACCAGAGGTCTTTCAGGCCGTTGGCCAGGTGTTGCTCAACAGGATCGACGGTTACGTGCATGTTCATCTTGTTCTACCTCCAGCGGATCACTCGCCCAGCCGAGCCATCAGGGTTTTGAAAGCGTCTTCGGTCCACTCGCCACTGGTCAGCGGGCAGGGCGGGCCGGCCAGGTTGAGGTGGGCGAGCAGCTCGCCCAGTTCGCTCACACCATTGCCGTAGGCGCGTTCGATGGAGTCGCCGAGCAGGTCCTCGAACGGCGTGTTGGGGCGTTTGCGCGCCTGGTGCGGCTGCAGGTAAACCTCGGTCGTGCTCATGGAATGCACCTCAATTGTTCTTTGGCTTGTCGGTGAG
The DNA here is from genome assembly GCF_000425785.1 of Pseudomonas taiwanensis DSM 21245. Lineage (GTDB taxonomy): Bacteria > Pseudomonadota > Gammaproteobacteria > Pseudomonadales > Pseudomonadaceae > Aquipseudomonas > Aquipseudomonas taiwanensis. The sequence goes on from NZ_AUEC01000025.1 coordinate 38,857, forward strand.
GAATTTGCCTTGTGGCGCTTCGACGTGCTGCTGGCGCCGGGTGTTGCCGTCGATACCGCCGGCAATGGCCCATTCGGCAAAGACCGTTGGGCCCGGTTCGAATTCGCGTGGTTGCCACTCGCCGGTCAGCTGGTCTTCGTCGGCGTAGTACTCGACCAAGGCGCCGGCCGGGTTCTTGAAGTACCAGAAGAAGGCCGACGACACCGGGTGGCGGCCGGGGCCGATTTCGGTGGCCCAGCCGCAGCGGGAGATGTGCATGCCACCACCGAATACCTCGTGCAGGTCGCGCACGGTGAACGCTACATGGTTGAGTCCGGCGCGCGGTGCGGGTAGTTGCAGCATGAACAGGTCGTGATGACCGCCTTCCTCGGCAGTACGCAGAAAGGCACCACGGTTGGGGTAGCGGTCCGAGGCCTGGAAGCCGAAGCGCTCGTGGTAGAAGGCTTCGCAGGCGTTGACGTCCTTGACGAAGAACACCACATGGCCGACCTCGATCGGCGTGGCGCGGTCGTAGATGGGCGATGGCTTGTTGATGCGGCCCTTGGTCTGCCAGGTGTTGTGGCCGCTGCACTCGATGTCCAGCGCACGCTTGCGAGTGACCTGCAAGCGGATGGCCAGGCCGTTGGGGTCGGTGCAGCCGATGCGGCCGTTGCCCTCGACGAAGCCTGGGTCGTTGGCGATACGCTGGCTGTACAGCGCAAGGTCGGCTTGGCTCTCAACACCCCAGACCACCTCACGCACGGTCGAGCCAGGCTCGATGGCCGGTGGCAAGCCCGGCTTGTCGTGGGCGGCGAGTACCACGCGGCAGCCGTTGAGGGTTTCGAAGATCACTTCATCGTCGTGCTCGCTGACCTGGGTCAGGCCCCAATCGGTGAAGAAGCGTGCGCAGGTGGCGAGGTCCTCCACGCCGTAGGTGACTTCGTCGATGCCCAGTACGCTCATTGTCCTGTCTCCAGTCCGGCCCAGGCCAGCGGTTGATCGTTCATGCCCCAGTAAAGGCTCTTCTGTTCCATGTATTGCAGGATGCCGAGGCGGCCTTTTTCGCGGCCCAGGCCGCTGTCGCGCCAGCCGCCGAAGGGGGTCGAAATGGAAAATTGCTTGTAGGTGTTGATCCACACGGTGCCGGCCTGCAGCTTGCGGCCCAGTGCCCAGGCGCGCTTGTAGTCACGGCTCCAGATACCGGCGGCGAGGGCGTACAGGCTGTCGTTGGCCTGAGTGATCAGCGCTTCTTCATTGTCGAAAGGCATGGCCACCAGCACCGGACCGAAGATTTCTTCCTGGCAGACCTGCTGGTGATTGCCCAGGCCCTCGAGGATGGTCGGTGGGTAGAAGTAGCCTTGGTCGAACACGCCACCTGCGGGGCGTTCGCCACCCAGTCGCAGGCGGCCACCTTCGGCCAGGCCCAGGGCGACGTAGCGCTCCACCGATTCGCGGTGGGCGGCGCTGATCAGCGGACCCATCTGCGTACGTTCGTCGGCCGGGTCGCCCACGCGCAATTGTGCGGCAGCGGCAGTCAGGCGTGCCATGAACGGCTCGTACAAGGAGCGGGCGACGAACAGCCGGGAACCGGCGATGCAGGCTTCGCCCGAGGAGCTGAAAATGCCATACAGCACCCCGGCCACCGCGTGGTCGAGGTCGGCGTCGTCGAGGACGATGGTCGGTGATTTGCCGCCCAGCTCCAGGGACACTGGCATCATCTTGTCGGCGGCGATATGGGCGATGTGCTTGCCGGTGCGGGTGCCACCGGTGAACGACACACGCTTGACCAGCGGGTGGCGGGTGAGGGCGTCGCCCAGCACCGAGCCCTTGCCCGGCAACACGCTGAGTAGCCCTTTAGGCAGCCCGGCCTCCTCGCAGATACGCGCCAGTTGCAGGGCCAGCAGCGGGGTGATTTCCGCCGGCTTGATCACCACGGCGTTGCCACCGGCCAGGGCCGGGGCCACCTTCTGCGCTTCGCTGGCGATCGGCGAGTTCCATGGCGTGATCGCCGCGACTACGCCCATCGGCTCGTAGACGCTCATGCTGACGAAGTCGCCGCGTGATGGGGTGATGGTTTCTTCCAGCGTTTCGCAGGCCGCAGCGAAGAACTGGAAGGTGCCAGCGGCGCTGGCGACCAGGGCGCGGGTCTCGCCGATTGGCTTGCCGTTGTCCTGGCGCTGCAACTGTGCCAGCTCCTCGGCGCGTTCGCGGATCAGCCCCGCGATGCGATACAGCACCGTTGCGCGCTCGTGGGGTTTGCGCTGTGCCCAGCCGCTGTGCAGGAAGGCCTGATGCGCGCCCTGCACGGCGGCCTCGACGTCGTCCAGGCTGGCGGCGTTGAGCCAGGCCACCGGCTCGCCCGTGGCTGGGTAGCAGGTGGCGTAGCGCTCGCCGCCGCCCAGACGCCAGGTGCCGGCGATGCAAATGGGTAAGGTCTGTTCCAGAGTCATTGACAGTCCCCTAGATGGATATGGCGTGGGCGTGGTTGCCTAAGGCGCGGACCACGCTGTACACGGTCAGCGCCGAGGTTTTCGGGTTGGCTTCCAGCGGCTTGCCGCGCAGGCTCATCTCGAAACCGCCGAAGGCGCCACGGGCTTCGAAGTGGTGGACGTTGTCCTCGCTCAGCGGGTCGGCGATCAGCGTCACCCGGGTGCGGTCCAGGCCGATGCCAGCCAGCGACAGGGTCGCGGCGACATTGGCGTTCTTCGGGTACAGCTGTGCGGCTTCTCGGGCGCTGCCGTGGAAGATCACCGTTGGCTCGCGCAGCTCGTCCAGTGCGCAGACCTGTTCGGCAGGCGTGTTCTTCCACGCCCGAGCCGGCTTGCGGCCGATGTAGTCGACCGTGTCCAGGCCGCCGACCTTGGCGGCCGAGAGCGCATCGATGCCACCGATGGCGCCAGGCAGCAGCTCGATGCGGGTGTTACCTCGTGCCGCTGCCGCTTCCAGGCGCTCGACCAGGCCAGGTTCGGAGAGCGCCCCGACCGAGACCACCAGGCAGGCGATACCACGCTCCAGTGCCGGCAGCACATGCTCTTCGATGGCCTTGTGGCCGGCGCACTCGACGAGCAGGTCGGGACGGGCGTCGGCCGGTAGCGCCGTGAGCACTGTCGGCGGCTGACGGAAGCTGGCCAGGCGTTGACGCACCAGGTCTTCGGAACCGGCCGAGGCGATCACCGCGTCAACGTGCAACTGCGGGTCTTTCTCCAGCAGTTCGAGCACGCTGATGCCAATGGCACCGCAACCGATCATGGTGATGTTGAGCATGACGGGGTCCTCAGGCCGTGGCCTTCTGCGCCTTGGTTTCGCTGTTGGGCGGGCCGGCGAAGCGGGTGGCGAAGCCGCCGACGCTGAGCATGTCCACTTCCAGCAGGAATGGGCCGTTGGTCTGCAGGGCGCCACCGAGGACGCTGCTGAAATCCTTGAGGTCCTTGACCAGGCCGTGGCGCAGGCCAAGGGATTCGGCGAGCTTGCTGTAGTCGGGGGTATGCAGATCGACATAGGCGTGGCGGGCGCCGTAAATGGCGTCCTGGATGTTGCGGATCACGCCGTAGCGCTGGTCGTTCATCAGCAGGATGACCACGTTGGCCTTTTCTTGGACCAAGGTCGCCAGTTCGCCCAGGTTGAGGATGAAACCACCGTCACCGGCCAGGGCGAAGACCTTGCGCCCCGGCGCGGTTTCAGCGGCGGCTACCGCCGCACCAATGCCCATTGCCAGGCCCTGGCCAATGCCACCGCCCAGGGCGTGCACGCCTGACAGCGGGTGGTACAGGTTGAGTAGGCGGTTGCCCCAGATACTGTTGGACAGCGTGACGTCGCGTACCCAGGTGAAGTTGCGGCCGGTCTGGGCCTGCAGTTGTTCGACCATGGCCGAGTACGGGCCGAGGTCGGCCACCAATTGTTGGCGAGCCTGGGCACGCACCGCCTTGAGCTCGTCGATGAAGTTCGGGTCGATGTTCAACCGGCCCTGCAGACGATCGGCCAGGCCTTCCAGGGCCAGGGCGGCATCGCCGCAAACGAACAGGTCGCTGGGGTAGCTGCGGCCTTCGATGGCCGGGTTGACGTCGATGCGCAGCGTGGTGCGTGGCAGCTTCAGGGCGTACTTGAAGGTTTCGTTGCTGCGCAGGCGCGAGCCGGCCACCACCAGTGCATCGCAGGTCTGCATGAAGCCTTCGACCAGCTTGTTCTGCGAGAACGCACCCAGGCAACGCTCGTCGTCTTCGTTGACCACGCCACGGCCCTGGGTCGAGGTGATCACGCCGACGCCCATCGCCAGCAAACGCTTGACCTGCGCCCCGGCATGGCGGGCGCCGCCGCCGAGCCACAACAGCGGACGGCGGGCGCTGGCCAGTCGCTCGGCGACCAGGTCGAGGGCTTCGGCGGCAGGCGCGGCGACTGGAATCGGCAGCGGTGAAAGGTCGGTCGGCATGGGGATGAAAGCCGACTGGATGTCGATCGGGATTTCCACGCTCACCGGGCCGGTCGGGGCGGTGAGGGCGGTCTGCACGGCCAGCTTCAGGGTACTCAGTGCAGTCTCCACGCTGCGCACACGGAACGCGGCCTTGGACACGGCCTTGAGCATAGTCAGCTGGTCGCGGGCTTCGTGGATGTAGGCCAGTTCCTGGTCCAGGTAGGGGGTCTCGATCTGCCCGGTGATATGCAGCAATGGCGTGCCGGCGGTCAGTGCCTCGACCATGGCCCCAGCGGCGTTGCCAGCGGCGGTGCCGGTGGAGGTCAGGCAGACGCCCAGGCCGCCGCTGCTGCGGGCATAGGCATCGGCCATGTTGGTGGCGCCGGCTTCGCCACGGGCCATGACGAAGCGGATGTTGCCGCGTACGGCGAAGGCATCGAGGATCGGCATGTTGTGGATCGAAATCACCCCGAACGCAGCCTTGACGTCGCATTGTTCGAGGAACGCGGTGATGACGGCACCGACGGTGACGGTGTTTTCGTTACGCATGGCGGGACAGGCCTCCGGATACATCGATATGACTGCCAGTGGTGTAGGCCGACAGCGGCGAAGCCAGGAACAGGATGGCCTGCGCCGCTTCCTTCGGCAGGCCAAGGCGGCCCAGGGGTATGTGCTTGCGTTGCGCCAGCTGCGCGGTCCATTGCGACCAGTTCAGGTCGCGTTCTTCGCGGGCCTCGAAGCGGCGGCGCCATTGCCCGGACTCGACCAGGCCGATGAGAATGCCGTTGACCCGGATGCCGTGTTCGGCGAACTCGAAGGCCATCGAACGCACCAGGTTCTTCAGCCCGGCGCGGGCCGCGGAGGTGGCGACCATGTGCGGCTCGGGCTGGCTTGCCAGCAGCGAATTGACGCAGACGATCGAGGCATCCTGCTGGCCCTGCAGCTGCGCCATGAAGGCGCGCACCGGGTTGATGACGGAAAAGAACTTGAGCTGCAGTTCTTCGTTCCAGGCCTCGTCGGTGGTGTCGGCGAAGGTCGACACACGGCCTTGTCCGGCGTTGTTGACCAGTGCCTGGGCCGGGCCCAGCGCGTCCAGGCTGGCGGCGGCGAATGCCTGCACCGAGCCGGCATCCAGCACGTCGCACACCTGAGCCAGCAAGTGGGCCTCGGGGAAGCGTTCGCGCAGGCGTGCTTCGGCACTGCGCAGGCGCTCTTCGTTGCGGCCGCAGAAGGCTACGCGGGCGCCGGCTTCGAGCAGCAGTTCGACACAGGCGTAGCCGATGCCGGACGAGCCGCCGGTGACGATCACCGTGCTGTCGTGAAGTCGATAGGGGTTCATCTCAGTCCCTCATCAACGCGGTGACATGGCCACTGCCGGGTCGGTAGTTGAGCAGGCGCGACAGTTCGTCGGCGCTGCCACGCACCTGGCCGAGCAGGTTGTCGAAGTTGACGTGGCCGATCTGCACCGTGGGGATGGTCAGGCCGAGGGCTGCGACTACCTGGCCGCTGGCATCGCGCACCGGCGCCGCCACCGTGGAGATGGTCGACTCGAAGAAGCCCTCGCCGCTGACATAGCCACGCAGGCGGTCGGCCTGCACCAGGTCGAACAGCTCCAGCACGGTTTTGGGCGTGCACGGCGAGTACTGCTCCAGATGCTCTTCGGGGTACAGCTCACGCAGTTCGGCCAGGCTCAGGTCGGCCAGCAGGATACGTCCGAGCACGGTGGCATGGGCTGGCAGGCGGGTACCCACGGTGACCGCGCTGGAGAACACCGAAGGCGGCGAGACCTTGGCCACGTAGACAATTGAGCGGCCATCGCGTACCACCAGATTGCTGGGGTAGTTGAGGTGATCGCACAGCCGCGCCAGCAACGGCTGGCCAAGCTCGGTCAGCTCCAGCGAGGCCAGGTACTCGAAGCCCAGGCGCAGCACCGACATGCCGAGGCGGTATTCGTTGCCGCTGCGGGTGACGAACCCCATGGTTTCCAGGGTGGTCAGCAGGCGGAAGATGGTCGAGCGTGGCAGCGACAGACGCCGGGCCAGTTCGGGGGCGGTCAGGGTGCGGTTCTGCCGGCTGAATTCGCACAGCAACAGCAGGCCGCGCTCCAGGCCCGGGACGATGTACTTGTCCTGGTTTTCCTTCAACGGATCCATTTCGTTCATAGCACGCTACCTGTCAGAGAGGCGTCGAGGGCGCGGGCCAGCAGGCCCGTCACCGTGTCAGGTTGTTCGATGGCGCAGGCATGGCCGGCGCCCGCAATCAGGTCGAAGGGCGCGGCCAGTGCAGCGGCGAGTGCCGCGCAGTCCTCGGGCAGGGTGATGCCGTCTGCGCTGCCGCAGTGCACCTGGCACGCAACCGCCAGGGGCGCGTAGCGCAGCAGGTCGTCGCCGCACAGCAATTCGATGGCTTGGCGGTAGCCATGGGGCTTGAGCCGCGCCATGTTCCAGTGCACCCAGGCCTGCGCCTCGGCGCTGGCGTTTGCCGACAGCAACCGTGCGCTGCGCTCGCGGGCCATGCGTTCGATGCCCAGTTGCCCAAGGTTGTGCAGGCGCTCGGCGCGCACCGCCCGGCCTTGATCCGGCACAGCGCCGTATCCGCGCGCCGGGCTGATCAGTACCAGGCGGTTGACGCGCTCAGGGCAGGCCTGGGCGAAGGCGCTGGCGGTCAGTGCCCCGAGGGAGTGGCCGACCAGCACGCAACGCTCGATACCCAAGGTATCCAGTGCCTGCAGCAGGCGTCCGGCATAGTCCCGTGCGCTGGGCGCAGCCATCGGCAAAGGCGAGGACTGGCCATAGCCCGGTGCGTCCCAGGCCAGTACCCGAGCCCGCTCGCTCAAACCCATGGCCACGTGCAGCCAGCTGGCCGCGCCCGAGCCGATTCCGTGCAGCAGCACCACGGCGTCACCGTCGCCGACTTGGCGCACGGCCAACTGGCCGCCATCCAGGCGCAGCAGACGTTCGGCGAAGCGCTGATCGAGCAGGGAGGGGGTGGGCATGAGCGGTATCATCGGCTTACCCGCGCTTGATCGAGGCCAGCGGGTGCGCTGGCGGGTAGGTCGGGGTCACCGGCTTCTTGGCACCGAGCATCACGCACATCAACGCATCTTCGTCGCCGATGTTGATCTCTTCGCGGTACACCCCAGGCGGTACCGAAATCAGGTCACGGTCGGTCAGCACGGTTTCGAAGCGCTCGCCGTCTTTCTCGATGACCACCTTGAGCTTGCCGCGCAGCACGAAGAACACTTCTTCGACGTCGGTGTGCAAGTGGGGTGGGCCTTCGTGGCCGGCCGGGATGACCATGGTCGAGAAGGTGAAGTGCTCGGACGCGATGGTGTTCATGTCACTGCCCACGCCGGTGCCGCCGGTGCCCACGTAGCGCATCTGCGCGCGGCGGAACTTGGGGTCGTAGTCGGCCTGGAACTTCAGCGCGTCCCAGTCGTAGCGACGGGTCTCGTAGCGGGCGATGCGGGTCTGCATCCAGCTGGCGAGGTCGGCGCCGGCGGGACGGTCCCAGGATTTCGGGGCGTCGTTCTGCATGGAAAGGTCGGTCATGGAGGTCTCCTTGCTCAGGGCATGACGAACCCGCCGTTGACCGGCAGGGTTTGTCCAGTGATGAAGCGCGACAGGTCGGACAGGGCGAACAGCACCGCGCCACTGACGTCGTCGGGCAGTTGCGGGCGCTGGATGGCCCGTTGTTCGGTGTACAGGCGGTGGCGGGCCTCGGGCACGTAGGCAGTGGCCTCGACCAGCACCAAGCCTGGGGCGATGGCATTGACGGTGATGTTGGCGTTACCCAGTTCGCGGGCCAGGCTGCGGGTCATGGCGATCACCGCGCCCTTGCTGGCGACATACGCCAGCAGGTTGGGCGCGCCCCACAGCGGTGTGTCGGAGGCAAGGTTGATGATCGCGCCTCGGCCGCTCTCGCGCAGGGCGGGCAGGGCGGCACGGGTCATCAGCCAGGTGCCGCGCACGTTGACCTGCATGACTTGGTCCCAGGTCTCGATGTCCAGCTCCTCGCAGCACTTGCCGCCGGAGTTGGTGATCGAGGCGTTGTTGACCAGGCCGTCGAGGCCACCCAGGCGCTTGACCGTGCGTTCGATGCAGGCGTCGATCGACTCGGGGCTGGCCAGGTCCAGGCTCACGCCGCTGACGTCCAGGCCCATGCCGCTCAGTTCGCAGGCGGCCTGTTGCACGCGGCCGGCCAGCACATCGGCGATCACCACGCGGGCACCGGCCTGGGCGATGGCTTGGGCGAAGGCATAGCCCAGTCCACGGGCGCCACCGGTGACCAGCACACGACGGCCTTGGAGAAGGTTGGGGAAGGTGCTCATCATTGGCTGCTCAGCATGGCTTTGGGGAGGTAGTGAAGAACGCGCTTCTCGGCCCAGACCACAGCGCCGTAGGCGAGTACGCCGATCAGCGTGAGCATGACGATGGCCACGAACACCCCAGCGGTATTGCCCTGGCCTTCAGCGTCCACCAACAGGAAGCCCAGGCCCTGGTTGCCGCCGACCAGTTCACCGACGGTCACGCCGATCACCGCCAGGGTCGAGGCGATGCGCAGGCCCGAGAACAGCGCGGCCATGGCCGAGGGGAACTCCACCAGGCGGAAGATCTGCCAGCGGCTGGCATTCATGGTGCGCACCAGGTTGATCATGTCCGGGTCGACGGTACGAATGGCCGAGAGCACGTTGATCATCACCGGGAAGAACACGATCAGGATGGCGATCAGGATCTTCGGGTAGATGGTGTAGCCCAGCCACATCACGAACAGCGGCGCGAAAGCCACCTTCGGCGCGATCTGCAGGGCCAGGATGTAGGGCGACAGCATGGCCTCGGCCGATGGCGACAGGCCTAGGGATACACCGATCGCCACGCCAAGCAGGGCGCCGAGGGCGAAGCCGACGATGATCTCGAAGGCGGTGATCAGGGTGTGCTCGAACAGGTTGCCGGACTGCCACATCAGCAGGCTCTCCTGGGCCACGCGGCTCAGTTGCGGCATGACGAATTCGGGCATGCCGACCAACCCAGGGCCCCATTGCCACAGCACCAGGAACAGGACCAGCAGGCCAACGCTGCCGGCTACGGATGGATTGAGGTTTCTCATCGGGCGTTACCTTGTGATTGCTGGGCCGTCACTGGGCCGCGGTCGTGGTTTCGATGAACTGGTTGCTGTACAGGTCGTCGAGCTTGGGTTCGCGGGGGACGATGCCTTCGCTGACATAGAACTTGCGCACTGCCTCCAGGCGCGCCGGGTCCACGCGTCCGGGCACCGGCTGGCCGGCATAGACGTACTCCACGTACAGACGCAGGGTCTTCTCCAGCGAGGCTTCCTTGCCGGCGTAGGCCGGTACCGCACGGGCGAAGCTGGCGGCGGCGGCCTTGGGGTCGTCGATGATGTCCTTGAGGCCACGCAGGGTGGCCTGGACCACGCCACGGACGATCTGCGGGTGATGCGCGATGGCGTCGTCGGAGGCGAGAATCGCCTGGGCCATGCTCTCGAATACTTGTTCGCGAGGGATCAGCGCATATTTCAGGCCCGCGTCCTCGGCGTTGACCACCCAGTCCGGCACGCCGGCCATGGCCTGGGCCTTGTTGGCCGAGAACAGTTGCCACACGCCCGAAGGGCCGGCGGCCTGGATGTCGACATCGTCCTTGCTCAGCCCAGCCTTGCGCAGCGACGCGAGCAGGGCGTAATAGGTGGTGTCGGAGTAGGACATCACGGTCAGGGTCTTGCCCTTGAGCTGGCTGACCGAGCGGATGTTCTCACCCGCATTGGTGGCGATCATGGTCACGCCGCCGCCACCGAGCACCGCCACCGCGCGCACCGGAATGCCGTTGGGGCGCACGATGATCGGGGTATCGCCGATGGCTCCACCGACCAGTGCATTGCCGGCACCAATCTGCTTGGCGACGTCGACCCCGCCCTTGGCGGCGATGAAGGTCAGGTCCAGGTCCTGGGCCTGGTAGTAGCCTTTTTCCTTGGCGATGATCCATGGCGCGAACGCAGGCAGGCTGGGCGGCGCCGGCAGCAGGTAGGTGACCTTGGTCGGTTCGGCCTGGGCCTGTGCGGCCAGGTTCAGGGCGAGCGCGGCCAAAGCTGCGTGCGCCACGCGCTTGAAGGTAGTGGTGAACATGCTAACTCCCAAGAGGTGAGTGAGGCGTCGGTCAGTGCAGGTCGTGGTCTTCGCCGACCTTCAGCAGTTCCATCAGGCGGCCTGCCAGAGGGCCGATCTCCGGAAGCTTGCGCCGCTCCAGCGGGTTGTCGCGGTGCGGCAGGTCGATCTCGATTTCTTCGATGATGGTGCCGGGGCGGGCGCTCATCACCAGCAGGCGATCGGACAGGGCGATGGCCTCGACCAGATCATGGGTGATGAACAGCGCGGTCTTCTTCTCTTCGAACAGCATTCGCGCCAGGTCCTGCTGGAGAATCATCTTGGTCTGGGCGTCGAGGGCCGAAAACGGCTCGTCCAGGAACAGCACCTGCGGGTCGATGGCCAGCGTGCGGGCCAGCGCGGCACGCTGGCGCATGCCCCCCGAGAGCTGGAACGGGTAGTGATCGGCGAAGCCTTGCAGGTGGCAGCGTTTGAGCAGGTTCTCGGCGATCACCTTGCGCTGTGAAGCCGCCATGCCCTGGATTTCCAGACCCAATTCGACGTTGCGGCGAATACTGCGCCAAGGCATCAGCAGGTCCTTCTGCAACATGAAGGCGACCTTGCTCACCGGCCCGTCGACCCGTTCGCCGCTGACCAGCACTTCACCTTCGGTTGGTCTGTACAGGCCCGAACCCATGTTGAGGATGGTGCTCTTGCCGCAGCCGGAAGGGCCGATGATCGAAACCACTTCACCGCGGCGAATCTGGAAGTTCACGCCGCGAATGGCGAACGGCGCTTCGGTCTGGCCTTTGGTGGGAAACGCCTTGCCGACATTGCGAAATTCGATTTCAGTCGGTGCCGGGTCGGGGCGTGGTGCATTCCACTGCGAGGCGATTGCGTACATCTCTTTCACAGCCATGGGATTAGTCTCTGGTCTGTTTTATAGGTGATACGCCGTTTAGTGCATGAACAATGCCAGGTGTGTCATTTCTCTTAAATAATAAGAAATCCCTTATTTATTATTAAGTTACAGATATGCAGTGTTTTCCAGCATGTTTTATATATGAAACAGAGTTTTCTATATGGCACGAAAATGCCCAGCAACCGCGCACGAAAGGTGTCGAATGCGAGGGAGTTGGGCATTTTGGGTAACGGGCGTGTGCGAGGTTTCGCGGGTGAAACAGCCCCTTTGTCGCAGGTGAGCGCCCGCTTGCCGGCGATTGGGCCGCGCCGCAGCGCTCAGGATCGCCGCGCAGGCCTGAGCACCAGCCACAAAGCCACACCGATCAGCAGCCCGCCGTACAGGTGCCCCATGGACAACGACTCGTCCAGCAGCCAGGCGCCCCACAGTACACCGAACACTGGAATCAGGAAGGTCACGGTACTGGCCTTGACCGGTCCGATTTCGGCCAGCAGGCGGAAGTAAAGAATGTAGGCGAATGCCGTGCACACCAGCCCCAACCCCAACAGCGACCACCAGACCTGCCAGCCGCCCCAACTGGCTGGCGGCTGAGTCAGTGCGCTCCAGGCGAACAGCGGCGTCATCATCAGGGTGGCGCCGAGCATGCTGCCCAAGGCCGAGAGGCGGCTGTCCAACCCACTGATCCAGCGCCGAGCGAGAAAGCCGGCAAAGCCATAGCAGGTGGTGGCGGCGAGACACGCCAGGGCGCCCTGCAGCAAGGCCAGATCCAAGGCAACGGGGCCGGCGCCGCTGAGAATGCCTACGCCGAGCAGACCGAGGAAAATGCCGCACAGCTTGGGCAAGGTCATCGGCTCACGGAAGCACAGCGCGCCGATCAGCACGCCCATCAGCGGCGTGGTGGCGTTGAAAATGGCCGAATAGCCGGCGGGCAGCACCTGGGCAGCGACCGAATAGAAGGTGGCCGGGATCCCTGAATTGATCATCCCCAGCACGAGGCAGGCCCCCAGTTTGCCCTGGAAGTTCCAGCGTACTCGGGCCACGGCGAGGATGGCGATCAACCCCAGGCAGGCGATCGAAACCCGGAAGAACGCGGTGGGCACGGTCCCCAACTCCGGCGCGATGATGCGCATGAACAGAAAGCTCGCCCCCCAGACGGCGGCAAGGGTCAGCAGGCGGGCTAGGGCGATGGGGCTCACAACGATCTCCGGATACAAGGCAGGGCGCGAGTGTACGTCACGGGGCGGGGCGTTTCTTGTGCTTTCTTGCGGTGTAAATCCGCTATCGCAGGGGCCGCAGTGGATCGGCGCGATTCAGGGACCGCCGACTCGCCGGCCATGCGCCAAGGCGGGCATCGCAAATTGCAAGGGGCGACTAAGCTGTCTATCTCACCCCGCACCTAGGTGTCCGCGCATGACCCAGCACTGGCCGGCCCACGAGATCGCCCGCATGATCCTCGATGGCTTCGACGACTACCGCGAGCATTTTCGCCGCATCACCCTCGGGGCCCGCGAACGTTTCGAGCAGGCCCGCTGGCAGGATATCCAACTGGCCGCGGCCGCGCGGATCAACCTGTACGAGCAGAAAGTCGGCGAGGTCAACGGTTGGCTGCGCGACGGTTTCGATGAAGAGGTGCTGCTGGAGGTAGGCCAGTGGCCCTTGGTCAAGAGCGCCTACATCAGCCTGATCGACCCGCGCCTTGACGATGAGCTGTCGGAAACCTGGTACAACTCGCTGTTCTGCAGCCTGTTCAGTCATGACCAGATCAGTGATGGCTGCATGTTCATCCACACCACCCGGCCCTCGTTGCGCAACCGCGAGCGCGCGGCACAAACCCACACCTACACGGCGCACGGCGGCCTCAAGGGCCTGCTGCGTTCGATCCTGGCCGATTACCCGTTCGATGTGCCCTACGCAGACCTGGAGGGTGACCTGGCACGACTGGAGGAGCAGCTGCGCGAAAGCCTGCCGGACTGGGTATGCAAGGACCCGGCCCTGGCGGTGGAGCTGTTCTGGCCGGTGTTGTACCGCAATAAAGGCGCCTACCTGGTGGGCCGCCTGCATACACTGGACGAACAATGGCCGCTGGTGATTCCCTTGCTGCACCGCGAAGGCCACGGCATCGAAGCGGATGCCGTGATCACCGACGAGGCCGAGGTGTCGATCATCTTTTCCTTCACCCGTTCGTACTTTATGGTCGATGTGCCGGTGCCAGCGGAGTTCGTCAACTTTCTCAAGCGCATTCTTCCCGGCAAGCACATCGCCGAGCTGTACACCTCCATTGGGTTCTACAAGCACGGCAAGTCGGAGTTCTACCGGGCGCTGATCAACCACCTGGCCGGCAGCGAAGACCGCTTCATCATGGCCCCGGGCGTTCGCGGCATGGTCATGAGCGTGTTCACCCTGCCGGGGTTCAATACGGTGTTCAAGATCATCAAGGACCGCTTCTCGCCGTCCAAGACCGTCGACCGCGCCACGGTCATCGACAAGTACCGTCTGGTGAAGAGTGTCGACCGCGTGGGGCGCATGGCCGACACCCAGGAGTTCGCCGATTTTCGCTTTCCCAAGGCCAAGTTCGAACCCGATTGCCTGGCGGAGCTGCTGGAGGTGGCTCCGTCCACGGTCGCCCTGGAGGGCGACACCGTGCTGATTCGTCACTGCTGGACCGAACGCCGCATGACGCCGCTCAACCTGTACCTGGAGCATGCCAGCGACGCCCAGGTGCTCGAGGCGCTGGAGGACTACGGCCTGGCCATCAAGCAGCTGGCGGCGGCGAACATTTTCCCCGGCGACATGCTGCTGAAGAACTTCGGGGTAACTCGCCATGGCCGCGTGGTGTTCTATGACTATGACGAAATCAGCTTTCTCACCGAGGTGAACTTCCGCCACATTCCGCCGCCGCGTTACCCGGAAGACGAGATGTCGGGCGAGCCGTGGTACTCGATCGGGCCGCACGATGTGTTTCCCGAGGAGTTTCCGCCGTTCCTGTTTGCCGATATCGGTCAGCGACGGCTGTTCAGCCGCTTGCATGGGGAATTGTACGACGCCGATTACTGGAAGGGATTGCAGGCGAAGATCCGCGATGGGAAGGTGATCGATGTGTTTCCGTATCGGCGCAAGGTACGGTGAATGATGTGCGCTGTCAGGGGCTGCGCAGGCACTTGAGCTCGCTGAAGTCGGTCCGCACTTCAGCCAGGCGTTGCTGCAGGAACGTGCGCTGGGCAGGCGTGCTCAGGTGCATCAGGTCGACCAGCAGGCTGCGCGCCTGCCGTTCGGTGTTCTGATAGGCGATGCGGTAATTTTCCGTCCACAGGCTCTCCTTGCGTTGCAGCAACTGCGCCAGGCGGGGTTCGAAGCTGGCGTCGTTGCGCTGGTTCATCGCCAGCATCAGTTGCTGCTGCCAGTGGGCGCGGTTGGTGATCCATTCGCGGTTCTGGTCGCCCAACGACTGGGACCAGGCCTGGATACGCTGGCGTTGCGCGGTGTTGAGGTCGCCGAACCAGGGCCTCAGACGCTTTTCCATGCGTTCGGTGCGCCGCGTGATCTGTTGCTCCAGCGGCGTATCCACGTACTTTTTCTGGCGTTCGCTGATGTCCTCGCGCAACGCCTCGCGCATCTCTTCCACCTGGGCATCGCTCATCCCCCGCAACAGTTCGGCCGCCGAAGGGGTAATGGCCTCGGTGACGCGGCCGATGGCCTGGCGGGCTTCCTGGGTGCGTTGCTGCAGCGCTTGGTCGGTCACCTGGTCTTCGGCGACCATCGTGCGCACCCGGTCGAGCCAGTCAAGGTAGCCGGGCAGCTGGGTCTTGCAGTGCCAGGCCAGGTGCTGCTTGAGGCGCTCATCGAGCAAGGCCTTCTGGTCGCTGTTCATGTCCAGGTAGTCGGCCAGTGACCAGGGTACCAGTCGGTCCAGGTTGCGGTAGGCCAGGTCGATACGGTTGCACGCCACCAGCGCCAGGAGCGAGCCGATGGCAATGAGCAAGACTTTGAGCAGGCGAACGTGCATGGGCGAGTCCTTGCAGGGGTTGGCCAGTCGATGGATATGAACAGGCCACGGCGACTGCGACGAATGAATCAGCGGTCGGGCAGCGCGGTGGCTTCAGGTGTAGAATAGCCGCCTTGTCTTGAGGAACATCGGAAATGGCTCTGCTTGGGCGTTACAACAGTTTGCAAATCGTGAAACACGTGGACTTCGGCCTGTACCTGGACGGCGGTGCCGACGGCGAAATCCTGCTGCCCAGGCGTTACATTCCCAAGGACACGCCGACCGAGGTCGATGACTGGCTCAATGTGTTCATCTACCTGGACAGTGAAGACCAGCTGATCGCCACCACCGAGCAGCCCAAGGTTCAGGTGGGTGGCTTCGCCAGCCTCAAGGTCAAGGACATCAACAATGCTGGCATCTTCTTCGACTGGGGCCTGTCCAAGGACCTGCTCATGCCTTATTCGGAAGAGTCGCGGCCATTGAAAATAGGCGACTACTGCGTGGTGCATGCTTACCTGGACAAACGCACCCGCCGTATCACCGCTACCGCCCGGCTGGATCGCTACCTGGACCGCACTCCGGCGGACTATTCGGTCGGTCAGCCGGTCGAGCTGCTGGTGGCCGGGCAGACGCCCATGGGCTACAAGGCCATCATCAATAACCGCCACTGGGGCCTGATTCACAAGAACGAGGTATTCAAGTTCCTGCGTTCGGGCATGCATGTGGAAGGCTTCATCAAGGAGGTGCGCCACGACGGCAAGATCGCCTTGAGCCTGCAACCGGTCGGCAAGGCGCTGGGCGATGACTTGCAAGAGCAGATCATGGCGCGTCTGGAGGCAGAGGGCGGGGTACTGGCCGTGTGCGACAAGAGCGCACCGGAGGTGATCAGCCAGCTGTTCAACGTCAGCAAGGGCAACTTCAAAAAGGCCATCGGCGCGTTGTTCAAGCAAGGCCGGATCGTCATCCATGACGATCGCATCGAACGGGCCTGATCAGGCCTGGACGAATGCCTTGAAATCCAGCTGCTCGCCGCCCGGGCGGGTGTCGCGCAGTAGCGAGTCGCGGTCGGCGCTCAGGGCCAGGCTGATGGTCGAGCGGCGCTTACCGGGGTTGCGCACTTCCATCTGCTCCTGATGGGCACGCAGGAAGTTGGTCGGCACCTTCAGGTGCTGCAAGTCGTCGTTTTCCGGGGTGTGCAGCAGCAGGTTGACCCAGTCGGGCTGGCCCTTGCGCAGCAAGGCTACCGGTACTTCGAACCACCACAGGTTACGTTTGCGATCGAGGATGGCGAACAGGGTATTGGTGCTGTTGAGCACCGGCTTGTCCAGCGCCTGGTTACGTCGGGCGATGGCGGCGGGTTTGTCGAGTTTCATGCAGGTTCCTGCGGGTTGACGCGTGATAAGGCCTGCATTGTGAGGGGTGGCCGGTAGCGGGGCAAGGTTTGATGGCCCTATCGCTTTCAGCAGTCGGCCTGCTGGCGACAGGGCCAATGGGTTCAGCGACTCAGTGGCCGGCTCAACTCCGACGTCGCACCCTCGGCGGTGGTTACCGTCGCGGTGAAGCTGAGGAGCTCCGCGGCGTTCTCCAGCGTCTGGGCAAATGTCGCCTTGCCGTCCTTGTCACTGCTCACCAGTACCTGGCCAAGATACTGCTGCGCCTCGGTTCCGTTGGCCTCGGCATTCCCGAACACCTCGACCCGCAACAGGCTGGATGCCGGCCCGCTAACTTCGCCTTGCAACTGTTCGCCTTGCAGGGCAGTCAGGCGGGGGGCTGGCTGGTTGTGGTTGGGCAACGGCTGGCATGGCTTGGGTTGGCCATTGCCATCGCAAATGATGGCCTGGTCTTTCTTCGCCAGGTCTGCACCTATCCCTCGTGAACCTACGTACAGCGCATGGGCCTGGGCCGGTACGCCAAAGACGATTGCACCGGTGCGCTGGTCAGGCACGCACGAGCCGCCGGCCTCGCAGCGGCGAATGTCCTGGCTGTTGCCCCAGATCCGATTGGCGGTCAGGCGGGTGGCGGTGACGTTCGGCTCCGGACGCAGCGCCACACCAATGCGGTTGCCGTGAATCAGGTTGCCATCGAGGATGTTGCCGTCGCCCGTGACGCTGACACCGTTGGAGTTGCCTGTGAAGGTGTTGGCACCGAGGTAGTTGCGGTTGCCCCAGTTGATCTGCAGCCCGTCGGAGTAGTTCTCGAAGCGGTTGCGTACCACGCTGTTGTCGTTGCCCAGCAGAATCTCGATGCCCTGGGACGGCTCCGGGTTGGCGGGTGTGGAGCGGAACAGGTTGTCGGCCACCAGGTTGAAGGCCGCGCCCCGGGTGAGCTCCAGACCGTCGCCGTTGTCGACCAACTGGTTGCGCAGCACCTTGTTGTTGACCGTAGTGGTCGCTGTCGGATTGCCGGCACCGTCGTCGCCGGTGAGCATGATCCCGGCCCCGCCTTTGTTGGCCACGATGCGGTTGTCTTCGATGACGTTGCCACTGGCGCGATTGACCAGGATGCCGATGCAGAAGTTACGCACTTCAAGACCGCTCAGGTGCACGCCTTGGGTGTCTCGCAGCACCAGGCCGGGGTGGGTGGTGGTACGCACATTGGTGCCGTATTGGCCGGGCAGGGCGCCGGGGCAGGTGTGAACGCCCTGGTCCTTGATATAGCCGGAGCCGTCGATGGCGATGTATTGGCCGTCTTGGGCCCACGACAGTCCAGTGATGCGCACCGGGCCCTTGATTTCCGGCAGCGGGCGAGTCGGACGGATGACATAGGGTGGTTTACCCACCGGGGCAATGTCGATCCGGTAGCGGCCAGGGTTCTGGTTGCTGGTCTCGATCGCCCAGCGCAGGCTGCCGGGCTGGCCATCGTCGTTGTAGCGGTCGACGCGAAGGGTTTCGCTGCTGGCCGGTGCGGCGGCAAGAGCGGGCAGGGGGAGCAGCGGCAGCAAGGCGGCCAGGAGGGGCATCAAACGCATGGGGCGGACCTTCCGAAAACGATTGTTCTTATCGAAGGCAGCCTGCTTGGGGTTGCCATTCGCCGGTGATTCTAAGGGGGCAGGGGCGGCGCTGCGCAGAGCCTGGTGGCCAATTCGGTGCGGTATTCGCCCCGAATCACCGCCCGGCACGCCGTGTGTGAATCCGGTGAAACTCTTGCAGAAGACGACCGGTCAACCCACTGTCGACACGATTCACGTGTCTCCACTTGCAGGAGATTTGCCATGAGCGGCACTAAAGACAAAGTCAAAGGTATGGCCAACGAAGCCATGGGCAACGTCAAGCAAGGCGTCGGCAAGGCGACCGACAACGAGAAGCTGCGCGCTGAAGGCAAGGCCCAGGAGCTCAAGGGCGAGGCGCAGCAGGTGAAGGGGGACGTCAAGGACGCGATCAAGAAGCCCTGAATGAGCCCTGAATGATCGTGCCTTGGCTGGCCTCATCGCCGGCAAGCTGCACCTGCAGGGCCCTGCATGGGGCCCTGCAGGCGATTATTTCTGAAAGTCGGCAGGGAGCGGTACATCAGTTGCGTGGTCTATTAGACTTTCCCCTGTACTGATCAAGCGGCGAAAGGAGACGCTATGATTTTCCCCGACCTGCGCGGCCTGCCCCTGCACCGCGTGCTGGTGCGTACCGTCAGCGAATTTCTCGATGACGAGATGTCTACCTATGCCTCGGCGCTGGCCTACCAGATGCTGTTTTCGCTGTTCCCTTTCCTGCTGTTCTTGATCGCCTTGATCGGTTTTCTGCACCTGCCGGACTTTTTCTCCTGGCTCCGCCTGCAATCGGAACTGGTGTTGCCGCCGCAGGCGCTGGAACAGGTCAACCCGGTGATCGACCAACTGCAGCAGTCCAAGGGCGGCTTGCTTTCAGTGGGTATCGTGATCGCGCTGTGGACTGCCTCGGCTGGCGTGCGCCTGATGATGAGTGCAATGAACGCCGCCTACGACGTGCCCGAGGGACGCCCGGTCTGGAAGCGCATTCCGCTGTCGATCATCTACACGGTGGGCATCGCTGGGATGCTGCTGGCAGCGGCGGCGTTGATGGTATTGGGGCCGCAGGTCATGGAGTGGATTGCCGCCCAGATCGGCATGCAAGAGGTGATCGTCACGGTGTGGACCATCCTGCGCTGGCCGGCGATCATCATCCTGATGATGGTGGCGGTGGCGCTGATCTATTACGTGATGCCGGACGTGAAGCAGAAGTTTCGCTTCATCACGCCAGGTTCGGTGCTGGCGGTGGTGGTGTGGATCATCGCTTCCCTGGGCTTTGGTTACTACGTAAAGACCTTCGCCGACTACAACGCGATGTACGGCAGTATCGGTGCAATCATCGTGCTGTTGCTGTATTTCTATATCTCCGCAGCCGTGCTGTTGCTGGGGGCGGAAATGAACGCCGTGATCGAGCACATGTCGACAGAGGGCAAGAACCCTGGCGAAAAGGATTTCGGCGGTGACAAGTCCAGGGAGACCCTGACAGTGCTGGGCCATGAACACCCGATATCGAGCGAGCCTCGACCTTCCGAGCCGACACCCCGATGATCCGCGACATTCTCAAGATGGGCGATGAGCGCCTGCTACGCATCGCCCCACCGGTGCCTGACGAACTGATCGGCAGTGCCGAACTGCAGCAACTGATCGACGACATGTTCGAGACCATGGCCCATGTAGGCGGCGTGGGTCTGGCCGCGCCACAGATAGGCATCGACCTGCAACTGGTCATCTTCGGATTCGAGCGCAGCGAGCGTTATCCGGATGCCGAGCCAGTTCCGCAGACCATCCTGCTCAACCCGGTGATCACGCCCATGTCGACCGAGATCGAGGACGGCTGGGAAGGCTGTCTGTCGGTGCCCGGCCTGCGCGGGGTGGTGCCGCGCTACAAGCATATTCGTTACGAAGGCATCGACCCTCAGGGCAATCCGATCAACCGCTTTGCGGACGGTTTTCATGCCCGCGTGGTGCAGCATGAGTGCGATCACCTGATCGGGCGGTTGTACCCCTCGCGCATTCAGGACTTTGCCAAGTTCGGGTTCACCGAGGTGCTGTTCCCTGGGCTGGATGCCAGCGACGACTGACCGCGCACCATGGCCACCAGGCGTTTACTGCGTTGGTAGCGCGCCAGCCGAGCGGCGAGGGCTTCTGGCAACTGGGCGGCGGTTTCGAAGGCCAGGTGTTGATAGAAGGGCGCCAGGTCGGGGTGGCAGAATAGCCAGATCGGGCCGCGTCCGCCTGCCAGTGCGGCATCGATCAATTGCCCCGCCACGCCCTGTTTGCGCTGCTGCGGGGCGACGAAAAGCCCTGTGAGCCAATGGCCATTCTCGACGGGCGCCAAGCTCAGCCCTGCGATGATTTCGGTACGCCGGGCTACCCACAGTTCCCCATCGCTGGCAGCCCGCATGCGTGAGCCGTGCTGGCGGTAGAAGTGGTCGAGCAGGCGGCGCTCGAGGGCGGTCAGTTGGGTGCAGTGCAGCAGGGGCATGCGCATTCCAAAGTCGAGTCGAAAAACGGCCGGGATGGCTCTACGCCAGCCTCTTGAGGCGATTTTGTCGCAGATTGTTGCAAATCCTGCAAGGGTGAATGTCTGACTTCGGGGTTCAACTATTCAAAGGCGGGAGTAGACTTTCAGACATCCCCCAGCAGTATGACGAAGCGGGATCGGTACTTCGTGTCATCTTCGTTGGAGATGACAACTTCTCCGCGCCATTGACGGCATATTGAAGTCAATCGATCAGCTTGATTGCTTTAAAGGCCAACTCACATGAAACCATTACTGATTCTTGCATTGGTCGGTATGTCCTCGTTCGCCCTTGCCGATGAGGCCAAACCTGTCTCCACCGAGCCTGTCGCCCAGCAGTACGACTATTCCATGAACCTGGACATCAAACGGGTGATCAGTCTGTCGACCCTTCCGAATGTCTGCGAAGTGGTGCCGGCGACCATGACCTATGAAGACCATCAGGGCCAGGTGCATACCATTCAGTACCGCGCCATGGGCGAGGGCTGCCAGCAAGGCTGATTGCCCCGACCCTTCGCGGCCAAGCCTGCTCCCGCGGACCGAACTGGGTCTGCGGGAGCGCAAGCCCTCAGCCTGCCAACACGCGACACACCCGTTCCAACCCCTCCTTCAGTTCAGCACGGCTACCCGCCGCCGACAGGCTGATACGCACCGCCTGCTCCTGGCCCGCGCCCACGGCGAATACGCTCGCCGGCACGATCTCCACGTGCTGTGCGCGACACTGCGCTACCACCCTGTCAGCCCCTCGTGAAGCGGCCACCCAGGCATGGGGGGCAGGTTCGCTGGCGTTGCACAAGGCACTGCCCAGCACCTTGCGCGCCAGGCGCCAGCGCTCGCAGACTTCCGTGCGCTGCCAGGCCAGGCGTCGGGCTGCCGTACCGTCTTCGATCCACTGGCAGGCAACCTGCAGGTTCAGGGGCGAAATCGACCAGTGACTGGCCTTGGCGTGGGGGTCGACCTGCTCCAGCAGGCGAGGGTCGGCTACGATCCAGCCCAGCCTCAGTCCCGCGGCCACCGTCTTGGACAGGCTGCTGATCAGGACGCCGTGCTCGCCCAACAGCGGGTAGAGCGGTGGGCGGTCGCTGAGGGCGCCATAGACATCATCCTCGATCACCAGCAGTCCCAGGCGTTTGACCACCTCGGCAATTGCCTGGCGGCGCGCGTCGTCCATGCAGGCGCCGGTGGGGTTGTGCAGGGTCGGTGTGGTCACCAGTACCCGTGCGCCGCTGGCACGGGCAACCCGGTCCAGTTCATCTGGCCGTAGGCCCTGCGTGTCCAGCGCCACACCGTGCACCGGCAAGCGCAACTGGCGGCACGCCGCCTTGATGCCCGGCGCGGTCAAAGCCTCGAGCATGACCGGCTCGCCGGCCTGGCAGAGCGACTGCAGCAGCAAGGTGAGCCCGTGCTGGGCGCCTGCGCACAGGAGCAACTCGTCAGCCGCCAGTGTCAGGCCGCGATTGGCCAGCCAGCGGGCGCCTTGGAGCCTGCCCAGCAGCAACTGCTGCGGCCCGAGGTAATGGTCGAGCAATTGGCTCTGGCGCTGTGCCAGCAAGGCTTGCAGGCTGAGGTGCAGGTCCTGGTTGGTCGGGTCGGCCACCGGCACATTGGTCGACAGGTCGATCAGCGTGCCGTGCGGGTCATGCTGCTTGAGGCGAAACAACGTCGCTTCCTGGCTACCGGCCAGCACGTAAGTGCCACGGCCGACCTCGCCCGCCACCAGGTGGCGAGCGGCGGCTTCACGGTAGGCCTGCTGCGTGGTGCTGGGATTCAAGCCCAGTTTCCAGGCCAGACGACGCTGGGGAGGCAGGCGATCGCCGACCTTGAGCGTTCCACATTCGATGGCGCTGGCGATGGCGTCGACCAGCGCCAGGTAACGGGGGCGGCCATCCTCGACGAGTTCAGGAACCCACATGAAATTGCTGCCCATGCAATATAAGGATTTACCCATACAATGCCCGGCGCATAGGATCGGATCAACCTCTTGACCCTAAAGGATGACCGTCATGTTCGACCTAGCCGCCCTGCGTGAAGCCGCTGAATTCGTCCACCAGCATATCCCCGCCACCGCGCAGCATGCCTGGCCTTTGCTGGCTGCCCGGCTGGGGTGCGAGGTATGGGTCAAGCATGAGAACCATGCGCCTACCGGGGCATTCAAGGTGCGCGGCGGGCTGGTGTACGTGCGCTCGTTGCTGGCCTGCGGCAACCCACCCCAAGGCCTGGTCACTGCGACCCGTGGCAACCATGGCCAGAGCATGGCGATGGCGGCGCGACGGGCAGGCTTGCCGTTGGTGATCGTGGTACCGGAGGGGAATTCCAGGGAGAAGAACGCTGCCATGCGAGCACTTGGCGCCGAGCTGGTCGAGCACGGCGCGGACTTCGACGTGGCCCGCGAAGAGGCCAGCCGAATAGCCGCGGCGCGTGGCTATACCATGGTGCCCGCGTTCCACCCGGAGCTGGTGCGCGGGGTGGCGACCTACGCCCTGGAGCTGTTCGAAGCGGTGGCTGAGCTGGACTGCGTGTATGTGCCGATCGGCATGGGCTCGGGCATTTGCGGGCTGATCCAGGCGCGCAACCTGCTTGGCTTGAAGACCGAGATCGTAGGTGTGGTTTCCAGTGCGGCCGATGCCTATGCACAAAGCTTCGAGCAAGGACGCATCGTTACCACCGCCACTGCCAATACTTTCGCCGATGGCATGGCCTGCCGGGTTCCCAATGCCGATGCCCTCGCCCTGGTGCGCGAGCATGCGGCACGTATCGTGCGCGTGGACGACAGTGAAATCGCCCAGGCGATGCGCCTGTACCACGAAGCGACCCACAATACCTCCGAAGGTGCTGGAGCCGCGCCGCTGGCAGCGTTGATGCAGGAGCGGGGCAGGCAGGCTGGCAAGCGTGTGGCGGTAGTGCTCAGTGGGGCGAATGTGGACCGCGATCTGTATGCGCGGGCTCTGGCTGGCATCGAGCAACTCTGAGCCCATGGCAGGTCCAGGGTATTCAAGGGCAAGCCAATCTGGCTTGAGCAAGCGCCATGGCTTCCCATACAGTGCGCCAGTGTGCGCGCCGTGAACGCGCCTGTCTTCAACCTGTAGTCGAGTTTCCGATGCCTTTCTCCAACGGTTTTCTTCTGAGCCTGTCCCTGTGCCTGGATATCGGGGTGGCCAACATCGCCATGATCACACTCGCCATGCAGCGTGGTTTTCTCCAGGGCTTCTGGCTGGGCCTTGGCACTTGCGTGGGCGACTTGATCTATGCCGTGGCGGCGTTGGCCGGGATGACCGTTCTGTTGCAGTTCGAAGCCGTGCGCTGGGCCTTGTGGCTAGGGGGCTCGGCCTTGCTGGTGTGGTTCGCGCTGAAGATGTTGCTGGCAGCCTGGCGTGGCGGGCACATGGAGGCGCGAGGGCAAGTGGTGGTGGAATCGGGCTGGCGGGAGTTCCTGCGGGGGATCTTCCTGGCCATGTCGTCGCCCAGCGCCATCCTGTGGTTCGCGGCAGTGGGCGGGGTGCTGATTTCCCGTTCCGGGGGCGGTACTGCGCTGGAGGCGGGGTTGTTCCTTGGTGGCTTCCTCGCTGCAGGCCTGGTCTGGTGCCTGACCCTCTGTGGTATCGCCAGTCATGGCGGACGCCTGCTGGGCGACCGCTTGTTGACCTGGTCCTACCTGCTGTCAGCGGCGATCTTTTGTTATTTCGCGGTGTATGTGGTCGTTTCCGGCTACCGCGAATTCATCCTGGCAAGCCCCCCCTTGTAAACCGTCGAGCCTGGGTGCGAACGGACAGCCGGTGGCAGGGCAGGGGCATGGGTCAAGTGCCAGGTGACGGATCTGCGCTACGCTATCGAACCAGCACGGGCCAGGCATGCTTGCCTGGGCTCGATCAATGAGGTGATGGACATGAGCACACTACCGATTCCCCCCGTACGCTACGAGGATGGCCGGGCGCTGACGCTTGTGGGTTTGTGCGAGCGTTTCAACCTGAGCAATCTTGCTGGGCTGCCCTTGCTGTGGCAGCGTTTCGTCGAACACGGTGGCGATACGCCGTGGCTGCTCGGCAAAGACAGTTACGGCGTGTGCTATCACCCCGACGAACGTGGCGGTTTCGACTACCTGGCGGCGGTCGAACTGAGTACCGACAGGACCCTTGCGCCAGGATTCACGACGCTGGCACTGGCACCGCAGCATTACGCTGTGTTCGAACATCATGGCAGCCTGCAAGCGCTGAAGGGGACCTTCCAGGGCCTGTTTGCCTGGTTGGCCCAGTCCGGCCTGCAGCAGGCCGATGCGGCGCTGTTCGAGCGCTACCCGGCAGGTTTCGACCCGACGGACCCAAACGCTGCGATGGAAATCTGGGTGCCGTTGCAACGCAAATAAATTCATCGCCCTGTCGATTTCCCCCGCTACCGTTCGACCAAGAGGTGAAGGCGCAGGAGATACCTGCGCCAAAATGCTCATGACCGAGCGCAGGAGTTCGCCGATGAACAGCGCAGCTGAAACCGAAATCCGTCAACTCATCGACACCTGGATGCAGGCCGTTCGCGACCGCGACCTGGATGGCATTGCCGCGCCCTATGCCGAGGATATCGTCGCCTTCGATGCCATCAAGGAACTGCAGTTCAAGGGCAAGGCTGCCTACCGGGCGCACTGGGAAATGTGCATGGGCTTTTGCACCGGGCCGATGATCTTCGAGTGTGCCGAACTCACCGTACACGCAGACGGTGACCTGGGCGTGGCCCACTGGCTCAACCGTTGCGGGCCATCGGACGATGAAAACCAATGTGGCTTCATGCGTGCCACGGTCGCCTATCGTCGGCGCGCCGGGCAATGGCAGGTTATTCACGAGCACTGGTCGGCGCCGTTCGACATGGAAACGCAAAAAGCACTGTTCGATCTCAAGCCCTGAGTCGATATCGCCAAACGCACTGCGCCCATCCCCTGGAGGCGACCATGAAATACCTGTGCCTGGTCTATTGTGACGAAGGGCTGTTGCACAGCCTGCCCGACAGCCCCGAAGACGCCGAATGCATGGCTTACGCACAGTCATTGCAGCACTCCGGGCGCATGCTGGCGGCCGAGGCACTCAAGCCTGTGCAGACCGCCACCACGGTACGCATGCGAGGCGGCCGCATGAGCCTGACCGATGGGCCGTTCGCCGAAACCAAGGAGCAACTGGCGGGTTTTTACCTGGTGGATGCCCGGGACTTGAACGAAGCCTTGAATATCGCCAAGGGTATCCCGGCGGCGCGGGTCGGCAGCGTGGAAGTGCGACCGGTGCGTGATCTGCAACCCTGACCTGAGCGGAGTACAACAATAATGACGCTGGCACCCCTTGCAGAAGCGAAACACGAACTTTCCATCAGCCGCCTGATCGATGCCCCGCCGGCCAAAGTGTTTCGTGCCTGGACCGAACCTCAATGGTTGATGCAGTGGTGGGGGCCGCACGGCATGACCACCCCGCAGTGCGAGATGCAGCTATGGGTGGGCGGCTTGTTCCGGACCCTGATGCGCGCACCCGATGGCAGCGAGTTCCCGACCCAGGGGGTGTTCCTCGAAATCGCAGCACCCCGACGCCTGGTGTTCACCGATGCCTTCGGACCGGGTTGGGTACCGTCGGACAAGGCATTCATGACAGCGGTGGTGACCTTCGACGAGGAACAGGGCAAGACCCGCTACACCGCACGCGCCTGGCACTGGAGTGCAGCCGATAGCCTGGCCCATGAAGAGATGGGCTTTCATCAGGGCTGGGGAGAAAGCCTGGACCGGCTGGTGGAGGTTGTGACTCAGCGGATGCCGGACTGATGGTCGAGCTTGCGCAGGTCCGTGCCGAAGTCGAAGCGGTGTACCGGCGCGATTCACGGCGCATCCTGGCCACCCTGATCCGCTTGCTCGGTGACTTCGACTTGGCCGAGGAGGCCATGCACGAGGCCTTCTTCATCGCCGTCGACCGTTGGCGGCAGGCGGGCATTCCCGACAACCCGCGGGCATGGCTGGTGTCGACCGGTCGTTTCAAGGCCATCGATGCCCTGCGCCGGCGTGCCCGTTTCGACCGCTCCCAGGCAGACCTCATCATGCTCATCGAAGGCCAGGTTCAGGACCCCAGTGAGGACGCGTTGCTCGCCGACGACCGCTTGCGGCTGATCTTCACCTGTTGCCACCCGGCGTTGGCTGCCGACGCTCAGGTACCCTTGACCCTACGTGAAGTCTGCGACCTGACCACCGAGCAGATTGCCCGGGCCTTTCTGCTAAGCCCAGCGACGATTGCCCAGCGCATCGTGCGCGCCAAGGCGAAGATCCGCGATGCTGGCATCCCTTACCAGGTCCCGGCGTTGAACGAACTGCCCGAGCGTCTGGAAAGCGTGCTGCGAGTGATCTACCTGGTGTTCAACGAAGGCTATTCGGCGTCATCCGGTGCATGGCTGCTGCAACAGGAACTGACCGATGAGGCGATCCGCTTGGGGCGGCTGCTGGTCGATCTGTTACCCGACCCTGAGGTGATCGGCCTGTTGGCCTTGATGCTGTTGCAGGCATCAAGGCAGCAGGCGCGCAGCGATGCCCAAGGCAACCTGGTGTTGCTGGAACAACAGGACCGCCGCTTGTGGAACCACCAGCAGATCGCCGAAGGCTGTGCCCTGGTGCGTCAAGCGCTGCGCAGCCGGGCTTTTGGCGCTTATACCTTGCAGGCTGCGATTGCCGCGGTGCATGCCGAAGCTACCTCGGCAGAGCAGACCGACTGGGCCGAGATTGTCGGGCTTTACGATGAACTGCTGCGGCGATGGCCGTCGGCTGTGGTTGGGCTCAATCGCGCGGTGGCGCTGGCCAAGCGCGATGGGCCGCAGGCCGGACTGCGGGCGCTTGAATCGGTGCTGGCCGACGGGGCGTTGCAGGACTATCACCTGGCGCATGCGGCGCGGGCTGAACTGCATCAGCAGTTGGGGCACGTGGAGCAGGCTCGCGCGGCCTGGAAGCAAGCACTGTCGCTAACGCGGCAGGAGCCAGAGCGGCGGCATATAGAAAGTCGCCTGCGCTCGCTTGGGTGATGGCGTTGCTGGACTTATCGCCGGCAAGCCGGCGCCTACAGGTCGAAACGATGAGGGTGTAGGCGCGGGCTTAACGGCGATGAGGCTATCGCAGACTTACCCGATCAGCAGGCCACGAAGTTCGGCGGCGACACCAGATCGACGGTCTGCTGCTTGCGCGGCGCCAGGATCTCGGCCTCACCCTCGACCACCAGTTCATCGTTCTGGTTGTACACGTTGGTGGCGATGCGCACCTTGAACTTAGGCAGCTTTTCGAGGATTTCCAGGCGCACGGTCAGGGTATCGCCAATTTTCACCGGCTTCTGGAAGCTCATTTTCTGGCCCAGGTAAATGGTGCCAGGGCCAGGCAGGGTGCAGGCCACCGCGGCGCTGATCAGGGCGCCGCTGAACATGCCGTGGGCAATGCGCTCGCGGAACATGCTCTTGGCGGCGAACTCGGCATCCAGGTGGACCGGGTTGTGGTCACCTGACATCGCGGCGAACAGCTGGATGTCGCGTTCTTCCACGGACTTTTCGTAGCTGGCCTTCTGGCCGACTTCAAGGGCTTCGTAAGGCGTGTTGGTGACCTGGGTCATCGGGGCTTCCTTAATGGACGGACGAGGCGGCTTTCATTCACTGCGGGCAGGGCGGTCCAGGACCAGCGCTTGTTCCAGCCAGCCGAGCAGATCGGCGGTAACCTCGTCACGATTGGTTTCATTGAGTACTTCGTGCCGCGCCTGAGCATACACGCGCAGTTGCACATGTCGATTGCCGGTCGCGCGCAGCGCGTCAGCCAGATGGGTGAGACGCTTGCCAGCACTCACCGGATCACATTCGCCGCCCATGACCAGTATCGGCAGGTTCGGGTCGATCTGCGCCAGGTGCTTGGCCTGGCTGATCTGTGCCAGTCCCTGCAGCAGATCGAGCCACAATTGGTTGGTGCAACGGAAGCCGCACAGCGGGTCATTCACATACAGGTCGACTTCCGAAGGGTCGCGGCTGAGCCAGTCGAAGGCGGTGCGATTGGGCTTGAACGCTTTGTTGAACGAGCCGAACGACAGCCAGTCGATCAGCGCGCTCTTGCCCAATGGGCCTTGGCGCCAGGCTTCCAGGCGGGCGATCAGGCGCGCCGCGCGATACAGCGCCGCTGGCTGGAAATTGGAGCCGCTCAGGATCGCCCCCTGAAGGCTGGCGCTGTGGTGCAACAGGTAAGCCTGGGCGATGTAGCTGCCCATGCTGTGTCCCAGCATGAACAGGGGGGTACCGGGGTATTGCTGGCCGATGTGCTGGGTAAGCACGCCCAGGTCGTTGAGTACGGCATTCCAGCCATGTTGCTTGGCGAACAGGCCAAAGTTACCCCCTTCGGCAGTACGGCCGTGGCCCCGCAAATCCGGTGCGAACAAGGCAAAACCTGCGTTGCACAGCGCTTGGCCCAGGCGCTGGTAGCGGCCGGCGTGCTCGGCCATGCCATGCACCAGCAGCACGGCGGCCTTGACCGGCGTGGCCGGCAACCATTGGTGCACATACAGGCTGCAATGCTCGCTGGCGGGGAGCCAGAAGGCGTCGTAAGGCATGGCGGGTCCTTTGCGCGGGGGTCAGAGCACAGTTTATGCACAACCGGCCAGATTGCAGGAAGGGCACAAATAAGATTCACAATGTTAATGGCGACACTTGGCGTGTATGCCACCTTGAACTTACCTGTTAACGTCAGATCAATGCCGTTTCGCCTCCGGGCGGAAGGGGCAAGGGACTAAAGGACAACGCGCCACATCGCGGGTCAAGGCAGAGGAACAATAATAAATGCAAGCCGAATTCTGGAA
This sequence comes from Pseudomonas taiwanensis DSM 21245, assembly GCF_000425785.1. Taxonomy (GTDB): domain Bacteria; phylum Pseudomonadota; class Gammaproteobacteria; order Pseudomonadales; family Pseudomonadaceae; genus Aquipseudomonas; species Aquipseudomonas taiwanensis. The sequence goes on from NZ_AUEC01000025.1 coordinate 68,562, forward strand.
TGACAAACGCCCGGCGGGCGTGCCATCCACCATCGACCTCAATGCTTACAAGTCTGTCGTCGAAGTCTTCGAGCGCTCATGCAAGCGCTTTGCCGACCGTCCGGCGTTCAGCAACCTGGGAGTGACCCTGACTTACGCAGAGCTGGAGCGGCACTCGGCAGCCTTCGCCGCCTGGCTCGAGCACCACACCGACCTGAAGCCGGGCGATCGCATCGCCGTGCAGATGCCCAACGTCTTGCAGTACCCCATCGCCGTGTTCGGCGCGCTGCGGGCCGGCCTGATCGTGGTGAACACCAACCCGCTCTACACCGAACGCGAGATGCGCCATCAGTTCAAGGACTCCGGCGCCCGTGCGCTGGTGTACCTGAACATGTTCGGCAAGCGTGTGCAGGAAGTGTTGCCCGATACCGCCATCGAGTACCTGATCGAAGCCAGGATGGGCGACCTGCTGCCTGCAGCCAAGGGCTGGTTGATCAACACCGTGGTCGACAAGGTCAAGAAGATGGTGCCGGCCTATCGGTTACCTCAGGCCGTGCCGTTCCGCCAGGTACTGCGCCAGGGGCGCGACCTGACCCACAAGCCGGTGGAGCAGGGGCTGGACGATATCGCCGTGCTGCAGTACACCGGTGGCACGACCGGGCTGGCCAAGGGCGCGATGCTGACCCACGGTAACCTGGTGGCCAACATGCTTCAGGTGCTGGCCTGCTTCTCCCAGCATGGCCCGGATGGCCAGCGCTTGATCAAGGACGGGCAGGAAGTGATGATCGCGCCGCTGCCGCTGTACCACATCTATGCCTTTACCGCGAATTGCATGTGCATGATGGTCACCGGCAACCATAATGTACTCATCACCAATCCGCGTGATATCCCTGGCTTCATCAAGGAGTTGGGCAAGTGGCGTTTCTCGGCGCTGCTGGGGCTGAACACGCTGTTCGTGGCATTGATGGACCACCCAGGGTTCAAGAACCTCGACTTCTCCGCACTGAAGGTCACCAACTCTGGCGGTACGGCCCTGGTCAAGGCCACCGCCGAGCGCTGGGAGAGTCTCACCGGCTGCCGCATCGTCGAGGGCTATGGCCTGACCGAGACTTCGCCGGTTGCCAGTACCAATCCTTATGGCCAGATGGCGCGCCTTGGCACCGTGGGAATTCCGGTGGCCGGCACGGCATTCAAGGTCATCGACGATGACGGCAACGAGTTGGCGCTGGGCGAGCGGGGCGAGCTATGCATCAAGGGGCCGCAGGTGATGAAGGGTTATTGGCAGCAACCTGAAGCCACCGCCCAGGCCCTGGATGCGGAGGGCTGGTTCAAGACCGGTGACATTGCGGTGATCGACCCGGATGGCTTCACCCGCATCGTTGACCGCAAGAAGGACATGATCATCGTCTCGGGTTTCAATGTTTACCCCAACGAGATCGAAGACGTGATCATGGGGCACCCGCAGGTAGCCAACTGTGCCGCTATCGGCGTGCCGGACGAGCGCTCGGGGGAGGCGGTGAAACTGTTCGTAGTCCCTCGGGAAAAGGGGTTGAGCGTCGACGAACTCAAGGCCTACTGCAAGGCCAACTTCACGGGCTACAAAGTGCCCAAGCACATCGTACTGCGAGATTCACTACCGATGACCCCTGTGGGTAAGATTCTGCGGCGGGAGCTGCGTGACATCGCCTGATTCCAGGGTGGCCTCTTCGCGGCAGAACCCGCTCCCCTGGGTAATGGTGGGGCGGGTTTACCCGCGTATGCCGTGGAGCCGCTCTAGAATGCACCTTCATGCGCACTTTGCGACATTTTGGATAAATACTCTAAAAATGACCTGTATCGTTCATTGAGTCATTTTTGTGACCATTGAGGCCGTTTTGGGCTCTAGGCGACCCTATTCAAAGCTGTTACTCTCGGCGCGCTTCCAGGTGATTCGGTTTGCAATGAACCGTCATCGCATATCAATAATAAACGCATCTACGCGTAAATGAACTTCGCTGTTGCTGAAGGAGTGGGCTTCCATGATCGAAAATTTTTGGAAGGATAAGTACCCAGCCGGGATTACGGCGGAAATCAATCCTGACGAATTCCCCAACATCCAGGCGGTACTGAAGCAATCCTGCCAACGCTTTGCAGATAAACCGGCCTTTAGCAACCTGGGCAAGACCATCACCTATGGCGAGTTGTATGCGCTGTCTGGCGCCTTTGCCGCCTGGCTGCAGCAGCATACCGACTTGAAACCGGGTGATCGCATTGCCGTGCAGTTGCCCAACGTCTTGCAGTATCCGGTCGCGGTATTTGGCGCCATGCGTGCCGGCCTGATCGTGGTCAACACCAACCCGTTGTACACCGCGCGGGAAATGGAACACCAGTTCAACGACTCCGGCGCCAAGGCGCTGGTGTGCCTGGCCAACATGGCCCACCTGGCCGAGAAGGTCGTGCCCAAGACCCAGGTCAAGCACGTCATCGTCACCGAAGTGGCCGACCTGCTGCCGCCGCTCAAGCGCCTGTTGATCAACAGCGTGATCAAGTACGTGAAGAAGATGGTGCCGGCATACAACCTGCCGGGCGCGGTGCGCTTCAACGACACCTTGGCGCTGGGCAAGGGCCAGCCGGTAACCGAAGCCAATCCACAACCTAACGATGTGGCCGTGCTGCAATACACTGGCGGAACCACCGGCGTGGCCAAAGGGGCGATGCTGACTCACCGCAACCTGGTGGCCAATATGCTGCAGTGCCGCGCGCTGATGGGCTCGAATCTGCACGAAGGTTGCGAGATCCTGATCACCCCGCTGCCGCTGTACCACATCTATGCCTTCACCTTCCATTGCATGGCCATGATGCTGATCGGCAACCACAACGTGCTGATCAGCAACCCGCGTGACCTGCCCGCCATGGTCAAGGAACTGGGCAAGTGGAAGTTCAGTGGCTTCGTGGGCCTGAACACGCTGTTCGTGGCCCTGTGCAACAACGAGGCGTTCCGTGCCCTGGACTTCTCGGCGCTGAAGATCACCCTGTCCGGTGGCATGGCCTTGCAATTGAGCGTGGCCGAACGCTGGAAGACCGTTACCGGCTGCGCCATTTGCGAAGGCTACGGCATGACCGAAACCAGCCCGGTGGCGGCGGTCAATCCGGCGGACGCCAACCAGGTCGGCACCATTGGCATCCCGGTGCCGTCGACCCTGTGCAAGGTCATCGACGACAATGGCCAGGAACTGCCGCTGGGCGAAGTGGGCGAGCTGTGCGTCAAGGGCCCGCAAGTGATGAAGGGCTACTGGCAGCGGGAAGATGCCACCGCCGAGATCCTCGACAGCGAGGGCTGGCTGAAGACCGGTGACATCGCGTTGATCCAGCAAGATGGCTACATGCGCATCGTCGACCGCAAGAAGGATATGATCCTGGTCTCGGGCTTCAACGTGTACCCCAACGAACTGGAAGATGTGCTCGCCAGTTTGCCGGGCGTGCTGCAGTGCGCGGCCATCGGCGTGCCGGACGAGAAGTCGGGCGAGGTGATCAAGGTGTTCATCGTGGTCAAGCCAGGCATGACCCTGACCAAGGAGCAGGTGATGGAGCACATGCGTGCCAATGTCACCGGCTATAAGGTGCCGCGCTACATCGAGTTCCGGGATGCGCTGCCGACCACCAACGTGGGCAAGATCCTGCGGCGTGAGCTGCGCGATGAAGAGTTGAAGAAGCAAGGGCTGAAGAAGATCGCCTGAACGACTTCTCTGGCCACTTCGCGGGTAACCCCGCTTCCACAGGTATCGCAAGAGCCCTGTTGAAGCGGGTTTATCCGTGCATGCTTCAGCGCATTTTTTCCAGCATCTGGTAGTACCACATCCCCGCCGCCAACAGCGGATTCCCCAGCAGATCGCCCATTGGCACCCTGATGTGCTTGCACGCTGCGAAGGTGTCGAACTTTTCGAGCGTTCCTGTCAATGCCTCGGCCATGATCTCGCCCATGATGTGGCTGGTGGCGATGCCATGCCCGGAATAACCCTGGCAGTACCACACGTTGTCCGAAAGCTTGCCCAGCTGTGGAATGCGGTTGACCACGATGCCCATGGCGCAACTCCACTGGAACTCGATCGGGATGCCCTTGAGTGCCGGGAAGGTCCGCTCGATGCAAGGGCGCAGCTCGCCCTCGATATCACGCGAATCCTTGCCCGAATAGTTGGCGCCGCCGCCGAACAGCAGGCGCTTGTCAGCCGTCAGACGGTAGTAGTCGAGCACGAATCGGCAGTCGTACACCGCCAGGTCTTGCGGGTTGATCTGCTCGGCCAGCTCGCCCAACGGCGCGGTGGTGACGATGCCGCCCATGGCTGGGAAGATCTTGCCCTTGAGCTGGCGCTTTTCCAGCTTGTGGTAGACATCGCCGGCCAGCATCACCTGGCGGGCCTCGATCCTCCCTTCGGCGGTGACCACCGCCGGACGCGGGCCATGGACGATCTCCAGTACCTCGGAGTTTTCGAAGACCAGAGCACCCAGGCTGTGGGCGGCACGGGCTTCGCCCAGGCACAGGTTGAGCGGATGCAGGTGCAGGTTGCGTCGGTTCTTCAGCGCACCCAGGTACAGCGGGCTTTGCAGGTGTCGGGAGACGGCCTGGCGGTCGAGCAGTTGCACCTGGTCCCCCATGCCACGACGTTGGGCTTCGGCTTCGAACCCGCGCAGTTCTGCCATGTGCGAGGGCTTCATGGCGGCATGCAGGTGGCCACGCTTGAGGTCGCAATCTATTCGATAGCGCTCGACGCGCTGTTCGATGATCTGGTGCCCTCGCCAGCGCAGGTGCCAGATGAAGTCGTCGACCTCGCTGCCGAGGCGTTTGCGCATCTGCGCGCGCATGGCCTCATCACCGGACAGGCTGCCGGTGACCTGGCCGCCGTTGCGCCCACTGGCACCCCAGCCGATGCGATTGGTTTCGACAATGGCAACTTTCAGGCCACGCTCGGCCAGCTCCACGGCGGTGGCCACGCCGGTGAACCCGCCGCCGATGATGGCCACGTCGACCTCCACCGTGCCCTTGAGGGTCGGGTACTGCGTGTGGTCGTTCAACGTGGCGCTGTAATAGGACGGCGCGCGCTGGGCTGGCCCGTTCTTCACTGCTGCGTTCATTGGGTGTTCCTTGTTCTTCAATAGGGTAGGGCTCAGGCCTGGTGCAGGTACCAGCGCCAGTCCTGTTCGCTGACTTCGGCCATGAACTGGCGATACTCGGCGCGTTTGACCTTCAAATAGACCCCCAGGAAAGCCTCGCCCAGCGCTTCGCGAGCCCAGTCAGAGCGTTCCAGACTGTCCAGTGCGGTCAGCCAGTCGGTGGGCAGGAATTCGGTGGCCTGGGCATAACCGTTACCTTCGATCGGCGCACCGGGGTCCAGCTGCTCGCGAATACCACGGTGGGTGGCAGCCAGAATGGCCGCCGCGGCCAGGTAAGGGTTGGCATCTGCGCCGCATATGCGGTGCTCGACATGCCGGCTGTTGGCCGGGCCGCCTGGCACGCGCAGGCTCACGGTGCGGTTGTCCACCCCCCAGGTGGGGGCCAGCGGCGCATAGCTGTTGGCCTGGAAGCGTCGGAACGAGTTGGCATTGGGGCAGAACAGCAACAACGACTCGCGCAAGTGGCGCAGCATGCCGGCCACGGCCTGGCGCAAGAGGGGGGTGCCGGCCTTGTCGTCGCTGGCAAACAGGTTGTTGCCAGCGCTATCGGCCAGGCTCAGGTGCATGTGCATGCCCGTGCCGGCCAGTTCGGCGAATGGCTTGGCCATGAAACAGGCCTGCATACCATGGGCGTGGGCCACACCCTTGACCAGGCGTTTGTAGCGCACAGCCTGGTCCATGGCGGTCAGGGCGTCACCGTGTTCCAGGGTGATTTCCACCTGGCCGGGCGCGTACTCGGAAATCGCGGTACGTGCCGGAATGCCCTGGGCTTTGCAGGCGGCGTACAGGTCGGCCAGGAACGGCTCGATCTGCTCCAGTTCACGCAGGCCGTAGACCTGGGTGGTACGCGGTCTGCCGCCATCGGCATCCAGCGCCGGTTGCGGGCGTCCTTGGGCATCGCGCTTTTGGTCAAGCAGGTAGAACTCCAGCTCGCAGGCCATCACCGGGTAATAGCCGTCGGCCTTCAGCGCATCGAGGGTGCGCAGCAGTACATGACGGGGGTCGGCAACGCTGGCAGGCAAGCCCTCGGTAGGGTGCATGCTGACCTGCACCGCGGCGGTCGGTACGCGGCGCCAGGGCAGGCGCACCAGCGAGCCGTCCAAGGGGTAGGCGCGGCAATCGATGTCGCCGACATCCCACACCAGCCCGGAGTTTTCCACGTCGTCGCCGTTGAGGGTCAGGCCAAGGATGGTGCTGGGCAGTGGGCGACCGCTGGCATAGACGGCCATCAGCTCATCGCGGTGCAGCAGCTTGCCGCGGGGCACGCCATTGGCGTCGAGGATGAACAGTTCGAACAGCTCGATATCGGGGTTTTCAGCCAGGAAGCGGCTGGCCTGCTCTGGGTGTGCAAAGTGCATATTGGTTCGCTCATGGGCGCACAGGACCGCCGCGCATGCGGGCGGTCGAGCTGGGTCAATCGGCCGATAGGGGCCGGTTCGGATCAGTCAAGCGTGAGCGAAGTATCCGGTGGGCGTGCGTGACGGCAGTGCCACAGGGCCCAGAAGGCAAGGATGATGTGGACCAGCGGATTTTCACCGGCACAGCTTCGGGCCTTCGGCAGCGAAGGGCGGGAGGACGGTGGGGCGAGGAGCTGGACGCAAGTCATGCCTTCGATACTCACATGCGGCGTAAGGTTGATTAAAGCAGTGAATGGCAACCTTCACATCTGGCTTCGCTAAACATTCGCAGGCGCGCGGACGCCGCGATAGCCATCGGAGCCTGCTTACCGGCGCTGGGACCGGTGCAGACAGCAAACAACCGTCAAATCTGCGACAATCGCGCATCTCTCGCATGCCGATCATGAAAAAGCAGGCTCACCTGCACGATTAAAAAGCCCCATGACAGACCACGCCATCGACCAATTGCTGAAAAACCTCGACCACGCCATGATCGCCGACCGCCATCGACTGCGGCGGCAGATCCATGAGCTGCGCAAGCGCCCTGACGAAGCCAAGCTGGCGCAATGGGTGGAAAAGGTCCAGGCATCCTGCGCCCAGGTCACCGCACGCCAGCAGAGCGTGCCGCACATCCGCTACGACGACAGCTTGCCGATTGCCGCCAAGCGCGACGAAATCAAGAAAGCCCTGTCCGAAAACCAGGTGCTGGTGATCGCAGGTGAGACCGGCTCGGGCAAAACCACCCAGCTGCCGAAGATTTGCCTGGAGCTTGGCCGTGGCAGCCATGGCCTGATCGCCCATACCCAGCCTCGGCGAATCGCTGCGCGCAGCGTTGCCGCGCGGGTGGCAGAAGAGCTGGGCACGCCGTTGGGCGGGTTGGTGGGTTATCAGGTGCGCTTCGAAGACCAGAGCGACAGCAACACCTTGGTCAAGCTGATGACCGACGGTATCCTGCTCGCTGAAACCCAGCACGACCGCTTCCTCGAACGCTACGACACGATCATCGTCGACGAGGCTCACGAGCGCAGCCTGAACATCGACTTTCTCCTGGGCTACCTCAAGACGCTGCTGCACCGTCGTCCCGACCTGAAACTGATCATCACTTCGGCGACCATCGACCTGGAGCGCTTCTCCAAGCACTTCGACGGCGCGCCGATCATCGAGGTGTCCGGCCGTACCTACCCGGTAGAAACCTGGTACCGCCCGTTGACCAGCGAGCAGGACGAGGAAGGCAACCAGGTCGAGGACGATCTCACGGTCGACCAGGCGATTCTCGCTACCCTGGACGAGCTGGCCCAGCATGAGCGCAGCGAAGGCAAGGGGCCGGGCGATGTGCTGGTGTTCCTGCCTGGTGAGCGCGAGATTCGCGATGCCGCCGACATCCTGCGCAAGGCCCAGCTTCGCCACACCGAGATCCTGCCGCTGTATGCCCGGCTTTCCCCGGCCGAGCAGCAGCGCATTTTCCAGCCCCATACCGGGCGCCGGGTGGTGCTGGCGACCAACGTGGCCGAAACCTCGCTGACGGTGCCGGGTATTCGTTACGTGATCGATACCGGTACTGCACGCATCAGCCGCTACAGCTACCGCGCCAAGGTGCAGCGCTTGCCGATCGAGGCCGTGTCCCAGGCCAGTGCCAACCAGCGCAAAGGCCGCTGCGGCCGCGTCGAGCCGGGTATTTGCGTGCGTCTTTACAGCGAAGAGGATTTCAACGGCCGGCCAGCGTTCACCGACCCGGAAATCCTGCGCACCAACTTGGCGGCCGTCATCCTGCAGATGCTGCACCTGCGCCTGGGCGCCATCGATGCCTTCCCGTTCATCGAACCGCCGGATGGCAAGGCCATCAGTGACGGCTTCAACCTGCTGCAGGAGCTGTCGGCGGTCAACCGCGAGAACCAGCTGACGCCGCTGGGCCGCCAGCTGGCGCGCTTGCCGATCGACCCGCGACTGGGCCGTATGCTGCTCGAAGGCGCGCGCCAGGGCAGCCTGCAGGAAATACTGATCGTCGCCAGTGCATTGTCGGTGCAGGACCCCCGCGAACGCCCACCCGAGCGACAGCAAGCCGCCGACCAGGCCCATGCCCAGTGGAAGGATGTCGACTCCGACTTCGCTGCCCTGGTCAATCTGTGGCGCGGTTTCGAGGAGCAGCGCCAGGCGCTGACCGCCAACCCGCTGCGCAACTGGTGCCGGAAAAACTTCCTGAATTACCTGCGTCTGCGTGAATGGCGCGATGCTCATCGCCAGTTGGCGCTGATCTGCCGCGACCTGCAATTGGCGGTGAACAAGGATCCGTCGGACTATCAGCGGATGCACAAGGCCATTCTCAGCGGATTGCTGAGTCAGATCGGCCACAAGACCGAAGATGGCGACTACCAGGGCGCCCGCCAGCGGCGTTTCTGGGTGCATCCGTCCTCGGGGCTGGGCCGCAAGCGCCCGCAGTGGGTGATGGCCGCCGAACTGGTGGAAACCACCAAGCTGTATGCGCGGATGGTGGCCAAGATCGAGCCCGACTGGATCGAACCGCTGGCCACGCACCTGGTCAAGAAGAACCATTTCGAACCGCATTGGGAGAAGAAGCGCGGGCAGGTGGTGGCCTACGAACAGATCACCCTGTACGGGCTGATCCTGGTGGGCCGCCGTCCGGTGCACTTCGGGCCCATCGACCCGGTGGCTTCGCGTGAGTTGTTCATTCGTGAAGCGCTGGTTGGTGGCGAGATCCAGTCGCGGGCCAAGTGCCTGTCGGCCAACAAGCGCCTGCTCGAAGAACTCGACGAGCTGGAAGCCAAGGCCCGCCGCCGTGACATCCTGGCCGACGAAGAGACCCTCTACGCCTTTTATGAAGCGCGGCTACCGGCAGAGATCCACCAGACCGCAACCTTCGACAGCTGGTACCGCATGGGCAGCCAGAAGGACCCCAACCTGTTGATCATGCGCGAGGAAGACGTGCTGGCCCGTGAAGCCAGCGAGGTCACCGCAGCGCAATACCCCGACAGCTTGCAGGTGGGTGACCTGCGCTTGCCGTTGAGTTACCACTTCGAGCCAGGCCACCCGCGCGATGGCGTGACCGTGCGGGTGCCCGCGCCGTTGCTGCCGAGCCTGCCGGGCGAGCGCCTGGAGTGGCTGGTGCCGGGCTTGCTGGAAGCCAAGTGCGTGGCCTTGGTGCGTAACCTGCCCAAGGCCCTGCGCAAGAATTTCGTGCCGGTACCCGACTTCGTCAAGGCATCGCTTGCCCGCATGACTTTCGGCCAAGGCGCATTGCCCCAGGCGTTGGGCCAGGAGTTGCTGCGCATGACGGGCGCTCGGGTGTCCGATGAGGCCTGGGACGAGTCGGTGCGCCTGGTCGAAGGGCACCTGCGGATGAACATCGAAGTGGTCGATGGCCAAGGCAAGTTCCTCGGCGAAGGGCGTGACCTGGCCGAGCTGACGGCACGTTTCGCTGCCGCCAGCCAGGCAGCGCTGGCCGTACCGCGCAACGACAAAACCGAGCAGCCGGTGCAGGCCAAGGCTTTCAGCGAAGTGGCGCAAACCGCCCAGCAGAAGATCGCGGGGTTGTCGATGACGGTCTACCCGGCGCTGGTCGAAGCGAACGGCACCGTGCGCGAGGCGCGCTTCTCGACCTTGGCCGAGGCTGAGTTCCAGCATCGTCGCGCCCTCCAGCGTCTGTTGCTGCAGCAGTTGGCCGAACCCGCCAAGTACCTACGTGGCAAGTTGCCAGGGCTGACCGAGTTGGGCTTGCTGTACCGCGAACTGGGTCGTATCGAGGCGCTGGTCGAGGACATTCTGTTGGCCAGTCTCGACAGTTGCATCCTTGAAGGGGAAGACCCGCTGCCGCGCGATGGCGCCGCATTGGCCGGCCTGGCCGAACGCAAGCGCGGTAGCTGGGCCGAGCATGCCGAGCGTCTGGCCCGCCAGGCCCTGGAGGTGCTTAAGTTGTGGCACGGCCTGCAAAAGCGCTTCAAGGGCAAGATCGACCTCAGCCAGGCGGTGTCGCTCAACGACATCAAGCAGCAACTGAGCAACCTGGTGTATCCAGGCTTCGTGCGCGAAACACCGGGAGTCTGGTTCAAGGAGTTGCCGCGCTATCTCAAGGCCGTCGAGCTGCGTCTCGAGAAGCTGGGCGCCCAGGTGCAGAAGGACAGGGTCTGGAGCGGCGAGCTGGGCAACCTGTGGGCACAGTACAAGGCGCGTGCCGACAAGCATGCCCAGGAGGGCAAGCGTGACGAGCAACTGACGCTGTACCGCTGGTGGCTGGAAGAGTATCGCGTATCGTTGTTCGCCCAGCAGTTGGGCACCAAGGTGCCAATTTCCGACAAGCGATTAAGCAAACAGTGGAGTCAGGTAGAGGGCTAAACTTCCCTGTTTGTGGCACACTTGGGTGAATTTTTGGGCCGTTTAGCGGCCTATCGCGGGCAACCCGCTCCTGAAGGAGCGGGGTTTGGCCGCGACGAGTGTGTAACCCTTTGTCTTTAAGTTGGCACTAAAGTGCCATTATCTGTCATGTTTCCAGCCAGCGCCCCGTGGCGATGGCCTTTGACCAGAGGAACGACCGTGCATAACGTCGTGATCAGCGGCACCGGCCTGTATACCCCGGCCCAGAGCATTTCCAACGAAGAACTGGTGGCGTCGTTCAACACCTGGGCGCAGCAGTTCAACCACGATAACGCAGCGGCCATCGAGCGTGGCGAGGTCGAGGCAGCACCGCTTTCCGATGCAGCTTTCATCGAAAAGGCTTCGGGCATCAAGAGCCGCTTCGTCATGGACAAGGCCGGCATTCTCGACCCTTTGCGCATGAAGCCGCGGCTGCCGGAGCGTAGCAATGACGAGCCGTCGATCCTCTGCGAAATGGCCGTGGCCGCAGCCCGACAGGCCCTGAAGCGCGCCGGTCGTACGGCGGCGGATGTCGACGGGGTGATCGTCGCCTGCTCCAACCTGCAACGCCCGTACCCGGCAATCGCCATCGAGGTGCAGAAGGCATTGGAGATTCAGGGTTTTGCCTTCGACATGAACGTGGCGTGCTCCTCGGCCACCTTCGGCATCCAGACCGCCGCCAACAGTGTGCAACTGGGCCAGGCCCGGGCGGTGCTGATGGTCAACCCGGAAGTCTGCACCGGTCACCTGAACTTCCGTGACCGCGATAGCCATTTCATCTTCGGTGATGCCGCCACTGCGGTGCTGATCGAACGTGCCGACCAGGCTACCTCCAGCCACCAGTTCGAGATTGTCAGCAGCAAGCTGTGGACCGAGTTCTCCAACAACATCCGCAACAACTTCGGCTTCCTCAACCGCGCGGCGGAAGAAGGCGAGGGCGCTGCGGACAAATTGTTCATCCAGGAAGGCCGCAAGGTGTTCCGCGAGGTGTGCCCGAAAGTGGCCGAACTGGTTGGTGCTCACCTTCAAGAAAATGGCCTTCAGCCGAGCGATGTGAATCGCTTCTGGCTGCACCAGGCCAACCTGAGCATGAACCACTTGATCGTCAAGAAGCTGTTGGGACGTGAGGTCGCTGAAGAAGAGGCACCGGTGATTCTGGACCGCTATGCCAACACCAGTTCGGCAGGCTCGGTGATTGCCTTCCACCTGTATCAGGATGATCTGGCCCCAGGTTCGCTGGGCGTGCTGAGCTCGTTCGGCGCGGGGTATTCGATTGGTAGCGTGATTCTGCGCAAGCGTTGAGTCTTGGGCTGACGGAACCGGTCTCTTCGCAGGTCAACCCGCGAAGAGACCGGTGCATTTCTACCCGGCATGAAAAAGGCGAGAAATGCTGGATGGGGTCAGCATTTCTCGCCTGGACGTAGAGCGAACCCTTAGAACTTGGCTTCCAGGTCGACCTGCAGGGTGTCGACGTCAGCATTGCTGTTCGGCAACTGCGACAGGTCGGTCTTGGCCATCAGGTAGGTAGCGCCCAGCGAGAAGTTCTTGTCGATCTCGTAACCGACCTTGAACTTGTGGCCACGCGAGCCGGTGTAGCCGTTGCCGAAGTCGGAATCAGTGAACAGGCTGACCACGGCGTTGCGCTGCACATCGCGGTAGTTGTAGTCCAGGCTCCAGGCTCCGAGCTTGGTCTTCAGACCGGCCAGCCAGGCCTGGTCTTCGCCGTCGGTGCTCTCGGTGTTCTTCACGTACTGGCCGTAAGCCGACAGCGGGATGGCGAAGCCGGTAAAGTCGATCTGGCCGAAGCCTTCGACCAGGTTGAACTCGTTGGTGGTGTTGCCGAACGACTGGAGGATGGCGGCTTCCTTGTCGTTGTCATAGCCGTAGATGCTCGCACCCACGGTGACTTTTAGGGCATCGACCGGCGCGAACTTGGTCCCCAACTGGCCGTGGTAGACCTGGGCGTCGTGCTTGTATTGCACGCCGTCACCATCGACGTTGTCCTTGAGGGTGTACTGACCGGCGCTGGCGAACACTTCGGCGCCGCCCAGGTCGGTTTTGTAGGTGGCGGCGAAGCCTTCCGGGTTGATGTCGCTGTCCCAGATGATGTCGCCCATGCTCACCCAAGGCTGCTGCATCTTGCCGCCGATCAGGTGCAGGTTCGGCACGCCGGTAGGGTGCCAGTCCAGGTAAGCCTGGTCGACCCACAGCGACTTCTTGTCGAAGTAGTTGTCGAAGCTCTGATTGGTCGAGCGACGGTCGGCGCTGCTGCCAGTGGCGATACGCACGCCTGCGTCGACTTGCGGGTTGATCTCGCTGTAGAAGCCAACGCGGGCACGGACGCGCTGACGATCCTGGTTGCCGCTGCTGCTGTTCGGATCGTCGACGTTGACGTCTTCGTAGCGCAGGCGTACATCACCTTTGATCTGGGTCTTGGCGGCCCATGCCACTTTCTGTTCGAAAGAACTCAGGCGGTCGGACTGAGCTTTCTGGTCGGCCTTTTCCTTGGTTTCCTTTGCCAGGTCGCCCTGCAGTTCGTTGTACTGCGCCTGATTGATCGAGCCATTGGCGCGGAGCATCTCGAGCAGCTTGGCGTCGACAGCAGCACTGGCCGGAGTACTCAGAGCCAGCATCATGCCGGTGAGGCTCACTCCGGTAAGTGTAGAAACAAGACGCATAAGGTTCTCCCTACTGAAAAAAATGGGGGAGGCTCTGCGCCCGCCCCTATGTTGGCATGTCTTCGGAAAGGGCCTGAATAGACAGGTTCTGAGGTTCCGGAAAACAGGCGCAAGTATTGCGGGGGCGAATGACAGATTAATGTCTAATTAGTGGCACTGTGGTTAAGTAATTGAGAATGAAAGGATAAGCGGGGGCCTGCACCATTTGAGCGACAGTGCGTCTTTCCGAGATACTGGCCCCCTCAAACCGAGAGTCGATACCGTGACCAGCCTCTACAGCCTTGCCCATTTGCGTGACTTGCCAGCGGCCACCTGGGATGCGTTGGTGCCTGCAGGCCAGCCCTTTCTACGCCATGCATTCTTGAGTTCGATGGAAGACAGCGGCAGCGTCGCACCCAGCACCGGCTGGGCTGCCGAGCACCTGGTGCTGGAGCGTGATGGAAAGGTGCGGGCGCTGCTGCCGGCCTACCGCAAATGGCATTCGTTCGGTGAGTACGTGTTCGACCATGGTTGGGCGGATGCCTGTGAGCGAGCCGGGATCGCCTATTACCCCAAACTGCTCGGTGCCGTGCCGTTCAGCCCGGTCAGTGGCCCGCGCCTGCTCGCCAGCGCGCCCGACGATGGCCTGGTGTTGCTTCAGGCGTTGCCGGAGTACCTGGGCAAGGGCGGCTTGTCCGGGGCGCATATCAACTTTACCGAGCCCGCGCTGGATGAGCAGATCGCCGGCTTGCCGGGCTGGATGGAGCGGTTGGGTTGCCAGTTCCACTGGCGCAACCGGGGTTATCGGGACTTTCAGGACTTTCTCGATACCTTGAGTTCACGCAAGCGCAAGCAGATGCGCAAGGAGCGTGAGCAGGTGGCCGGGCAGGGCATTGATTTTCAGTGGTATCGGGGCGATGAACTGGACGAGGCGCGATGGGACTTCGTCTATCGCTGCTACGCCAATACCTACGCAGTGCGTCGGCGTGCGCCCTACCTGACGAGGGAATTCTTCAGCCTGTTGGCGGAACGTATGCCGGCGTCGGTGCAGGTCGTCATGGCTCGTCAGGGCGGGCGTGACGTGGCCATGGCGCTGAGCCTGGTCGGTGGTGACAGCCTGTTCGGTCGCTACTGGGGTTGCCTGGATGAATTCGACCGGCTGCATTTCGAGACCTGTTTCTACCAGGGCATGGACTTTGCCATGGCCCAGGGACTCCAGCGATTCGATGCTGGCGCGCAGGGGGAGCACAAGTTGATCCGAGGCTTTGAGCCTGTGTTGACGCGGTCGTGGCACTACCTGCTGCATCCGGGCCTGCGCCGCGCGGTAGAGGACTTCCTCGGGCAGGAACGGCTAGGGGTGAGGGCCTATGCCGAGGAAGCACGGGGCATGTTGCCGTATCGGCGGGATTGATCGCATCAGCTCTGTGGGCGCGGTCAGTCGACGCCGACGAATCCTCCGGTCTGGTGATGCCACAAGCGCGCGTACAGGCCCTGCTGTTCCAGCAGCTCGCTGTGGCTGCCACTTTCGACGATACGCCCCTTGTCCAGCACGACCAGCCGGTCCATTCGCGCGATGGTCGATAACCGGTGGGCAATGGCGATCACGGTCTTGCCTTGCATCAAGGTTTCCAGGCTTTCCTGGATCGCCGCCTCGACCTCCGAGTCCAGCGCCGAGGTGGCTTCGTCCATGATCAGAATAGGAGCGTTCTTCAGTAGCACGCGGGCGATGGCGATCCGCTGACGCTGACCGCCTGAGAGCTTGACCCCGCGCTCGCCGACATGGGCGTCGAAGCCGGTGCGACCCTGGGCGTCCGAGAGCTGCGGTATGAACTCGTCGGCGCGGGCGCGGCGCACGGCTTCGTGCAACGCCAGCTCGCTGGCATCGGGGCGGCCATACAGCAGGTTGTCGCGGATCGATCGGTGCAACAGCGAGGTGTCCTGGGTAATCATGCCGATCTGCGCCCGCAGGCTGGCCTGGCTCACTTCGGCGATATCCTGGCCATCGATGAGAATGCGCCCGCCCTGCACGTCGTAAAGGCGCAGCAACAGGTTGACCAAGGTGGATTTGCCAGCGCCGGAGGGGCCGATCAGGCCGATCTTTTCTCCTGGGCGAATGTCCAGGTTCAGCCCATCGATCACGTTGCGGCCCTTGCCATAATGGAAGTCGACGTCATCGAAGCGTACGGCGCCGCGGCTGACCTTCAGCGCGGGCGCATTGGGCTTGTCGGTGACGGTCACGGGCTGGGCGATGGTCTGCAGGCCGTCCTGGACCATGCCGATGTTCTCGAAAATGCCGTTGACCACCCACATGATCCAGCCTGACATGTTGACGATGCGAATCACCAGGCCCGTGGCCAGGGCGATGGCGCCGACAGTGATCAGCGACTGGCTCCACAGCCACAGTGCCAGGCCGGTGGTGGTGACCACCAGCAGGCCATTGAGGCTGGTGATGACGACGTCCATGCTGGTGATGACGCGGGAGGCCAGCTGGGTTTTCTCGGTCTGTTCGCGGATGGCGTCGCGGGCGTACTGCTGCTCGAAGTCGGTGTGGGCGAACAGCTTCAGGGTGGCGATGTTGGTGTAGCCATCGACGATTCTGCCCATCAGCTTGGAGCGGGCGTCGGAGGAAATTACCGAGCGTTCCTTGACCCGTGGCACGAAGTAACAGAGCGCGGCGATGTAGCAGGCGATCCAGGCCAGCAGTGGCAGCATGAGGCGCCAGTCGGCCTCGGCGAACAGCACCAGCGAGCTGATGGCGTAGATCAGCACATGCCATAGGGCATCCACCGCCTGCACGGCTGAATCGCGAAGGGAGTTGCCGGTCTGCATGATGCGCTGGGCGATGCGCCCGGCGAAGTCGCTCTGGAAGAAGTTCAGACTCTGCTTGAGCACATAGGTATGGTTTTGCCAACGGATCAGGCTGGTCATGCCGGGGTTGATGGTCTGGTGCACCAGCAGATCGTGCAGGCCGAAGAACAGCGGCCGCAGCACCAGGATCACCACCAGCATCCAGATCAGTTCGCCACTGTGCTCGCTGAAGAAGTTAGCATTGGCAGTGCCCTGGGCCAGGTCGATGATGCGGCTCAGGTAGCTGAACATCGCCACTTCGATGACCGAGGCGACCAGGCCGACCACCAGTAGGGCGAGGAAACTCGGCCATACCTGGCGCAGGTAGTACAGGTAGAACGGCCAGACCTGGCTGGGAGGCGCCTCGCTCGGCGCCTCGCGGAAGATATCGATCAGTTGCTCGAAACGGCGATACAGCATGGGTGACGGCACTCCTGTTCCATCCGACCCTCAGGCGGTTTCACGTCCCTGTGAAGCCTGGGGTCAGTCGATGCGTTTGGCGGACTTGATGTACACCGGGTCGGCCGGGACATCGCGCATGCCCTTCTTGATGGTGGTCGGCGAGTTGACGATCTGGTCGACCACCTCCATGCCCTTGGTGACCTTGCCGAACACGGCGTAGCCGCGGTCACGGCCAGGGTTGAGGAAATCGTTGTCGGCCACGTTGATGAAGAACTGGCTGGTGGCCGAGTTCGGGTCCGAGGTGCGGGCCATGGCCAGGGTGCCACGGGTGTTCTGCAGGCCATTGCCGGCTTCGTTGGTGATCGGCGCGCGGGTGCTCTTTTGCACCATCTGGTCAGTGAAGCCGCCGCCTTGGGCCATGAAGCCTGGGATCACACGGTGGAAGATGGTGTTGTTGTAGAAGCCGCTGTCGACGTATTCGAGGAAGTTCTTGGTACTGATCGGCGCCTTCTCGGCATTGAGCTCGATTTCGACCGGGCCGAAGCTGGTGTCGAGCAACACGTGAGGGGTCTTGTCGGAAGCCATGACGCTTGTGGCGAACGCGACCGAGCAGGCGGTGAGCAGGAGTTTTTTCAGCATGGGCTCAAAGATCCTTGAGAGGTTGAGGCGGCTGCAAGGAAGTGCAGCAGGGTCTGGTTGAAGACCTCGGGTTGATCGAGGGGTGTAGCGTGCCGGGAATCGTCGATGACTACCAGCTTTGCCTGGGGCATCAGGGCGACGTAGCGCTCTTTGAGTTGTATCGGGGTGTAATCCTGGTCGGCGGCGATCACCAGGGTAGGACAGCGGATCTGCCCGATGCGTTCCTGTACACCCCAGTCGACGATGGCGTCGAAGCTCTTGAGGTAGGCGCGTTTGTCGTTGCGAGCCCAGCGTTGGGCCATGGTTTGACGCAGCTCGGCTTGCTGGGGTTTGGGGAACAGCCGCTCGGCCAGGCCCTTGCCGACCGTTTCGACACTCAGGATGCGCGCCAGGCCCCAGCGCTTGAGCCACCAGATCCAGTCGCTGCGGGTACGGCGCTTGACTTCGGGGGCACTGTTGACGATGCACAGGCTGCGCAGCCATTGCGGATGATCGACAGCGAACTGGAAGCCGACCATGCCGCCCATGGACAGGCCGACGAAATGCACCGGCCCGGTCTGAAGGTGTTCGAGCAGGGCCAGCAGGTCGGCGCTGAAGGTGGCGATCTGGTAGCCGTCGCGGGGTTTGTCGGAGCGCCCGTGGCCCCGGATGTCCATGACAATCACGCGATAATGAAGGCTCAGCACGGGTACCTGCAGTTCCCAGTCCTGGCTGCTAGACCCCAGTCCGTGCAGCAACACCAGGGGGGCGCCCTGGCCATATTCCTCGTAATGCAGTGAGCATCCCTGGTGTTCGAAATAGGCCATGGGCGCGGTCCTCTCAGGCTTGTGGGGGGGCTGCGAAGGGCACGTCCAGTGGCGCGGTATCGAAGTTGCGCAGCAATTCGATGAGGATCTGCGTAGCCGGGCCCAGGGTCTTCTCTTTGCTCGAATAAAGGTAGAACAGTGGATGGCGGCTGCCACCCTGATCCAGTGGCAACGGCTTGAGCACGCCCTCACGCAGCTCCCGTTCGATCATGTGCCGTGGTAGCCAGGCGAAGCCCAGGCCGCTGCTGACGAAGGTCGCGGCGGTGCCCAGGCTGCCGACGGTCCAGCGCTGCTCGGCGCCCAGCCAGCCGACATCGCGCGGCTGGGCGCGCCCGGAGTCGCGGATCACCACCTGCAACTGGCTTTCCAGGTCCTGGAAGGTGATTTCCCGTCCCAGACGATGCAGGCTGTGCTCGGGGTGGGCGACTGCGATGAACTCCACCGCGCTGAGCTCGCTGCCCAGGTAACCACCGATGCTGTAGCTGCTGATGGCGAGGTCGGCAATGCCTTCATGCATGACTTCCTCGACACCGGACAGCACTTCCTCGCGCAGGCGCACCCGGCAACCGCGGCTCTGCGGCATGAAGGCGGCCAGGGCACGCACCAGACGAGCGCTGGGGTAGGCGGCATCGACCACCACGCGCACCTCGGCCTCCCAGCCTTGTTCCATGTGGTGCGCCAGGTCTTCGAGCTGGCTGGCCTGCTTCACCAGGTGGCGGGAACGGCGCAGCAGCACATTGCCCGCTTCGGTCAACACCGCCTTGCGTCCATCAATGCGCAGCAGGGGCACGCCCAATTGTTCCTGCATGCGTGCCACGGTATAGCTCACCGACGACTGCGAGCGGTGCAGGGCCTCGGCAGCCTGGGCGAACCCGCCGTGATCGACCACTGCCTGCAGGGTTCGCCACTGATCCAGGGTCACGCGCGGCGCTTTCATCTTTGGCTCCTGTTGTCCTAAGCTGCGCTCTTTCAAGGAGAGCGCCCCATGAAGAAATGTTGTGCGGCTTTACTGATGTGCCTGCCCCTCGGGGCCATGGCTTATCCCATCGACGTGGAGAAGGAACTGACGGGGGTCAAACTCGACTACACCGCCTACGACACGGCCTATGACATCGGTGCCATTACCCTGAACAACTATGGGCAGGTACCGGCGGCGTGCAAGGTGATGTTTCGCAATGGCCCGGAAGCGCCACGGGTGCGCCGGGTGAACGTTCCGGCAGGTAAAAGCGTGGATGTCACCGCCAAGTTCAACCGGGAGATCATCAAACTGCGCATCACCTTGGACTGCAACGCTCAATAAAACTGATTGTTCGATAGATTGCACCCACTTTTTACGCTTTTTTATCGATAGGTCAAGCCTTAATCTTCCCTCCATCGAATCGCAACCCTTTTTGCCGATGGAGGCACCCCATGTCCCGCGTACTGATCATCGAAAGCAGCGCCCGCCAGCAGGATTCCGTTTCCCGTCAACTGACCCGCGACTTCATTCAGCAATGGCAGGCTGCGCACCCCGCCGATGAGATCACCGTACGCGACCTGGCCGTGACCCCGGTGCCGCACCTGGATGCCAACCTGTTGGGTGGCTGGATGAAGCCCGAGGAGCAACGCAGCGCCGCTGAACTGGAAGCTCTGGCCCGTTCCAACGAACTGACCGATGAGTTGCTGGCCGCTGACGTGCTGGTGATGGCCGCGCCGATGTACAACTTCACCATCCCCAGCACCCTCAAGGCCTGGTTGGACCATGTGCTGCGCGCCGGTATCACCTTCAAATACACCCCGACCGGCCCGCAAGGCCTGCTGGCTGGCAAGCGCGCCATCGTCCTGACTGCCCGTGGCGGCATCCATGCCGGTGCCCTCAGCGACCATCAGGAACCCTACCTGCGCCAGGTGATGGCCTTCATCGGCATCCATGACGTGACCTTCATCCATGCCGAAGGCCTGAACATGAGCGGTGACTTCCACGAGAAGGGCATCAACCAGGCCAAGGCCAAGCTGGCCTCGGTGGCCTGAGTCGTAGCGCATTCCCAACCCTGACACCTTTGTTGCTCCTTTAGGTGTACCTGCCCGGCCTCGATGGCCGGGTTTTTTTTGCGCCCGTCATGACATTATCGTCGTTCGTCAGATCGAGCCCCCTCAGTTTCGGATCGTAGGCGTGAGCCTTACTCGCGATAGGCCGATTGACGCGCCCCCCTCAAGACCTGGGCCAGGCACCTTCCTCACATTCCTCATGGTTGAACTCACCGGCTGCAACCCGCTAAGGTCGCCGCCTTGATCCACGAGAGGCAACCATGGGCTACCTGATAATCGTCGCGCTGATCCAGGCGTTTTCCTTCAGCTTGATCGGCGAGTACCTGGCCGGACACGTCGACAGCTACTTTGCCGTGCTGGCAAGGGTCGTGCTGGCGGGGCTGGTGTTCCTGCCGCTGACCCGCTGGCGCCAGGTCGAGCCGCGCTTCATCCGCTCGATGCTGCTGATCGGCGCGCTGCAGTATGGCATCACCTACGTCTGCCTGTACCTGAGCTTTCGCGTGCTCACCGTCCCAGAAGTGCTGCTGTTCACCATCCTCACACCCCTGCATGTGACATTGATTGAAGATGCCCTGAACCGCCGCTTCAACCCCTGGGCGCTGTTTGCTGCCCTGGTCGCGGTGGCCGGTGCCGCAGTGATCCGCTTCGACACCATCAGCGGCGAGTTCTTCATCGGCTTCCTGCTGCTGCAATTGGCCAACTTCACCTATGCCACCGGCCAGGTGCTGTACCGTCACCTGGTTGCTCGACACCCTAGCGACCTGCCGCATTACAAGCGTTTCGGCTATTTCTACCTGGGCGCGCTGATCGTGGTGCTGCCCGCGTTCCTCTTGTTCGGAAATGCCCAGCACCTGCCTAGCACCGACGTGCAGTGGTTGGTGTTGCTGTTCCTCGGCCTGTGTCCGACCGCCTTGGGCCTGTACTGGTGGAACAAGGGCGCGTGCCTGGTTTCCGGGGCGACGCTGGCGGTGATGAACAACCTGCATGTGCCGGTGGGGCTGCTGCTCAACTTGCTGATCTGGAACCAGCACGAGCCGCTGGGAAGGCTGTTCATCGGCGGCGCGATCATCCTGGCCTCGGTATGGATGACTCGCCTGGGCGGGCTCCGCAAGGCGGTTCATCCCTGAAGAGGCGGTGAACGGGTGGGGGCGGCTTGGGTTTGCCCAAAGCCGCCCCCACGGTTTCAGGCGTCGCTCATTTCCCTCAGGCCGTGCACTGCCGGCGCCAGGTGGCTCCGAGCCGCCAGCCCCACCCGCATGTCAGTGCCACTGGGCTGCTGATAAAGGCTCAGGCCGAACTCCGGCAGCACGGCCAGGAGGTAGTCGAAGATGTCCCCCTGGATCCGCTCGTACTCGGCCCACACCGTAGTGGTGGTGAAGCAGTAGATCTCCAGCGGCACGCCTTCGGCAGTGGTCTGCATCTGACGGACCATGCAGGTCATGCCCTGGTGCACGTTGGGGTGATTCTTCAGGTAGGCCAGGGCAAAGGCGCGGAAGGTACCGATATTGGTCAGCTTGCGTCGATTGGCCGACAGCTCAGCCACCGGCCCCAAAGCCTCGTTCCAGGTTTGCAGTTCCTGGCGTTTTCCAGCCAGGTAGTCACCGAGCAGGCGTACCTGGGTCAGGCGCTGTTCTTCCTCGCGTGTCAGAAAGCGCACGCCGGCGGCGTCGATGAACAGGCTGCGCTTGATGCGCCGTCCACCGGATTGCTGCATACCCCGGTAGTTGCGAAACGATTCGCTCATCAGGCGCCAGGTGGGAATCGAGACGATCGTCTTGTCGAAGTTCTGCACCTTGACCGTATGCAAGGTAATGTCCACCACGTCACCATCAGCGCCGACCTGGGGCATTTCGATCCAGTCGCCCACGTGCAGCATGTCGTTGCTGGTCAGTTGCACGCTGGCGACGAACGACAGCAGGGTGTCCTTGTACACCAGCAGCAGAACCGCCGACATGGCGCCCAGGCCGGAAAGCAACAACAGTGGCGAGCGGTCGATCAGGGTGGCGACGATGATGATCACGGAGAAGATCCATAGCATCATCTTGGCCAGTTGCACGTAGCCTTTGATCGAGCGGGTGCGAGCGTGTTCGGTGCGGGCATAGATGTCCAGCAGCGCATCGAGCAGGCACGACAGCGCCAAGGTCATGAACAGCAGGGTGAAGGCCAGGGCGACGTTGCCGAGGAAGTGCTGGGCGGTGTCGGACAGTTCCGGTACCAGTTTCAGGCCGAACTGGATCACCAGCGAGGGGGTGGTCTGGGCCAGGCGCTGGAACACCTTGTTGTGGCGCAGGTCATCGAACCATCTGAGGGCACTCTGGCGCGCCAGCAGGCGTGTGGCGTGCAGCACGAAGAAGCGGGCCAGGCGACCAACCACCAGGGAAGCGATCAGCAACACCACCAGGCCGAGGGCGGCGTGGAGCATGGGGTGTTGATCGAGGGTGCCCCACAGATCGAGGGTATCGCGCCAGATTTGTTGAATATCCATAAGCGTACAAGCAGGTCTTTATTGCAAAACGAAGGGCCATTAGAACGCGCATGACCGCCCTGATGCCAAAAGAAATTCGGCTAAAACGGCAGAAAACGTTACCCTATGCAACTGAATTTCCCCGCACTTGCCTGAGGTTACCTCCGTGTTCTCCCAATTCGCCCTGCACGAACGCCTGCTTAAAGCCGTGGCCGAGCTTAAATTTGTCGAGCCAACTCCGGTGCAGGCTGCGGCCATCCCCCTGGCCCTGCAAGGGCGCGACCTGCGTGTTACCGCACAGACCGGCAGCGGCAAGACCGCCGCGTTCGTCCTGCCGCTGCTTAACCGCCTGGTCGACCTGCGTGCGCCTCGGGTGGAGATCCGCTCGCTGATCCTGCTACCGACCCGTGAACTGGCCCAGCAGACCCTCAAGCAAGTGCAGCTGTTCTCCCAGTTCACCTACATCAAGTCGGGCCTGGTGACAGGCGGCGAAGACTTCAAGGAACAGGCCGCGCTGCTGCGCAAGGTGCCAGACGTGCTGGTCGGCACCCCGGGCCGTCTGCTCGAACACCTCAACGCCGGCAACCTCGACCTGTCTCATGTGCAGGTATTGGTGCTGGACGAGGCCGACCGCATGCTCGACATGGGCTTTGCCGAGGACATGGAGCGCCTGTGCAAGGAGTGCGAGAACCGCGAGCAGACCTTGCTGTTCTCCGCCACCACTGGCGGTGCGGCCCTGCGCGATGTCATTGGCAAGGTGCTCAAGGACCCGGAGCACCTGATGCTCAACAGCGTCTCGCAACTGGCCGAGGGCACTCGCCAACAGATCATCACCGCCGACCACGACCAGCACAAAGAGCAGATCGTTCAGTGGTTGCTGGCCAACGAGACCTTCGACAAGGCGATCATCTTCACCAATACCCGTGCGCTGGCCGACCGCATTTACGGCCACCTGGTGGCCAAGGATGTGAAGGCTTTCGTCCTGCACGGCGAGAAGGACCAGAAAGACCGCAAGCTGGCCATCGAGCGCTTCAAGCAGGGCAGTTCCAAGGTCTTGGTTGCCACCGATGTGGCGGCCCGCGGCCTGGACATCGAAGGCCTGGACCTGGTGATCAACTTCGACATGCCGCGCAGTGGTGACGAGTACGTTCACCGCGTGGGCCGCACTGGCCGTGCCGGTGGCGAAGGCCTGGCGATCTCGCTGATCACCCACAACGACTGGAACCTGATGTCGAGCATCGAACGCTACCTCAAGCAGCAGTTCGAGCGCCGTGTGATCAAGGAAGTGAAAGGCACCTACAACGGGCCGAAGAAGGTCAAGGCATCGGGCAAGGCGGCTGGTACCAAGAAGAAAAAGGTCGAGAAGAAGACTGGCGACAAGAAGGCCGCTGCCAAACGCAAGCCGGCCGCCAAGCCGAAGGCCAAGGCACCGCTGGCCAGCAGCGATGGCATGGCGCCGCTGAAAAAGCGCAAGCCTGTGGCTGAGTAACGCGGCTGCACTGACCTCTTCGCGGGTGGTTGGCAGCCGCAATGCTGAGCTGCCACGATCCTGATCAGTGCGCGTTTACGGTAGGAGCGTGTTTACCCGCGATGAGGCCGGCTCTGCCGGCCCCGACCGTTACGATTCAGCCTTGTTCTGCGCCTCCTTGAGCTCCTTAATCCGCTTGTCGATCAGCTGACATTTATCGGGCAAGTCCTTGCTCGCCGTGCCCAGGTCCATTCCCTGTAGCTCGTCATTGATCTCTTTGGCCTTTTGCGGGTTCTGTTCGGTCAATCGGCTGACCAGCCCGGCCAGTTCCTCCCGTTTCTGAGTCGCTTCTTCCGGTGTGCAGGCCCAGGCGGGCAGGCTGCAGAACAGGGCAGTCGCACAAACGATGCGCAGCAGCGGTTTCATCCTTTCTCCCTCCGGCGATGGTGGTGCCCGGTGGAGGTATCTGCGCGGCGTTTAGTTCAGCGTCAACGACCGGTGGGTGTGCAAACGGTTGCCTCGGCTGTGGAGCACCGCCACTGATGCAGTTAGCCCAAGGTCGTTTTAAGGGTGGCATGAGCGACCATTGAAATCCGATAATCGGTCTTCCGTGTCCACTGCCGAGTTCGAATCCATGACTTTCACAGCAACAGGATCGCGCCCATGAGCGCGACCCGCAAGAATCCCGACGCCTTCGCCTTCCAGGTCATGCTGGGGTTGTGCCTCATCTGGGGCTGCCAGCAAGTGCTGATCAAGACGGCGGCGGTCGACATCGCCCCGGTGATGCAGGCCGCCATGCGCAACTTCATTGCCGCGGTGCTGGTTGGCTTACTGGTCTGCTGGCGTGGTGGCTGGGAGCAGTTGGGAAGCACCTGGAAAGCCGGCGCGGTGGCGGGTGGGTTGTTTGGCCTGGAGTTCCTGTTCATCGCCGAGGGGCTCAAGCTGACTTCGGCGGCGCATATGTCGGTATTCCTCTACACCGCACCGGTATTTACCGCGTTGGGGCTGCATTTCCGGTTGGCCAGCGAGCGGCTGCGGTTGTTGCAGTGGCTGGGCATCCTGTTGGCGTTCGGCGGAATAGCCACCGCCTTTGCCGGTGGCATGTCGTTCGAGCAGATGGATGGACGCACCTTGTTGGGCGACGCCATGGGGGTACTGGCCGGACTGGCTTGGGGCGCGACCACGGTGGTGGTGCGCTGCTCTCGGTTGTCGGAGGCGCCCGCGACCCTGACGTTGTTCTATCAATTGGCAGTCGGCTGTGTCGGGTTGGTGCTGATCGCCTTGCTCAGTGGGCAAATCGCGGCAGTGACGTGGACCCCGTTGGCACTTGGTAGTGTGCTGTTCCAAGGGATCGTCGTGTCGTTCATCAGTTACCTCACCTGGTTCTGGTTGCTGCGCAAGTACCTGGCCTCGAACCTGGCGGTGTTCTCGTTCATCACCCCGTTGTTCGGGGTGACATTCGGGGTGGTGCTACTGGGTGAGCCATTGAGTGCCAATTTTGTACTGGGGGCTGTCATGGTCTTGCTGGGCGTGATCCTGGTGAGTGCCGAGCCGTGGGTGAAGCTGCAACTGCGCAAGTGGGTCGGGTAGCGGTTGGCGGTACGGGCTCCATCGCCGGCAAACCGGCTCCTAGAGGTATTCCGACTCGGGTCTTAGGAGGCTGTCTGGGCCTTCGGCGGGCAGGATGGCAGACGCCGGCCCTCCATCAGCACCAGTACCCCCGCCAGGCCCAGCCCCGTCGCTGCCAGCACCAGTGCTGGCGCCAGGCTGGCGCTGTAGTGGCTGCTGACCGCTGCCAGCAGAGGTCCGCTCAACTGGCCCAAGGCGAAGCACGCCGTGAGCAGACCGGCATTACGCTGCGTCGCTTGCGGCGCCAGCTCGCGGGAACGTTGCATCACCAGTTGCATGCAGGCCAGGAACGGGGTGCCGCACAGCACCACGCCCAGTGCCAGGCCGATTCCATCGCCCAGCAGGCATGCAAGCACACCGAACCCCTGCAACCAAAGCGTGGCCGTTAGCCAGGCCGAGGTCCGCCCAGGGCGACGCAAGCTCACCAGCAGCACCCCCAGTGCCGCGGCCAGGCCGAACGCTGGCCAGAACAGGTCGGCCATCCAGTGTCCGCGAAACTGCTGGCTGGCCATTTGCGACAAGAAGGTGGCCGGGAGGATGTATCCGATGCCATACAAGGCATAGACCAGGCCGAGTCGGCCAATGCCAGCGCTGCGGTTGGCTCCTGGTTGAGGCACCGCGGGCGCTAGCGCCGGTTGCAGCGCCTGGGGTAGCCAGGGCCGGGCGGCCAGCAACATGATCAGCGCAGCCACGGCATAGATCATCCACAACGCTGCCGAACCGAGTCCCGACAGGTGCGCAGCCAGTGCCAGCAGACCGGTCAGGGCGATCCCCAGGCCTGGCCCTGCGAACACCAGAGCCCCGTACCGTTGCTGCCCGTGCGCATTGGCGACCTGTTGGCTGAGGCTGGTGATCATCACCAGCACCCAGGCGCTGGCCACGCCGGTACCGAAGCGCAATGCCAAGTGGCTCCAGAACCCATCGGCGGCCCATGAGGCCAAGGTCAGCAGCACGCACAGCCACAGCCCGCCGTGCAGGCGCAGGCGAACCTGTGCAGGCTTGCGGGCGAACATCGCATCCACCGCGCCGAGGAAATAGCCCAGGTAGTTGGCGGCGGCAACCAGCCCGGCGGCGGTGAGGTCGAACTGGCCTTCGGCGATCAGTTGCGGCAGTTGCGGGGTGAGGGCGAAGCGGCCAATGCCCATGGCCATCATCAGGGCCACGGCACTGGCCAGCAGTTGTACGAGCGGCGACATGAGGATACTCCTGCGCGAATGTAAGCGATGGATGGCAGGGTAGGGCTGATTGACTTTCAATAAAATTGAATAATGATGATGAAGTTATTCTGTTTTGGAGAATGCAATGGAGTTCAGCCAATTGCGCATCTTCCAGGCTGTGGCCGAGGAAGGATCGGTGACCCGTGCCGCCGAGCGCCTGCATCGAGTGCCTTCGAACCTGTCCACGCGCCTGCGGCAACTCGAGGAGCAACTGGGTGTGGAGCTGTTCCTGCGCGAGCGCCAGCGCCTGCAACTGTCGCCCGCCGGTAAGGTGCTGCTGGACTACGCCAACCGCCTGGCTGCGTTGCATGACGAAGCGCTGTCGGCGGTGCAGGGCGGGCAGCCGGCCGGCGACTTCGTGCTGGGGACCATGTACAGCACGGCGGCCACCCATCTACCGGCGCTGCTGGCCCGCTATCACCAGGCCTACCCGGCGGTGAACCTGCAGGTACGAGCTGCACCCAGTGGCGAGTTGTTCGAAGGACTGCTTAGCCATCGCCTGGACGCCGCGCTGGTAGACGGCCCACTGAACCTGGCCGGATTGGACGGTATACCGCTGTGCGAAGAAGAGTTGGTGCTGATCACCAGCCCGGAGCACCCCGTGGTGCACACCGCCAAGGACGTTGCTGGCAAGGCGGTGTTCACCTTCCGCCAGGGCTGCTCCTACCGCATGCGGCTGGAGGCGTGGTATGCCCATGCCCACACGCCGATGGGGCGCGTGATGGAGATCGAGTCTTACCAGAGCATGCTGGCCTGCGTGATTGCCGGGGCAGGGGTGGCCATGATGGCCCGCTCGATGCTCGACAGCCTGCCAGGGCGCGACCGTGTGCGGGTGCACCGCTTGCAGGCGCCATTCGATGAGGCGGTCACCTGGTTGATGTGGCGTCAGGGCATGCGCGGCGCGAATTTAGAGGCGTGGATCGATTTGCAACAAAGCGAAACGATTAACCAGTCGTCGGAATACGGCATTTCGGCTTGATCCGGGTCAAACTGGCCCTTATCTGTAAGGGCAGAGGCATGCGTAATACAGGACATCGGACTATGATCTGTATGAAACATCGCAAGATTTGAAATTGCCGTGAGGCTGACCCGTAAAAGGGGGCATTTATGAACGACCGACTTTACAACTGGCTCCACGACCTCGCTGTCGCCTTGGGCTTGCTCCCTCCGCCGCTGCAGCCAGTGCCGATCCCGACCGACGAAGAACAACGCAAGCGCCAACCGCGTCGTCGCTGAATGAAAAAAAGGCCGCTGCATCACTTGCCGATGCCGCGGCCTTTTTGATTCTGGGGGGGCGTGGTGTTCGTAGTGGCCGTGTCGCCGGTCCCTGCAAGCACCAACCTTGCAGGAACCGGCTTTCCGGCGATCGCGGCCAACCCGCGTTACAGGCTCACGCCAGCTTTGCCGCCGCCACCGACTTGCGCGACATCAGGCTCACCACCACGAAGCTCACCAGACCGACGGCCAGGCTGTAGTAGATCGGCGTGTTGGCATCCAGACCATCCTTGAACATGAAGAACAGTGCGGTGGCAAAGCCCAGCGACATGCTGGCGATGGCCCCTGCGGTGGTCGCACGCTTCCAGAAGATGGCACCGATCAGCGGGATCAGCATGCCGCCGACCAGCAGGTTGTAGGCCAGGGTCAGGGCGCTGATCACATCGTTCACCGCCAGCGCGATAGCCAGTACCACCAGGCCAGTGAGCAGGGTGAACAGGCGGTTGACGCCCAGGCTCGACTGCTTGCCACCACGCAGTTTAGGCAGCAGGTCCTCGGTCAGGGTGGTCGAGGCAGCCAGCAGGCCGGCACTGGCGGTAGACATCATCGCGGCCAGGGCAGCCGCCATCAGCAGGCCACGAATGCCATCGGGCAACTGGCTCTTGATCATTTCGGCGAAGGCGTTGTTCGGGTTCGCCAGGTCCGGCATCAGCACATGGGCGGCCATGCCGATCAGCGCGCAGGCCAGGCCGTACAGCACGCAGTAGACACCAGCAGTGGTACCGGCGCGCTGGCAGACTTTCTCGTCCCGGGCGGTGAACACCCGCTGCCAGATGTCCTGGCCGATCAGGATGCCGAAGAAGTAAATCAGGAAGTAGGTGATGATGGTGTCCCAGCCGATGGTGGTCCAGCTGAAGCTGGCTGCCGGCAGCTTGGCTACCAGAGTGTCCCAACCACCGGCCTTGTACAGGCACACTGGCAGCAGGATGAACATCAGGCCTACGGTCTTGATCACGAACTGGACGATGTCGGTCAGGGTCAGCGACCACATGCCGCCGATGGTCGAATACACCACCACCACGCCACCACCGAACAGCAGGGCCATCCAGAACGGCACGTCGAGCAGCACCTGCAACACGGTCCCCATGGCCAGGGTCGAGGTGACGCCGATCATCAGCGCGTAGGCCAGCATGATCGCCGCGCTGGCCTGGCGCGCCATCGGGTTGTAGCGGCGCTCCAGAACCTGGGTCACGGTGAAGATCTTCAGGCGCAGCAGCGGTTTGGCGAGGAACAGGTTCAGGGCGATGATGCCCAGGCCCAAGGCTGCACACAGCCAGAAACCGGAGATACCGTGAACATAACCCAGGCGTACGGTGCCTACGGTCGAGGCGCCGCCGAGAACGGTGGTTGCCATGGTGCCCATGTACAGGGTCGGGCCGAGGTTGCGCCCGGCCACCAGGTAGTCTTCGTGGGTTTTTGCACGGCGCATGCCGTACCAGCCCAACCCGAGCATGCCGGCGGCATAGATCAGTACAACGATGATGTCCAAGGCCATTGGGGGTCTCCCGATTATCTTTATTATGGCGAGATCGACCACGCGGGCGGGTTCACGGCGCCCGGCGGTCTTGTCTTGTGTTGGCGGGCCTCTATGGCCCTCCCAGATGGCTCCTGCCAGTTCTATCAGTCCATCGCCGCGTGCTGTCCGCTCCCACGATCCAGCAGTGCAGCGTTGATCAGCGACGCACGACGCCCGGCAGCACGCAGAGCATTTCGAACAGCAGGTTGGCACCGAGCAACGAGGTGTTGCCGGTGGTGTCGTAAGGCGGGGAGACTTCGACGAGGTCACAGCCGATCAGGTCGAGGCCGTGGCAGCCGCGAATGATCTCCATCGCCTGGATGGTGGTCAAGCCGCCGATTTCCGGCGTGCCGGTACCTGGCGCCCAGGCCGGGTCGATACCGTCGATGTCGAACGACAGGTACACCGGGCCACCGCCGACCTTTTCACGCACCTCGGCCATGAGCGGTTCCAGCGATTTGTGCCAGCACTCTTCGGCCTGCACCACGCGAAAGCCCTGGCGACGGCTCCAGTTGAAGTCGTCGGCGGTGTAGCCTTGGGCGCGCAGGCCGATCTGCACCACGCGGTCGCAATCGAGCAGGCCTTCTTCCACGGCACGGCGGAACGTGGTGCCGTGGGCGATCTTCTCGCCGAACATGTGGTCGTTGACGTCAGCATGGGCATCGATGTGCACCAGGCCGATCTTGCCGTGCTTCTTGTGCAGTGCGCGCAGGATCGGCAGGGTGATGGTGTGGTCGCCGCCCAGGGTCAGCGGGATGATGTTGTGCTCGAGGAGTTCGTCGTAGGCCTCTTCGATGATGCGCACGGCGTCAAGCAGGTTGAAGGTGTTGATCGCTACGTCACCGATGTCGGCCACCGACAGCGAGTCGAACGGGGCGGCACCGGTGGCCATGTTGTACGGGCGGATCATCACCGACTCGGCGCGGATCTGCCGTGGGCCGAAACGGGTACCTGAGCGCAGCGAGGTGCCGATGTCCAGCGGTACGCCGATGAACGCGGCATCCAGGCCTTCGGCGCTTTGCAGGTGGGGAAGACGGAGCATGGTGGCGATGCCGCCGAAACGCGGCATTTCGTTGCCGCCCAGTGGTTGGTGGAGAATCTTGTCCACGGTGGGCCTCATCAGTCGGTCGATTGTTCTGTTTGTTCGAACCTGTGCCGCCGCGCGCCTCGATAGTGTGGTTCTGCTGGCGGGCAGGGACATTTCGGCCAAGTCTGCTCAAGGCTGTGCGCGGGAAGAATCGCTACCGGCAAATACTTACTTCAGGAATTTCTGAACTAATGGCCGCAAGACCGGTTAGACTGCGCGAAAATTCTCCTGCGGAACCGTTGCACCATGGCCTCGACACTGCCTGACCTGAAACTGCTGCGCATCTTCGTGAGCGTCGTGCGCCACCAGGGCTTCGCCAATGCCCAGCGTGAGCTGAACCTGTCGACATCAGCCATCAGCACCTACATGAGCCAACTGGAAGGGGCGTTGGGGATCGTGCTGTGTCACCGCGGGCGAGGCGGTTTCAGCCTGACCAGCAAGGGCGAGCTGTTCCATCAGGAGACATTGCGCCTGCTGGCCGAACTGGATGGATTCGAGCAATACGCCGCCGCCCTCAAGGGCGAACTGCGTGGCACGCTCAACCTGGGGGTGATCGACTCGACCGTCGGCGATCGGGCGCTGCCGTTGGCCGAGGCGATCGGCGCCTACAGCCAGGAGCACCCGGCGGTCCACCTGCACCTGTCGGTTTCCAGCCCTTACGAGCTGCAACTGGGGGTGCAGGACAACCGCCTGGACCTTGCCATTGGCGCCTTTTCGTCGCGCATGAGCGGCTTGGTCTACCAGCCGCTGTACCGCGAGCAGCACTGGCTGTACTGCAGCAGCCGACATCCGTTGTTCGCCGAACGGCGCATCCCCGAGCAGGTGGTGACCCAGCAGCGCATGGTCGGGCGTGGCTACTGGAGCCAGGCGGAGCTGGCCCGCCATGGTTTCAAGCACAGTGCGGCAACGGTAGAGAGCATGGAGGCGCAGCTGATTCTTATTCTCTCAGGCGCCTACATCGGTTACCTGCCCGAACATTACGCCCAGGCCTGGGTGGACAAAGGCGACCTGCGGGTATTGTCGCCGGCGACCTTTGGCTATCAGGCGCCATTTTCCTTGATCATTCGTCGCGGTCGCAGCCGCGAACCCTTGATCCAGACGTTCCGTGACCTGCTCAAGAGCCAGCTCATCGTCGGCTGAGTCAGACGACATTTCGGACATTCCGTCGGGACGAGCCATTTTCCTGCACAACCTGGCCACTACCATGGTGGCGCTCTGCTAAACCTCTACTTGCTTTGATGATTTTCCCCTTCATCTACACAAGCAAGGATCGCCCAAGATGCGCATGAATTTGCCCGTCACTGAGCATGAAAGAACCTTCCCCAGCGAACAGCGCCTGATCTCCACCACGGACCTAAACAGCCGAATCACCTACTGTAACGACGCCTTCGTAGCCATCAGCGGGTTCACCTACGATGAACTGGTCGGGCAACCGCACAACCTGGTGCGGCACCCGGACATGCCGCCTGCGGTCTTCGGGCATATGTGGGACACCATCAAGCAAGGCAAGCCCTGGATGGGCGTGGTCAAGAACCGCGCCAAGAACGGCGATTTCTACTGGGTCAGCGCCTATGTCACGGCGATTTACGAAAATGGCCGGGTCAGTGGTTATGAGTCGGTGCGCTCGGTGCCTACCCGTGAGCAGATCCGCCGCGCCGAAGCGCTGTATGCGCGACTGCGCGCAGGCCGTTCGCCCGTGTCGTGGGCGGCGCGTTTGGGGCATGGGTTGGGGCATGGCTGGCCATTGATCGGAGCCGGCGTGCTCTCGGCTGCCGGTTACCTCTGGTTGCCCACCTACGCCGCATTAGGTGTTCTGATGGCCAGCCTGCTGGTTGCCTGGTACTGGGTCGAGCATCGACAAAACCTGGCCATACGCCGCACCCTGGACGAGCATCCCAAGGCCTTTACCAGCCCGTTGGTGGCGTTGACCTACAGTGACAATCCAGGGCTGCAGGGGCAACTGGACCTGGCAATCATCAGCGAGGAGGCGCGCCTGCAGACCGCCTTGACCCGGCTGGTGGATGCCGGGGTCGGGGTCAAGTCACGGGCGGCCCAGTCCGCCGACCTGTCCGATGCCCAGGCGCAGATGCTCGACCGCCAGCGTAGCGAAACCGACCAGTCGGCCACGGCCATCGCGCAGATGGCCGCGACCATCCAGGAGGTCACCCATAACGTGCAAAGCACCGCCCATGCCGCCGGCGATGCCGACCAGCTGGCCCAACAGGGCAGCGAGCTGGCGCAGCAGAGCCTCAAGGCCATGGGCAGCATGAGCGTTGCGGTAAGCGACATCGGCCAGGCCGTCAATGCCCTCGCCGAGCAGACCCAGAGCATCGGCAGCGTGGTGGACACCATCACCTCAATCGCCGAGCAGACCAACCTGCTGGCGCTCAATGCGGCCATCGAGGCGGCCCGCGCTGGCGAGCAAGGCCGGGGGTTCGCCGTGGTGGCCGATGAGGTGCGCTCCCTGGCCCAACGCACGCGGTCGTCCACGGATGAAATCCACCACATCATCGCGTCGTTACGTGCTGGCGCCGAACGCGCGGTGAGCACCGCCAGTCGTGGCGAGCAAATTTCCCGTGACAGCATGCAGAGCGTCGAAGCGGTGCAGTCGGCGTTGGCCGGGATTGTCCAGGCGGTCAGCCGCATCACCGGTATGAGTCAGCAGATGGCAACCGCGTCGGAGCAGCAAAGCCACGTCGCCGAAGACATCAACCAGCAGATCGTGCGTATCGCCCAGTTGTGTGACCAGAGCGCCGGGCAGGCCAAGCAAGGTGCCGAGATCAGCCAGGACCTCGAACGCATGGCCGAATACCTGCACAGTCTGGCGGAGCGTTTCAACCGCTGAACCCACGACTCTCCCACAGGGATGTGGGCCTTTTATCGGGTGGCTATGGCACACTGGCGCCAGCCAGGAGAACCCGATGTCCAGACCCCGCTGCGAACGCTGCCTGCGTCCGCAAGACCATTGCCTTTGCTCACTGATCCCTCATCTCGACAGCCGCACCCGCGTCCTGGTGTTGCAGCACGCGAGCGAAACCACCCACGCCCTCAATACAGCCCGATTTGTCGCATTGGGGCTGGCGAACGCCCAATTACGGGTCGGCGAGGTGTTCGAGGATCTGGCCGATTTGCTCGCCACTCCCGGTTACCGGCCGGTAATACTGTTTCCAGGGGATGGCGCCGAAGCGCTGAGCGCCTATGGCGATGCACAGGACACGCCGCTGCTGCTGATCGTTCCGGACGGTACCTGGCGCAAGGCGCGCAAGCTGCTCTACCTCAACCCATTGCTGCAGGCCTTGCCGCGTGTGACGCTGGGGCAGGTGACGCCTTCACGCTACCGGTTGCGCAAGGCGCCGGAGCCTGGGGCGCTGTCGACCATCGAGGCGGTGGTGCAGGCGTTGAATGCACTGGAAGCACCAGAGTGTTTCGACCCGTTGCTGCAACCGTTCGAGGCACTGATCGAAGGGCAGATAGCTGCAATGGGCCGGGAGACATTCCAGCGCAACCATGGTCAAGACCAATAGGCCAGGAGCGCGCCTGAAGGCGCCGGCTTGCCGGCGATAAGCGGCCCACTTACTACTTGCATTCCAAGGCCTGTATTCCCTGTTTTGGTTCACGCCTTATTCAATACGCTACAACGAGCCCTTATTGAGTGCGTTTACCTTGACAACCTAGGTGAACCTGCACCGCGAGAGGCCACGGTTTGCGGGGTGGCGCCTGTTTCGGCATCGCTATTGCTAGGTAACGACTGCAGGGATAACAGTTGTACTTAGTGTGTGGGGAGTTGCGTATGCCTCGGGCCTTTTTCAATGAAATGTATGATGCGGCCGGTGAGTGTCGTCCGCATTATCAAGAGTTTGCGCGTTGGCTGGCGAATACCCCCTTGGAGTTGCTCGATCAGCGTCGTCGTGAAGCGGACTTATTGTTTCATCGCGCAGGCATTACGTTCACGTTGTATGGGGATGAACAAGGCACCGAGCGGTTGATTCCGTTCGATATCATTCCTCGCAGTATCAAGGCCAGTGAATGGCGAACCGTGGAGCGCGGTTGTATCCAGCGTGTCCAGGCACTGAACCTGTTCCTTGACGATATCTACCACGGGCAACGGATTCTCAAGGAGGGCATCATTCCACCCGAGCAGGTCCTGGCGAACGATGGTTACCAGGTGGCCATGCAAGGCCTGGATTTGCATCGCGGTATTTATGCCCACATCGCCGGCGTCGACCTGGTGCGTGATGGCGATGGCAGTTACTACGTACTGGAAGATAACTTGCGAACCCCAAGCGGCGTGAGCTACATGCTCGAAGACCGCAAGATGATGATGCGTCTGTTCCCCGAGTTGTTCGCTGCTCAACGCGTCGCAGCCATCGACCATTATCCCAACTTGTTGCTCGATACCCTGAAGAGTTCGAGCCCGCTGGATAACCCGACAACCGTTGTACTGACCCCCGGTCGATTCAATAGCGCCTATTTCGAACACGCTTTCCTGGCCCGTGAAATGGGTGTGGAATTGGTCGAAGGCGCTGACCTGTTCGTGCGCGACAACCATGTCTTCATGCGCACGACTTCTGGTCCACGTGCGGTCGATGTCATCTACCGACGCCTCGACGATGCCTACCTCGACCCGCTGTCCTTCAATCCCGACTCCCTGCTTGGCGTGCCAGGGCTCGTTACGGCCTACCGTGCCGGCAATGTGGTGCTGGCCAACGCGGTGGGTACCGGGGTGGCTGATGACAAGTCGATCTACCCCTACGTCGACGACATGATCCGCTTTTACCTTTCAGAGGAGCCGATTCTCAAGAATGTGCCGACCTGGCAGTGCCGCAAGCCTGCCGAACTGTCCCATGTGCTGGCCAACCTGCCGGAACTGGTGGTCAAGGAGACCCAGGGCTCGGGCGGTTACGGCATGTTGGTCGGGCCGGCCGCGAGCAGAGCGGAGATCGAAGAGTTTCGTGCCAGGATCAAGGCCCGCCCGGAGGCTTACATCGCCCAACCGACGCTGTGTCTGTCGACCTGCCCAACCTTCGTGGAAAACGGCATCTCGCCAAGGCACATCGACTTGCGCCCGTTCGTGCTGTCAGGCAAGGAAACCCGCCTGGTGCCAGGCGGATTGACGCGGGTGGCCTTGCGCGAAGGCTCGCTGGTGGTGAACTCGTCCCAGGGCGGCGGCACCAAGGACACCTGGGTTGTGGAGGACTGAATCATGCTTTCAAGGACTGCCTCGGACCTGTATTGGATGTCCCGTTACCTTGAGCGCGCGGAGAACCTGGCGCGCATGCTCGAGGTCAGCTATTCGCTTTCGCTGATGCCCCAGGCTGGGCGCAGCGATGGGCGGCCTGAGCTGGCGATGTCATTGCTGGCAGCGGGCACGCTGGACGACTACAACCGCCGTTACGGCGAGCTCAATGTCGAGCACATGCTGCATTTCTTCGCCCTGGACGAGACCAACCCCGGCAGCATCTATTGCTGTCTGCGGGCCGCGCGCAGCAATGCACACGCGGTGCGTGGGCGAATTACCGCCGACATGTGGGAGAACATCAACGCCACTTGGCTGGAGATGCGCAACATCGCCAACAAAGGCCTGGCACGCTACGGTATCAACCACTTCTGCGAATGGGTCAAGGAGCGGTCGCACCTGTTCCGGGGTGCCACCGCTGGCACCATCATGCGCAATGAGGCCTATGGGTTCATCCGCCTGGGCACCTTCCTGGAGCGGGCGGACAACACCCTGCGTTTGCTCGACGCGCGCTACGAAATGTTCGGCGAGGAATCGGAAGAAGTCAGCGACAACTCCGCACGCGGCTACTACCAATGGAGCGCCTTGCTGCGCGCGCTGTCCTCCTTTGAAGCGTTCAACGAAATCTACCGCTGCGCACCGGCGGCCGAGCAGGTCTCCGAAATGCTATTGCTGCGCGCGGATGTACCACGCTCGCTGCATGCCTGCGTCGAGGAGCTGGCGCAGTTGCTGGCCGGTTTGCCGGGTGAAAACGGGCGTCCGGCGCAACGTCTGGCAGCCGAACTCAGTGCCCGTCTGCGCTTCACTGGTATCGAAGAGATCCTTGAGTCTGGGCTGCATCAGTGGTTGACCCACTACATCGGCCAGATCAATCACTTGGGACAGAACGTTCACGAATCCTACCTGGAGGTAGTATGAGACTGTCTATCCGCCACGACACCACCTACCACTACTCCAACGACGTGTGCATGAGCATCCAGTTGCTGCGCCTCACACCCAAGAGCAGTGAACGCCAGCAGATACTGGAATGGCATCTGGATCTGCCACGTCCGGTAGGTAGCCAGCTGGATCCCTATGGCAATGTCCTGCATTTGCTGACCATCGACGAACCCCATGACGCCCTGATGCTCAGTGCCCATGGGGACGTGGACATCGACCAGACGCTGGAAGTGGAGCACGACACGCAGTCCGCGCTGCCATTTCTGCGTTCGAGCAAACTGACCGCCATCGACGATGCACTGCGGGGCTTCGCCATTCGACACTGTGGCGCCAGACGCGACCGGACGGCGCTGATCGATCTGATGAACGGGTTGGCCGATCACATTGCCTACACCCCTGGCGCAACGGCGGTGGACACGGTGGCGGCGGAAGCCTTCGCCAACCGCGCCGGCGTCTGTCAGGACCATACCCATGCGTTCCTGGCCTGCGCGCGTAGCCTGGGCATCCCTGCGCGCTACGTGTCGGGCTACCTGTGCACCGAGGACGAAAGCCACCTGGCAAGCCACGCCTGGGCCGAAGCCTGGCTGGGCGATGGCTGGTACAGCTTCGATGTCACCAACCGCCTGGCCAGGCCGGAACGGCACCTGAAGCTGGCGGTGGGGCATGATTATCTCGATGCCTGCCCGGTGCGTGGCATGCGCCGTGGCGGCGGGGCGGAGTCGATGCTGGCGCGGGTGCAGGTCAGCTCGCTACCACAGGCACAACAGCAATGACCTATTGCGTTGCGATGCACCTGGCGGACGGGTTGGTCTTCATATCGGACTCACGGACCAATGCCGGAATCGACCAGATCTCCACGTTCCGGAAGTTGTTCGTGTTCAATGTGCCGGGTGAGCGCCTGATCGTGCTGCAAACGGCCGGCAACCTTGCGACCTCGCAGTCGGTGGTGAGTTTGCTCAGGCAGCGTTGTGACAGTGAGGGCGCGCATCTGTTGAACGTACCGACGCTGTACGACGCCACGGCGCTGGTGGCCGACACCATTCGAGAGGTGATCAACCGGGACTGCACCAAGCTGTCTGGCAAGGTGGACCTGAGCTGTTCGTTCCTGGTGGGGGGGCAGATCCTGGGCCAGCCCATGGGCGTGTACAACATCTATCCGCAAGGCAACTTCATCCAGGCAACGGAGGACACGCCGTTCATGCAGCTGGGCGAGAGCAAGTACGGCAGGCCGATACTCGATCGCAACCTGCTCTACCACACGCCGCTGGGCGAGGCACTGCGCTGCGGCCTGATCTCGTTCGACTCGACCATGCGCAGCAACCTGTCGGTGGGTATGCCGCTGGATCTGCTGGTGTACCGCAAAGACTGCCTGGATGAGGTGAAATGCCACCGTATCACGGCCCATGACCCTTACTTTCAGCGTATCCGGTCGCAATGGTCCGATGGCTTGCGGGATTTGCTCGCAGCGTTGCCGGACCCGCCTGCGGCATACGTCCAGTAGAGCCTGGGCCGGTTCCTGCATGCAGCGCTGTAGGAGCCGGCCTGCGGGCGACTCAACGCTCGCGCATCGCCTCTGTCCGCGCCTTGAGCACTGGCTTCAAGAGATAGTCCAGCACGCTTTTCCGGCCGGTGATGATGTCCACCGTGGCCACCATCCCCGGGATGATCCGCAACGGTTTGTTGTCCCTGCCGAGGTGATTCTGCTCGGTACGAACCTGGATCAGGTAGAACGCATTGCCCTTGTCATCGGTCACCGTGTCGGCACTGATCAGCCCGAGCTTGGCCTTCAACCCACCGTAAATCGTGTAGTCATAGGCACTGAACTTGACCATCGCCGGCTGCCCCGGATGCAGGAACGCCACATCCTGCGGCCGCACCCTGGCCTCGATCAGCAGGTTGTCCTCGACCGGCACGATCTCCACCAGGTCACTGCCCGGCTGCACCACGCCGCCAATGGTGTTGACCTCGAACGCATGGCCGAATACCTGCATAGTCTGGCGGAGCGGTTTAACCGTTGAGGCCGTTGGGGCTGCTTGGCAGCCCATCGCCGGCAAAGCGGGCCCAGCATATCGGCATATGGCAAAATACTCCGCCAACGGAGAACACCATGCCCAGACCTCGCTGCGAACGCTGCCAGCGCCCGCTTGACCATTGCCTCTGCCCACTGATTCCCAGCCTCGACAGCCGCACCCGCGTGGCCCTGCTGCAGCATCCCAGTGAAACCGACCACGCGCTGAACACCGCGCGACTGGCCGCCTTGGGCCTGGTCAATGCCGAGCTGCGGGTTGGGGAAGTGTTCGCCGATCTTGCCGAGCTGTTGGCCAAACCGGGCTATCGGCCCGTGCTGCTGTTCCCGGGCGAGCAGGCACAAGCGCTGGCAGCCTACGATGAAACGGACGATAGGCCATTCATGCTGATCGTCCCCGACGGCACCTGGCGCAAGGCCCGTAAGCTGCTGTACATGAACCCGTTGCTGGAGGCGCTGCCCAGGGTGACACTGGCCGAGGTCGCGCCCTCTCGCTACCGCCTGCGCAAGGCACCGGAGCCGGGCGCGGTGTCGACCATCGAGGCAGTGGCACAGGCGTTGAACGTGCTGGAGCAGCCAGCCAGTTTCGATGAGCTGCTACGGCCATTCGAGGCGTTGATCGAAGGGCAGATCAAGGCGATGGGTGTTGATGTATTCGAGCGAAATCATGGTTGCTCAAGCAGCACGCCGCCCCGATCATGAAATGCGACTTCCCATGACAAGGACGGTCGTGCCTCTGGCTGACGGCCTCAGGGCATCATTTTTTCAATGCCAAGCTGATGCCTTCGTCGTCGCTCTCGTATCGGCAAATGATTGAGGTCGTGGTCTCTTTCTGATTTAGCAGTTTGAATTCATCGGCCTTCGATTCTTTTGCATTGGGTGTGAAACCCGACCATTGACCATCCTCATTCGTGGCGCTGTAAGCGATCCCATCCATGTCGTCTTGTGTATCAGCTTTTTGGCTGATGCTGGATGGCTCCGGACATGTAGCCGCAAGTGCGTTCCCCACAGCCAGAACGCCTGCAATACCTACAATCGCAAAAAATCGCATGTGATCTGCTCCTTCAGGTAATTGGAGCCTTCAGGATGTAATCCTTCGCCATTTGTTTCTACTGGCAAAAATGCTAGGCCTTCAGCAACACGACACGGCAGCAAGGCTGCCGTTATCAGGAGTGGAGAGGGCGAATTCCCACAGGTTTTGTGGCTAATAGAAGAGGACTTGCCGCTTGCGGTTCCCGGGCCAATCACTCCTGTGGAGGCTCCACTGTCCGCCGTGTTTGCTCGTTTCGATATTGAGGTGGGCGCAACCGCTTTTCATCAGTCTTCAGTCATGCATCAAGGCGGCCAGCCTAACTGGCACAGGATAGACTCGCCCGAAACAGACTGTGGGAGCCTTGCTCGCGATGCTCTTTTTGTTCGCCGATATGGGGCCGGTGTAGGATCAAGCGCCGCTTACGCGACGCATCGCGAGCAAGGCTCGCTCCTACGGTTGTTTCACACCAATCAAGGTAGGGGCGGGCTTGCCCGCGATGCGCCGCGCGGGCGGCGCTCGATCTCACAGGCGCTGAAAATGTGGCGACATCACGCAATCCAAACCCTTCACCGCTCGCGTAGCGCCTCGGTCCGTGCCTTGAGCACCGGCTTGAGCAGATAATCCAGCACGCTTTTCTGGCCGGTGATGATGTCCACCGTGGCCACCATCCCCGGGATGATCAGCAACGGTTTGTTGTCCCCACCCAAGTGATTTTTGTCGGTGCGCACCTGGATCAGGTAGAACGCATTGCCCTTGTCATCGGTCACCGTGTCGGCACTGATCAGCTCGAGCTTGGCCTTCAACCCACCGTAAATCGTGTAGTCATAGGCACTGAACTTGACCATCGCCGGCTGCCCCGGATGCAGGAACGCCACATCCTGCGGCCGCACCCTGGCCTCGATCAGCAGGTTGTCCTCGATCGGCACGATCTCCACCAGGTCACTGCCCGGCTGCACCACGCCGCCAATGGTGTTGACCTTGAGCAGCTTGACGATACCACGCACCGGCGACACCACGGTGGTGCGGTTGACCCGGTCGTCGATGGCGATGCTGGTGGCGGTGATCTTCGAGAGTTCAGTGCGTTTGTCGTTGAGCTCCTTGGCTGCTTCGGAGCGGAAGGTGGCGTCGGACTCCTGGATCTTGCTCTTGATTTCCGCCACCGCCGCCTCCGCCCGGGGAATGGCCAGGCTGGTGGCATTGAGCTGGCCGCGCGCCTCGACGGTACGTTGTTTCAGACGCAGGATTTCCACCGGCGAGATCGCCCCAGTGCCCACCAGCGGTGTCGACATGTTCAGCTCCTGCTGCAATAGGCCCAGGGCCGAGCGGTACTGTTCGACCTTCGAGCGGAATTCG
Organism: Pseudomonas taiwanensis DSM 21245; assembly: GCF_000425785.1. Taxonomy (GTDB): domain Bacteria; phylum Pseudomonadota; class Gammaproteobacteria; order Pseudomonadales; family Pseudomonadaceae; genus Aquipseudomonas; species Aquipseudomonas taiwanensis. The sequence goes on from NZ_AUEC01000025.1 coordinate 110,073, forward strand.
GCGAGCTCCTGGGTCTTTTGCCGCAGCTGTTCGTTGAGCGTCTGTTTTTCGCTGGCCAGGCGCCGTTGGCGGGATTCATACAGCGCGATTTCGTCTTCGGCAACTTGCGGAGCCTTGGCCCGCACTTCATCCGACAGCTCGAAGGGGCGCCCCTCGGACTCGGCGGCGAGGCGCTCGACCTGGGCGGTCAACGCATACCGATCCGCTTCGCTCTCGCCTTTGTTCGACTTGAAACGGGTGTCATCCAGGCGCAGCAGGGTGGCGCCTTTCTCGACCATTTGACCTTCACGTACGAAGATCTCGGTGACGATACCGCCTTCCAGGTTCTGCACGACCTGTACCTTGCTCGACGGGATAGCCTTGCCTTCGCCTACCGTCACTTCATCGAGCACCGCCAGGCTGGCCCAGGCCAACGCCACCAGCAGCAGTGCGGCGGCCAGCCACACGGTCAGGCGCGACAGGCGGGGTGAGTCCTGCAAAGTGGCGCCGGCCAGCTCCGGCATATAGTCGCGCTCGGCTCGTTTGTCGTTGCCCTGGTTGCTGCGCACGCTTTGCATGAGAGGCATGGTGAACTCCTACATTGCCGCGCCAATGCGGCCTTTGCGCAGGGCGTCGATGACCGCGTCCTTTGGCCCGTCGGCGACGATCTTGCCGTTGTCCAGCACCAGTAGACGGTCCACCAGGCTGAGCATCGAGGTGCGGTGGGTCACCAGCAGTACCGTCTTGCCTGGCACCCAGGCCATCAGGCGCTGGCGCAGTTGTTCCTCGCTGCTGTTGTCCATGTGGCTGGTGGGTTCATCGAGAATCAGGATCGGGGGCTCCAGCAGCAGGGCCCTGGCCAGCAACACGGCCTGGCGCTGGCCACCGGACAGCAGCTGGCCTCGTTCGCCCACCGGGCGGTCGAAGCCACTGGGATGTTGCCTGGCCAGCTCGCTGACGCCGGTCAGTTCGGCCACTTCGAGCATGCGTGCATCGCTGACGTGACGTGCGCCGAGGGTGAGGTTATCGCGCAAGGAACCGGCCAGCAGCGGCAGGTCATGGGCCACGTAGCCGATCTGGCCACGCAGGTCGGCAATATCCAGTTGGCGCAGGTCGAGGTTATCCAGCAGCACCTGGCCTTCGTCAGGGTGATGAAAGCCCATCAACAGGCGTGCCAAGGTGCTCTTGCCCGAGCCGCTGCGGCCGATGATGCCAATGCGCTCGCCAGGGCTGAGGCTGAGGTTGACGTCATGCAGCGCGGCATGGGTTTGCCCTGGGTAGCGGAAGCTGACGTGGCTCAGTGCCAGGCCACCCTTGAGCGTGGTGTGCTCCAGCGCTTGCTGTTCAGCCTGGCGCTCCTGAGGCAGGGCCATCAGCGCGTCGGTGCTGCGCATGGTGAGCTGAGCCTGCTGGTAGCGGGTGATCAGCCCGGCGATCTGCCCCAGCGGTGCCAGCACTCGGCTGCCGAGCATGTAGCTGGCCACCAGGGCGCCGACACTGAGGTTGCCGGCGATGATGCTGTAGACCCCGGCCACGATGGTGGCCATGCCGCAGAACTGCTGGATGAACAGGGTGCCGTTGCTGGCCAGGGAGGAGAGGTTGCGGGCGTGGGCATCGAGGCGGGCGATGGCGCCGTTGGTGTGTTCCCACTGGTACTGGCGTTCGCTTTCGGCGCCGCAGGCTTTGAGAGTTTCCAGGCCACCCAGGGTTTCGATTAGCAGCGCTTGGCGCACCGCGCCCAGGCTCAGGCTCTTTTGTACGGTGTCACGCAGACGAGCCTGGATCAGCAGGGCGAAGCCCACCGCAACGGGGAAGGCGATCAAGGGAATCAGCACCAGCCAGCCGCCGAGCAGGCCTATCACCAGAAGCATCAGGGCAACGAAGGGCAGGTCGATGATGCTGGTCAGGGTCACGGCGGTGAGAAATTCGCGTAGCCCCTGAAAGTCGTGGATGCTTTGGGCGAAGCCGCCAATGGTGGCGGGCTTGGCCTTCATCGCCATGCCGGTGATGCGCTCGAACAAAGTCGCAGACAGAATCAGGTCGGTTTTCTTGCCGGCTTGATCGAGCAAATGGGCGCGGACCATGCGCAGCACCAACTCGAACGCAGTGCCAATGAACAGGCCAGCGACCAGTACCCACAGAGTCGATACAGCCTGGTTGGGCACCACGCGGTCGTAGGTCTGCATGACGAACAGCGGTACCATCAAGCCGAGCAAGTTGATCAGCAGGCTGGCCAACAAGGCATCGCCATACAGCCAGCGTGAGTGACGCAGTGTGTCGCGGAACCAGGCGTTGACCCTGGGTAGCAAGGGCGAGCGCAGGTCTTCCAGGGTGTGTCGGGGGCGAGCGAAAAGGGCGTTGCCACTGTAGGCCTGGTCCAGCGTTTCACGCTCGACCCATTGCTCACCGCCTTCGGCTTCGCAGGGCAGGATCAGCGCACGGCCGTCATCGCCCCAGCGCTGCAGCACGGCGCTGCGGCCGTCGTTGAGCAACAGCAACACCGGTAGGTTGAGGGGCGAAATGTCAGCCAGGCCACGGGGCAGGACGCGCGCCTGTAGGCCAGCCCTGGCGGCTGCTCGTGGCAGCAGTGCCGGGCCCAGGCGCTGCTGGGCCAGGGGCAAGCCGCTGCACAGACTGGCACGGCTGGCCGGGCGACCATGCAGGCGACACAGGATCAGCAGGCCATCGAGCAGTGGGTCATCGACATCCGGGCGCGGCTGCGCGCTTTGCATACTGGTCACGATGGACTACTCCCGCGACGTTGGATGGGGTGCAACGCCTTGCGAACCGGATCTGCCTGCGGCTGTACCTAGCGCATGTCGGGCAGTCTTGCCTCGTTGCGCACATCGCTCTTGGCAATGGCCTCTGGCGGCAGCGAGATGCGTTGCTTGCTCAGCAGTTCGCCCATGGTCGCCAGGACCCGATACATCGAGAACTCCTCGGTGTACCGTACTTCGGTGTAGCGGCGGTTGGCGTTGTACAGCTCGTTTTCGCTGTCCAGCACGTCCAGCAAGGTTCGCTGACCCAGGCCGAACTGGTCCTGGTAGGCGGCTCGTACTCGCTGGGTGGTTTCGGCGTATTCACGAGCGGTCGGGGCTTGCTTGCGGGCGTTGTTCATGGCGTTCCAGGCCAGGGCCAGGTTCTCGTTCAGCTCGCGTAGGGCATTGTTGCGGATGTCCATGGCCTGGTTGATCTTGTGCGCATCCGATTGCAGCCGGGCCTTGTCGCTACCGCCGCGGAACAGGTTGTAGCTGAGCTCTACGCCGGCCTGCCAGTCGTTGTTGCTGTGGCCTTTTTCTCCGCCCAGGTTGTTATTGGCGCCGGTGGCCAGCACAGCGTCCAGGCGCGGATAGAAAGGCGACTTGGCCACTTCGTACTGCTGCTCGGCGGCATTCACATCGGCCTGGGCCGATTTCAGGTAGGGGTTGTTCTCCAGCAAGCCCTTGCGTGCCTCATCCAGATTGGCAGGTACCTGGCCCTTGATCGTGGACGGGGTTTCCAGTTCGTCGGGCATGCGACCGATGACGCTGTAGAAGTTGGCCTCGGCGTCCGCCAGGTCGACTTCGGCGGTGTCCAGGTTGTTCTCCGCCAACGCGCGACGGGCCCGGGACTGGTCGAGGTCGGCGGTGCTGCCGACGCCACGCTCGCTGCGCAGGCCGATCTGGTCGTTGACCCGCAGATGGGCCTGCAGGTTGTTTTTCGCCAAGGTCACCAGCTCACGGCGCTTGAGCACCTCCAGGTACACCTCGATGGCGCGTAGGGCAACCGTCTCGGCGGTGGCCTGGGTGTAGTAGGCCCGCGAGTTGGCCACCGCCTCGGTGCGGCCTACCTCGTTGGGGGTGTTGAAGCCATCGAACAGCATCTGCCGAAGACGCAGTTCCGACTGGGTGTAGTTGAGCGTTTCCTTGCGGTGGTTGCTGGTGCCGTCAGCGTTGAGTCCACGAGTATTGAGGTTGTCGGAACGTTGGCGGCCATAACCGGCCACCAGGTCGACTGTTGGGTAGTACCCCCCGCGAGCGAACTTCACATCCTCGTCTGCCGACAGTCGACTATTGCGGCTGGCGCTGATCTCGGGATGTTGGTCCACGGCGTTCTGGACGGCCTCGTTGATTGACATCGCCTGAACGTTGGCACACGCCATGGCCAACAGCACTGCACTGGTGATGGGGGTTAACACGCGCATGGGGTACATCTCCCTGGTCCAAAAAAGTCCTGCTTTTCGCCAAAAAAATGACGATATTTATGCTTCAAACCGTTTCAAGTTTGTAACAACAGAGCTAAGAACATTTAGGGCGCGAGCTAAGAAGATTTTTTCATAATACCTATGCGAAAAAAAACTTATGCGGTCTATGCAAACCAAGACATTGTTTCTTTCAGGTGAATTTGAAACCCGTGGTAGGCCACGGTTTTCAGGCATCGCGGTGAGTTCCAGATTTTTTACAGCTAAAGACGCAGGACGGTTAGGCAAAGGTGGTATTTGGCGACAATTTTTTGGCACAAAATGATGGCCAACTTACATTAATACTATCGCCAAAGTAGTCACCTGAAGGATCGATGCTCACCGCGACCACGCTTGAGCTCGACTCCTTGATCTGCGCTGCGCCCTGTCATTGGCTGTAAAAGCCTATCGGTTAGGGGAGGCGTGCGCTCATGGCTAAGTTAGTCGGTGTGGTCAGCAAGGTGGTCGGGCAGGTGTTCGCGGTCGGCAGCGACGGTGGGCGACGGCCCTTGGTGGAGGGCGACCGCCTGTTTGCCGGCGAGCAATTGGAAACTGGCGCAGCCGGGGCCGTGGCCGTGCGTTTGCACAATGGCGCCGAGCTGACCCTGGGGCGTGACAGCAGCCTGACCATGACCTCCGACCTGCTGGCCAACCAGGCGCCTCACGCCCAGGACCACGGCACGGCGCCGAGTGATGCGCAGCTCAGTGATGTAGAACGCATTCAGCAGGCCATTGCCGCAGGCGATGACCCTACCCAGTCCGCCGAAGCCACGGCTGCTGGCCCATCCAGTAGTGGCGCACCCGGCGCCCTGGGCGGCGGCCACAGCTTCGTGATGTTGACCGAGGTGGCCGCGCGGGTCGACCCAACGGTCGGCTTCCCAACGGCAGGTTTCAATTCAATTCCCGAGCTGGCCACGCGCGAGATTGCCGGGACGGATCCCAGCAGTGATGACAATGGTGATGTGCTGCGGCCCACGCCGCCGCAGGATGAGAACAATCCTGTCGAACTGCAGGGGTTGGATCTTGCACCGAGCGAACTGACTTTCAGCGAAGCCAACCTCGCCGACGGATCGGCCAGTGACCCTTCCGCGTTGACCCAATCCGGCAGTTTCACCGTGGTGGCGCAGGATGGCGTGTTCAATCTCAGTGTGGGTGGCATCAATGTCGTGACCGCTGGCGTTGTCACAGGCGTTGGCCAATCCATCATCACCGCTCAGGGGAACCTCCTGACCATTACCGGTTACAATCCTACCACCGGAGTGGTGACCTACAGCTACACCCTTACCGGGGCCGAGCAGCATGGCACTGGCGAAGGGGTTCGCACGGTGCACGAACATTTCCCGGTTCTGGTGAGTGACCGCGACGGCGACATTGCGCAAGGTTCGTTGGATGTGAACATCCGTGACGATGCGCCCAAGGCTCATGACGACAGCAACGCCGTCACTGCCACCGAGCAGCACACCGCGCTGACCGGCAACGTGCTGGGCAACGACGTGCAAGGTGCCGACCGTGTGGTCGGCGGCCCGGTTATCGCCGGTACCTTCACCGGTACCTACGGCACGTTGGTACTGGCCGCAGACGGTTCCTACACCTATACGCTCAACACCAATGACCCGGACTTCAAGAACCTGGGGGGTGGCGGTAATGGTCTCGAGCACTTCACCTACACGATCAAGGACGCCGACGGCGACACCAGTTCCGCGACTTTGACCCTGAACATCAGCAACCTCAACGACCCGGTGACACTCGATGGATTGGAGGTACAGGGT
>NZ_AUEC01000026.1 GCF_000425785.1 Pseudomonas taiwanensis DSM 21245
TGCCTGCCATGCTCGAAGCCGCCGGCCAGACCGCCAGCCAACTGTTCGGTGGGCTGGCCGGGCTGCTCAAGGACGCCGCTAGCGGCAACCTCGACGCCGAGGTCAATCATGCCCGGGCCCGCCAGCAACTGGCCCAGGTGGCGCTGTACGACTCCATGTTTGAAGTCGACGCCTGGACCCTGGCCGCCGCGCCCCTCGCGCCAACGGATGGTCAAGTGGCGTTGGATAACTCGACCCAGGTAAAAGCTACATCTGCACGACGTGTAGGCGTTGACTCAAAAAATATGGAGCTAGTCGTTTTGGATAGAACTGAGGTGCATGTAAATGGGGGCGCCCAATCCCCCTACTGACAACGCCGCCAAAACTCATCCGCCAACCGCCGCAAGTCCTGCGCCAAATACGCCACATCACTGGCACGTGAGTGGCTATGCTGCCCCACCTCCACCGTCGCTTCACTGGCCAGACGAATACTGACGATATTGCGGTTTATGCTCTCGCTGACCTGGCTTTGTTGCTCCACCGCCGCGGCAATCTGCAAGCTCATCTCGTTGATCTGGTTGACCCGGGCGCTGATGCCATCCAGGGCGCTGCTGGCCAGTTGCGCCTGCTCGACGCTGTGTCCGGCATGCTCGCTGCTTTGCTGCATCACTTCTACCGCGGCGCGGGTGCCGTCCTGGAGGGCACCGATCATGCGCTGGATTTCATGGGTCGACTGCGCGGTGCGCTTGGCGAGGTTGCGTACTTCATCGGCCACAACGGCAAATCCCCGACCTTGCTCGCCGGCTCGGGCCGCCTCTATCGCCGCGTTCAATGCCAGCAAATTGGTCTGTTCGGCAATACCGCGGATGACATCGAGCACACCCGATATCTCGCTGCTGTGGGTTTCCAGCCGGTGAATCACCTGACTGGCCTCGGCCAACGCGCCGGCCAGACCCTGGATGGCGTTGCGGTTACGGTCCACCAACCGATGCCCGGCCTGGGTCTCGCCCTCGGCCTCATCCGCCGCCACCGCTGCCAACTGCGCGCTGCTCGCCACCTGGGCAACACTGGCGCTCATCTGGTGGATCGCCGTGGCTACCTGGTCGGCTTCGCCTTGCTGCTCGAGGCTATGGCTATGACTGGTGTGCAAGGCGTCGACCAAGGCGCCGGAATGGGCCGCCAGGCGTGTCGAGGTGTCGCCGATACGCCCCACCACCGCGCCCAGTTGGGCCTTGAGCATGCGCATGGCGAAAGCTACCTGGCCGATGTCATCACGTCGGCCGGTGTACAACTGCTGGCTCAAGGGGTTGTCGGCTATGGCCAGGGCCTGTGCGCGCAGGCGTTCGAACGGGCGTAGCAAGACGACGATCACCAGGCCGCTCAAGACTGCAGCCAGCCCCAACTCCAGCAGTGCGGGCAAGCCGCCTATACCCAGGCCCCAATGGCCCAGCGCGGCCACCGACGCCAATACCGTGCCGACGCTGAGCATCAGCCGGCTGCGTAACCCCAGCACCGGTATGCGCTGGCGCCAACCGCCACGGCCCTGGCGCAACTGCGCATAGCAACGCTCAGCCGCCGCGACCAGCTCGGGGCTGGGCTTGGTCCGTACCGATTGGTACTCGATGGTCTGGCCGCCACTGCTGATCGGCGACACGAATGCACTGACCCAGTAATGATCGCCATTCTTGCAACGGTTCTTCACCAGCCCCATCCACGAACGCCCGCCCTTGAGCGTCTGCCACATCTGCTCGAAAGCCTGGGGCGGCATGTCCGGGTGGCGGACGATGTGGTGGGCATTGCCCAGCAACTCATCATGGGAGAACCCGCTGACCTTCACGAAATCCTGGTTCGCATAGGTGATACGGCTGTCCAGGTCAGTGGTGGAAAGAATGTTGGCATCGCCGGGGTAATCCACTTCGCGACCGGTAACAGGCAAATTGCACTTCATCGGAGGCACTCGTTGTTGTAGTTGGGAAGATCGGCAGGGCATTCGACTCTAGGGGTAAAAACCGGCGTTGAATTGATCCAGCGCAGGATATTGGCAATTGGCCACCAACGAGCCGAAACTGTCGGCGCTGTCAGCCAGGCGTCACGCTGCCGACCCGGTCAGGGGGCTATAAGCTTCACTACGGACACGTGTTTCCCACCCCTCTTGGCCAAGGTGCTTGCCCCATGCGACGCCCGTCCCGCTCTCTTTTTCTCGCCGCTGTGGCGCTCCTGGCGCTGGCTGCGCTGGGCCTGTGGTTCGGCCAGCGCGAGCAAGCGCCCGGGCCACGTGCGCAGGCGGCGATTCCGGTACGGGTGGTCAGCGTCGTTCAGCAGGACGTGCCGCGTTATGCCAGTGCCATCGGCTCGGTGCTGTCGCTGCACAGCGTGGAAGTGCGGCCCCAGGTGGAGGGGGTATTGACCCAGGTGCTGGTCAAGGAGGGGCAATGGGTGAAGCAAGGCGACTTGCTGGCCACCCTCGATGACCGGGCGATTCGCGCCAGCCTGGACCAGGCCCGCGCCCTGCTCGGCCAGAGCCAGGCGCAGATCCAAGTGGCCGGCGTCGATCTCAAGCGCTACCGCCTGTTGAGCGCCGATGACGGCGTTTCGAAACAGACGCTCGATCAGCAACAGGCGCTGGTCAACCAGTTACAGGCTACGGTCAAGGGCAACCAGGCGGCCATCGCCAACGCCCAGGTGCAGCTGTCGTACACCCAGATCCGCTCACCGGTGACCGGTCGAGTCGGTATTCGCAACATCGACCCTGGCAACCTGGTGCGTACCAGCGACACCCAAGGCCTGTTCAGCGTCACCCAGATCGACCCGATCGCCGTCGAATTCTCCCTACCGCAGCACATGCTGCCGACCCTGCAACGCCTGCTCAAGGCCCCCGCCCCTGCTCTGGTCCAGGCCTACATGGACGCCGACGGCGAACGCAACCTGCTGGGCGAAGGCCACCTGGCCCTGATCGACAACCAGATTTCCGCCACCACCGGCACGGTGCGGGTCAAGGCCGAGTTCGACAATAAGGATGGCCGCCTGTGGCCCGGACAACTGGTCACCATTCGCCTGCGTACCGCCGTGGACGAAAACGCCCTGGTGGTGCCGCCTCCGGTGGTGCAACGTGGCGTCGATGGGCACTTTGTCTACCGCCTGGACGGCGACAAGGTCACCAGCGTGCCGGTCAAGCTGATATACCAGGACAGCGAGCTGAACGTCATTGCCGGGGTCAAGCCCGGTGAGCGCCTGGTACTCGATGGCCAGTCACGGCTTAAGCCGGGGTCGCGGGTCGAGGTCACCCCTGACGCCCCTGCCGCGTCGGCAATGGCCGACCGCAGGAGTCAGCCATGAATACGCGCAATGGCGTTTCGGCCTGGTGCATCGACCACCCGATCGCCACCCTGCTGCTGACATTCGCCCTGGTGCTGCTGGGCGCCATCGCCTTCCCGCGCTTGCCGGTGGCACCGTTGCCGGAAGCGGACTTCCCGACCATCCAGGTCACCGCCCAGTTACCCGGCGCCAGCCCGGAAACCATGGCATCGTCGGTGGCGACGCCGCTGGAGGTGCAGTTCAGCGCCATTCCGGGCATGACCCAGATGACCAGCAGCAGCGCCCTGGGTTCGACCAACCTGATCTTGCAGTTCACCCTCGACAAAAACATCGATACCGCTGCCCAGGAAGTGCAGGCGGCGATCAACACCGCCACCGCACGCCTGCCCCAGGACCTGCCCAACCCGCCGACCTGGCGCAAGGTCAACCCAGCCGACAGCCCCGTTCTGGTGCTGACCGTAAGCTCCTCGCAGATGCCAGGCAATGACCTGAGTGACTATGCCGAAACCCTGCTGGCCCGCCAGTTGAGCCAGATCGAAGGCGTCGGTCTGATCAACATCACCGGGCAGTTGCGCCCGGCAATACGGGTCCAGGCGCAGCCGGAGAAACTCGCAGCCATCGGCCTGACCCTCGCCGACCTGCGCCAGGCCATCCAGCAAACCAGCCTGAACCTGGCCAAGGGCGCGTTGTACGGCGAGCACAGCGTGTCGACCCTCGCCGCCAACGACCAGCTGTTCCACCCGCAGGACTACGCCAAGCTGATCGTCTCCTACCGCGACGGCGCGCCGGTGTATCTGCAGGATGTGGCGAAAGTGATCCATGGCGCCGAAAACGCCTACGTCAAAGCCTGGTCCGGCGCGCAACCAGGGCTGAACCTGGTGGTGTTCCGCCAGCCCGGTGCCAATATCGTCGACACTGTCGACCGGGTGCTGGAAGCGCTGCCAAGGCTGCAGGAGATGCTGCCTGCGTCGGTCGAGGTCTCGGTGCTGCAGGACCGGACACAGACCATCCGCGCCTCGCTGCACGAGGTGGAGCTGACCCTGTTGATCGCCGTGGTGTTGGTGATCGGGGTGATGGCGTTGTTCCTGCGGCAATGGTCGGCGACGCTTGTGGTGTCCAGTGTGCTAGGGGTGTCGCTGATCGCCAGTTGCGCATTGATGTATGTGTTCGGTTTCAGCCTGAACAACCTGACCCTGGTGGCCATCGTCATTGCCGTCGGCTTCGTGGTGGACGATGCCATCGTCGTGGTGGAGAACATCCACCGCCACCTTGAAGCGGGCGACGACAGTCGCACCGCCGCGCTCAAAGGTGCCGGGGAAATCGGCTTCACCGTGATCTCGATCAGTTTCTCGCTGATCGCTGCGTTCATTCCGCTGCTGTTCATGGGCGGTGTGGTCGGCCGGTTGTTCAAGGAGTTCGCCCTTACCGCGACGGCCACCATCCTGATCTCGGTGGTGGTGTCGCTGACGCTGGCGCCCACGTTGTGCGCGCTGTTCATGCGCCGCCCGCCTCGCGAGCAACACGGCGGCCTTGGCGAGCGCCTGGTGCGCCGGTACGCGCGTGCCCTGGACCATGCCCTGGCCCACCAGCGCCTGACCCTGGGTGTGTTCGGCATCACCCTGGCGTTGGCAGTGGCCGGATACGTGGCAATCCCCAAAGGTTTCTTCCCACTGCAGGACACCGGTTTCATCCTAGGCACCACCGAGGCGGCGGCGGATGTGTCGTACCCGGCCATGATCGAGAAGCACCAGGCACTGGCCAGGATCATCGAAGCCGACCCAGCCGTGCGCGCGTTCTCCCATTCCGTCGGCGTGACCGGCAGCAACCAGACCATCGCCAACGGCCGATTCTGGATCGCCCTGAAACCCCGTGGCGAACGTGACGTTTCCGCCAGCGAGCTGATCGACAGGCTGCGGCCAAAGCTGGCCCAGGTGCCTGGCATCGTCCTGTACATGCGCGCCGGGCAAGACATCAACCTCAGCTCCGGCCCTTCCCGCACCCAGTACCAGTACGTGCTCAAGAGCAATGATGGCATGGCCTTGAACCTATGGACCCAGCGCCTGACCGACCGCCTGCGGGAAAACCCGGCACTGCGCGACCTGTCCAACGATCTGCAATTGGGCGCCAGCGTCACCCGCATCGACATCGACCGCCAGGCCGCGGCGCGCTTTGGCCTGACCACCACCGACGTCGACCAGGCGCTGTACGATGCCTTCGGCCAGCGGCAGATCAGTGAATTCCAGACCGAGACCAACCAGTACAAGGTGATTCTCGAACTCGACGCCCGCCAACGAGGCAAGGCCGAAAGCCTGAACTACTTCTACCTGCGCTCGCCGCTGACCCACGAAATGGTCCCCCTGTCGGCGCTGGCCCATGTCGCCCCGCCCAGCACCGGGCCGCTGTCGATCAGCCACGATGGCCTGTTCCCGGCCGCCAACCTGTCGTTCAACCTGGCGCCAGGCGTGGCCCTGGGCGATGCCGTGCAGATCCTTGAGCGCACCCAGCGCGAACTCGGCATGCCCGACTCGATCAGCGGCAACTTCCAGGGTGCGGCCCAAGCCTTCCAGAGCTCGCTGTCGAGCCAGCCGTGGCTGATTCTGGCAGCACTGGTGGCGGTGTACATCATCCTGGGCGTGCTCTACGAGAGCCTGGTCCACCCCCTGACCATCATTTCCACCCTGCCATCGGCGGGCCTGGGCGCGCTGATCCTGTTATGGGCCATGGGGCAGGACTTCAGCATCATGGGACTGATCGGCGTGGTGCTGCTGATCGGCATCGTCAAGAAGAACGGCATCCTGCTGATCGACTTCGCGCTGGACGCCCAGCGCACGCAGGGCATCACGCCCGAGCAGGCGATCCACCAGGCCTGCCTGACGCGCTTTCGGCCGATCCTCATGACCACCCTCGCCGCCCTGCTCGGTGCCGTACCGCTGATGTTCGGCTTCGGTACCGGCGCCGAGCTGCGCCAGCCCTTGGGCATCGCCGTGGTCGGCGGGCTGTTGGTGAGCCAGGCCCTGACGCTGTTCACCACCCCGGTCATATACTTGGCCCTGGAACGCTTGTTCCATCGCCGCCGGGCCATCCAGGCGGCTGCGCCCAGTGCCACTTGAGACAAGACCATGCGTGTGCTGATCATCGAAGACGAAGAAAAAACCGCCGACTACCTGTATCGCGGCCTGAGCGAACAGGGCTTCACCGTGGACCTCGCACGCGACGGCATCGACGGCCTGCACCTGGCCCTGGAAGGCGACTACGCGGTGATCGTGCTCGACGTGATGCTGCCTGGCCTGGATGGCTATGGCGTGCTGCGTGCACTGAGGGCGCGCAAGCAGACGCCGGTGATCATGCTGACCGCTCGCGAACGGGTCGAGGACCGTATCCATGGCTTGCGCGAAGGTGCCGACGATTATCTGGGCAAACCGTTCTCGTTTCTGGAACTGGTCGCTCGCCTGCAAGCCCTCACCCGCCGCAGCAGCAGCCATGAACCTTTGCAGGTCCAGGTCGGCGACCTGTGGATCGACCTGATGGCGCGCAAGGCCAGCCGTGCCGGCCAGCGCCTGGACCTCACCGCCAAGGAGTTCTCGCTGCTCAGCGTACTGGCCCGGCGGCAGGGCGAGATCCTGTCCAAGACCGCCATTGCCGAACTGGTCTGGGACATCAATTTCGACAGCGACGCCAATGTGGTCGAGGTGGCGATAAAACGCCTGCGCGCCAAACTCGACGGCCCGTTCGACAACAAGCTGCTGCACACCATACGAGGCATGGGCTATGTCCTGGAAAACCGTGCCGGCTAACTCCATCGCCCTGCGATTGTCGGCGCTGTTCATCCTGGTGGCGATGGGCGTGTTCCTGTTGATTGGCTCGGCGTTGTACCGCCAGGTCGATCGCAGCCTCGACCTGCTGCCCGCTGCCGAGCTCGATGCGCGTTTCAGCGTGCTTGAGTCGACCCTCAACCGCTATGGCACCCCTGAGCACTGGGCCAAGATCACCAACAAGCTCAACCTGCTCAGCGAAGAAGACCGGCGCATCCGCTTCTGGGTGGTCAGCCAAACCCCGGCATTCGAGTATGGCCAGCCGGACGCGCTTATCCGCACATTCGCCGAAGGGCCGCAGGGTATGCGCGAGCTGCGCCTGCCCGATCGGCCCTACCCCTACAAAGTGCTGGTCAGCGAACTCCCACCTTTGGCGGGCCGCCCCGCGTTGCGCTTTCTGATCGGCATCGATACCGAAACCTTCTGGCAGGCCCAGCACAGCTTGTTGGTGGCCATCGTTGGTCTTGCCGTGCTCGGTGTGCTGTTGGCCTCGCTGCTGGGCTACTGGGTGGCGCGCATTGGCCTGCGTCCGCTTCTGGCCCTCTCCAACGAAGCCCAGGCGCTGGCGCCGCCACGTCTGGACGGACGCCTGCAAACCCACGACCTGGCGCCTGAGCTGGCGCAATTCGCAGGCGCCTTCAATGCCGCGCTCGACCGGGTCAGCCAGGCGTATTCGCGGCTCGAGGCCTTCAACGCCGACGTCGCCCATGAATTGCGCTCGCCACTGACCAACCTGATCGGCCAGACCCAGGTCGCCCTGACCCGTGGTCGCAGCGCCGAGCACTACTTCGAAGTGCTGCAATCGAACCTCGAAGAGCTGGAGCGACTGCGCAGCATCATCAACGACATGCTGTTCCTGGCCAGCGCCGACCAGGGCAGCAAGGCCACGGCCCTGACCCAGGCCTCGCTGGCCGAAGAGGTGGCGACCACCTTGGACTACCTGGACTACATCCTTGAAGACGCGCAGGTCAGCGTCACCGTCAGCGGCGACGCCCAGGCGCCCATCGAGAAAGCCCAATTGCGCCGGGCACTGATCAACCTGATCAACAATGCCGTGCAGCATACCGCGCCCAAGCAGGTGATCCAGGTGCACATCGCTGCCGACGCCGAACAGGTCAGCATCGCCGTGAGCAACCCCGGCCCCGCCATCGAGGGTACCCACCTGCCGCTGCTGTTCGAGCGCTTCTACCGGGTGGACGCGGCGCGCAGCAACAGTGGCGGCGGCAACCACGGCCTGGGGCTGGCCATCGTCAAGGCCATTGCCCTGATGCATGGCGGCGATGTTTTCGTGCGCAGCGAAGCCGGCGCCAACACCTTCGGCATTCGCCTTCCAAGCGCTCAACTACGCGGGTTTGAGGCAAAAATCTAAGCCAGTTCAGCGGCGATCATTACTTTTTGTGCAACAGTGCTTATCGTACCCGATACTGTTTCCCGGGCATTGAAAGGACTAACTTTAGTCCTGTCTCAATCAGCACTTGCCAAGCAAGAAGGTAGTTTCAAAATGTCCAACAGTATGGGTATTGCCAGCGTCTTCATCCTGTCTTCCCTGTTGTTGTCGCCCCTGGCCATGGCCGAAGAATCCCAGGCTTTCGTCGCCCGTAACGCACAACTGGCCGCAGCTCAGCAAGAAGCTCGCGAAGCCGTGGCACACAAGGCAGACACTCTGAAAGACGCCAAGCAGACAGCTTCCAAAGCTTCTGTCGACGCCAATGCCGACAGCTGAGTTGTCGCTGTCACCGTTTCCGATTTCCCTTGGCTACGCCATGGGCACCTCCCGTGCCGGTATGTTAGCCTTTTAAAGCCGCTGATCGCTCAGCGGCTTTTTTTATGTGCTTTAACCATCAGCGCGGCCGAAGCGTCACTAATAAGAAAGTTGCACATTCAAAAATAAAAACTGCCCCACCGATAGACCAAAGGAGCTCATACCGGTGCTTACCGCGTATCGTCTTACCCCGTTATTCGTTGCATTGGCCGCAACGATTCCCTTCGCCGCCCAGGCCGATGAAGACAAAGCTGAAGGCTTCATCGAGGGTTCTTCGCTGAACCTGCATTTCCGCAACGCCTACTTCAACCGCGATAACCACCTCCCCGGCGTGCGTGACACCCGTGAGTGGGGCCAGGGCGCGGTTGCCCGGTTCGAGTCCGGCTACACACCGGGTGTCGTCGGCTTCGGCCTCGACGCCCATGCCATGCTGGGCCTGAAACTCGATGGCGGTGGCGGCCATGCCGGCACCAGCATCCTGCCTACGCACTTCAAGAACGAGGACGAACTGGGTGCCGCGCCGCACTCGTTCTCGACCGCAGGTGCAGCCGTCAAGCTCAAGGCTTTCGACACCGAGCTCAAGGCCGGTGACCTGTTCCTTACCAATCCGGTGATCGCTGGCGGTGAAACCCGCATGCTGCCGCAGACGTTCCGCGGCGTGCATCTGACCAACAACAGCATCGATGGCCTGATGCTCGAAGCCGGTCAGGCCAGTTTCACCAAGCCGTACAACCAGAGCGGACACCGCCGCATCGACACCTACTACGGCAAGCTGGGTGACAACGAGAGCAAGCACCTGAACTGGGCAGGCGCGTCCTGGACGGGCACCGAGAACATCACCGCCAACCTGTATGCCGCAGAGCTGAAGGACATCTGGAACCAGTACTACGCCGACTTCGACTACACCTACGTAGTCAACGACCTGGTCAGCCTGAACCCAGGCGTGCACTTCTACCACACCCAGGACACCGGCCAGGCGCTGCTGGGCAAGATCGACAACAACACCTACAGCGTGCACTTCACCGTCAACGCCGGGTTCCACAGCGTCACCGCCGCTTACCAGCGGGTCAACGGCAACACGCCGTTCGACTACATCAACCTGGGTGACAGCATCTACCTGGACAACTCGCGTATGTACTCGGACTTCAACGCCCCCAACGAGAAGTCCTGGAAGCTGCAGTACAACTACGACTTCGCAGGCCTGGGTGTACCGGGCCTGACGTCGTCACTGTCGTACTCGCGCGGTGAAGCGGACCTGACCAAGGCTGACAAGGACCTGACCCACTACGACTACTACCGCGCGGACGGCAAGAACGCCATGCACTGGGAACGTGACCTGGACGTGAAGTATGTGTTCCAGGAGGGCAACCTGAAGGATCTGTCGGTACTGCTGCGCTATGCCACCCACCGTGGCAGCCAAGGCTATGCGTCCATCGACAGCAACAGTGACAACGATGAACTGCGGGTGATCGTCGATTACCCGGTGAACATCTTCTGACGCATTGATCGCCAGCCAGCCGACGACTACCGGGTTGCAAACGCTCAGTAGGAGCCGGTTGGCCGGCGACTTGGGCTGAAAAACAGCCCCCACAGGTAATTCCGTCGGACAAATCTTGTCCGACAATCCTCGCTTCCCTAGAATACTGCCGCCGCATAACGGCCCCTGCCTCAGCAGTAGCGAGCATGCCCACCCGATCTCCGCGTATCGCACTCTACAGGTCGCACCCCGAACTGATCCTGAACCTGGCCAGTTGCCTTGCCGTGCTCGCTATCGTGGCCATCGTCAGCTACCTGCTGGCACGCGAAAGGGACAGCGTCGAGCTGTCGGCCATTCGCTCGTCCAACAACATCGTCCAGCTCATCGAAAGCGATATCCTGCGCAACGTCGAGCTCTACGATCAGTCCTTGCAAGGCCTGATCTGGGCCGTAAGCCGAAAGGAATTGCCGGACATACCCACCAGCTTGCGCCAGCGTCTGCTGTTCAATGGCGCCTTCGTCGACCACAAGCGCGGCGATCTGCTTTGGCTCGACAAGCAAGGCAACGTAGTGGGCGATTCCACCAGCACCGTCCCACGCACGGCCAACTTGGCCAACACCAGCATTTTTCAGGCCCACCTGCATAACCCCAATCTGGGGTTGCTGGTCGGCCCGCCCTTTAAGTCCAAACTCAGCGACCTGGATTGGTGCATCAGCTTCAGCCGACGTATTTCAGGGCCTGACGACGCGTTCGTTGGGGTAGCTGCCGGCGCACTGCGCCTGTCGTACTTCAGCGAGCTGTTCCGGCGACTGGATATCGGCGACGACAGTAGCATCAACCTGATCAACACCGACGGACAACTGCTGGCGAGACAACCGACGCGCCCCCAGGACCCGATGATCGGGACCAACGTCAACGACAGCCCCAACTTCAAGCGCATCCTCAGTGAGCACCGGGGCAGCTTCACCGCCCGCTCCAGCTTCACTGGCGCACCCCGTATCTACACCTTCGCACGTGTTGCCGACCTGCCATTGATCGTGCTGGTAGTGCACTCGGCCGACGAGGTGTTCCAGTCCTGGCGACGCACCGCGATTCTGGTCAGCGGTGCCACCGGTGTGCTGTGCATCGGTATCCTCTGGCTGAGCCTGTTGCTGGGCCGAGAGCTGCGCCGCCGCCAGGAAGCCGAACAAGGCCTGGCGACACTGGCCGCCACCGACAGCCTGACCGGACTGGCCAACCGCCGCCGCCTGGACCAGGTGCTGCGTCAGGAATGGGCTCGTGCCCAGCGAAATCGACAGCCATTGGCGGTGCTGATGGTGGATGTGGATCACTTCAAGGCCTTCAACCAACGTCACGGCCATGCCGGCGGGGACCATGCGCTACGGGAAGTGGCCAAGACGATCGAACAGTGCATCCGGCGCCCGGCAGACCTTGCGGCACGCTATGGCGGGGAGGAGTTCCAGGTGGTGCTGCCGGAGACCGACCTGGCCGGCGCCAAGCTTCTTGCCGAACGCATCCGTTCGAGCGTGCAAGCACTGGCACCTTTTGCCGACGATGCCCATTCGGTGACGGTGAGCATTGGCATCGGCCTGTACCTGCCGGGCACCCAGCACGATCTGGCAAGCGTGCTGGGTGCGGCAGATGAGGCGCTCTACCGGGCCAAGGCCAATGGCCGTAACCGGGTCGAGGCGCCTGCGGTTTAGGAACGTGCGCGAGCAGCGTCGCGCAGTGCCTTCACCTGGTCGTGGTTGCGCTGCACACCCTCGAGTTGCTTCTCGACGATCATGTAGGTCTGGTCGTTGGCGCCCCGGCCCAGTTTGACCAGTTTTTCGCGGGCTTCCTTATAGGCCTTCAAGGCGTGGTCTTCACCGCGCTCGACTTCGTTGAGCACCGCTTCTTCATCCTTGCCGGTGACCATCGACTTGAGGTTGACCCAGCCACGGTGCAGGTCGCCGCTGATGCTGGTGGAAGTTTCCGGATCGCCACCCAGGCGGCGCACATCACTCTGCAACTCTGCGGCGGCCGAGGCGCATTCGCCTGCGCGCTGCACGAAGAAGGCTTTGAGCTCAGGGTTCTTCACGTCTTCAGCCGACGTCTTGAATCCTTTCTCGCCATCCTTGCTGTACTCGATCAGGTCGTTGAGCACGTTGATAACGTCTTTGTTCGGGTTGCTCATGGCATGAACTCCTTGGCAGGTGGAAGTCCCTAGGAACAGAGCAGCGTTCATGCCAAGCGCCAACGAATCGTTAAAACGTTGTAAATCAATAAGTTATCTAATGAGGCAAACGAACTGGAAGCGGCGTTCTGCATGATTGCCGCTTGGGCACCCGTGCAGATTGCAGTATGGTCTGCGCTTTTACTCAGCCAGATGCGCCCATGAAACCGGAAACCCTCGAACTACTGGTCACCCGTACCATGCCCTTCGGCAAATACCAGGGCCGGATCATCGCCGACCTGCCTGGGGATTATTTGGCCTGGTTCGCTCGCAAGGGGTTTCCCACTGGAGAGCTGGGCGGGTTGCTGGCATTGATGCACGAGATCGACCACAACGGGTTGATGGACCTGCTGGTGCCGTTGCGTCAGAAGCACCGGCGATAAGGCCCCCGCAGCGTCGATGCTGCGGGATTCTGGATTGTCTTGCGCGGCCTCATCGCCGGCAAGCCGGCTCCTGCAGGGCATACCTAGCCTTTGGCAGGCGCTACCGCCAGTTCCACGCGCTCGCTCTTCTTGATCACGGCATACACCACCGCTGTCAGCAGGCTGCCCGCCACGATCGCCAGCAGGTAGAGCAGCGCGTGGTTGATCGCATTAGGGATCAGCAGCACGAACAACCCACCATGCGGTGCCATCAGCTTGCACCCGAAATACATCGACAAGGCACCGGTCAACGCACCGCCTGCGATACTCGCCGGAATCACCCGCAAGGGGTCTTTGGCAGCGAATGGGATGGCCCCTTCGGAAATGAAGCAAAGCCCTAGTACCAGCGCAGCCTTGCCGGCCTCACGCTCGCTCTGGGCGAACTTGCGCCGGGCGAGGAAGCTGGCGATGCCCAGTCCAATCGGCGGCACCATGCCGGCAGCCATGGTCGCGGCCATCGGTGCATAGCTGGACGAAGCCAGCAGCCCCACCGAGAAGGCGTAGGCCGCCTTGTTGATCGGGCCGCCAAGGTCCACGCACATCATGCCGCCCAGCAACAGCCCGAGAAGAATCGCATTGGTGGTGCCCATACTGTCGAGGAAGCGGGTCAGGCCTTCGAGCATGGCCGCCACCGGCTGGCCAACCACATAGATCATCACCAGCCCAGTGAACAGGCTGGCCAGCAACGGAATGATCAGAATCGGCTTGAGGGCATCGAGACTGCTGGGCAGACGCGCCCAGCGGGCAATGGCCTTGGCGCTGTAGCCGGCGAGAAAACCGGCGACGATGCCGCCAATGAACCCAGCCCCCAGGGTGCTGGCCAGCAGGCCACCGATCATGCCGGGGGCCAGCCCCGGGCGGTCGGCAATCGACCAGGCGATATAGCCGGCCAGCAAAGGCACCATCAGCTTGAACGCGGCCTCACCCCCGATCTGCATCAACGCAGCCGGCAAAGTGCCTGGTTCCTTATAGGCTTCGATACCGAAGACGAACGACAACGCGATCAACAAGCCGCCAGCCACCACCATCGGCAGCATGAACGACACCCCGGTCAGCAGGTGCTTGTAGATACCCGTTTTCTCGGCTTTGCCGGCAGTCGGCGCACCAGCGACATCGGCGGCGCCCTCCAGCTTGCCTTCGGCCAGGGCCTTGTCCAGCGTGGCACGGGCCTGCTTGAGGGCGGTGCCGGTGCCACAACGATAGATGCGCTTGCCGGCGAAGCGTGCCGTCGGCACCTCGATGTCGGCCGCCAGCAACACCACATCGGCTTCGGCGATGGCTTCGGCGGACAGCGGGTTGCGCGCGCCCACCGAACCCTGGGTCTCGACGGTCAGCTGGTAACCCAACTGCTGGGCAGCCTGTTGCAAGGCTTCGGCCGCCATGAAGGTATGCGCTACCCCAGTCGGGCAGGCCGTGATCGCCACGATGCGCGGCGCAACGGCAGTTGCCGATGTGGGGCTGGTGGCAGACGCCCTCAGCACTTGCGCATTGGCCGCGGCTTCATCGAGGAACCCCTCACGGTCGGCCAACGCCTGGGATGGGGTGCTCTGGTACAGGCGCTTGCCGACGAAACGAGCCAGATCGACCGGGCCCGTGCTGATCACCAGCACACAGTCGGCGTCGGCGATCTGTGCAGGCGTCAGTTGTCGCTCGGGATGTTCGCTGTCCTGTACTTCGACACTGGTGCTCCAGCCCCGGCGCTGAGCCGCCGCGGCCAGCAGGCGAGCACTGAGCACGCTCGACACCTGCCCGTTGGGGCAAGCGGTGACAATGGCAATGTTCATCGGCAACCCTCTTGTTGTTCTGTCAGTTGCACACCCGCTTCCAGGCGAGCCAGCTGCTCGCGATCACGAATGCCGAAGCCGACCTGGGTGACGGCCTGGGCAGCAATCGCGGTGGCCCGGCGCAAGGTATCGGTCGGCGCTTCGCTCTGCAGCAAGCCATGCACCATGCCGGCTACCAGGGAATCGCCCGCCCCCACCGTGCTGGCGACCCGCACTTTCGGCGGTCGAGCCTGCACCGTGAGGTTATCGGCGAACCAACGGACCCCTTCCGCCCCATCGGAAACCACCACATGCTCGACGCCATCGGCCAGCAGGCGCAGGGCCGCCGCGCGCTGCTGCGCTGCACTGTCCACGGTCAGGCCAAGCACTTCGCCCAACTCCTCGGTGTTGGGCTTGACCAGCCACGGCGCGCTGCGCAGCCCGGCGCGCAGGGCTTCGCCGCTGCTGTCGAGCGCGACTTTCAGGCCCAGGCCCTTGAGGCGCACGAGCAATTGGTTGAACCACTCAGGGCTCACTCCACGCGGCAGGCTGCCTGCGACCACCACGGCATCCTGTCCGGGGGCCACCTGCTCCAACACACGCAGCAGGGCCTCCTGAGCCGCTTCGTCGACTTCAGGCCCCTGCCCGTTGATATCGGTCACGCGGCCGTCGGCCTCGACCAGCTTGATGTTGCTACGGGTTTCGCCTGGAACGCGTACGAAGCAGTCGGTAAAACCGCGCCTCTCGATCAGGGCTTCGAAGGCCTGGAGGTTGTCGCGGCCAAGGAAGCCGCCGACCGTGACGCTGTGCCCCAGGTCAGCCAGCACCTGGGCAACGTTCAGGCCTTTACCGGCGGCATGACTCTGCTGGGCCTGGCTGCGGTTCACGTGGCCGGGACGCAGGGCATCGAGGCTGACTGTGATGTCCAGCGCCGGGTTCAGGGTCAGGGTGAGGATCTTGGCCATTCAGTAACGCTCCACCAGCGCGCGAACCGCCGCGGCGCTGTCTTGTTGCAGGGCCTCGCGCGCCAGGGCGCGGGCCGTCTGGTGATCGGCCTGGCGAACCAGGGCTTTGACTTCTGCAATGCTGCGGGCCGCGACGCTGAGCTCGTCGACGTCCAGGCCGAGCAGCACGGCGACTGCCTGCGGGTCCGCGGCCAGCTCGCCGCACACGCCCACCCACTTGCCCTCGGCATGGGCGGCGCGCACGGTCATGTCGATCAGGCTCAACACCGCCGGGTGCAGGCCATCTGCCTGGGCCGATAGGCTCGGATGGCCACGGTCGATGGCCAGGGTGTACTGGGTCAGGTCGTTGGTGCCGATGCTGAAGAAATCCACCTCACGGGCCAGCTGTGCGGCCAACAAGGCCGCCGAAGGCACCTCGACCATGATTCCGACCTGCAGGTCTGCCACCGGGATTTCCTCGCGCAGACGTTCGACCATGGCCCGGGCTTCGCGCCATTCGTGAATCTGGCCGACCATCGGGAACATGATCCGCAGCGGCCGTTGATCGGCCGCACGCAGCAGGGCGCGCAGCTGCTCTTCCATGACCTGCGGCCGTTGCAGGGTCAGACGCACGCCGCGCACACCGAGGAAGGGGTTCTCCTCCGCGGCGATGGGCCAGTAAGGCAGCGGTTTGTCGCCTCCCACATCGAGAGTCCGCACCACCAGTGGCCGACCCTGCAGGCCGTCGAGCACGCGGCGGTACTCGGCCTCCTGGGTGGCGACGTCGGGTGCTTGGGGGTGGGCCATGAAAATCAGTTCGGTACGCAGCAGGCCGACACCTTCGGCGCCTTGATCCACCACCTTGTCGATACCCGTGCTTTCACCGATATTGGCGAACACTTCGACGGCATGGCCGTCGCGGGTCACCGCCGGCTCATGACGACTGGCCCAGGCCGCCTGCAAACGCTGCTCGCGCAGGTCGCGTTCGGCCAGGGCACGTTGCAGCTCGTCAGCGCCAGGCGCGACGCTGACCAAACCACGCTGGCCGTCCAGCAGCAGCGCGGTGCCAGGCGCCAGCAGCAGAATCGACTCGCCCACGCCCACCACCGCCGGAATGCCCAAGGCACGGGCGACAATCGCGCTATGAGCGGTGGCCCCGCCGTGCGCAGTGACGATACCGGCGACCCGGGCCGGGTCCAGCCGGGCGACATCGGATGGGCCAACTTCGGCCATCACCAGCACGTAGGGTTGCTCCGGGGCCTCCTGGGTCTGCACGCCGCACAGCTGGGCCAATACCCGCCGACCGATATCGCGCAGGTCGGCCGCGCGCTCAGCGAGCAGGGCATCGTGCAGCGCTTCCTGCTGGCGCGCAGCCGCTTCGATGACCGCCATCCATGCAGCCGCGGCGCTTTCGCCCTGAGCCAGACGCAGTTCGACATCGTCGGTCAGCGCGGGGTCGGCGAGCATTTCCTGGTGGGTGACGAAGATCTCGCCAATGGCCTTTTCGCTACGTTGTACCAAGGCCTGGAGTTCAGCATTCACCGCCTCCAGCGCTTGGCGCAGCTTCACCCGCTCCTGGGCGGGCGATTCGCCGCGCAGGGGGTAATCGATGTCACGCTCGACACACAGGTGCGCAGGGCCAGCGGCAATGCCTGGGGCAGCACCGACGCCCTGGATATGGCTACCGGCCAGCGGAGGCTGAAGCGCGTCGGCCTCTACCATAGGCTCCGGCACCACACATTTGGGCAGAGGCTCCACCTCTTCGCCAAGGCCTTGCTCGATGGCGGCCAGCAACACCGGCAGCGCATCGGCGGCGATGCCAGGCTCGGCGATCAGTTCGAGCGCCTGGCCTCGCCGCGCCCCTAGGCTCAGCAGCTTGCTCAGGCTCTTGACCGATACTGCTGGCTGCGCGCTGTCCAGCAGACGCACCCTGATTTCCCCCTCGAAGCCCTTTGCAAGCTGCGCCAGCGCTTTGGCCGGGCGGGCGTGCAGACCATGGGGGTTGGCCAGCACCACCCGTACGCTCGGCCAGTCGGCCGGCACCTCGCCGCCCAGCACCTCGAGCACGGCACGGCTGCTGGTGGCCTGGTAGAGCATCTGTCCACGGCCCTCGATCAACACTTCGCACAGGCGTTCGAGCAAGGCCTGATGGGCGGCGCCAAGGCTGGCCAGGCAGAACAGACCGTTGAGCGGTTGCTCACGGTAGCGCAGTGGCTGCTGGGGCGTGATGAAGGCCAGGCCGGGCTGCAACACCTGACGCTCGCTGTGCAGCCACCACAACCCTTCGCCCAAGGGCAAGGGCTCAGCCTGTTGCAGCGCGGCGGCAAAGCCATTGTCGACACACCCGGCGCGTTGCAGCAGGCGCGAGCCACGCCAGGCCAGTTCGTCGAAGTCTTCGGCAGCAAGGTTCAGGCTGACCAGTTGGGCGTCCAGCGCCAATGCCTGGGGAGCACCCTGCAGCAACTTGAGCAGCGCTTCGGCAGAACTGGCCCGACGCAGGGCCTCGGCCAGGTCGGTTTCGCCCAACGCGCGGGTCAGCAGTTGCAGCAGGCGCAGGTGCTCGTCGGAGCGGGCCGCGATGCCGATGGCGAGGTAAACCCTCTGCCCATCGCCCCAGTCCACGCCTTCGGGAAACTGCAGCAGGCGCACGCCGGTGGCGAACACCAGGTCGCGGGTCTGCGGTGTGCCGTGGGGAATGGCAATGCCCTGGCCAAGGAAGGTCGACCCCTGCGCCTCGCGGGCCTGAAGCCCCTCCAGATACCCTTCGGCGACCAGGCCGTCAGCGACCAACCGATCCGCCAACAGGCGCAAGGCCTGGGCCTTGTCGGCGGCCTTCTGGCCCATGGCTATCTGCTCTTTGGCGAGCTCGAGCATGACCTTCTCCTTTTGCAGTTCCCAGGTGGGTACTGAGGTATTGTTGTGAAATTCACGAAAACGACCAGTGCTACAGTCGGACGCAGGCAACGACCCCGGCAGAAAATTTGCCTGCTGAAACGATTAATCTGACCAGGCGGCCACGTTACTCGATAATCTGCCGAGGAAAAAGCCCCATCCTGTCGGACAATTGCGACAATGGTCGTCTGCGCGCGGTGCCTGTCCTGGGTCAAACTACCCGGTCTGGCTTCGCGGTCAGCCCCGGTAATAACAAGGAAAACTCGGTGAAACTCAGCGATATCGCCCGTCTGGCCGGTGTGTCCGTGACCACTGCCAGTTACGTCATCAACGGCAAGGCCGAACAGCAGCGCATCAGTAACGCCACGGTCGAGCGGGTACGTGCGGTGGTCGAGGCTCACGGCTTCACCCCCAACCCCCAGGCTGCCGGCTTGCGCAGCCGCCATACCCGCACGCTTGGCTTCATTCTCCCGGATCTGGAAAACCCCAGCTATGCCCGCATTGCCAAGCAGCTGGAGCAAGGCGCCCGCGCCCGTGGCTACCAGCTGTTGATCGCCAGCAGCGACGACCAGCCTGATAGCGAACGTCAGTTGCAGCAGCTGTTCCGCGCCCGCCGCTGCGACGCCCTGTTCGTCGCCAGTTGCCTGGAGCCGCACGACGAAAGCTACCGAGAGCTGCTGGACAAAGGCCTGCCGGTAATCGCCATCGACCGGCGCCTGGATCCAGCCTATTTCTGCTCGGTGATCAGTGACGATCGCGATGCCAGCCGACAGTTGGCCCAAAGCCTGTTGGCCACGCACCCACGCAGCATCGCCCTGATCGGTGCACGCCCCGAACTGTCGGTCAGCCAGGCCCGTGCCGGCGGTTTCGATGAAGCCCTGCAAGGCTTCGGCGGTGATGTACGCCGTTACCAGGGCGAAGCCTTCAGCCGGGAATGCGGGCAGCGCCTGATGCAGCAACTGACCGACGAACTGGGCGGCCTGCCCGATGCGCTGGTAACCACCTCCTACGTGCTGCTGCAAGGCGTGTTCGACGCGCTGCAAGCGCGCCCTGCCAATTCGCGCCAACTGCAGTTGGGCACCTTCGGCGACAACCAGTTGCTCGACTTCCTGCCGCTGCCGGTCAATGCCATGGCCCAGCAACACGCACTGATCGCCGCCACAGCCCTGGAGCTGGCCCTGGCCGCCATCGAGGACAAGCGCTACGAGCCTGGCGTACATGCCATAGGCCGCACCTTCAAGCAACGCATCGCGGCTGCCTGACCATGCGCCTGATCGACACCCACACCCACCTGGACTTCCCCGATTTCGACCCTGACCGCCGGCGCCTGCTGGACGATGCGGCAGCGCGCGGGGTCGAGCGGATGGTGGTGCTGGGCGTGTATCAGGCCAACTTCCAGCGGGTATGGGACCTGGTCTGTGGTGACCGACGCTTGTTCGCAGCCCTGGGCCTGCACCCGGTCTACCTCGACCAGCACCGTCCCGAGCACCTGACGCAATTGCGCGACTGGCTGGAACGCCTGCGTGGCGATCCACGGTTGTGCGCAGTCGGCGAGTTCGGCCTGGACTACTACCTGCCGGCGCTGGACAAGGCGCAGCAACAGGCGCTGTTCGAGGCGCAGTTGCAGATGGCCTGCGACTTCGAACTGCCGGCCCTGCTGCACGTGCGCCGCAGCCACGCGCAGGTGATCGCCACGCTCAAGCGCTACAAGCCGGCGCGGGCAGGCATCATCCATGCGTTCGCGGGCAGCTACGAGGAGGCCCGCGAATACATCAAGCTGGGCTTCAAGCTGGGGTTGGGCGGCGCCGGCACCTGGCCGCAGGCGTTGAGGCTGCGCAAGACCTTGCCGAGGCTGCCGCTGGAGTGTGTGGTGCTGGAAACCGACTCACCCGACATGGCGCCGGTGATGTTCCCAGGGCTGCGTAACAGCCCGGAGCACTTGCCGGAGATCGCCGCGGCCTTGGCGGAGTTGATTGGCATCGATGTACAGCGGTTGGCCGAGGTCAGCACGCACAATGCGAGTGAATTGTTTGGCTGGTAGTGGCCGGCAATGCCCTATCGCCGGCAAGCCGGCGCCCACAGGCATTGCCCTCGACCCAAGCGAGGGCGGTCCCGCAGGACCGACCTAGACCCGAAAAGCTCCGATCAAACGCTTCAACTCGATTACCTGTGCCGACAGCGCCCGGCTGGCATCTTCGGTCTGGCAGGCTCCCTGGGTGGTGTCCTGCGCCGCCCGGTTGATCGCCACGATATTCTGGTCGATGTCATGGGCCACCGCTGTCTGTTGCTCGACGGCAGCTGCGATTTGCTGGTTCTGCTCGACGATCCCGCCAACCGCGCCGAGGATATTGCCCAACGCCTGCTGTACCTGGCGTGCCTCATCCACCGTGCCCGACGCCATTTGGTGACTGCTGCCCATCGCCTGGACTGCAGCGGCCACGCCGGCTTGCAGGCGCTGGATCATCAGCGCGATTTCTTCGGTGGAGTCCTGGGTGCGTCGGGCCAGCGTGCGCACTTCGTCGGCGACCACGGCAAAGCCCCGGCCCTGCTCGCCGGCGCGGGCCGCCTCGATGGCGGCGTTGAGTGCCAGCAAGTTGGTCTGCTCGGCAATGCTGCGGATCACCTCCAGCACTCGGCCAATCGCCTGGCTGTCGCCGGCCAGTTGGTTGATCGCCGATACCGTCTCGTCGATTTCCGCCGCCAGACGGTCGATGCTGCCTTGCTGGTGCTCCACCAGGCCTCGGCCATTGGCACTCTCACGGTTGACCTGCTGCGCCCCCTCGGCTGCCAGCGCCGCACTGCGCGCCACTTCCAGGGCGGTCGCGCTCATCTGGTTCATCGCCGTGGCCACCTGTTCGATCTGCTCACGCTGACCACTGACCGCCAGGTTGCTGCGAGCCGACACAGCCAGCACCTGCTCGGCCTGCTCCTCGACCGTAGCCACGGTGCGCCCCACCTGGTCGATCAACCCCCGGATGCGCTTGACGGTTTCGTTGAAGCCCTGGCCCAGCTCGCCCAGTTCATCGCGGCTATGGGCCTGGAAGCTGACCGTCATGTCACCGTCCGCGACCTTGTCCATGGCACTGCCCAACTTGCGCAAGGTGGCCTTGGTCGAGACGAAGAAACCACCATAGAGATAGAGAATCAGCGCAAAGACGCCCGCCAGCACGCCGACCAGGCCCACCATACGTAGGCGCTGCTCGCTCAGGCGCGCCTGCAGTTGCCCTTGCAACTGGGCAAGAATGGCATCGTTGAGCTGGTAGGTCTGGCCGATCAGGTCGCTGACTTGTTGATAGAACGTCGCCCAAGGCGCATCCAGGGTCTCGGCCACCACCACCTGCTCCTCGAACAATGCCGCCGCCTGCTTGACCGTGGCCTGGCTAGCCTGCGCGGCCCCTGCCAAGCCTGCCTTCACGGCCTGGTCCCCGGCCAGTGCATCGTCCAGGCGAATGGCATAGTCGGCGGCCAGGCGCTCCAGACGTTGCAGCAGGTCTTCGAACCGAGCGCTGCCGGCAGAGTCGATGAAGCCCCGGCCCAACGCCACGGCACCCATGGCCCTGCCTTCGCCCAGGGTCTGGGTGACCTGGGCCGTAGCAGTGCCTACCAGCTCGCTCAGCTGACGGACCGACGCCTGGTCGTCCTGGCCCAAGCCGGACTGGTTGACCTGCAATTTGCCAAACACTTGGGCAAGGCCCAGCAGCTTGTCGAACAACGCGACCTTGTTCTGCAGCGAGGACTCCACCCGGGCCTGGGCAAAGGCTGCCGACAGCTCCTCGCGCTTGGCCTCCAGCAGTGGGTCATGGCCTTGCAAGGCAAGCAATTGCGCCTGGACCCTGTCCTGCAGCGCAGCGATGCGTGACTCGATGTCTCCAGCCTGACCCGACTGGCCAAGTACCGCGTTGATCTGCAACAGGTTGCCCAGTGATTCCAGATCGCCTCGCAGCGCCAGGCTGCCAGCCAGGGGTGAAATACCCTCGAGTTCGACGCGAGTGGACTGGAATTGCTGGTAGGCATCACGGACCAGATAAAAGCTGGTCACCAGCATGGGCAGGAAGAACAGGACACTGATGAGGCTGAATTTCTGGCCGAAGCTCAGCCGATTCATCAATGCGATGGCCGGATAGAGCAAACGCTTCACAGGTCACCTCCATGGATTCTTATTGTTCTGCGAGATAGCACCAGGCCACTGGTATAACGCAGATCGAATCGGAGGTTTGTAAAGTAAGGTTAACCGATGGCGGCAGGGCCGCAGTGCAAGCCGGCCCCTCCAGGCTCAAACCAGCACGGTCCACAGCGCGAAGCACGCGTACCACAACACGGCGGTGCGCAACAGCAGCTCCCAGAGGCTGTCCAGACGGCCAAGCCCACGCTGACTGTCTTCCTCATCGGGAATGTCGTCGGCAACTCGACCCACCCGGGTCACCAGGTGCGCGGCACTGATGTGCCAGTTCAACAGTTCGTGCAGCATCAAACGCATCACGGCAACGAAATTGCCCACCAAGGCGAAGCTCACGGCGATGATCCGCACCGGCAGCCAATCCATGACATGTCGCAGTCGCTCGGCGCTGGCCTTCAATGCGGGCTGACCGCTGTGCGCGATGCTCAGCGACAACAAGCGGTAGGCCAGCGCGGCAGCGGGGCCGAGCACGAAATACCAGAAGATCACTGCGAAGAAGCTTTGGTAGGCCTGCCACAGCAAATACCCCTGAACCTGCACCAGCAAGGCCCGAGGCTCCTCGGCAACCAGGCCCAGGTCCCGCTCGGCCACATGCAACGCGGCCTGCTCGTCGCCCCGGCGCCAGGCGTCACGAAACGGCCCCAGCGCAGCCTTGGCATCTCCCCGGCCCAGACTGTAGATCAGCACCAACAGGTGCACCGGCATGGCCAGCAGGCCATAGGCCACAGGCTCCAGCACATGCAGTAGCAGGGTCAGCAGGATGACCGGTGCCAGCACCAGAATGGCCAGCGTCCACCAGGGATGGACCTTGCCGCTGCGCTCCAGGCGCACCAGCTCTCCCAGGAAAAAGCCATCGCGCTGCAGTCGATGACGCAAGGCCGAAAACTTCTCGACCCAGAGCACCAGCACCAACACCAGAAAACTCATGCGTTCTCCTCGTTTTCCTTGACAGCTTTTCGGTAGCGGGGCCAGTCGAATGCCGGCCCTGGATCGGTCTTGCGTACTGGCGCGATGTCGCTGTGACCCTGGATCCGTGCCAGGTCGATGGCCGGCCAGGCGCGGCGTATCTGTCGCGTCAGTTGCTCCAATGCAGCGTACTGGGCATCGGTGTACGGTAGGTCGTCAGTGCCTTCGAGCTCGATGCCGATGGAGAAGTCGTTGCAGCCTTCACGCCCATCGAACGACGACACACCCGCATGCCAGGCGCGATCGAGCAGTGACACGAACTGGGTAACGGCGCCATCGCGCTCGATGAACAGGTGCGCCGATACCGTCAGGTGGCAGATGCCTTCGAAATAAGGGTGCGCCTTGGGATCGAGCTGGTTCTGGAAGAATGCCTGGACATTGCCCGTGCCAAAGCAGGCAGGCGGCAAGCTGATGTTGTGGATAACCAGCAGGGAAATCGACTCACCTGCAGGGCGCGCGTTGAAGTTCGGCGAGGGGCAATGGGTGACGCCGTCGAACCAGCCTGTCGCACGGTTCAGTTGCATGGGGAGTTCCTGAATAGCAGGGGTTACCCGCGCAGTATGCCCTGCCACCGACACCGGGTGCATGTAAATCATTGTGACGATTGGCCAGCGGGCCGCTTCAGTGGGCGTGTTGCTGCCGCAAGCGGTCCAGGACAGTCTCGAGCGCCCGCTCGAACAGCTGGCCGTCGTCCAGCAAGCGGGCTTCTCCATGGCGCAGGGCTTGTGCCAGGCCCGCCGTGCTCCACTCGCGCGCTTTCATTCCGGTGCGGTTGGCGAAAACCAGGCGGTCAGTGCCGTCGATGCGCGCCACCAGCTTGCAGCGCAGCGGCTCCTCGTCATCGAACACCTCGACCCAGCTGCCGATACGCAGGCGCTGGACCTGCTGCATGTGCATGGCCAGGCCATCGGACTGACGCAAGGGCGCACAGGCCGGTTCTTCGGCAATCGCCAAGACGATGTCGTCGCCGACCAGCACCTCTGCCAAGGCCGGATCGTCGTCGACTGTAGACGGCTCTCCCCCGGCGCAAGCACGCAGGTGCAACCGCTCCAGGGCAAGGAAGAATTCGCGAGTGGCGGCCGAATCCTGCGCCACGCCCGCCAGGCCGTCGCGCAGGGCCTTGAGCAGCCCCGGCACCTGCTGCAACAGGCGCTCACAAGCCCGCGGCCCGTGGTGGGGGGCAATACTGGCCAGCAATGCGTCCAAGGTTGCCAAAGCGTTGACCCAGGCCAGGGACGCCTCGCCTTGCTTGAGCCATGCCAGCATCATCACCTGGCTCCATGACTGCACCAGCATCTGCACCACCACCTGCGGCCATACATGCCCGCGCAAGCGCTGATTGAGCGCCTGCTGCACCTGCTGTCGGGCCTGCAAGGCACGCGCACGGCCTTCCTCGGCATCGCGGGTGCGCTGCTCAAGCAGTTCGTTGCGTCGCCGTTCGTCCTGGTTGAACGTCACGAAGTCTTCCAGCAGTTCGGCAAACAGACCCACGTCGTCGGTGAAATCGTTCAGCAGCCGCTGGACGATGCGCTCCACACGCAGATGCAGGCTGTCGCGCAGGCCCTGCGCATGGGCATCCCAGCCGAACGAGGCAGCGGCCAATTCGTTGAGCAAGCGCCGCACGGGATGGCTGGGCCGGCTGAACACGCCCTTGTCGAGCAGCGCGACCTTCAGCACCGGTATATGCAAACGGCCCAGCAATGCGCGCAGGGATGGCGGCAAGTTGTCGTCAGCCAGGATGAAGTCGAACAGCAGGCCGACGAGGTTGATCATGTCTTCGTCGGCCGTGGCGATACGCCTGCGGGTACCGCTGCGAACACTGACACGCAACAACAGCTGCTCGAGCTGCTGGCCAAGGACGAAGTCCTCAGGCTCGTAGGTGGCCGGTACGTACTGTTGAAGGTGCGACAGCAGGCGCAACAGGTCGGCGGTGCTGATCGGATGGGCAGTCGCCACCGCTTGCAAGCGCGGCGCGAACCGCCCGCGTTCGGGTGCCAGCAGGCCTTGCAACGAATCGAAGAACGCCTGACCGGCCGCATTCTGGCCGGTAACATCCTCGCGGACCTCGGCTGCCAACGCACGCCGGGATGCCCGTTGCCGATCTTCTGCCCGGCGGCGCGGCGCAGGCTGCAGGTCGGGCAGCACGCCTGCCGCGGCGAGCAACTGGTTCGCCTCGCCATATAGCACGTCGATGTCACGCAGAACGTAGCGTTCGAACAACTTCAACAGCACCAGCTTGACCCGCAGCCCGACCCCCAGGCTGCGCCCGGCGTCGAGGAAGTAGCCGCACAGCGCGCCAGGCTCCAGCGGGTTGTGCCAGTCGTCCAGCGCATGGCCAAGCAAAGTCTGGAACCGAAGGTTCAGTTGCCCCAGCGCAAGGCCATCGCGCGACAGCACCCGCGCGATCATGCCATCGACCGCGGCGGCCCGCTCCAGCTGCGCCTGTCCGCGCGGGCTGTCAGGCTGACTGAGGCCAGCCAAGGGGTCGACCCGGCCCAGGCGCGCGAAGGCATCGTGGTAGATATCGAGAAAACCGCGCTCGATGCTCTTGCGCTTGAGCCGCAAGTCGCGCATCGCTTCGAAGTACAGGTTCTGGTCGAAACGCTCAGCGGCCTTGTCCGCCATTTCGAAAAGGGTGTCGTCGGCATTGTCGAACAAGTCCTGCAGGGCCTGGCGCAACTGCAAGGCAGCTTTGTCGCGTACCTGCAGCAGCAACATGGGGAGGCAAGGCAAAGGCGTACGCACGCCACGATCGATGGCCGCCGCCAAGGGCACCACCTTGCCTTCTTTTTGCATCCCTGACTCCTTGCTGGGTGTTTTCAAGTCTTAGCGCGAAAATCGTCAAAGCTATGACGCCAAATATTGGTCGATATTATCGGTAAAAAAGCGGGCCTCTGCCAGCATCCATTGCATCGCAGGGTAAAGACCATGGGTTGAAGCGAATGCTCGGCGCACCTGACCAAAGGTCACCTGCAAGGCGGCTGTACACACCGTCCCCCTGCCCTATAATCGCCGGCACCTAGCTTGTGGAGCCGAACATGCCGAACCTACGCCTCGCCGACCTGACTGCCGAAATCGAAGCCAATGTGCGCCGTGCGCTGCTGGAGGACATCGGCAGTGGCGACATCACCGCACAGCTGATCCCGGCCGAGCGCCTGGCCAAGGCCACCATCATTACCCGCGAAGACTGCGTGATCGCCGGCACTGCCTGGGTCGATGCGGTGTTCCGCCAGCTCGATCCGCGGGTGGCCGTGCACTGGCAGGTTGCCGATGGCGAGCGGGCCAAGGCCAACCAGGCCTTGTTCCACCTCGAAGGCCCGGCACGCTCGCTGCTGAGTGGCGAGCGCTCGGCGCTGAACTTCCTGCAGATGCTGTCGGGTGTCGCTACCCGCGCGCAGGCGCTGGCCGACAGGGTGAGCGATACCCAGGTACGCCTGCTCGACACCCGCAAGACTTTGCCCGGCCTGCGCCTGGCGCAGAAATATGCGGTCACCTGTGGTGGCTGCTACAACCACCGCATCGGTCTGTACGACGCCTTCCTGATCAAGGAAAACCACATCGCCGCCAGTGGTGGCGTCGCCGAAGCCGTGGCGGCGGCGCATCGCATCGCTCCGGGCAAGCCGGTGGAGATCGAAGTGGAGAGCCTGGACGAGCTGCGTCAGGCACTTGATGCCGGGGCCGATATCATCATGCTCGACGAACTGACCCTGGACGAGATGCGTGAAGCGGTGCGGATCACGGCGGGCAAGGCGAAGCTCGAAGCCAGCGGCGGGGTGAACGAGAGCACGCTGCGGGTGATTGCCGAGACGGGCGTGGACTACATCTCGATTGGTGCGATGACCAAGGATGTGAAGGCGGTCGACCTGTCGATGCGGTTGAGCCTGTAAGAGACGGTTGAGCCTGTAAAAAGTCCAGATACGAAAAGGGGCTGCCTAGCAGCCCCCTTCCGGTTCGGTCGTGAAACGCCCTGCGATCAGTGCGAGGCGTTTGCCAGGCCATCCAGGTAGCGCTCGACGTCCAGCGCTGCCATGCAGCCTGCGCCGGCCGAGGTGATGGCCTGACGGTAAACGTGGTCTGCCACATCGCCGGCCGCGAACACGCCCTCGACATTGGTGGCGGTGGCGTTGCCGTCACGGCCGCCGTTGACCACCAGGTAGCCGTCCTTGAGGGTCAGCTGGCCTTCGAACAGCGAAGTGTTCGGGGTGTGGCCAATAGCGATGAACACGCCGTCGACCTTGATTTCGTCGCTGCTGCCATCGTTGTTCTTCAGGCGCGCACCGGTGACGCCCATGTTGTCGCCCAGCACTTCATCCAGCGTGGCGTTGAGCTTGAGCTCGATCTTGCCTTCGGCGACACGGGCGTTGAGCTTGTCGACCAGGATCTTCTCGGCGCGGAAGGTATCGCGGCGATGCACCAGGGTGACCTTGCTGGCGATGTTGGCCAGGTACAGCGCCTCTTCCACGGCAGTGTTGCCACCGCCCACCACCGCTACCGGCTTGTTGCGGTAGAAGAACCCGTCGCAGGTAGCGCAGGCAGAAACGCCTTTGCCCATGAAGGCTTCTTCCGACGGCAGGCCCAGGTAACGAGCGCTGGCGCCGGTGGCGATGATCAGTGCGTCGCAGGTGTACTTGCCGCTGTCACCTTGCAGGGTGTAGGGCTTGTTGGCCAGGTCAACGGCATTGATGTGGTCGAAGACGATTTCGGTCTCGAAACGCTCGGCGTGCTCCTGCATGCGCTGCATCAGGGCTGGGCCGGTCAGGCCGTGGGGGTCGCCCGGCCAGTTGTCGACTTCGGTGGTGGTGGTCAGCTGGCCACCGGCCTGCATGCCAGTGATCAGCAGGGGCTTGAGGTTGGCGCGGGCGGCATAGACCGCGGCGCTGTAACCGGCAGGGCCGGAACCGAGAATGATGACGCGCGAATGACGTACTTCGGACATGTCGAACTCCTGTCGAGCCGGCCGCACAGGGCCGGTATCGGTGTACCAGCTGCGCAGCTGAAATTAAAAGGACCTACGCAACACTTGGGGAAGTGCTACATCGCGCAGGCCCGAAACCTGAAAAGTTGAGCGCACTGTAGCGAGGTCGCAGAGATTAAGGAAATATCCTTCGACAATCCACCTCATAGGCATCCTCTATACCCCAATTTCGACGAAGGAAAACACCTGGCGCTTTTGTTACAGCCGGTTTCCCAACCACCGTCCGCCTTTCGTCGGCGCCGCAAACTCGGTAAGGTCAGCGCGTTTTCCCTCTGTGCGGAGTGTCCCGATGCAAGCCCCTGTCCTTTCCGGTCCCCAGTACCTTCGCGAAGGGTTGAAACTGGTGCTGAGCCCGAACCTTCGGTTATTCGTGCTGCTGCCCCTGGCGGTCAACCTGCTGCTGTTCGGCGGGCTGATCTACTTCGCAGGCCATCAGTTCAGCCTCTGGGTCGACGCCCTGATGCCGACCCTGCCTGAGTGGCTGAGTTTTCTGACATACATTCTATGGCCACTGTTCGTCGCCCTCGTGGTGTTGATGGTGTTCTTCACCTTCACCATGCTGGCCAACGTGATCGCCGCGCCGTTCAACGGTTTTCTCGCCGAGAAAGTCGAAGTGGTGGTCCGCGGCCAAGACACCTTCCCGCCGTTCAGTTGGGGCGAGCTGGTGGCGATGGTGCCGCGAACCCTTGGCCGCGAAATGCGCAAGCTGGGCTACTTCCTGCCACGGGCCATCGGTCTGTTCATCCTGTCGCTGATCCCGGTGGTCAACGTGATAGCGGCGCCTCTGTGGCTGATCTTCGGTGTGTGGATGATGGCCATCCAGTACATCGACTACCCGGCGGACAACAACAAGATGAGCTGGCAGGACATGCTCGCCTGGCTACGTAGCAAGCGCTGGCAGTCGCTGGGCTTTGGCGGCATCACCTACCTGGCGCTGATGGTGCCGCTGGTGAACGTGCTGATGATGCCGGCGGCGGTGGCGGGGGCTACGTTGTTCTGGGTGCGCGAGCGTCATTGAGCTCAAGGCGCCGCAAAGCGGCGCATCGCCGGCAAGCAGGCTCCTGCAAACCGCACGGGAGCCGAGCGCCTGACTCAGTGGCTGAGCTGGCTGGAGAACTGCCCCACCGCATCCACCACTTTCTTCGCCCCTTCCTGAATCTCGACGATCACCCCACCGGTATCGGCCGCCAGCGCCAGCCCCTGCTCTGCCTGGCGCTTGCTGGTGTCGATGATCTCTACCGCGGCCTGGGCAAGCTGCTCGTTCTGCTGCACGACCCTGGCGATCTCCTCGGTGGCGGTACTGGTGCGCGAGGCCAACTGACGCACTTCGTCGGCTACCACGGCAAAGCCTCGGCCCTGCTCGCCTGCGCGGGCTGCCTCGATGGCGGCGTTGAGGGCCAGCAGGTTGGTCTGGCCAGCGATGTCGCTGATGGTCTTGATGATCGAACCGATCACCCGCGACTGGGTGTCCAGCGCCTTGATCCCTTCGGCAGCCTCCTGCATGGACGTTTCCAGGCCCCGCATCACGCTTACCGACTGGGTCACCACGTCAGTGGCCTTGCGCGCGCTGGAGTCCGTCTCCAGCGACGTGTTGTAGGCAATATCGGCCGCCTGGGCCACCGCCAGTTCCTGATTGACCTGGTCGGTGATCACCGTGGCGAACTTCACGACTTTGTACAACACATCCTGGGCGTCGAAGATCGGGTTGTAGGAAGCTTCCAGCCAGACCACCCGACCGTGGGCATCGACACGCTTGAACCGGTCGGCCACGTATTCGCCACGACGCAGTTTTTCCCAGAATGCCTGGTACGCCGTAGAGTTCGCTTCTTCCGGCTCGCAGAAAATACGGTGGTGCTTGCCACGCACTTGCTCAAGGCTATAGCCCACCGACTGCAGGAAGCGGTCGTTGGCCGTTAACACATAGCCATCGAGGTTGAACTCGATCACGGCAGTGGAACGCATCAGCGCGTTGATCAGGCTCTCGTGCTCGCGCGACGTTTCGATGGTGCGGGTCAGGTCGCTGGAGTGCATGGTGAAATGCTTGATCCGCCCATCGCTGCCCTTGACCGGCTGCAGGATCGAACGCAGCCAGGCCTCCTGGCCGTTGCCACGCAGCAGCCGGAAAGCGCCGTTGAGGTGTTCGCCACGGGTGATGGCGTTCTTCATCCGCTCATAGAAATCAAGCTTCTTCACGTGCGCGGGGACGATCTCTTCGATATTGCGTCCTATCAACTGCTCGCTGCGGTACAGCATCTCGCTTTCGAAGTTGCTGTTGACCGCGTCGATGCGTCCCTGGGGGTCGAGCTGGAGCACGAGCATCTCGCTGTCGAGGCTGCACTTGACCTGCTCGATGGACAACAGGTCCTCGCGCAACTGCTGGATTTCTTTCTTGAGCTTTCTGTTGAACATCACCGCTCTCCCGGAGCGCGACCCATGATGGAATGCATCTGCATCGGCTACAGGTCCACGGTTCTTGAGCACTTTGCAACGAAATATTCACAGCGCCGGCGTCGCCGGAAATCAGGCGTCATCCGTGCGTCACTTCATCGTCACATGAGCGCAATGAAGCAGGCGGAAACTTTTTGTCATGAATATGCCAGCCCTTCGCATCGCCCTTGTCAGTGAAACCTTCCCACCCGAGATCAACGGTGTGGCCAATACCCTTGGCCACTTGAGCGAAGGGCTTCGGCAACGCGGCCATCAGGTGGAAATAGTACGGCCACGCCAGGCCGGTGATGGTCGTGACGAAAGTGACCAGGACCTGCTGCTGTGTCGAGGCTGGGCCCTGCCCGGCTACCCTGGGCTGCAATGGGGCGAAGTATCGATGCATACCCTGTGGCGCCGCTGGCGCAAACTGCGCCCGGACGTGCTGTACATCGCCACCGAAGGGCCGCTGGGGCTCAGCGCCTTGCGCGCAGCGCGGCGCCTGGGCATCGCGGTCGTCAGCGGCTTTCATACCAACTTCCCGCAGTACTCCGGCCAGTACGGGCTGGGCTTGTTGGCACGGCTGCTGACCCATTACCTGCGCTGGTTCCACCGGCGCACCGCCGCCACACTGGTACCCAGTGCCAGCCAGCAGCTTGAACTCGAGCGCCGGGGGTTCGAACGCCTGGCATTGATGGCCCGGGGCGTCGATGCCTGCCTGTTCAACCCGGCGCGACGCAGCCAGGCGCTGCGCGACAGTTGGGGGCTGGGGCCCCATGACATTGCCGTCCTGCATGTCGGGCGACTGGCCGCGGAAAAGAATCTCGGCCTGCTGCGGCCCTGCCTGCAAACCTTGCAGAACACTTATCCACAGCTGCGCCTGCGCCTGGTGGTGGTGGGTGACGGCCCACAGCGAGCAACCCTCGAGCAGCAACTGCCGGAGGCCGTCTTCTGCGGCGCGCAACGAGGCGAATCCCTGGCCGAACACTATGCCAGTGGCGACCTGTTCCTGTTTCCGAGCCTGACCGAGACCTTTGGCAATGTCGTGCTCGAAGCGCTGGCTTCCGGCCTGGCGGTGGTTGCTTATGACGAGGCCGCCGCCGCCCAGCACATTCGCCATGGTCACAGCGGCGCCCTGGCCATGCCAGGAGACCAGGCCGCCTTCATCGACGCTGCCTGCTGGTTGCTGGAAGAGCACGAAACCCTGCGCCGTGTGCGCCTGAACGCTCGCCAGCATGCCAGCCGTCAGGGCTGGCCGGCGATTGTCGAGCAGTTCGAGGCGCACCTGCAAAGCGCCTGCAACCAGGCGCTAGCGACAGCCCCTGCGCTGACGATCAAGCCAGGGTCGACAATGCCTCGCGGCTAAAGGGCAGTACCTCCGTCTCACGCCCCTCGCGGACCTTGAGTGCCCACTCGGCATCCACCAGCAGCGCCCTACCCACTGCCACCAGGTCGAACTCTTCATCGCCGAGGCGACGCAACAGCCCTTCGAGGCTGGCCGGCTTGGCCACTTTGTCGGTGTCGACCATGAACTGCAAAAACTCCCCCTCCAACCCGACGCTGCCCACGGTGATGGTGGGCTTGCCGGTGAGCTTGCGGGTCCAACCCGCCAGGTTCAGTTCAGAGCCTTCGAACTCAGGCTCCCAGAAACGTCGAGTTGAACAGTGGAAGATATCCACACCGGCTTCGGACAACGGCTTGAGGAAAGCGCCCAAGGCCTCCGGGGTGTCTACCAGTCGTGCACTGTAGTCCTGCTGCTTCCACTGCGAGAAACGCAAGATGATCGGAAAGTCCGGGCCGACCGCGGCGCGTACTGCCTGGATCAGCTCGATGGCGAACCGCGAACGGGCGGCCAGGTCGCCGCCGTATTCATCCTCGCGCTGGTTGCTGGAGGCCCAGAAGAATTGGTCGATGAGGTAGCCATGGGCACCGTGAATCTCCACCCCATCCATGCCAATGGCCTGGGCATCGCTGGCGGCCTGGGCGAAAGCGCTGATTACCTCACGGATATCGTCATGGGTCATTCCATGCACCAGCACCTGGCCGTCTTTTACCTTCTCGCTCGGCCCGTAGCCCGGCACACTGGCATCTGGCTCGGTACCCAGGCGGCGTACCGCGCCCACGTGCCAGAGCTGCGGCACGATGCGCCCGCCTTCGGCGTGAACCGCATCGACCACCTGTTTCCAACCCGCCAGGGCATCCGCGCCGTAGAAACGTGGAACGTTGGGGTAGCCATTGGCCGCCCGGTGACCCACTGTGGTGCCCTCGGTGATGATCAACCCCACACCTGCGGCCGCGCGGCGGCGGTAGTAATCGACGACGCCATCGTGAGGAACGCCACCCGGGCAGAAGGTCCGGGTCATGGGGGCCATGACGACGCGGGTCGGCAACTGCAGGGCGCCGAAGGTAAAGGGTTGGAACAGCGGGTTGGTTGACATGGGGGCGCGTCCGTCTGGGGAGGAATTGCGCCTGAGGTTAGGGGGAGAGGAAGGCCTGGCCCAGTATTATTGATCTGGGTGATTCTGGGGTATCGCCGGTACCGGCCTCATCGCCGGCGAACCGGCTCCCACAGGACCTGCGCGGTCCTCTGTCGGAGCCGGCCTGCCGTCGATGAAGACTTCAACCCAGCGCTTTCTCGATGGCCTGCACCACGGACGGATCATCCGGCGCGGTACGCGGTGCGAACCGGGCCAGCACACGCCCGTCCTTGCCCACCAGAAACTTTTCGAAGTTCCAGGTGATATCCCCCGGGAACTCGGCGCCCTCGCCCGCCAGCAGGCGATACAACGAGTGACGTTGCGGCCCGTTTACTTCGAGTTTGCTTCCCAAAGGGAAGCTCACGCCGTAATTCAGGCTGCAGAACGCCTGAATCTCCTTTTCGCTGCCCGGTTCCTGGCCGGCAAACTGGTTGCATGGCAGGCCAAGCACGTTGAAACCTTTGTCCTTGTAGTCCTGGTAAAGATTCTCCAGGGCTTTGTACTGCGGCGTCAGACCACACTTGGAGGCAACATTGACCACCAGCACCACCTGGCCCTTGAACGGGGCCAGGGGCAGGTCCTCGCCGTTCAACGCCTTCAACGTCAGGTCGTGAAATGCACTCATGATAAATCCCCTCTGAGGTTCCTGGTTGCCGCTGGGGCGAAACCCGCCCACTAAAAAGGCGCTCGTTCAAGCCGTCCACCTTCCGTTGGGAAGGCTGGTCGGCTTGCCCGAGCGCCTGGCGACTTTCTGAGCTTAGCGCAGAAAATCAGTGGTGATGGCCACCTTCACCATGGATGTGACGGTGAGCGATCTCTTCCTCGCTGGCGTCACGCACGTCGACGACCTTGACCTTGAAGTTCAGGCGCTGGCCAGCCAGAGGGTGGTTGCCGTCGACAGTGACGTCATCGCCGTCGATGTCGCGGATGGTGACGATCTGCATCTGGCCGTCCGGCGCCGAAGCGTGGAACTGCATGCCGACTTCCAGCTCGTCGACGCCTTCGAACATGCTGCGGTTCAGGGTGCTGACCAGCTCGGCCAGGTATTCGCCGTAGGCTTCTTCCGGCTCGATGGCAACGGCCAGCTCGTCACCGGACTCTTTGCCTTCCAGGGCTTTTTCCAGGCCCGGGATGATGTTGGCGGCACCGTGCAGGTACACCAGCGGCGCGCCGCCGACGGAGCTGTCGATGACCTCACCGGCGTCGTTGGTCAGGGTATATTCGATGGAGACAGCCTTGTTGGCGGCGATCAGCATGGGGGCACGACCTTTTGCAAAAGTATGTAGAGGACACCAGTGTAACCAAGGCACCGTCCGAATGCGAACGCACCGCGGACCAGGAGCGGCCCATCAGTCGGATCACCGGCTTTCACCAGGACGAAGAAGGCCACTGGGTGGTCGAGCTTTCCTGCGGCCATACCCAACATCTGCGCCACCAACCCCCTTGGCAGGCTCGCCCGTGGGTGCTCGACGCCGGACAACGGCGACAGCACATCGGACAGGCTTTCGCCTGCGGCTGGTGCGCACAGGGGGCCGATAGCGCTACCCTTGGCCGTTGATTCCTTGCACCGCTTATTTCGAGAAGCACGCATGCAGACATTTTTCATTGCGCCGACCGACTTTGGTGTCGGCCTGACCTCCATCAGCCTGGGCCTGGTGCGCACCCTGGAGCGCGCCGGGCTGAAGGTGGGTTTCTTCAAGCCCATT
Source organism: Pseudomonas taiwanensis DSM 21245 (assembly GCF_000425785.1). Lineage (GTDB taxonomy): Bacteria > Pseudomonadota > Gammaproteobacteria > Pseudomonadales > Pseudomonadaceae > Aquipseudomonas > Aquipseudomonas taiwanensis. The sequence goes on from NZ_AUEC01000026.1 coordinate 35,307, forward strand.
GCCCAGCCTCATCCGGGCGATACCGGCCCCGAGCGCTCCAGCGAGCTGGTGGCCCGCACCCACGGCATCAAGCCGCCTGTTCCGCTGAGCCTGGCCCATGTGGAACGCATGCTCGGCGACGGCCAGCTGGACGAACTGCTGGAAGAGATCATCCGGCTTTACCAACAAGCTTGCGTCGGCAATGACGTGGTGGTGGTCGAAGGCATGGTGCCAACCCGGCATGCCAGCTATGCGGCGCGGGTCAACCTGCACCTGGCCAAGAGCCTGGACGCCGAAGTGATCCTGGTTTCGGCGCCGGAAAACGAAGTGCTCAGCGAGCTCTCCGGCCGCGTCGAGTTGCAAGCCCAGCTGTTCGGTGGCCCACGCGACCCGAAAGTGCTCGGGGTGATCCTCAACAAAGTGCGAACCGATGAGAGCATGGCCGAGTTCGCCACGCGCCTTCGCGAGCATTCGCCCCTGCTGCGCGGCGATGACTTCCGACTGCTCGGCTGCATTCCCTACCAGCCCGAGCTCAATGCCCCGCGCACCCGCGACGTGGCCGAGCTGCTGGGTGCGCAAGTGCTCAACGCCGGCGACTACGAGCAGCGGCGCATGAACAAGATCATCATCTGCGCCCGCACAGTGGCCAATACCGTCCCCTTGCTGACGCCGGGCACCCTGGTGGTCACGCCAGGCGACCGTGACGACATCATCCTCGCAGTGAGCCTGGCGGCGATCAACGGCGTCCCCCTGGCCGGGCTGTTGCTGACCAGCGACAGCAAGCCAGACACCCGCATCCTTGGCCTGTGCCGTGGCGCCCTGCAGGCTGGCCTGCCGATCCTGTCGGTCAGCACCGGCTCGTACGACACCGCCAACCAGCTCAACTCGTTGAACCGCGAGATACCGGTGGATGACCGCGAGCGCGCCGAATTCATCACCGACTTCGTGGCCAGCCACCTCGACGCCGCTTGGCTGCACCAGCGTTGCGGTACCCCGCGCGAGCTGCGCCTGTCACCCGCGGTGTTCCGCTACCAGTTGATCCAACGCGCCCAACAAGCCAACAAGCGCATCGTGCTGCCCGAAGGTGCCGAGCCGTTGCTGGTGCAGGCGGCTGCCATCTGCCAGGCGCGCGGCATCGCCCGCTGCGTGCTGCTGGCCAAACCCGAGGACGTCGAGGCGGTAGCCCGCGCGCAGGGCATCAGCCTACCGGCGGACCTGGAAATTCTCGACCCGGAACAGATCCGCGGGCGCTATGTCGAACCGATGGTCGACCTGCGCAAGAGCAAGAACCTCAATGCGCCCATGGCCGAGCAGCAACTGGAGGACCCGGTCGTGATCGGCACCATGATGCTGGCACTGGATGAGGTCGACGGCCTGGTTTCTGGCTTGGTGCACTCCACCGCCAACACGATCCGCCCTGCCCTGCAACTGATCAAGACCGCCCCGGGCGCCAGCCTGGTGTCCTCGGTGTACTTCATGCTGTTCCCCGACCAGGTGCTGGTGTACGGCGATTGCGTGATGAACCCGCACCCCAGCGCCAGCGAACTGGCCGAAATTGCCCGGCAGAGCGCCGAATCCGCGCAGGCGTTCGGCATCGCGCCACGGGTTGCGATGATCAGCTATTCGAGCGATTCGGCGAGCGATGATGAAGTGGAAAAAGTGCGAGAAGCGACACGCCTGGCACAGAGCGTCGAACGCAACCTGCTGATTGACGGCCCGCTGCAGTACGACGCGGCAGCCAACCCCGAGATCGCCCGTCAGCTGGCACCGCAAAGCCCAGTGGCCGGGCGTGCCACGGTATTCGTATTCCCCGACCTGAATACCGGCAATACCACCCACAAAGCGGTGCAGCGCAGCACCGACGGGGTCAGCCTGGGACCTATGCTGCAGGGGTTGCGCAAGCCGGTGAACGACTTGCCGCGTGGAGCACAGGTGGACGATATCGTGCACACCATTGCCTTGACGGCGATTCAGGCCAGCGTGGTGCGCTAGAGAGAAGGGGCTGCATGGCAGCCCCGGATCAAGGCCGCTGCGACAGTGGTTGAAGACACTGCGCAGCAGCCCCTATCTCAATCAAGGGTACTGCTGAACCTGACCCTGCTGGTCATACTGCTGGCCAGGAATCGGCTTCAGGTTGACCTCGACACGGCGGTTCTGCGCCCGGCCATTGGCATCGGCATTGCTGGCGATCGGTTGGTCCGGGCCCATACCGCGCACCGTGACGCGCGAGGCATCGACACCTTGGGAGGTCAGGTAGCTGCTGACTGCCTGGGCACGGCGCTGGGACAGGTCCATGTTGTGCTGGCGGCTGCCGGTGCTGTCGGTGAAGCCAACCACTTCGATGGTGTTCTGGTTGAACTGCTTGAACGAACTGGCCAGGTTGTTCAGCGGTGTGTAGAAGCTAGGGGCAATGTTCGCCGAATCGGTAGCGAAGGTAATGTTGCCTGGCATGATCAGCTTGATCTGGTCACCCTGACGCTGAACCTCGACGCCGGTGTTTGCCATTTGCGCGCGCAGCGCGGCTTCCTGCTTGTCGGCGTAGTAGCCATAGCCTGCGGCAGCGGCACCGACGGCGGCTGCACCGATCAACGCACCCTTGCCACGGTTGTTGTGGTCGATGGCGGCACCGGCGATAGCACCGGCCAGCGCGCCCAAGCCACCGTACTTGGCGGTTTTGCTCATCCCGGTGGAGCCCTGCGCCTGACCCTGGCTGTCATAGGGGTTCTGGTTGGCACAGCCGGCCATCAGGGCCGCGGCGGTTGCGACGATAATCAGACGACGCATGGTGAACATGGACAAGCTCCTACTGAAATTCATGTGTACGGCAGAGCGCGAATGGATCTTCGCCAGCCTTGGATGGGTAATTTACGGAAAAATTCCATGAAAGGCTTTTCATGATGGCTCACGCCCGCACGAAAGGGTTCTCGCGCATTTCGTCGCCCAGGCGTGTGTCAGGGCCGTGGCCAGTCACCACGATGGCCTCTTCATCCAGGCGATACAACCGTTCCTTGATAGAGCGCACGATGGCCCGCTGATCGCCACCCCACAAATCGGTGCGGCCAATTCCACGGCGGAACAGGGTGTCACCGGCTACCAACAGCTTGGCCTCGGCGAACCAGAAGCTCATCGAACCCGGCGTGTGTCCCGGGGTGTGCAACGCCACGCCACAACCGCAGGCCAGTTCCTCGTCGTCCCCAAGCCAGCGGTCTGGCGAAGGCACCGGCGTGTAGGGCACCCCGAACATCTGGCACTGCATTTCCAGGTTGTCCCACAGCGGCTGGTCATCCTTGTGCAGATGCAGGGTGGCGCCAGTCAACTCCTTGAGCTTGCCTGAGGCAAGGAAATGGTCGAAGTGCGCGTGGGTGTGAATGATGCTCACCAAGGTCAGGCCATGGGCCTGCAGGCGGGCGAGAATCTTGTCCGGGTCACCCCCGGGATCGACCACGATGGCTTTTTTGCTGACAGGGTCGCCGATCAGCGTGCAGTTGCACTGCAGGGGGCCGACGGGGAACGTTTCGCGGATGAGGGTGGTTTGCGGGGGCATCTGGCTACCGGGCATGTCCGAGTATGTTTGGGGCGATTCAGACGAGAGCCTACCATCAGTTCTGTAGTGAGGCGCAGATCGAGCGCCGCCCGCGCGGCGAATCGCGAGCAAGGCTCGCTCCTACGTTTGTTTCGGGCCAGTCATGGCTACGGGATTTGCGCGCGACCGCTTTGGTGCACGGCGCGAAACCGAGTCTTACGAACAAGGCGGTCGCGCGCGTCTGCCACTGGTGTTCCTGGCCAAAAAAACGTAGGAGCGAGCCTTGCTCGCGATTCGCCCCGCGGGCGGCGTTCGCATTCATAGGCGCTAAAAATACATGCGTACGCCAATACCCTCAACGCAATTCACCACCAGCCTCAAGGCAAATACAACCGGAACAACCCACCGCCAAGCGCCCCGCCATTGGCAATCTCGATCCGTCCGCGTACGCCATTGCGTTCATGCAGTGCCGCAATCCTGGCCGCGAAGTAAAGACCAAGCCCGGTGCTGCCACTCTGCGGGTCGATCCCTTGCACATAGTCCAACTGCCGTTCGAGCATGCGTGGCGGGTAACCCGCGCCATCGTCGTTGACGCTTATCACCAACTGCTCACCGTCTTCCTCGATGCTGATCAGCAGCGCATGGCCGGCATAACGGATGGCGTTGGTGAGCACATTGGCCACCACCGTGGCGACCAGTTCGCGGTCGAAAAAACCCAGCGGGTTGTCGCTGTCGATACGCCAGGTAGCGAGGATATCGCGGTGCTTGAGCACCTCCTCGTGAGCGGCGAGCTGGGCCTCGATGAAGTCGTCCAGCTCGTGGTAGTCCGGGCACACCGGCAACTGGTTGACGCCCAGTTTGTAAAGGCCCAGCAGCTGCACCAGCATGCCGTTGAGATGACGAAACTCATGTTCCATGACCCCTTGCTCGGACCCGCCGCGCAACTCCTCGGGCAAGCGCGCCAGCCACTGGTCGTGTGCCTGGATCAACGCTGACAGCGAGTTCTTCACGTCATGCACGGTGGAGGCGATCACCGTGGAGAAATCCAGCCCCTGGTTGTCCTGGTTCATGCGCCGAATATCCGAACGTGCAATTTGCGATAGCGGTCGTAGCGGCTATCGCTGGCGGGGATGCCGGCCACGCTGTTCAGGCAACTGCGGCACTCTTGCATGATGTCGGGCGATGGCGTTTCACCCCCGATGCGCAACAACGCCTGGGCCGTGTTCAGCGCGATACTGATGTTCTTCGGTTGCAGCCCCAACGCCTTGCGGAACATCTCCAGCGCCTCGTTCAACTGCCCGCCCTGGTAACTGCGCACCCCCTGACGGTTGAGGTCGACAGCCTCGGTGACAGCGCCAAGCACCGCCGGGTCGTCAGTCAGCTTGGCGACGCTTTGCATGACCTTGGGGTCGTCGCCATAGGTTTCCACGCAACCTTTGAGAATGGCGCCGCCCGCTGCCTCCTGGCCAAGCGCTTGCAACTGCTTGGCCACGGTAAGGGCAGCCTCGACCGAGAAGAACTGCTCCATCTTGTCCAGACGCTGCATGGCTTGCTCAGTCAACTTGGCGGCGGTTTCGGCATCACCTGCCTGCTGCAGGCTGGCGGCCTTCATCAAGCGGGCGCGAACCTGCAGACCCTGGTCCTCGACGTTCTCCTTGGCCACCTCGCTGAGCACGGTATTGATCTCGACGCGAGTACGCGCATCGAGGCCAAAACCCGCGTTCTTGTTCATCAATGCCTGAACCAGGCCAAGGTTGCTTTCGGCATCCTTGTAGCGCGAGCTCTGCCCCTGGTTCACCGCATGCCGATAAGCCTTGGAGGCACTTTCGAAATCTTCGTTGCTCAACGCCAGCTTGCCCAGGGCCGCCTGACGCCTTACCGCGAGGGGCGACAGGCGCACGGCTTCTTCCAGCATGTGCTGGGCACGCTTGGTTTCGCCTTGGGCGACCAGCACCTCGGCCATGCCGTCGTACAGCGCCGGCATGATCGGGAAGGCCTTGAGCGCCTGTTCATACACGCCCTGGGCCTGGGCATGCTGACCACGCTTGTGCAGCAGGCTGCCCAGCGCCGAGTACGCCCACGGCTGCGGTCGGCTGGCGAGAATGGCCTTGAGGAACTTGTCCAGCTCGTCGAAGCGGCCGAGATCGCGCAAGGCATCGGCCCGATAGCGCAGGCACAGCGGGGCGAAGCGCGGGTCCTGCTTGCACAGCTCGGCGCACGCGGCCAGCACTTCGGCCGGACGACCGCGGTCCAGGGCCTGGAGTATCGGCTTGAGCAGGGTCTTGCGCTGCACTAGCTTTTCCAAGCGCTGAGCCAGGCCAACACGGTTGAACGGCTTGGTCAGGTAGGCATCGGGCTCATGTTCGATCGCGCTGAGCACGATGGCTTGGCTGCTTTCGGCCGTCACCATGATGAAGACGCACTCGTGGCTGATCAGCTTGTCGAGGATCAGGTCCTCCAGCACCTGCTGGCCGTTCTTCTTGCCGTCGCCCAGGTGGAAGTCCTGGAGGATAAAGTCGTAGCGCTTCTGCCCGCACATGCGGATGGCCTGCTCGCCACTGTCGGCGGTGTCCACATCACGCACGCCCAGTTCGCGCAGCATGGAACGGGTCGACGTGCGAAAGTCGGTGAAGTCGTCGACGATCAGAAAGCTTTTTTGCCCGTACTGCAGCATCAACACGACCTGTCTTGGGATAATTGGAAAATGGCGCGTGGCGATGCATACCGCCGATTTTTTTATCGGCAGCACTTCAGGAAAGATGAGCCCGGAGAACGCGACGCCCAATTAATGGCACTGAGCCATCATTTTACAAGGCGACAGCCTGCAGAACCAGCTTCAGGCCAGCAGGCCAAGGGACTTGGCCTTGGCCACGGCCTGGGTGCGCCGCTCTACCCCCAGCTTGCTGTTGATATGACTGGCGTGGGTCTTGACGGTGTGCAAGGAAATGAACAACCGCTCGCTGATCTGCTGGTTGGAACAACCTTGGGCGATCAGCTCCAGTACGGCGAGCTCCCGGCTGCTGAGGGCTTCAGCATTGCCAGCGCTGGCCAGCGGCAGTTCGGGTAGACGCGCAAGCAATTGGGCCTGGGCATAACCGCCTGCATTCACCAGCAACTGTTCGCGCAGCCAAAGCGGATGCGCCTCGATCAAGCGCTGGAAGGGCTGCAGAATGCCACCTTGAGCCGCCGTCAGCGCCTTGGGCAACAGGGCCGAGGCCTGCGCCTCCAGCCCCTGCTCCAGCAGCAGGGCCATCCACTGGCACAGCGCAAACACCGTCAGCATCATCCCGCCGCTGGCCTGGCCTCGCTCGACCAGGCTCGAAAGGCGCCGCACCGCCTCTTCGCTGCGCGATTGGATACGCTCGAGCAGCGCCTGCTGCAGCTCGATGTGCAGTGGCAGCAAGGGGTGGAATTCCGGGGGCGCCGCCGCATGCTTGCCACCGTAGGTCTGGCCCAGCCGCAGCAACCAGGACTCGGCAAGGTCGGTGCGCCCCTGGGCCAGCCACAATTCACATTTCACCAAGGTGATCATGGCCAGGTAGTAGATCGGCGGCACGTCCCAGATGTGCATCAACCGCTCTGCCTCGGCCAGCTCGGCGAACGCTTCGGCAAACTGGCCTTCGCGGCCATCGAGCGAGGCGATCACGCAGTGCCCGATCAGTACGCTGATATCACGACAGGCGCGCGCTTCGCCGAGCCCCGCCCGCAAACGCGCCCGGCCCTGCGCCGGCTGCAGGTTCGAAGCGAGCAGGTATCCTTCATACAGCGTCAACCGCGCGCGCACGGCATAGAGCCGCTGGCCCGACAGCCCTTGCAGACGCTGCAACCCCTGGCGAACTTCATCCAGAGCCCGCAACACTTCGCCACGGGCATGCAGGACACGGGCACGGTCGTAATGAGCAAGCGCCTCGAACAACGGGTTACCGACCCGCTGGGCCAGCTCCAGCGCCTCGCGGTTCCAGCCCCTGGCACGCCAGAAGTCGGAATCGGCGATGGCCAGGTTGGAGAGCGTCGAAAGGCATACCAGGCGCTGGCCATAGCGTTTGTTCGGCAGACTCTGCAACGCCTCGCCGCAGTAAGTCAACGTGCGCTCACGGTCACCACGCCCCCGGGCGATCACACCGCTCAGCGCCAGCCACTGAGCCAGCATGGACTTTTGCGCAGTGGCCGATGGCGCAGGCAGGAAGCGGCTCAGATACCCCGCCAGTTCCTCCGCGGCATCCAGCTGACAGGCCAGCCCCAACGCCCAACTGTACAGCACGATCAGCCGCGGCGTGCTGATCAGCAGGCTGTCCGGCAAGTCCATCTTCCAACGCAGCAACATGCCGACATTCTGTTCGGCTAGCAGTTGTTCTTCCGACAGGCTCTGCACCAGATCGGCAGCCACATCCAGGTGGCCGGCGCGCAGGGCTTGCTCCACCGCTTCATCCAGCAGGCCTTGGGCCTCGAACCAACGACAGGCACGCAAGTGCAGTTGCGCCAGCGGTTCACTGGCCTGGCGACTGCGCAGCAGGTCCGAGAACAGGTGGTGGTAGCGGAACCAGTGGCCGTGCTCGTCCAAAGGCACCAGGAACACCTGGTGAGCCTGCAGGTAACGCAGGATCGTGGCGCTGTCTTGACGCTCGCGCAGGGCATCGCACAGCGAAGCGCAGAATCGCTCCTGGCAGGCGGTGTCGTACAGGAACGTCTGCACATCGGCCGGCAGGATGTCGATCACTTCTTCCAAGAGGTAGTCGCGGATCAGCCCCTCGCCGCCATGCAGGGCCTGGGGTAAGGCATGTTCATCGCCGGACTCGCTGGCCGCCAACTGCCAGAAGCGCAGCCCGGCCACCCAGCCATCGCTGCGCTGGATCAGGTTGTCCAGGGCCTGGCCACGCAGCCCAATGGGTTGCCGGCCAATGACCGCCAGCGATTCATCAGGCGTAAGTCGCAAGTCCTGCTCGTTCAGTTCCACCAGTTGCCGCGACAGGCGCAGGCGCGCCAGGTGCCAGTCTGGTCGTTGACGGCTGGTGATCAGCAACACCAGCCCATTGGGCAAGTGATTGAGGAAAAACTGCAAGCACCGGTCGAGTACCGGCCCCTGCGCCAGGTGATAGTCATCCAGCACCAGCAACAACGGGGTGTCGGGTTGCAGGTACAGCGCCAATTCGTCGAGCAGGCCGTCGATCCACTCCTCGAACGCGAACGGCTGATGGCGCTGGCGCATTTTCAGCAGCCCCATGGCCTGGCCACCCAGCGCCGGACAGAACTGCTGGAGGCCTTCGAGCAACCGTTCGAGGAAACGCCCAGGATCGGCATCGCGGCGGCTCAACCCGAGCCAGAGGCTACGCCAGTGATCGGGCAGTGCCTGGCTGAACTCGACGGCCAGGGAGCTCTTGCCGAACCCGGCCGGGGCATTGACCAACAACAAGCGCCCCGCCAACCCTGCATGCAGGCGCTGGCACAAGCGTGGGCGCGGTACATGGCCCTCCGGCAGCGGTGGCCGGAAGAAACGCCCGTCCAGCAGGCCCAAAGCCTGGCTGGCGAATCCATTCATACGGGACAGATCTGTCATGGCCGGCTCGTTCTAGTTGGAAGACTTCGGCAGTACGGATTGCTGCGAGACTAGCGGGTAACTCGGCGTATTTGAAGATGATGGACGCTACAGGCACAAAAAAGACTACGACAAAAAGCAACAGCACCGATGGACAAAGGCTGGAGCGGGGGTTTGCCAGGGTATTCAGCACAATGATGGGGTGCTTATCGCTGGCCAGCCGATGCCCATGTGCAGCGCGACGACCTTGCGGGCGGCGGGGCCTGTGGCAAAAACAGAAACGCCCCGGCAAGCCGGGGCGTTCTGGGAGATAGCAAGGTGTTTTCAGGTTGGGGTTCAGCGTACCCCTGTCTGGCGCAGCGCAGCAGGCTGGAAGTCGGCCTTGCTGGCACTGAAGCCGAAGTCGTAGGCACGTTTTTCCTCGTTCTTCATGCCCAACGCCAGGTAACGGCCCGACTGCAGGTCGTAGATGGCTTCCAGGGTGTACCACGGCACCTGCACGTTGTAGTAGTCCTGGGAGTGGGCTTCGGAGACGCGCCACAGCTGGCCACGGCCGTCGTACTGGTCGATCACCGCCGCCTGCCAGGTGTCTTCGTCGATGTAGAAATCACGCTTGGCGTAGATGTGGCGCTGGCCAGGCTTGAGGGTCGCAACCACATGCCACACTCGGCGCAGCTCGTAACGCGCCAGGTCCTGGTTGATGTGACCGGCCTTGAGGATGTCGGCGTACTTGAGCTTCGGGTCATCGAGCTTGTAGGCGTTGGAGGCGATGAACATCTCCTTCTTGCCTTCGAGCTTCCAGTCGTAGCGGTCGGGTGCGCCGTTGTACATGTCCAGGTTGTCCGAGGTGCGCAGACCGTCGGCCGCGGTACCCGGGCCGTCGTAGGACACTTGCGGTGCCTGGCGAACACGACGCTGGCCGGCGTTGTAGATCCAGGCCTTGCGTGGCTCCTTCACCTGGTCCAGGGTTTCGTGCACCAGCAGTACGGTCCCCGCCAGGCGCGCCGGCGCGGTCACTTCCTGCTTGAAGTAGAACAGGATGTTGCCGGGGTTGTTCGGGTCGTAGTCCTTCATCTTGTCACGGAAGACGAACTGGTCCGCGAAGTACACCAGGCTGTAAGAGCCGTTCTGCTGCGGTGTAGCCTGGGTTACCAGACGGCTCACGCTGCCGCCGCGATAGCGAGTGATGTGGTTCCAGACCACTTCCAGGCCACTTTTCGGAATTGGGAATGGCACAGCGGTCTTGAAGTTGTTCAGACCATTGCCACCTTCGACCAGGGTGGTCTTGGTAGCGTTTTCCTTGATGGCGGCGAACACCTCATCAGGCACGGTGGCCCCGCGGTGGGTCGGGTAGACCGGGATCTTATAGGTGTCGGGGTAGCGCTTGAACATCGCTACCTGGCCGGGAGACAGCTTGTCCTTGTACTGGTCGACGTTCTGCGCGGTGATGGTGAACTTGGGCTTTTCGCTGCCGTACGGGTCCGACAGGAAGCCTTTGCTGTCGACACTGCCGGCAGTCTTGGACAGCGGCTGCCAGGCCGTGATCGAGCCGTCGGCGTTTCCGGCCTTCTCGGCGCCCATTGGGGTCAGGGTACTGCCCAGCTTGGCCGCTTCGTCGGCGGAAACCGCAGCCATGACGCTGGTCGCCAGCAGGGACAGGCCCAGTACCCCGGCTTTCAGCAGACTTTTGGTTGTTTTCATTGTCTGTCTCGTCCTGATTAGAAGTTCATGCCGAAGCTGAGGGCGACGAAGTCGCGATCATCCACGGTGGTGTACTTGCCGTCGAAGAAGTTGGTGTACGACAGGCTGGCGGTGTAGGTGTTCTGGTACTCGGCGTCCAGGCCGAGGCTGACTGCCTTGCGGCCTTCCTCGAAGTTGCCGCCTGGGCCTGGCGAGTAACCGTCGACGTCGTGGGACCACGCCACGCTGGGGCGCAGGTTCACGCCAGCGAAGACGTTGTTGTAGTCCCAGATGGCCCGCACGCGATAACCCCAGGAATCGGACGTGGTGAAGCCATCGTTTTCACAGTAACGCGACAGGTTGTTCTGCGGACCACCGGCCAGCGTGCTGCCGTTGAGCGCCTGGCAGGTACCATTGGGCAGCGGACCCGGACCGTACACCGGGTCACGCCCGTAGCGCGCCTTGGAGGTGCTTTCCAGGCCACCGACGTGGGTCCAGCCAACCTCGCCCACCATGGTCAGGCGCTCCGCGCCCATGACCTGGTCGAAGAAGTGGGTGAAGGTGGTTTGCAGCTGGGTGATTTCCTTGCGGCGATAGCCTGGCTGGTCGGTGTCGGCCTTCCCTTCCAGGACCGAGGCATTGGGGTTGAGCGGGGTCAGGCCCGAGTAGAGGATATCGGTGGTGTTCAACTGCACCGGTGCGTTCGGCCGGTAGCTGATCTCGCCGCTCCACGCCGTGCCGGTGGGCAAGGTGGTGGAGAAGCTCAGGCCGTACAGGCGGATGTCCTCCGGATACTCCACGTAGTAGCTGGAGTTGCCCGCCACATACAGCGGCATCAGCGCCTGGAGCAGCGCCGGGTTGGTCGCGGCAGCGGCCGGAACACCCGCAGCGATCAGTGCCCCGGCCAGGTTGCCCGGCTGGTAGAAGCCGGCAGCCGCGCCACGGCCGCTGAAGATCGGCGCACGGCTGTGGTAGTTCATGAAGTAACCACCGAACTCGGTGTTCAACGGCTCGTACATATAGCGCAGGGCCACACCGAACTGGCCGCTGTCACGGGCGTCACGGTCGGCGTCACGCTTCACGATCACACCCTCGTCAGGCGAGCCCCAGGTCACGCCTTGCCCGGCCAGCGCATTCATGGCCGGGCCGGCGAATGGGCCGATCTGAGCGCCAAGGCGGCTCGCCACGGCATCCTGGGTGGCCAGCACCGCCAGGTTGTTGTTGCAACCATCGGCAATCACGTCGGGCTGGGAGAAGAAGGTGCCGCAGTTGTCGACGACGGTCTGGTCCCACTCCAGTTGGTAGAAGCCTTCCATGGTCAAGTTGTCGGTGACGCTTTGCGACAGGTAGAACATGTTGACCGGGATCAGGCCTTCCTTGATTTCCGCGCCAGGCCGGCGGAACGCCGAGACATCGATTGGGTTGATGGCGTTGATGCCGCCGCCGATGAAGGTACTTTCGCCCCAGCTCACGACCTGCTTGCCGAAACGAACGGTACCCGGCAAGTCACCCAGGCTGTAGTTGTGATAGATGAATGCGTCGAGGATTTCCCCGCCTGCGGACTTTGCACCTTCCTTGCGGTTGGAGTCACTGATGTCCTTGAACTCGCGGTGCTCGTCCTTCAGTTCGAAGTCGTACCAGTACTTGCCACGCACGAATACGCCCGTGTCGCCGTACTTGAGTTCGAGATCGTGAATACCCTTGAAGATCTTCGAGAAGGTCTCGCCCTTCTTGAAGTTCAGGTGGCCATCGTCGGAGGTCTGCGACAGCCCCCGGCCGCCATTGTTGACCCCGATGAGGTTCTTGTTAGGGTTGGCGGTCGACCAGCTGGCGCCAATGGAGAGCGACGAGTCGAACTGGCCTTCGATTTCTCCGATGTTGAAACTGACCGCGAAAGCTGGACTTGCGAGCGTAGAAGCGAGGCTGACGGCCAGGGGCAGCTTGGCCCGGCGCCAGAACAGGTTTGCAGATTTCATCGACGCTACTCCATGTACTTTTTTGTTATGGCAGTGAGTCCTTTCAGAAACGGCCCGTGCGACCGGTATGCAGGCGTTTACCTGCGGCGACACGTGTTGCGCATGTCGCCCTCCCCCATTCCTGAAAAATCCCCTGGCCTCGACTATAGCCAGCAGGCACAGGTGCTTGATCCCTCTAAAGTGTGATTTGCGTTCCGTGCCTGCAACGCGACCCGTGACAGTGATCACGGCGCGCCAGCAGAGCGAAGCATGGCGCATTTTCGCCGTTTGGCAAGGCGCTGCCTCTCTAGCATGCGGGTCGCGACCGTTTGGAGGCGACCCGCGACAGTGTTACAGGGTCGACAGGAACGCACTGTTACTGGCTTGCCACTGAACGATGTCCTGGCGGATACGCTTCTTGTCGAGCTTGCCGACACTGGTCTTGGGAATTTCAGTAACAACGGCGATCTGGCTTGGAATGGCCCACTTGTTGATATGCCCTTCTTCGACGAACGGCTTGAGATGATCCTTGAGTCCCTTGGCATCGATTGCCTGCCCGTCGCGTACCACCAGCAAGGCAAATGGACGCTCGCCCCACTGCGGGTCGGCAACCCCCACTACCGCCACCTCGCGTACCGCCGGATGACGGCTGATCAGGTCCTCGAGGTCCAGCGACGAAATCCACTCGCCGCCAGTCTTGATCACGTCCTTGATGCGGTCGCGGATGTCGATGTAGCCCATGCCATCGAGGGTCGCCACATCACCGGTATGCAGCCAACCGCCCGCCCACAGCTCCTGGCTTTTTTCCGGTTCTTTGAAGTAGCCCATGGTCAGCCACGGCGCGCGCAGCACCAGCTCGCCCTGGGTCTCACCGTCGGCGGGGAGGAAATTGCCGTTGCCATCGACGATAGCGGCCTCCACCAACGGCACCGGCACACCGGCCTTGATCCGGTAGGTGACCCGTTCGTCCTCGCTGCCAGCCTGCAATTCGTCGTTCAGGTGCGCGGCGGAGATCAGCGGGCAGGTTTCGGACATGCCGTAGGCGGCCGTGAGCTGGATGCCACGGGCCAGGGCAGCGTCGTACAGGGAACGGTTGAGCGCGCTGCCGCCAATGATGATTTTCCAACCGCCGAAGTCCTCGCCTTGCGACGACGGACAGTTGAGCAGCATCTGCAAAATGGTCGGTACGCAGTGGGAGAAGGTGACTTTTTCCTCGCGCCACAACTTGACCAGCATGTCCGGTTCGTAACGCCCTGGGTACACCTGCTTCATGCCAAGCATGGTAGCGGCGTAGGGAATACCCCAGGCATGCACATGGAACATCGGTGTGATAGGCATGTACACGTCATTGCTGCCCAGCAGCCGCACGCTGTCGATGCTACCGGTGACCGAGGCTTCGGCCAGGGTGTGCAGCACCAGTTGCCGATGGGTGAAGTAAACCCCTTTGGGGTTACCCGTGGTGCCGGTGGTGTAGAACGTGGTGGCTACCGAGTGCTCGTCGAAGTCAGGGAAGTCGTAATGCGGGCTGGCGGCGGCCAGCAACTGTTCGTATTCGCCCACCAGGTTGGGCAAGTCGGCGGTTTTGTCCGGGCCGTCGGTCAGCAGCAGCGTCTTGTCGACTGTGGTCAGTTGCCCCGCGATAGCTTGGTAGAGGCCGACGAAGTCACTGTTGACCAGCACGAAGCGGTCTTCGGCATGGTTCATGGTGTAGAGGATCTGTTCGGGCGACAGGCGTACGTTGATGGTGTGCACCACTGCCCCGATCATCGGGATGGCGAACATGCATTCCAGGTAGCGGTGGCTGTCCCAGTCCATCACCGCGACAGTGTCGCCGGCCTTGACCCCGGCTTCGCTCAACACGTTCGCCAGCCGGGCGATCCGCTCGTTGAGTTGTGGATACGTCAGCCGCACCTGGTCGCGATAGACGATTTCGCGCGTCTTTTCGTAGCGGCTGCCCGACATCAGCAGGCGTTTGATCAGGAGCGGGAAGGCATAGGCGCCCTCGGCGGGCTTGATGATGCGAGTCTGCAGCATGGGTATCCCTTTTCTTGAAAGCGTGTCGGACAACTCTGATACCAACTCTAGTTGGCCAATGTGACGGCTAAATCAGCCAAAGGAATGATTTGGCTCAACCAAGGTATGAGTGGCATTGTTCGGGTGTTGGCCCTTCTCAACCCTCCACCGGAGCTTCCTGATGCCAAGCCCGCGTCGCGCCGTGTTTCTCGACCACCTGTCCCTGGACCTCGGTGACCTCGACCTGTCGCCGTTGCAAAGCCAGTTCGACGAATTCCAGCTGTTCGATTCGACCCGCCCTGACCAGGTAGCCGAACGCTTGCACGGTGCCATCGCAGTCATCAGCAACAAGGTCGTGCTCGACGCCGCGGCCATGGCCGCCAACCCGCAGCTCAGGCTGATCCTGGTGGCCGCGACCGGCACCAACAACGTCGACCTGGCGGCGGCCAGGGCCCAGGGCATTACCGTGTGCAACTGCCAAGGCTACGGCACCCCTTCGGTGGCCCAGCACACCCTTGCCCTGCTGCTGGCCCTGGCCACGCGCCTGTGTGACTACAACCAGGCAGTAGCCGATGGCCGCTGGGCCAAGGCCAGCCAGTTCTGCCTGCTGGACTTCCCGATCGTTGAGCTTGAAGGCAAGACCCTCGGCCTGCTCGGTCACGGTGAACTGGGCGGTGCGGTGGCGCGCCTGGCCGAAGCTTTCGGCATGCGCGTGCTGAGCGGGCAGATCCCCGGTCGCCCGGCGCGGGACGACCGCCTGCCGCTGGACGAGCTGCTCCCGCAAGTCGATGCCCTGACCTTGCATTGCCCGCTGAACGAGCACACCCGGCACATGATCGGCGCCGATCAGCTGGCCCTGCTCAAACCCGGCGCGTTGGTGGTCAATACCGCACGCGGCGGCCTGATCGATGAACAGGCCCTGGCCGACGCCCTGCGCAGCGGTCACCTGGGCGGCGCTGCTACCGACGTGCTGAGCGTCGAGCCACCGGTCAACGGCAACCCGTTGCTGGCCACCGACATTCCCCGCCTGGTCATCACTCCGCACAGCGCCTGGGGCGCGGTGGAGTCACGCCAGCGCATCGTTGGCCAGCTCAGCGAAAACGCCCAGGCCTTTTTCGCCGGCCAGCCACGGCGCGTGGTCAGCTGAGCCGCACGCCGGCCTCTGCTACACTGCGCCACTTTTTTCAGGAGGCGTCGTCCATGGACCCGCGCAGTGAAGTATTGCTCCGCCAGGCGGACCTGTTCCAGGGGCCGCTGCTGATCGCCGGTGCGCCCGCCGACGACTTGCTCGGCCAGTTGCCCAGTGCCCATGGCTGGACCTGGCATGCGGGCGACCAGTCCGTGCTCGACAGCCGCTTCCCGGGGCGCAGCCATTACACGGTGGAAGCGCCTGAGGTGGCATTCGAGGCGGCGGTGCTGTTCCTGCCCAAGTCCCGCGAGCTGGCCGCCTACTTGCTCAACGCCCTGGCTTCGCGCCTGAAAGGACGCGCGCTGTACCTGGTGGGCGAGAAGCGAGGCGGCATCGAAGGCGCGGCCAAACAGTTGCAGGCCTTCGGCAAGCCCCGCAAGCTCGACAGCGCCCGTCATTGCCAGCTGTGGCAAGTGACGGTGGAAAACGCCCCCGAGGCCAAACCGCTGGAAACCCTTGCCGAGCGCTTCGAACTGGACCTGGAGGATGGCCCCCTGCACGTGGTCAGCCTGCCGGGTGTGTTCAGCCATGGCCGACTCGACCGTGGCACCGCCCTGTTACTCAAGCACTTGGACGACCTGCCTGTGGGCCATGTGCTGGACTTCGGCTGTGGCGCCGGTGTGCTGGGGGCCACGGTCAAGCGACGCTACCCGCAAAGCAGCGTGACCTTGCTCGACGTCGATGCCTTCGCAGTGGCCGCCAGTCGCCTGACCCTGGCCGCCAACGGCCTGGAAGGTGAAGTGATCAGCGGTGACGGGATCGACGCAGCGCCCCGCGACCTGAGCTTGATCCTGAGCAACCCACCGTTCCACACCGGCGTCCATACCAATTACCAGGCATCGGAAAACCTGTTGAAAAAATCAGGCGAACACCTGCGAAAAGGCGGCGAAATCCGCCTTGTGGCCAACAGTTTCCTGCGCTATCAGCCGCTGATCGAAGCGGCCTTGGGCCAGTGTCACACGCTCGCCGAGGCGGATGGGTTCCGGATCTACAAAGCGACCCGCTGATAAAAACAGGGCTTGCCGAAACCGTTTCGACTAGGCAGAATCCGCACCGTCCTAGGGGAGTAGTCTCCCGCGAGCGCCCTGCTCGCCCGGTACGCGTCAACACACTTGGCCCACAGGCCATGGCGCGTGCGACCCATGATCTGCGCAGACAGGTCCAGGGTTTGACAAGACCTATGACACGCACACCTTACCCGGGGCGGGGAGGTCGTACGTGTCATAGCCGTGTCGACCCGCCCCCGTAGGAAACCTGATGCTGGAATCTTTGCTCGTACCCACCGCAATCGTTGCCCTGGCCGAAATCGGCGACAAGACGCAACTGCTCGCACTCATCCTCGCTGCACGCTTTCGCAAGCCCTGGCCAATCATCGCCGGCATCATTGCAGCCACGCTGGCCAACCATGCCGCTGCCGGCGCGGTAGGCGCCTGGGTCAGCGGGTTCTTCAGCGAGACGACGCTGCACTGGATTCTGGCCGCGAGCTTTGCCGCCACGGCGCTGTGGACCCTGGTACCGGACAAGATGGATGACGACGAGAATCCGGCCCGCCGTTTCGGGCCGTTCCTGACCACGCTGATCGCCTTCTTCCTCGCCGAAATCGGTGACAAGACACAGGTAGCCACCGTAATGCTGGCCGCTCAATATCCGCACCTGATCATGGTCATCATCGGCACCACCCTGGGCATGCTGATTGCCAACGTGCCGGTGGTACTGGCGGGTAACTTCGCGGCGGAGAAACTGCCGTTGGCGCTGATTCGTCGCCTGGCAGCTGCTGCGTTCTTCGTGCTGGCGATCGTCGCCGTCTACTCGGCGATGAAGGCCAGTGGCTGGGTGGGGTAAGGCAGTGCCCTGGGGCCGCGTTGCGGCCCCAGGCAACCTTACTTCTTGGCAGCTTCGTACAGCGGCATCACCTTCGGAATGGCCGCCTGCAACGAAGCGATCCGACTGCTGGACGCCGGGTGGGTGCTCATGAACTCGGGCGGTGCGCCTTCGGACGCCTTGCTCATCTTGTTCCACAGGGTGATCGCGGCATTCGGGTCGTAGCCGGCACGTGCCGAAAGCTCCAGGCCAATCAGGTCGGCCTCGTTCTCGTTGGCACGGCTGTTGGGCAACGTCATGGCGTAGTTCACCACGGTGTCGGCCAAGGCCATGCCGCTCTGGCCGAGGCCGAACAGCGCGCCAGCACCCTGGCGGGCCATCTCGACCCCATAGGCCTTGGACATCGCTTCGCGGCTGTGCTCGCGCAGGGCGTGGGCGATTTCGTGGCCGACGACCGCGGCAATCTCGGCGTCGGTGAGCTTGAGCTTATCGATCAGGCCGGTGTAGACGATGATCTTACCGCCTGGGCCGCAGTTGGCGTTGAGCTCATCGCTCTTGATGACATTGACTTCCCATTTCCACTGCGCGGCATCCGGGCGGAAGATCGGCGCCTGGGCAATCAGACGGTCTGCGATGGCGCGAACCCGCTTGGCATCGCTGCTGGACTTGTCCAGCACACCCTTGCTCGAAGCCTCACCCAACGTTTGCTGGTAAGACTGCGCGTACATCTGATTGACCTCATCGGTCGAAAGCATACTGAACATGTACTGCTGGCGCTCGACACCGACGGCACCGCCGCTGGTGGTGTTCACCGCCTGGCAGCCAGCCAGCAGGATGCCAGCACTCAACAGGCTGACAACGAATGACTTACGCATGAAAACACTCCCTTTTTACATGCGGCGTATCCTAGGACGAGTCCCCTGCCCCTTGCCATAGCCGCAGGTAAGATTTATGCCGGAGTCAGACACTCGGGCGCATCCAGCTTCGGGTCGTTGACGAAATTGGCCAACGCCCGCTCGCGCAGGGTAACGGTCGGCAAAGCCAGCAACTCGTGCAACCGCAGCACCGGCGTGTCCGGATCCAGCCACGCCGCCTGCGCTGCCTCGTCGAGAATCAGCGGTCGGCGCTGGTTCATCGCTGCCTGGGTCACCACCGCGCAACTGAGCCACACCTGGTCCTGCACTGGATACGCCTCCCAGATCGCGGCGAAGTACAGCGACGAACCTTCTGCCGGCGTCAGCCAATACGGGCGCTTGCGCACCGAACCGCGCCACTCGTAGAAACCATTGGCAGGCATCAGGCACCGGCGCTGACGAAAGGCCTCACGGAACATCGGCTGTTCGGCGAGGGTTTCGGCGCGGGCATGGGCAGGCGTGCGGGAAAGGTCGGTAAGCCAGGCTGGGGTCAGCCCCCAGCGTGCCTTGTCCAGTTGCTGCCGACCGTCGAGCTGTCGCTGGATCAGCACCGAGTGGCCGGGGGAGATATTCCATTGCGCCGGCTGGCCGGCAGGGAAGCCCGGCAGGCTGGCAAGCGCCTGGGGCCAGCGAAACAGGGCATAACGTCCACACATGGGCGAATTCTGAACCTAGCAGATCAAGGTACCGGGAAAACTCTCCGGTTCGTCGCCGGCAAGCGGCTGGGCATCATTGTACGCTTCGATCAGATGCCGTGCGTAACCGGCCTGCTCATCCGGCACGGCAATGCCGAGCAGGCCGTATACCGGCAACTCGCCTACACCACCCACGAGGTCGCGCCCAATCAGGTGCACCTCGATGCCTTCGCTGGTCAGCATGCTCAACAGCATCTGCGCCTCCAGCAGGTTTTCCGGATCGTAGATTCTCTGCATCAGGCATCATCCTCGCGTCTGACGTCGAGCATCCATTCGTCACCGTGCACCTGCAGAATGAACACGACAGGCTGGCAACACACCTGGCAATCCTCGGTGTAGACCTGATCGCCACCGGACAGGTCGACTGTGGTTTCCACCCGTTCACCACAATAAGGACAATCGTAGAAGTCGGTTTCCAGCATCGCGGCCTCCGCAGTGACTTATGCGTATAATTGCCGGTCTGTTTACAGGGCCTGTGAGTGTCCGAGCCGTTTTTCGGACCCCATCCCTACTTTATTACCCTAGCCGTTTCCAACAAGAGAGCATGATGGGCGAATTCGATGCCATCCGACCGTACGACGACGCTGAGGTCCCTGCCGTTCTGGCACGCCTGCTCAGCGACCCGGCATTCCTCGATATCCTCACCCACTTCCGCTTCCCGCGTGCAGCGGGCCCGCTCGGCTGGCTGCTCAAGCCGCTGATCGCCCGCCGCCTGCGCAAGGAGTTCGCGGGCGTCACGTGCGTCGCGACCTTGCAGGACAAGGTCGAGTACTACGTCGACCACACCATCGAACGCGCCACCGACGGCGTGACCTATTCCGGCGTAGAGCAACTCAAGTCCGGTACGGCCTACCTGTTCTTGGCCAACCACCGCGACATCGTCATGGACCCGGCCTTCGTCAACTACGCGGTGTACCATGCCGGCCTGCCGACCCCGCGCATCGCCATTGGCGACAACCTGCTGCAAAAGCCCTTCGTCAGCGACATGATGCGCCTGAACAAGAGCTTCATCGTGCACCGTTCGCTGACCGGTCGCCGCGAAAAGCTGGCCGCCTACCAACTGCTCTCGGCCTATATCAACCACTCGATTCGTAATGACTGCGTATCGATCTGGATCGCCCAGGCCGAAGGCCGCGCCAAGGACGGTGACGATCGCACCGATTCGGCGATCCTCAAGATGTTCCACATGAGCCGCAAGGACGAGCCGTTCGGCGCAGTGATCCAGGGCCTGAACCTGATTCCGGTCTCGATCAGCTACGAGTATGACCCGTGCGACCTGGCCAAGGCGCGCGAGCTGTACATCCGCGCCACCACCGGCACCTACAAGAAGGCGCCTGGCGAAGATGACAACAGCATCGCCAAGGGCATCACTGGCTACAAAGGCCGGGTGCACATCAACTTCGCTCCGCCAGTGACCGAGTATTACGAAGACACCAAGCAGTTGGCGCAGGAAATCGACCGGCAGATCCTCGGCGGCTACCGGTTGTTCCCGGTGCACTACCTGGCCTACGCGATGTGGGCAGAGAAGGATGAAGCGCTGCACGTGCCGAGCGCCGAGACCCTGTTCCCGGCAGACGAACTGGCCCGAGCCAAGGAAGAGTGGCAGCGCCGGCTGGAGGCATGCCCTGAAGAGCAGCGACCGTACCTGATATTGCAGTATGCGACGCCAGTACGTAACCAGTATCAGGTCAAGCAGCAGGCGCCCGTGGCCTGATCGGCCGAACCCCATCGCCGGCGTGCCGGCGATGGCTCAGATCCAGGTGCTGAACCAGGACAGCAGCAGTGCCATGGCCAGGCAGGAAAAGCCCAGGATGTAGTAGTAGCGCGGCACGCGCAGGTCGAAAGCCTCCACCACGCCTTCGTCCATCGCCAGGCTTTCGCGGGTTACGGCTTCGCGCCGCCGGGCGCTGTGCAGCAACAATCCGCCCGGGCACGTCATCAACAGTGCCAGCAGATTGATCAGCTTGGTCGGGTGGGCAACCAGGAAGCCCCAGAGCACTTGCAACGACATCACGCAACCTCGGTTAGAACGACAGCGAAGGCCGGCATTCTACCCAACTCCGCTTGCACCGCCCGGCCCAGGCGACAAAGTGTCATGCGATTTCATGTCGAGGCCGTTTGAAACGTGTCGACCCCATCCCCGGCGAGCCGGCGATGGGGCCGATCGAGCCGAAGGTTACTCGCCCAGGACCTGGCCGATGGTCGGGTCCTTGAACAGGCGCGTGAGGGCATCGCTCAGCACGTCACCGACCAGCTTGGTGTTGGTTTCCTGATTCGGCGCCATGCCGAAACGCTGGTCCAGCGATGCACCGTAGCGGCCGCTGTAGCGACGGTTGGCATTGGACACGTCGGCACGGAAGGTGGCACCGATGGTAGCCTCGGTCACATACAGGTTGTCCTTGGGCGACTGGTATTTCAGCTCGGCCAGGGTCACGGTCAGTTGCGGTGCGTTGTAGGCGTTGGGGGTCGGGGTGAAGCCAAGCAGGCGCACGGCTGCTTCTGCCTGGGCTTGCAGCTTGGGCACGATGTCGTTGCCACTGACGCTGATGGTGCTGGTTTCAGGGTACATGCCACCGCGAGTACCCAGCGATTGCGAAGCCCGCCCATCGACGACCTTGACCACCACGGGCTGGCCATGACCGACCGGCGCGAGCTGGGCAGTGAGTTTGGGTTGCGGGCTGAGTTGTTGCGGGCTGTGGGCACAACCGACCAGGCTGAGGCTGGCCACGGCAATCAAACCGAACAACAGACGTTGCAACATGCGCGTTTCTCCAGAAAATGCGGCAAAGGCCCCCAGTATACTCAGCCAGGCCCTGACCAGTCATCGGCCTGCCCCGTCGTAAAGCCACTCTGGCACCCGACCAAAGCCGGGATTTGCACCCGCGCAAGCCCCGATGGCACCCACGCACCGCATTTCCCAGACAAACGCTGCAATAAAAACTACGAATTACGACCTTTCTGCCCGCGACATCGTTATAATCTCCCCCCGATTATAAGGACGTCTCCTGATCGGGCCCCGCATTCGCCGATTGACCCCGGCACCTTCAACGCTTCGCCCACAGAGAGCCTTCCACTCAGGTCTTGCATCGGCTGTCGTGCCTGCTTTTCCGGCCCTTCGCACTGCATGAACCTGTGGGTTGCCATCGCGCAGTCCCCTTTTGAGGTTCACGTCTCCAAAAGAGCGTGAAAAAACGGTTTTTCACAACTTCACGAGAGTGTGGCGAGCAAATGAACAGTCTGGCATGTGTAAAAGCGGCAGATGTGTCCCGAACAGCCCTGAACAGGCGGCTAACGCGTTCATCCCGGATGGATGTCTGAGGTCGTTCCATAACGCACGCACGACACCTTGACCATTAGTCGAATTGCCGCACCTGTGGCAAGCGGCGTTCAATAGCCGAACCCGAAGACTGATTGGCGGTGTCCGCGGAAGTTGCAAGAACTGCGAAAAGTCGGACATGGCGATCCTGGCGACCCTGGGGTCCTATGCTGTCAATTAGGTAGCTGTAGATTGTGGAGACGCGTTAAATGGCGCAGAACGAATCGGTTGATGTGGTACTGGTAGGCGCGGGCATCATGAGTGCCACCTTGGCCGTACTGCTCAAGGAGCTTGACCCGACCCTGAAGCTTGAGGTCGTCGAGGCGATGGACTCCGGAGCCGCGGAAAGCTCCAACCCCTGGAACAACGCAGGTACCGGCCATGCCGGGCTGTGCGAGCTGAACTACACGCCCCAGGCCGCCGATGGCAGCATCGACATCAAGAAGGCCGTGCACATCAACACCCAGTTCGAGGTTTCGCGCCAGTTCTGGGCCTACCTGAGCAAAAAAGGCAGCTTCGGCTCGCCGCGCGCCTTCATCAACCCGGTGCCGCACCTGAGCTACGTCGAAGGTGACAAGGGTATCTCCTTCCTCAAGAAGCGCTTCGAGCTGCTCAAGCAGCACCATGCCTTCGCCGAGATGGAGTACACCGAAGACAAGGAAGTGATGAAAGAGTGGATGCCGCTGATGATGCCGGGCCGTCCGGCCGACCAGCGCATCGCCGCCACTCGCGTGCTCAAGGGCACCGACGTCAACTTCGGCGCCCTGACCAACAAGCTGCTCAAGCTGCTGAGCACCAGCCAGGACGCCCAGGTCAAGTACAGCAAGAAAGTCGTCGGCCTGCGCCGTAACGGCAGCGGCTGGACCGTCAGCATCAAGGACGTCAACAGCGGCGGCAGCCGTGAAGTGGACGCCCGTTTCGTCTTCCTCGGCGCCGGTGGCGCGGCCCTGCCGCTGCTGCAAATGTCCGGCATTCCGGAAAGCAAAGGTTTCGGCGGTTTCCCGGTGAGCGGCCAGTGGTTGCGCTGCGACAACCCGGAAATCGTCAAGCAACACCAGGCCAAGGTCTACAGCCAGGCCGCGGTTGGCGCGCCGCCCATGTCGGTACCGCACCTGGATACCCGTGTGGTAGATGGCAAGAAATCGCTGCTGTTCGGGCCGTACGCCGGCTTCACCACCAAGTTCCTCAAGCACGGCTCGCTCATGGACCTGCCGCTGTCTGTACGCATGGGCAACATCGGCCCGATGCTGGCGGTCGCGCGCGACAACATGGACCTGACCAAGTACCTGGTCAGCGAAGTGATGCAGTCGATGGAGCAACGCCTGGAATCCCTGCGTCGCTTCTACCCGCAGGCCAAAGCCGAGGACTGGCGCCTGGAAGTGGCCGGTCAGCGCGTGCAGATCATCAAGAAGGACCCGAAGAAAGGCGGCATCCTGCAGTTCGGTACCGAGCTGGTCTCGGCCCAGGACGGCAGCCTCGCAGCCTTGCTGGGTGCATCGCCAGGTGCTTCGGTGACCGTGTCGATCATGCTCGAACTGATCGAGCGCTGCTTCCCCGAGCAGGCCAAGGGCGCCTGGGCTGCCAAGCTCAAGGAGATCTTCCCGGCTCGCGAGAAGACCCTGGCCAACGATGCCGCGCTGTACCACAAGGTCAGTGCCGACAACGATGCGGCCCTGGATCTGGTCGAAAGCAGCCCGGCCAAGCACTACGCCTGATCTGGCTGAAACGAAAAAACGCCCCTCGGGGCGTTTTTTTGTGTCTGCTCGCTGTGCCGCCTATACCGCCCTGCCCCTGTAGGAGCCGGCTCGCCGGTGATAAGGCCGGTTCAGGCGGCCGATCAGCCGCGGGCTTTATCGATGATCTCGATGTACTCCGGCGCATTGCGCTGGTCGGCGATCAACTCGACGAAGGTCTTGCCGTGCTCGTCCTTGCCGTCCAAGTCATGGCCGGCCTCGACGAAGAAACCGACAAAGCGCTCGAAATCGTCGACACGCAGACCACGATAGGCCTTGACCAGCTTGTGCAGCGACGGCGAGGTCACGCCATCGGCCGGCTCGAACTGAAGGAACGTCTTGACGTAGTCATCGCTGATCTCGTCACCAATCACCTGCTTCTTGTCTTTGCGCATTGCCGGCTCCAACTGGACCATCACGGGATTTCGAAGGCCGGCAGTTTACCCCCCTCAGGCGACAGGCCTCAACGCGTACGTACAGTGCCGGTGTGCAGGTCGGCCCAGACATGGCCGTTGGCGTAGGTCAGAAATTGCACGTAGACAGTTTCGTTACGCAGCAGGTCCATGACCACGCGATAATCGCTGACCGGGTAATTCAGGCTCAGCGTGCGGGTCTTTTCGTCGTACACCGGCTTCTTCAAACTCTTGCCGGCCTCACCGTCGAAGGTCAGCAGCACCTGGCCGATGGTCGCGCCCTTGCTCAGCGGCTTGCCCTTGAGGCGCATCTGCAGCGAGGCGGTGATCGGGATCGGTTGCTGGTCGGACTGACGTTGTGCTCCCACCACCACCGAGTAGTCGGTCACTTGCAGCAACTGCTGACCAGTCGGCGCTTCCTGGCGCAATGACAAGTCATCGGGTGGGAGAAACTGGCTGTGCAACGGTGCGGCGCAAAGCGGCAGGCTTACGACCAGCAACAGGGAAAGAATCGCACGCATGTGAGGCTCCTTGGCATGAAGGAGCACTCTAGCACGCCGGGTTTTGGCTGTACGGCCCTATTGCCACGGATCGGCACCAGCACACGCCGGCGTCCTGGCTGGGCAGCACGCCTCAATCGAATTGCGCGATCATCCAGGCCAGGTATTGCGCCACGCCCTCGTCGCCTTCACGCGGCGCCCAGTGGGCATGCTCGCCTTCAGCCAAGGCCCGGTACGGCCCAGCCTTGCACTCGAACAGAATGCTGTCAGGCTCCAGTACGACCAGCCCGTGATAAAGCCCAGGCACAAGATCCACGCCCAGGCAGTCGCCACCGGCCTGCAGCACGCGCTTGTCGCATACCTGGCCGTCTTCATTGAAAATCAGCAGGCCCAGGCGCCCCTTGAGCACCAGCAGGGTTTCAGCCTTGTCGGCGCTCAGGTGCCGGTGCGGCGCGATGTAGGTGGAGGGCTGCAAGCCGACCGCCACCCGGTGGCACGGCTCATCCATTTCATGAAAGGTGTGATGATGCCGCTGGCGCGGCACCTCGGCGGCTGTGCTGGCCAGCCTGGCGAACAGCGTTTGGTCGATGAACTCAGGCCGGCGCATGCTTACAACCCCTTGACCGCGAAGATGCCGTTGGCGTTGCGCCAGTAGCCCTTGTAGTCCATACCATAGCCGAAGATGTAGCGATCGACGCATGGCAGGCCGACATAGTTGGCCTTGAGGTCCGGGCTGGCCTTGCGGTCGTGGTCCTTGTCGATCAGCACGGCAGTGTGCACCGAACGGGCGCCGGCATGCTTGCAGAAGTCGATGATGGCGCTGAGGGTGTGGCCTTCGTCGAGAATGTCATCGACGATCAACACGTCGCGGTCGATGAACGACACTTCCGGCTTGGCCTTCCAGAACAGCTCGCCACCGCTGGTTTGATTGCGGTAGCGGGTAGCGTGCAGGTAAGAGGCTTCGAGTGGGAACTGCAGGTGGGTCAGCAGCTTGCCGGCGAAGATCAGGCCACCGTTCATCACGCAGAAAACCACCGGGTTCTTGTCGTGCAGGTCCTTGCAGATCTGCTCGCCGACTTTGGCGATGGCCGCTTCGACCTCAGCTTCGTTGTACAGGCAGTCTGCTTCGCGCATGACTTGACGGATGTGCTCGAGATCAGCGGACATGGCGCTCTCCAGGGGGTGCATTTTGGAAAAGCGGGCAAAGGTACGCATCCGCTCGTCCCGAATCAAGCATTTATGGACTAACGTCCAGAATGACTGCACGACAGCACAGGCTGAATAGATTAATCTAGCGCGGTTTTTTTGCCCGCCTTTCGGAGCCCCCCTATGCCCACTCGTGAGATCCGCCATCCGCTGATCCGCCATAAGCTCGGCCTGATGCGCCGTGCCGATATCAGCACCAAGAATTTTCGCGAACTCGCCCAGGAAGTCGGCGCGCTTCTGACCTACGAAGCCACCCAGGACCTGCCGCTCGAAACCTACGAAATCGACGGTTGGTGTGGCAAGGTCCAAGTGGAAAAAATCGCCGGCAAGAAGATCACCGTGGTGCCAATCCTGCGGGCCGGTATCGGCATGCTCGACGGCGTGCTCAGCCTGATTCCGGGCGCCAAGGTCAGCGCCGTGGGCGTTGCGCGCAACGAAGAAACCCTCGAAGCGCACACTTACCTGGAAAAGCTCGCCCCGGACATCAACCAGCGCCTGGCCCTGATCATCGACCCGATGCTGGCCACCGGCGGCTCGATGGTCGCCACCATCGACCTGCTGAAGAAGGCCGGCTGCAAGGAAATCCGCGCCATGGTCCTGGTCGCCGCGCCAGAGGGCATCGAGGTGGTGGAAAAAGCCCACCCGGACGTCCAGATCTACACCGCGTCGATCGACCAGCACCTGAACGAGCACGGTTACATCGTTCCAGGCCTGGGCGACGCTGGCGACAAGATCTTCGGCACCAAGCAGAAGGACGCCTGACCATGCAGGACGGCTTCAACGACCCGCTCTGGCGCCAGGTCGTTTCGGGCGCGCAGATGCTCTTCGTGGCATTCGGCGCGCTGGTGCTGATGCCACTGATCACCGGCCTCGATCCGAACGTCGCGCTGTTCACCGCAGGCATCGGCACCTTGCTGTTCCAGTTGGTCACCGGTCGGCAAGTGCCGGTATTCCTGGCGTCGAGCTTTGCCTTCATCACCCCGATCATTCTCGCCAAGGGCCAGTTCGGCCTGGCCGAGACCATGGGCGGCGTGATGGCCGCAGGCTTCGTGTACACCTTCATGGGCCTGATGGTGAAGATCAAGGGCACCGGTTTCATCGACCGCATGCTGCCGCCTGTGGTCATCGGCCCGGTGATCATCTCCATTGGCCTGGCCATGGCCCCGATCGCCGCGAACATGGCCATGGGCAAGGCCGGTGACGGCAGTGTGCTGCTGCCGTACAAGACCGCCATGCTGATCTCCATGCCGGCACTGCTGACCACCCTGATCGTCGCCGTGTTCGGCAAGGGTATCTTCCGCCTGGTGCCGATCATCGCCGGTGTACTGGTGGGCTTCGCCCTGTCGTTCGCCTTCGGCGTGGTCGATACCGCCAAGATCGCCGCCGCGCCATGGCTGGAGCTGCCCAACTTCACCGCGCCCGCGTTCAACTGGCAGGCCATCCTGTTCATCGTGCCCGTGGCGCTGGCCCCGGCCATCGAACACATCGGCGGCGTGATCGCCGTCGGTAGCGTGACCGGTCGCGACTACCTGAAGAAGCCAGGTCTGCACCGCACCTTGCTGGGCGATGGCCTGGCGACCACCGCGGCCGGCCTGTTCGGTGGCCCGCCCAATACCACCTACGCCGAAGTGACTGGCGCGGTGATGCTGACCAAGAACTACAACCCGAAGATCATGACCTGGGCGGCGATCTTCGCCATCAGCCTGGCCTTCATCGGCAAGTTCGGCGCATTGCTGCAGAGCATTCCGGTTCCGGTGATGGGCGGCATTCTCTGCCTGTTGTTCGGCTCGATCGCGGCGGTAGGCATGAACACCATGATCCGCCACAAGATCGACCTGGCCGAGGCGCGCAACCTGGTGATCGTGTCGGTAACACTGGTGTTCGGTATCGGCGGCGTGTTGATCGGCAGCGGCGACGGCCCGGACGACTGGGGCCTCAAGGGCATTGCCCTGTGCGCCATCGTGGCCATTGCGCTGAACCTGATTCTGCCGGGCAACGACAGCTGGAAGCACAAGAAACTGGACGACCAGTTGCCCTGAGTGACTGAGCCCCCATCGCCGGCAAGCCGGCTCCTACGGGAGCCGGTTCACGGCTGAGAGAGGGGGGCGCAAACGCCTTATACCTTCTCGCACATTCCCGCCAGCACCCTCACCCACTCCGGGTGGTCATTCAGGCAAGGCACCAGCACCAACTCCCCGCCCCCCGCCTCGACAAACTGCTCACTCCCCCGCTGGCCAATTTCCTCCAGCGTTTCAATGCAGTCGGCCACGAATGCCGGGCACATCACCAACAGCTTCTTCACACCGGCCTTGCCCAGTTCGTCCAGACGCGTTTCGGTGTAGGGCTCGATCCATTTGGCCCGCCCCAGGCGAGACTGGAACGACACTGACCATTTGCCATCCGGGAGGCCCATCCTGGCTGCAAACGCCTTGGCCGTGGCCAGGCACTGCCCGCGATAGCACACCGCGCGCATTTCGGCGCTGGCGTCCTTGCAGCAATCGGCGGCCTGGAAATCGTGCTGGCCGGTCGGATCGAGCTTTTTCAAATGGCGCTCTGGCAGGCCATGGAAACTCAGCAACAGGTGATCGTAGTCCTGCTGCAGATAAGGCTTGGCACTGGCCACCAGGGCGTCGATGTATTCGGGGTGATCGTAGAACGGTTGCAGCACACGCATCTGCAAGGGCAATTGCTTATCGGCAATCGTCTGGTTCGCCAGCGTCACCACGGTGGTGACCGTGCTGTCGGCAAACTGGGGATACAGTGGCGCCAGGGTAACCTTGCGCACCCCCTGTGCGGCCAATCGCGCCAGCACATCGGGCAATGCCGGCTCGCCGTAGCGCATGGCAATTTCAACGGGGCCGTGGGGCCAGTGCTCGACCATGGCCGCCTGCAAGCGTCGGGTCAGCACCACCAGAGGCGAACCCTCGTCCCACCAGATCGAGGCATAGGCATGGGCCGACTGCTCCGGGCGCTTGATCAGGATCAGCGATACCAGCAGACGCCGCACCGGCCACGGCAGGTCGATCACATAAGGGTCCATCAGGAACTGGTTGAGGTAACGGCGTACATCGGCCACCGAGGTGCTGGCGGGTGAACCCAGGTTGACCAGTAGCAGGGCGTGATCGGTCATGCAGCGTCCTATGTCAGAGGCGGCTGGACAGGCTGTCCAGCGCCGATTGCAGATCGTTGAAACGGAACGTGAAGCCCGCCGCCAGCAAGCGCGCTGGGCGGGCCCGTTGGCCGCCGAGCAGCAGGATCGACAACTCGCCCAGGCCTGCCTTCAGCAGCAGCCTGGGTACCGGCAGCACTGCTGGCCGGTGCAGGGTCCGGCCCAGACGCCTGGCGAACTCGCGGTTGCGCACAGGTTCAGGGGCGCAGGCATTATAAGGACCGCTAGCGTCCTTATGCTTCAACAGAAAATCAATCAAGGCGATTTCATCGTCTATGTGGACCCAGGGCATCCACTGCCGGCCATCGCCCAAAGGCCCGCCCAGGCCGAGTTTGAACGGCAGGCGCAGGCGCGACAAAAAGCCGCCATCGGCAGCCAGTACCAAGCCGGTTCGCACCAGCACCACACGTATGCCCAAGGCTTGGGCGCGCGATGCGGTTTCTTCCCAGGCGATGCACAGCTGGCTGGCGAAATCCTCACGCACAGGCGGCGAGGACTCGGTCAGCTCACGCTCACCGCCATCTCCGTACCACCCCACGGCGGACCCTGAAACCAGCACCTCGGGACGTTGTGCCCTGGCCTCGAGCCAGGCCAGCAATTGTTCGGTCAGGGTGACCCGGCTGGCCCAGAGCACGCTGCGCCGGCCCGCCGTCCAAGGTCGGTCCGCAATGGGCGCGCCGGCCAGATTGACCACCGCATCAAGCACTTCGTCGGCGGCCAGGTCTTCCAGCCGGGCTATCCCACGCACCCCACTGCCACACAACCTGGGCACTTGTTCGGGGCGGCGGCTCCAGACCGTGAGACGATGACCCTGGCTTGACCAGAGTTGGCACAGGTGCTGGCCAATCAAGCCGGTACCGCCTGTCAGCAATATATGCATGGCTGTGTCCTCGTGGAGTGCCGCTGTGGTCTATTTTTAAGATCAAGGCACTTTCCTGACCAGATGTTTGACCCAACGCTCTCGTTAAACATAGGCCACCCTGTTCCATGAAGCAGCATAACCTTATACAAAAATTATGCATTGTACAGGTTTGCCTGACAGCGTAGTCTGCGTAACAGCACGGTTCGAAGAGGCCATCATGACAGTACCAATCGCTATCATCGGTGCCGGCATAGCCGGCCTGTCCGCCGCCCAGGCCTTGCAGAAGGCCGGGCAGGCCGTCCATTTGTTCGACAAGGGCCATGGCAGTGGCGGTCGCATGGCCAGCAAACGCAGTGAGGCCGGTGCGCTCGATCTGGGCGCCCAGTACTTCACTGCCCGCGATCGACGCTTCGTCGAGCAGGTGCAACAGTGGGTCGCCAACGGCTGGGCCGCGCAATGGAAGCCGCAGTTGTACAACTACCGCGACGGCGAACTGACCCCCTCCCCCGACGAGCAGACCCGCTGGGTCGGCGTGCCTCGCATGAGCGCGATCACCCGTGGGCTACTCAAGGATGTGACAGTCAACTTCGGCTGCCGCATCGCCGAGGTCTTCCGTGGCAAACAGTTCTGGCACCTGCAGGACACCGAAGGCTGCAGCCATGGTCCCTACAGCCGCGTGGTCATCGCAGTGCCGGCGCCTCAGGCCACTCCGCTGCTTGCCGCTACGCCCAAGCTCGCCGCCGTCGCGGCAGGGGTGACGATGGAGCCGACCTGGGCCATTGCCCTGGGCTTCCAGACACCCTTGGACACCCCGATGCAAGGCTGCTTCGTCCTGGACAACCCGCTCGACTGGCTGGCCCGTAATCGCAGCAAGCCAGGACGGGACGGGCATCTCGATACTTGGGTCCTGCACGCCACCTCCACCTGGAGCAGACACCACATCGACCTGCACAAGGACGAAGTGATCGAACAACTGTTGGGAGAGTTCGCCGAGTTGATCGGTTGCGTGGTGCCACCTCCGACGTTCTCCCTCGCCCACCGCTGGCTATACGCGCGCCCAGCGGGCAATCACGAATGGGGCGCCCTGGCCGATGCCGACCAAGGCCTGTATGCCTGTGGCGATTGGTGCCTGTCCGGACGGGTCGAAGGTGCCTGGCTCAGTGGCCAGGAGGCCGCACGCCGCCTTCTGGAACACCTTGAGTAAGCGAGCGCTAAACCTATACAAAAAAAACCAGGTTGCATAAATTTCTGGTTGTGCTGGAATAGCCTTGTACACACATTTATTTCTGTACAGGTCTCCGGAGACAACCATGCTCGAGCCTTCTGCCCACCGTAAGCCTCGAATCGGCATCAGCGCCTGCCTTACCGGGCACAATGTGCGTTACAACGGCGGGCACA
Organism: Pseudomonas taiwanensis DSM 21245; assembly: GCF_000425785.1. Classification (GTDB taxonomy): domain Bacteria; phylum Pseudomonadota; class Gammaproteobacteria; order Pseudomonadales; family Pseudomonadaceae; genus Aquipseudomonas; species Aquipseudomonas taiwanensis. The sequence goes on from NZ_AUEC01000026.1 coordinate 67,206, forward strand.
AGGCGTCCGAATTGTGCCTCGGCCAGCTCGAACAGCACTTCGAATGGATGCCGGTGTGCCCTGAAGTGGCCATCGGCCTTGGCATTCCCCGAGACGCCATCCGTCTGGTGGGCGACCCCGAAAAGCCTGAAGTGGTCGGCACACGCAACCCCGGTACCGACCTGTCAGGGCCGCTGCGTGCCTACGGCGAGCAGATGGCCACTCAACTGCACGATATCTGCGGCTACATCTTCATGCAGAAGTCCCCCTCGTGCGGGCTGGAACGGGTCAAGGTCTATCAGGAGGCCGGGCACCCAGCGCGCAAAGGCGGGCGTGGCGCGTTCGCGGCGGCTTTCTGCGAACGGCGCCCAGACCTGCCGGTGGAGGAGGAAGGCCGCCTGCACGACCCGGTGCTGCGGGAAAACTTCATCAGCCGCGTCTACGCCTACGCCGATTGGCAACACCTGCTGGCCGAGGGCCTGAGCCGTGGTGCACTGATCCGCTTTCACTCGCGCTACAAGTACCTGCTGATGGCCAACAATCCCCAGGCCTATCGCGAGCTCGGCCGCCTGCTTGGCAACATGCGCAAGGACGACGACCCGTTGGTGATAGGGCCGCGTTACTTCAGCCTGCTCATGCAGGCCCTGCGTCGCTGTGCCAGCCGCGGCACCCATGGCAACGTCCTGCAGCACCTCACCGGCTACCTCAAGGACTCACTCAGTTCGCAGGACAAGGCCGAGTTGCAAACCATCATCGGCCAGTACCAGCAGGGCGTGATACCGCTGGTGGTACCCCTGACCCTGCTCAAGCACCATTTGCGCAAGCACCCGGATCCTTACTTGCTACAGCAGGCCTACCTGCAACCTCACCCCGAGGACCTGGGGCTGCGCAATGCCGTCTGAACTGCTACCCATCGGCGAGCTGGCTCGCCGCACCGGCGTAAACCCAGTCACCCTCCGGGCGTGGGAACGGCGCTATGGTCTGCTCAAGCCGCAGCGCACCAGCAAAGGCCACCGGCTGTATCCGCTGGACCAGCTGGCGCGCGTCGAGGCCATTCTTGCCTGGTTGGAACGCGGTGCATCGGTCGGCCAAGTACGCGAGCTGCTCGACCAGCCTGCCAACAGCGCGCCCCAGGGCGACTGGCAGGCCCGTCAGGAACACTTGATCGAGGCCGTCGCCAGCCTCTCGCAACGCGCACTCGACCAGCAACTGAACCAGGTGATGGCCCTCTACCCTGCCATCACCCTGTGCGAGCAGTTGCTGCTGCCCTTGCTCGACAGCCTCGCACAGCGCTGGCGCAGCTACTTCAACGCCCGCCTTGAGCAGGTGTTCTTCCACACCTGGCTGCGCAGCAAACTGGGCGCTCGGGTCTATCACGACAACCAGTTGCTGTCCGGCCCGCCAGTGCTGCTCGCCGAAGACAGCGAACGGCCTTTCGACATCAGCTTGTGGCTGTATGCCTGGCTCCTCAGCAGCAACGGCATCGCCGTGGAGGTGCTCGAATACCCCGTCAGCGGGCCAGAGTTGCAACGCGCCGTCGCCGCCCTGCGGCCCCGCGCACTGTTGCTGCACCTGGGCCCACGCGTCGACCTGAAAGCCCTGCACCGGACCCTGGCCGAAGTGGACGGGATGAAGTTGCTGGGCGGCTTGACCGTTGCCCTGCATACCCCACCGTTGCAGGCGCTTGATCTTGACCAGCTGTTTCTGTTCGATACACCACAGGCGGCCCTGCGTTTGCTCCAACGCCAGGGCCGTCTGCCTGAAGAGTTGACCCTGCCATGCAATTGATCTGGCTGCGCACCGACCTGCGCGTTACCGACAACACTGCCTTGAGCGCCGCCTGTGAGCGCGGCCCCACCGTGGCCATCTGGCTGGCCAGTCCCGGCCAATGGCAGGACCACGACGATGCCCCCTGCAAGGTCGACTTCTGGCTGCGCAACCTGCGCACGCTGCGTCAGTCGCTGAAGGCCCTGAACATCCCGCTGCTGATCCGCACGGTCGAACGCTGGGACCAGGCCCCCGAGACCCTGCTCGCGGTCTGCAAGCAACTGCAGGTAGAAGCCGTGCACTGGAACGAGGAGTACGGCATCCACGAACACCGTCGCGACGAAGCGACGCGTCGCCTGCTGGAGCAATCCGGCATACAGGCGCACAGCTACCTCGACCAGTTGCTGTTGCGCCCCGGCACCGTCCTGACGCGCAGCGGCCAGTACTTCCAGGTGTTCGGCCAATTCAAGAAGGCCTGCTTCGAGCGGCTGCATCTGGGCCTGCCGGCACTGGCTGGCCGGGTGCAATGCCAGGCCCCGCTGAACATTCCGAGCGACCCGGTCCCGGAGCGGATCGAAGGTTTCGATACGCCAACCGATACCCTGCGAACGCTCTGGCCTGCGGGCGAGGATGAAGCACAGAAGCGGCTCCAGCGTTTTCTCGATGAAACCATCGAGAACTACCAGCACCTGCGCGACCTGCCAGCTGAGCCGGGCACCAGTCAACTGTCTGCCTATTTGGCCGCTGGCGTGATCTCGCCCCGCCAGTGCCTGCACGCTGCACTGGCCCACAACCGAGGCGAATTGGACAGTGGCAGCGCAGGTATACAGACCTGGATCAACGAGTTGCTGTGGCGGGAGTTCTATAAACACATCCTCAATGGTTATCCACAGGTCTCCCGACACCGTGCCTTCCGCGACCAGACCGAAGCCCTGCCATGGCGCGACGCCCCTGCCGACTTCAACGCCTGGAAGGAAGGCCGTACCGGTTTCCCGATCATCGATGCCGCCATGCGCCAACTGCTGGAAACCGGTTGGATGCACAACCGTCTGCGCATGATCGTCGCCATGTTCCTGAGCAAGAACCTACTGATCGACTGGCGCCTGGGCGAGCGGCACTTCATGCGCCACCTGATCGATGGCGACCTCGCCGCCAACAATGGGGGCTGGCAATGGAGCGCCTCCACCGGCACCGACTCGGTGCCGTACTTCCGTATCTTCAACCCGGTCTCCCAGTCGCAGCGCTTCGACCCCCAAGGGCGCTTCATCCGCCACTGGCTACCGGAATTGTCGGACCTGGGCGACGAAAGGGTTCATGAGCCGATGAAGGCGGCCGATCTTTTTGCTAATAAATCCTATCACCATCCAATCGTCGATCTCACAAGCAGTCGCCAGCGCGCCCTGGAAGCTTTCAAAGGCCTTCCGCGCCGGCAGGATCAGAGGGCAGCACATTGAACAACACACTGGATTTCTGGGTAACAGGCGCCAGTAATGGACTAGGGCTGGCCTTGGTGGAGCAGTTGCTGGAAGGCGGGCACCGCGTCGCCGCCAGTGGCAGGGACAGCGAAGCGCTGGATGGATTGGCAAAGCGGTACCCCCAACAGTTGCTGCGCGTACCAGGGCAATTGCCGCTGCTCGAGCAGGCTCAGGCAGCCGCGGCGTCGATCCTGCGCAACTGGGGGGGACTGGACTGCCTGATCCTCAATGCCGGAACGTGCGACTACCTGGCCGATGACCTCCCTGAGGCCGAGCTGTTCGAAGCCATCGTCAGCACCAACCTGCACGCCAGCGAGCACTGCCTCACCAGCGCCCTGACCTTGCTGGTCAAGCGCGATGCGCCACAAGTAATGGCGTTGCTCAGCCGTTATTCCGCCCTTCAGTTGTACTCGCCGACACGCGTGCCCAGCGGCGCCAACAGCACCGCGCAGTGGCTGCGCGAACAGCGTCAAGAGCTGCAGATCCTTGGAGTCGGGTTGACGCTGGTGGCGCCGCAGGCCATGCAAAGCCCGGCATCATCGGCCCAGGCCATACCTGAGCAGTGGACGCCGGAGCGTACGGCCGATGAACTGATACGTCGGCTGCCTCAGCGTGAGCCTGAACTGGTGCTCGAAGCCCTGACGCTGAGCAACCTGTGGCCCTTGCCACGCTGAGGACACACGCCAGCATGGCCCCGCGGCGGGGCCGTGCTTACAGCGGCATGCGGTAATGCAAGCTGTAGCTTTCTACACCATCGTTGGGCTGCCTGATGCCCGCGTTGGAATAGTGAATGGCCCGGATACCCAACTCATGGCCACCGGCAAAGCGCAGGCCCACGCCGATGCGATCTTCGAACTGGAAGGACGAGCCAAGTTCGTTGCTTTCCAGCTCGGTGCTGGAGAACAACGCAACGCCAATACCGGCCTCGATGTAAGGCTTGACCGACTCCCCGGCGAACTCGTACACGAAGACAGGCGCAAACGACAGGCTGTGGTTGCTGGCGGTTTCGTCACCGTCCCAATAGCTGTAGGCCCCATCCCAGTAGCCCGTCAGCCTGCCCACGCGGGTTTGCCACCAACTGGCGTCCCAGTTCGATTGCAGCCCCAGGCGATAGACCTGTGTGGAGTCACCGGTCTGGCCCACCGAAAACGAAACATCGGCGGCCTGCGCCGTTACCACATGCCCCAGAATCCAGGCGGCAGCCGCCGCCACGCCAAGCCGTTTCTTCATGGGAAACTTCCTTCTTCCTGATGTGTTATGACTGTTCGCCTTGTGCCAGGCAAATAGTAGAAATCGGCGATAGCACGATAGTTCAGCTTTATTCCGCGCTGTGGTTACAACGGGAAGCGTTGCACACGATCGGACTCATGCCATAGCAAAGGCAGGATATCGCTCAGGGCTTGCGGGTCGGCACTGCTCCAGAAGCGTGCCGCCTGCGCCGGCCCGTCGGCCAGCAGATCGCGAGCGGCCAGCAAACGGTGCAACTGCCGCGCAACCGCGGCGCCGGTGTCGATGATCGCAACGTCCGCCGGCACCATTTCAGCCAGCAGCGGGCGTAGGAAGGGATAATGGGTGCACCCCAGAATCAGCGTATCGCAGCCCGCGTCCAACAGCGGCTGTACGTAGCCCAGCAGCAACTGGCGCAGCTGCGCACTGCCAAGGTCGCCGGTTTCGATCCGCTCGACCAGTCCCGGGCACGGCTGGGTGACAACCTGCACGTCATTGGCAAAGCGGTCCAGCAAGGCGGCGAACTTGGCACTTTGCAGCGTGCCGGTGGTGGCCAGAACACCGACCACCCCGGAGCGAGTCGCCGCCGCAGCCGGTTTTACCGCAGGCTCCATGCCCACCAGCGGCCAATCCGGGTAGCGCTCACGCAGGTCGGCCACCGCCGCCACCGTGGCGGTATTGCACGCCAGGACCATGGCCTTGGCCCCTTGTGCGTGGAAGAACTCGGCAATGTGCCTGCAGCGTTCACGGATGTACTCCGCCGATTTCTCACCGTAGGGCACATGGCCGCAATCGGCCACGTACAACAGCGACTCGCCAGGCAGCAGGCGCTGGATTTCGGCGAGCACCGACAATCCGCCGACCCCCGAATCCATCACGCCGACCGGCGCCGAGCGTTCAGCCATGCCGGTTACCACACACGGCACAAGCCGGGTCGCGCTTGACCCGCAGCTCGCGCATGCGCGTGCCCAGTGCGTCGATCAACAGCAAGCGCCCCACCAGCGGCTCGCCGAAACCAGCCAGCAGTTTCATCGCCTCAAGGGCCTGCAAGCTGCCCACCAGCCCGACCAGCGGCCCGATGACGCCGGCCTCGCTGCAGGTCAGCTCGGCCTCGCTGCCATGGCCATACAGGCAGTGGTAGCAAGGGCTGTTGTCGCGGCGCGGGTCGAACACCGAAAGCTGCCCTTCCAGGCGAATGGCCGCACCGCTGACCAACGGCTTGCAGGCGGCCACACAGGCCGCGTTGACGGCTTCGCGGGTGGCGAAGTTGTCCGAGCAGTCCAGCACCAGGTCAACCGCCGCCACCGCCGCAGCCAGGGAGTCCTCGTCTAGTGCATGGCGATGGGCAACCAGGTTCACTTCGGGGTTGATCGCCTGCAGACGCTGGATCGCCGAGTCCACCTTGCTCATGCCGACGCTGGTGCTGTCGTGGATCACCTGCCGTTGCAGGTTGGTCAGGTCTACGGTGTCGAAGTCCGCCAGGTGCAGTTCGCCCACGCCTGCCGCCGCCAGGTACAGTGCGACCGGCGAGCCGAGGCCGCCGAGGCCGACGATCAGCGCCTTGCTGCGCTTGAGCCGCAGTTGGCCATCGATATCGACTTGGGCCAGCAGCACCTGCCGGCTATAACGCAACAGTTCCTGGTCACTCAACATGGCAGACGTCCCATCGTGATGCGTTCGTGGCCGCCCAGGTCCTTGCGGCTGGCGACCTCGGTAAAGCCCCGGGCAGTCAGCAACGCCTGCACCGAAGTCGCTTGATCATAACCGTGCTCGAGCAACAACCAACCACCCGGCAGCAAGTGCTCCGGCGCCTGGTCGACGATTATCCGCAGATCATCCAGGCCATCGGGCCCCGCCACCAGGGCGCTGCTCGGTTCGAAGCGCACGTCGCCCTCCGCCAGGTGCGGGTCCTCGGCGGCGATGTAGGGCGGGTTGCTCAGGATGAGGTCGAAGCGTTGCCCCGCCAGGCTGTCGAACCAATGGCTGGCCATCACCTTCACGTTATCGAGGCCCAGGCGCTGGCGATTGCGCTCGGCAAGGGCCACTGCCTCGTCGACACGGTCCACCGCCGTCACCTGCCAGGCCGGGCAGTCGCTGGCCAGCGCCAGGGCGATGGCACCGGTACCGGTACCCAGGTCGAGCACCCTGGCTGGCGAGGCTGGCTGCAGCTGGAGGGCTGTTTCTACCAGCAGCTCGGTATCGGGACGCGGAATCAGGGTGTGTGGCGCGACCTCCAGGTCGATCTTCCAGAAGCCCTGCTGCCCGAGGATATAGGCCACCGGTTCTCCTGCGCGACGGCGCTCGAGGTAACTGGCGAAGACGTCCGCCGCCTCGCTGCTGACGATCCGCTCGGGCCAGGTGTGCAGGTAGCTGCGCGACTTACCGATGGCCGCGGCCAGCAACAGTTCGGCATCCAGTCGCTCAGTGGGCGAATCCGGCAGCTGCGCGTTGCGCAGCAAGCTGGCGATGATGGTCATTATTCCCCCAGGGCAGCCAATTGATCGGCCTGGTACTCGGCCAGCAACGGCTCGATCACGGCCTCCACGCCACCGGCGAGGATGTCGTCGAGGGAATAGAGAGTCAGGTTGATACGGTGATCGGTCACCCGGCCCTGTGGATAATTGTAGGTACGGATACGCTCGGAGCGGTCACCCGAGCCGACCAACAGCTTGCGCTCGCTGGCGATGGCGTTTTGGGCGGCACTGGTCTGCATGTCATTGAGCTTGGCTGACAACCAGGACATGGCCCGCGCACGGTTCTTGTGCTGCGAACGCTCCTCCTGGCACTCGACCACGATACCGGTCGGCAAGTGGGTGATGCGGATTGCCGAGTCGGTCTTGTTGACGTGCTGGCCGCCAGCACCCGAAGCACGGTAGGTGTCGACCCGCAAGTCAGCGGGGTTGATCTCGATGGCCACTTGCTCGTCGGGCTCAGGCAACACCGCCACCGTGCATGCGGAGGTATGGATGCGGCCCTGGGACTCGGTTTCCGGCACTCGCTGCACGCGGTGCGCGCCAGACTCGAACTTCAGCTTGCCGTAGACATTGTCGCCTTCGACACGCGCGATGATCTCTTTATAGCCGCCATGCTCGCCCTCGTTCTCCGAGAGGATCTCAAGGCGCCAGCCGCGCCGCTCGGCATAGCGTGAATACATACGGAACAGGTCACCGGAAAAGATCGCCGCCTCATCACCGCCGGTACCTGCGCGAATCTCCAGGAACACGTTGCGACCGTCGTTGGGGTCCTTGGGCAGCAGCATGCGCTGCAGTTGCGACTCCAGGCCCACCAGTTGCTCCTTGGCCTCCCGCACCTCCTCCACCGCCATTTCGCGCAGGTCGGGGTCGGCATCCTTGAGCAGAGCCTGGGCGCCTTCGAGGTCGTCCTGAACCTTGCGCCACTCTTTATAGGCAGCGATCACCGGCTCGACTTCGGCGTATTCACGGGAATAGGCGCGGAATCGGGTCTGGTCGGAAATGACTTCGGCGTCACCGAGCAGGGCGGTGAGTTCCTCGAAGCGGTCCTGGAGCGTGTCCAGTTTGTTCAGCAGCGACGCTTTCATTGCGGGGTTTTGTCCGTCGAGCCCTCGTTGAGGGCAAAGAGTTCCTGGGCCATGGCCAGCGCATCGAGGCGGCCCTCGGCCGAGAGCTTTTTCAGTTGCACGCTGGGCGCATGCAGGAGTTTGTTGGTCAGCCCCCGGGCCAGTTGGGCCAGTACATCTTCGGGGTTGCCGCCGTTGGCCAGCAATCGCTGGGCCTTTTGCAGTTCTTCGTCGCGCAGGCGCTCGCTTTGCTGGCGATAGGCACGCAGCACATCAACCGCCGCCAGCTCGCGCAGGCGCGCCATGAAGTCCTCGGCGCCCACCGAGACCAGCTCTTCGGCAGCCTGCGCCGCACCCTGGCGGCTCTTGAGGTTTTCGGCGACCACTTCGTGCAGGTCATCGACCGTGTACAAGTACACGTCATCGAGCTCACCGACTTCAGGCTCGATGTCTCGCGGCACGGCGATATCGACCATGAAGATCGGCTTGTGCCGACGTTGTTTCAGCGCGCTTTCCACCGCGCCTTTGCCGAGGATCGGCAACTGACTGGCAGTGGAGCTGATGACGATGTCGCTGTTGGCCAGTTCCTGCGGAATGTCCGCCAGCAGCACGGCATGGGCACCGAACTGTTCGGCCAGGATACTGGCCCGCTCCAGGGTCCGGTTGGCAACCACGATCCGGCGCACGCCTTGCTCGTGGAGGTGACGGGCGACCAGGGTAATGGTCTCGCCCGCACCGATCAGCAGGGCCTGGCTGCGGCCCAGGTCGCTGAAGATCTGCCGCGCCAGGCTGACGGCGGCGAAGGCAACCGACACCGGGTTCTCGCCGATCGCGGTATCGGTCCGTACCTGCTTGGCGGCGCTGAAGGTCGCCTGGAACAAGCGCCCGAGCAGCGGTCCGATGGTGCCGGCCTCGCGGGCCACGGCGTAGGCCGACTTCATCTGGCCGAGGATCTGCGGCTCGCCGAGCACCAGCGAGTCCAGTCCGGAGGCCACCCGCATCATATGCTTCACGGCATCGTGCTCTTCATGGATGTAGGCGCTGGCGCGCAGCTCATCCAGGCTCAGCCGGTGATAGTCGGCCAGCCACTTCAGGACGGCATCGGCGGACAGGTGGTCCTGCTCTATATAGAGCTCGCTACGGTTGCAGGTCGACAGAATCGCCGCTTCGCGGCTGGCGGTCAGTCGACAGAGCTGCTGCAGGGCGTCTACCAGCTGCTCTGGGGTAAACGCCACGCGCTCGCGTACGTCTACCGAGGCAGTCTTATGGTTGATACCAAGTGCAAGAAAGGCCATGCAAGGTCGCTGGTTGTGACGAGAAGCCGATAATTGTCCTCTTTCACAGGTTTTAGAACAACCACCGTTCGCTATTGTCCCAACAATCCCAGGCTATCCCTGTAAACCACGACCTTCGCCGGTGGGTTTGCCCCCGCGCTTGTGTCATCATGCTCCGACCGCCGGTTAGTCCTTCTAAGCCTCATTTATGAACAGACCCTACGCATTGCTGCTTGCCTTCGCCCTGCTCCAGGGCTGCCAGAACCTGGCCCCGCAACAAGCCGAACCGCCCGTCGCCGAGGCGGGCAAAGCCGCGGCCGACAAGCCCGTGGTGTATGGGTCATTCAAACAGGACACGCTCTACAGCCTGTTGGTCGCGGAGCTGGCCGGCCAGCGCAATCGCTTCGACATCGCCCTGGCCAACTACACCGACCAGGCGCAGAAGACCCAGGACCCAGGCGTGTCCGAGCGTGCCTACCGCATCGCCGAATACCTCGGTGCCGACGAGCCGGCCCTGGACAACGCGCTCATCTGGGCCCGCAACGACCCGCAGAACCTCGACGCCCAGCGCGCCGCTGCCGTCCAGTTGGCAGGCGCCGGCCGCTATGACGAATCCATGGCCTACATGGAAAAGGTGCTTCAGGGCCAGGGTGACACCCACTTCGACTTCCTCGCCCTGTCGGCCGCCGAAACCGATCAAGGTACCCGCGACGGCCTGTTGCAGAGTTTCGAACGGCTGCTGGTCAAATACCCGGACAACAGCCAGTTGGTCTTCGGCAAGGCCCTGCTGCTGAACCAGGACGGCAAGCCCCAGCAAGCCCTCGACCTGCTGGAGGAACACCCGCCACAAAACGGCGAAGTGGCGCCGATCCTGCTGCGCGCCCGCCTGCTCCAGGCCCTCGACCGCGGCCCCGAGGCGCTGCCGCTGCTGCGCGGCGCCATCCGCGACAACCCGGACGACAAGCGCCTGCGCCTGACGTACGCCCGAACCTTGGTCGAGCAGGACCGCATCGCCGACGCCAAGGGTGAATTCCTCGGCCTGGTCCAGCAGTACCCGGAAGATGACGAGCTGCGTTACTCCCTGGCACTGGTCTGCATGGAGAACAAGGACTGGGATGAAGCCGAAAGCTACCTGCAGGAGCTGATCGAGCGCGACAGCAACGTCGATGCCGCCCACCTCAACCTGGGCCGCATCCGCGAGGAACGCAACGACCCCGAGGGTGCCTTGCGCGAATACGCCCTGGTCGGCACTGGCCCCGATTACCTGCCAGCGCAACTTCGCCAGGCCGACATCCTGATCGCCAACGGTCGCGGCACCGAGGCCTCGCGCCTGCTCGCCGAGGCCCGCGAAGCCCAGCCGGACCTCGCGGTCCAGCTGTTCCTGGTCGAGTCGGAGAGCTACAGCAACAACAACAAGGACGCCCAGGCCAACCAGGTGCTGCAGCAAGCCATCAAGCGCTTCCCGGACGACCTTAATCTCCTTTACACCCGCGCCATGCTGGCCGAAAAGCGCGACGACCTGACGCAAATGGAACAAGACCTGCGCGCCATCATCGCCCGCCAGCCGGAAAACGCCATGGCACTGAACGCGCTCGGCTATACCCTGGCCGATCGAACCACCCGCTACACCGAAGCCAAGGCGCTGATCGACAAGGCCCACCAGCTCACCCCGGACGACCCGGCGGTGCTCGACAGCCTGGGCTGGGTCGCCTACCGCCTGGGCAACCTCGACGAAGCCGAGCGCTACCTGCGCCAGGCCTTCGAGCGCTTCCCCGACCATGAAGTCGCCGCCCACCTGGGCGAAGTGCTGTGGGCCAACGGCAAGCGTCGTGAGGCCCGCCAGGTCTGGGCCAAGGCCTTCGAGGCCCAACCCGACAGCCCTATCCTGCGCAAGACCGTCTTGCGCCTGACCGGATCCGAGACTCTTTAACGCCATGTTCCTGCGCCATTGCATTACCTTTTCCCTGATCGCCCTGCTTGCCGGCTGTGCCGGCTTCGGATCCCGCGAAGCCCTGCATGGCCAAGGCAACCCACAACAGTGGCGAGCCCACAAAGAACAGCTGAGCACCCTGGACGGCTGGCAGATCAACGGCAAGGTCGGTATTCGCGCCCCCCGCGACTCCGGCAGCGGCACCTTGTTCTGGCTTCAGCGCCAGGATTACTACGACATCCGTCTGGCCGGGCCGCTTGGCCGTGGCGCCGCACGCCTGACCGGCCGCCCTGGCGGCGTGGTGCTGGAAGTCGCCAACCAGGGCCGCTTCGAGGCCAACAGCCCCGAAGCCCTGCTCGAAGAACAACTGGGCTGGCAATTGCCCGTTTCGCACCTGGTGTGGTGGGTGCGCGGACTGCCGGCCCCGGACAGCAAGAGCCAGCTCACCCTGGATGACGACAGCCGCCTGGCCAGCCTGAACCAGGATGGCTGGCAGGTGCAGTACCTGAGCTACACCCAGCAGAACGGCTACTGGCTGCCCGAGCGCATGAAACTGCATGGCGAAAACCTGGACGTGACCCTGGTGGTCAAGGACTGGCAGCCACGCCAGCTGGGGCACTGAAACTATGCAAAAGCTCACCCTGCCCGCGCCGGCCAAGCTCAACCTGTGGCTGCATATCATCGGTCGTCGCCCGGACGGCTACCACGAACTGGAAACCGTGTTCCAGTTCCTCGAACACGGTGACGAGCTGAGCTTCGCCCTACGTGACGACGGCCAGGTCCGCCTGCACACCGAGATCGACTCGGTGCCACATGACAGCAACCTGATCGTGCGCGCCGCCCGTAAACTGCAGGAGCAGTCTGGCACCCACCTGGGCGCCGACATCTGGTTGACCAAGGTTTTACCCATGGGCGGTGGAATCGGTGGCGGCAGTTCCGATGCCGCGACCACCCTGCTGGCCCTGGACCACTTGTGGCAGCTGGGCTGGGATGAAGACCGACTGGCGAGCCTGGGCCTGTCCCTGGGCGCCGATGTCCCCGTATTCGTTCGCGGTCATGCAGCTTTCGCCCAAGGTGTCGGCGAGCAGCTGACCCCGGTCGACCCCGAAGAGCCCTGGTACGTCGTACTGGTGCCGCAAGTCTCTGTCAGTACTGTAGAAATTTTTTCGCATCCACAGTTGACACGTGATTCCCTCCCCCTTAAGATGCGCCCCGTTCCCGAGGGAAACAGTCGAAATGACTGCCAACCGGTGGTAGAGCAGAGTTACCCAGAAGTTCGCAATGCGTTGAATTCATTGGGTAAATTCACTGAAGCTCGACTGACCGGCACTGGAAGTTGTGTGTTTGGGGCCTTCCCAAGCAAAGCCGAAGCTGATAAAGTTCTGGCCCTTCTTTCAGAGACCCAAACAGGGTTTGTGGCGAAAGGAAGCAATGTTTCGATGTTGCATCGCAAGCTGCAAAGTCTGATCAAGAAGTCGAGTGCCTAGCGCTCGCAGCAACAGATACAGGGGCGTCGCCAAGCGGTAAGGCAGCAGGTTTTGATCCTGCCATGCGTTGGTTCGAATCCAGCCGCCCCTGCCATTTTCCTTATACTCATCCAGGTTACCCTCAGCCTTCAGGTACTGCGCGTGTCCAAGATGATGGTCTTTACGGGGAATGCCAACCCCGATCTGGCTCGGCGTGTCGTACGTCAGCTGCACATTCCACTGGGTGATGTTTCTGTCGGCAAATTCTCCGACGGCGAAATCAGTGCTGAGATCAATGAAAACGTTCGCGGTAAGGACGTCTTCATCATCCAGCCAACCTGTGCCCCAACCAACGACAACCTGATGGAACTGGTCGTGATGGCTGATGCCTTCCGCCGCTCCTCAGCGTCGCGAATCACCGCCGTGATTCCTTACTTCGGATACGCCCGCCAGGACCGCCGTCCGCGTTCGGCACGTGTAGCCATCAGCGCCAAAGTCGTCGCTGACATGCTCACTGTCGTGGGTATCGACCGTGTTCTCACCGTCGACCTGCACGCTGACCAGATCCAGGGTTTCTTCGATATCCCCGTCGACAACATCTACGGCTCGCCCGTACTGGTCGACGACATCGAAGACCAGCGTTTCGAGAACCTGATGATCGTTTCCCCGGACATCGGTGGTGTCGTGCGCGCACGTGCCGTCGCCAAGTCCCTGGGTGTCGATCTGGGTATCATCGACAAGCGCCGCGAGAAGGCTAACCACTCCGAGGTCATGCACATCATCGGCGACGTCGAAGGGCGCACCTGCATCCTGGTAGACGATATGGTCGACACCGCCGGCACTCTGTGCCACGCGGCCAAGGCCCTGAAAGAACACGGCGCTGCCAAGGTTTACGCCTACTGCACGCACCCTGTCCTGTCGGGCCGCGCGATCGAGAACATCGAGAAGTCGGTACTGGACGAGCTGGTGGTGACCAACACCGTTCCGCTGTCCGCCGCTGCTCAAGCCTGTGACCGTATCCGCCAGTTGGATATCGCACCGGTTGTCGCTGAAGCGGTACGCCGCATCAGCAACGAAGAATCGATCAGTGCGATGTTCCGCTAAGCGGAACACCTGCTGACGAAAAGCGCCCCGCCCCAACACCTGTTGTTGGGGCGGGGCTTTTTTGCCATCCCCGTTGGCGCTGGTCGCAAACGCCCTCGGGAGGCTATTTTGGAGATACAAAATGACTGACTTCATCCTGAACGCCCAAGCGCGTACTGACCTGGGGAAAGGTGCGAGCCGCCGCCTGCGTCACTCCGCCAACATCCCTGCCGTTGTCTACGGTGGCGATAAAGAAGCCCAATCCCTGACCATCCTGGCCAAGGAAATCACCAAGCTGTTCGAAAACGAAGCTGCCTTCAGCCACGTTATCGAACTGAACGTCGACGGCGCCAAACAGAACGTCGTGGTCAAGGCCATGCAGCGCCACCCGGCCAAAGGCTTCATCATGCACGCCGACTTCGTTCGCGTCGTTGCAGGCCAGAAGCTGACCGCCAAAGTGCCGGTTCACTTCATCAACGAAGAAGCCCCGGTCAAGAAAGGCGGCGAAATCTCCCACGTAGTGGCCGAGGTTGAAGTTTCCTGCGAAGCCAAGGACCTGCCTGAGTTCATCGAAGTCGACCTGGCCAAGGCTGAAATCGGCACCATCATCCACCTGTCGGACCTGAAAGCTCCGAAAGGCGTAGAGTTCGTCGCTCTGGCCCACGGTGATGACAAAGCTGTTGCCAACGTTCACGCTCCGCGCGTTGCTCCAGAAGCTGAAGGCGCTGCCGAGTAATCCACTCGCGCGCCGGTGTTGACCGGGTTACAGTGCCCCGCGCCCTGTAACCCACCAACTCCAAGGAAGAGCCCCTGACGTGACCGCCATCCAGTTGATCGTTGGCCTGGGTAACCCCGGCCCCGAATACGAACAGACCCGGCATAACGCAGGGGCTCTTTTCGTTGAACGCCTTGCCAGCGCCCAGCGCGTGTCGCTGACCGCTGACAAAAAATATTTCGGCCTGACGGCTAAGTTCAGCCATCAGGGTCACGACGTTCGTCTGCTGATCCCCACCACCTACATGAACCGCAGCGGCCAGTCCGTGGCGGCATTGGCCAATTTCTTCCGCATCAAGCCGGAGGCCATTCTGGTGGCGCATGACGAACTCGACCTGCCTCCGGGCGTTGCCAAGCTCAAGCGCGGCGGCGGCCATGGAGGGCACAACGGCCTGCGCGACATCATCGCGCAGCTCGGCAACCAGAACGACTTCCACCGCCTGCGGCTTGGCATCGGCCACCCGGGCGACGCCAAACTGGTCTCCAACTTCGTCCTGGGCCGCGCGCCGCGCGCCGAGCAGGAGAAGCTCGACGCCAGCATCGATTTTGCCCTCGGCGTGATGCCGGACGTGCTCGCTGGCGACTTCGCCAAGGCGATGCGCGAACTGCACAGCCAGAAGGCCTGATTTCCTAGAGAGGGGAACACCCATGGGTTTCAATTGCGGCATCGTCGGCCTGCCCAACGTCGGCAAGTCCACCCTGTTCAACGCCCTGACCAAGTCCGGCATCGCGGCGGAGAACTTCCCTTTCTGCACCATCGAGCCGAACAGCGGCATCGTGCCGATGCCTGATGCGCGCCTGAACGCGCTGGCGGAAATCGTCAAGCCGAACCGCATCCTGCCGACCACCATGGAATTCGTCGACATCGCCGGCCTGGTGGCGGGCGCATCCAAAGGTGAAGGCCTGGGCAACAAGTTCCTGGCCAACATCCGCGAAACCGACGCAATCGCCCACGTGGTGCGCTGCTTCGAAGACGAGAACGTGATTCACGTCTCCAACAGCGTCGACCCCAAGCGCGACATCGAGATCATTGACCTCGAACTGATCTTCGCCGACCTCGACAGCTGCGAAAAGCAACTGCAGAAGGTTGCCCGTAACGCCAAAGGTGGCGACAAGGAAGCCCTGGCACAGAAGGCCATCCTTGAGCAGCTCATTCCGCACTTCACCGAAGGCAAGCCTGCGCGCAGCCTGATGAAGAACATGAGCGCCGAAGACAAGGCCGTGATCCGTGGCTTCCACCTGCTGACCAGCAAGCCAGTCATGTACATCGCCAACGTTGCCGAAGACGGCTTCGAAAACAACCCGCACCTGGACGTGGTCAAGGCCATCGCCGAGGAAGAAGGCGCGGTCGTGGTGCCGGTGTGCAACAAGATCGAGGCGGAAATCGCCGAGCTGGATGAAGGCGAAGAGAAGGACATGTTCCTCGAGGCCCTGGGCCTGGAAGAGCCTGGCCTGAACCGCGTGATCCGTGCCGGTTACCAGTTGCTGAACCTGCAGACCTACTTCACTGCCGGCGTGCAGGAAGTACGTGCCTGGACCGTACGCGTCGGCGCTACCGCGCCTCAGGCCGCTGGCGTGATCCACACCGACTTCGAAAAAGGCTTCATCCGCGCTGAAGTTGTCGCCTACGACGACTTCATCCAATTCAAGGGTGAAAGCGGCGCCAAGGAAGCCGGTAAATGGCGTCTGGAAGGCAAGGACTACATCGTCAAGGACGGTGACGTGATGCACTTCCGCTTCAACGTCTGAGACCAGGCCAGTCGCGATACGAAAACCCCTTGGGCAGCAATGCCCAAGGGGTTTTCTTTTGCCCGCTGGGCAGCCGTGAGCCCTTCCTGGCCCCGGTAAGCCAATTCCCAAGCTGATGTGACCTCAAGCAGCGGGTTGCAAGTTCGCAAATGTCTTGCATCCTTGAGGTTGATGGGGGCGCGCTAGTGCTGTAGAGCCCCCCACTTCCCGGAGCCTGCACCATGGAAAAATCGCCTCGCGCCTCCCGCTTCGACTGGCAACGCTGGCTCCCCGGTCTGGCCACCCTGCTCCACTACCAACCCACCTGGCTCCCCAGGGACCTCGCCGCGGGCCTGGTCCTGACCACCATGCTGGTCCCCGTGGGGATCGCCTACGCCGAAGCCTCCGGGGTACCGGGCATCTACGGCCTGTATGCCACCATCGTCCCGCTGTTGGCGTACGCCCTGTTCGGCCCCAGCCGCATTCTGGTGCTCGGCCCGGACTCGGCACTGGCGGCCCCCATCCTCGCCGTGGTGGTGCAATACGCCGCCAGCGACCCACAACGGGCTATCGCCATCGCCAGCATGATGGCCCTGGTGGCCGGTGCGTTCTGCATGGTCGCCGGCCTGCTGCGGCTGGGCTTCATCACCGAACTGCTGTCCAAACCAATCCGCTATGGCTATATGAACGGCATTGCCCTGACGGTGTTGATCAGCCAGCTACCCAAGCTGTTCGGCCTTTCGTTCGACAGCCAGGGCCCTTTGCGCGATCTCTGGCAACTGGCCCAGGCCTTGTTCGCCGGCCAAGGCCATTGGCCAAGCTTCGCGGTGGGTGGCGCCAGCCTGGCGTTGATCGTGTTGCTCAAACCCTACAAACGTCTCCCCGGCATCCTCATCGCGGTGGTGCTGGCCACCGTGGCCGTGAGCGTGCTGAACCTGGACCAGCAGGGCGTGAAGGTGCTCGGCGAGCTGCCCCAGGGCCTGCCCAGTTTCACCTTTCCATGGCTGAGCGACATTGATCTGGTGGAGGTGCTACTGGGCGGCATCGCCGTGGCACTGGTGTCCTTCGCTGACACTAGCGTGCTGTCGCGCACCTACGCCGCTCGCTTGAAGGCTCCGGTGAACCCGAACCAGGAAATGTTCGGCCTGGGCGTGGCCAATCTGGCGTCCGGGTTGTTCCAGGGCATCCCCATCAGCAGCAGCTCGTCACGCACCCCAGTCGCCGAAGCTGCTGGCTCCAAGACCCAACTGACCGGCATCATCGGCGCGCTGGCAGTCACGCTCCTGTTGCTGGTGGCGCCCAACCTGATGCGCTATCTGCCCAACAGCGCCCTGGCGGCAGTGGTGATCGCCGCCGCGCTGGGGCTGTTCGAGTTCGCCGACCTCAAGCGCATCTTCCGTATGCAGCAATGGGAGTTCTGGTTGTCGTTCACCTGCTTCGTCGGCGTGGCGGTGTTCGGCGCTATTCCTGGCATCGGCATCGCGGTGGTGATCTCGGTGATCGAATTTCTCTGGGACGGCTGGCGTCCGCATTTCGCCGTGCTGGGCCGTGTGGATGGCACCCGCGGTTACCACGACATCGAGCGCCACCCGCACGCACGACGGATTCCGGGGCTGGTGCTGCTGCGTTGGGATGCTCCGCTGTTCTTCGCCAATGCCGAGCAGTTCCATAACACCGTAATGGCAGCGATCGACGAGTCGCCGACCCCGGTACAACGCCTGGTGGTGGCCGCCGAGCCTGTGACCAGCATCGACATCACCTCCGCTGACATGCTCGCCGAACTGGACCGCATCCTTGAATCCCGCGGCGTTGAGCTGCAATTTGCCGAGATGAAAGACCCGGTCAAGGACAAGATGAAGCGCTTCGAGCTGTTCCATTGCATTGGTGCGCAGGCCTTTCATCCCACGGTAGGCGCCGCCGTGGATGCCTACCTGAAGGATACCGGCGTCGACTGGCAGCCCTAGGGTCTACATGAAACGTCTTGAGACGAACGTCAGGCCCGAGGCTGTTTTCAACGCAGCATCACCGAGTATCAAAGCTTTTCATACAAAGCCTGGCGGATGACATCACGGCGTGACGACCTGCCTGGCACGACGCCTGTCGATCCAGATCAGCATCGCGCTGGCATACAACGACACCGCGACGAACAGTGCCATGCGCACGGCAAACGCACGGTACACATCCTGCCCGGCTGCACTGTCCTGCACCGATTGCCCCAGAAGGATCAGGAACGTCGTCAGGCAACTGATCCAAAAAGCCGGCGTCTGCTGCGTCATCACTGCCTGGTAGAGCCTGCGCGCCTGCCAAAGACAGAACAGCAGCCCCCACAAGAAGAACATCCACAGGTGCACGAACAGGCCAAGCGCACCCCACAGCAGGATCGCCAGCGCCCCGGCCAGCAGGGTCGAACCGATCAATTCGCGGCTGGCATGCCGCGCGCGGGTCTCGCCGGCCTGTTGCCCCAAGCTCACCGATTTCATGATCAGCGGCATGAACGTGTCCGGTGCGATCAATGCCAACAGAAACGCTGGCATCACGATCAGGGTGGCACGCAAGGCCACCCACCCAACCTCATTGTCATTCAGCCGTGCCGGGGGGGATGGGACGGGAGCATCGGCAGGTTCGGGGAACAACAGATGCGCCAGGGCACAGCCCAGGGTTGCCAGGAGCATGCCCTTGGCCATGGCCTCGACCACCGACAGCGCCAGGGTGAAGTCACTTGTGCCTGCCGCGGCGATCATGGTCAGGCCGATGACCAGCAGGTTCGCCAGCAAGCCGTTGCCCCCCAGCAGGGCATAGCGCAGTACCAGGTATACGCCGGTGCCAACCACCAGCACCCCGCTGACCGGGGCATGGCGCAGCAACGGAATCAGCAACAGGCCACTGCCGCAACTGAGCAGCACCAGCAGCGCCAGCAACGGCGCGGCGCGCAACGGCAGAGGTTGGCTGCGCATCGCCAGCAGCAGCACGGCGAACACAGGCGCCAGAATCGGCACCGGCAGGCCAAGGCCGAAACTGACCGCCAGGCACAACGCCGTGCCCCACGCCAAGCGCAGGGCGCGCAAGCGACGCAGCTCAATAGGCATAGGACATCCAGCTCATCAGCCACATGAACACCCTGGCCAACAGGTTCAGCGGGTTGCCTTCGCGAGGCAGCGCCATGACTTCGGCCTGACCGCCTACCCGCAGGCCGGCAGCGCTTTGCAGCTGATCGCGTTCCAGCTCGACGATTACCGGAAAGCGTTGCGCCGAACGCAACCACTCACGGCTGTTCTGCACCGTCGGTAAGCTGCCCGGCGGGGTACTCTGACCAACGCTCACGCCACGGCCAATACTGCGCACACGCCCGCGCAGCACCTTGCCCGGTAGTGCATCGAGCACCACCAGTACCGGCGTACCGGACTGCAGGTAGCCAAGGTTGTTCTCGGTCATGTCGGCACTTATCCACAGATCATGGATGGCGATCAGGGTCATCATCGGGCTGCCTGCCGCGACGTAGTGGCCCACATCGGTACGCAGGTCGGTGATCAGGCCATTGGCCTCGGCCCGTACCACGGTGCGCGCCAGGTCCAGACGGGCCTTTTGCACATTGGCCGCGGCACTGCGCAACTGGGCGTTGTCCGCTTCAGCCCCGCCCTGCTGTTCACGGGCCCGCTCGACTTCCGCGCGGGCTGCGGCGACCTGGCTGATGGCCTGGTCGCGGGTCGCCTGGGCCCCTTCCAGACGCCGCACCGACACCGTGCCGGGGTCCTCGTCGATCAGCCGCTTCAACCGTTCGGCATCTTGCCGCGCCTTGCGCTCGTTGGCCTGGGCGGCCACCAGCGCGGCCTGGGCCGAGTCGATGCCAGCAGTATGGGCGCCGATCTGCCGGCGCATGGTGTCCAGGTCCGCTTCGGCCCGTGCCAACGCGATGCGGTACTGCTCGGGGTCCAGTTCGAACAGCACATCGCCCCTGCGCACTTCCTGGTTGTTGCCCACCGCCACCCGCCTGATCTGGCCTGCCACTTCGGCACTGACCGGTACCACGTAGGCCTGCAAGCGGGCCTGCTGGGTGTAAGGCGTGAAGCGGTCGGCCAGCAGGTACCAGACCAGGCTGACGACAATCAGCAGCAGCACCCAGCGCATGCCCCGGTCCGGTGCTGCTGGTGTCGGCGGTGTACCCTGGGCGTCGCTCATCTTCGCGTACCTGTTTCCTGATGTTCAGGGGCTGGCCCATCGAGCAGCGTTCCCCAGTCGGTGCGTTGTTGCATCTGCTGGCGGGTCGCCGGCGGGATCGGCTCACCAACCTGCTCCCAGCCTCCACCTAGCGCCTTGTACAGGCTCACCAGGCTGCTGACGGCGTTGCCTCGGCTGACCAGGTATCCGTCCTGCTGCTGCAACAGCAGCTGCTGGGCATCGAGCACCCGCTGAAAATCGGCGAAGCCCTCACGGTACTGCGAGCTGGCCAAGCTCAACGAACGTTGCGCGGCCTGCGACGCCTGCTGGCGAATACCGGCGCTTTCCAGCGAGCGCACCAGGCCGCTGGCGGCATCGTCCGCCTCGCGTGCAGCGTCGCGCACATTCTGGTGATACCGCTCGATCAACTGCTGCAAACGCGCATCCTCCACCCGCACGGCGTTCTTGCGCCGGCCATAGTCGAACGGGTTCCAGATCAGGCTCGGTCCGGCTGCGAGGTCGAACGTATCGGGCACGTGATTGGCCGTGACGAAGCTCCAGCCAATGCTGCCCAGCAAGCTCAACGACGGATAAAGATCAGCCTCGGCCACGCCCACCAGGGCCGACTGCGCCGCCACCGCCTGCTCGGCGGCGCGGATATCCGGGCGGCGTTGCAGCAGGTTGGCGGGCACGTCCTGCAGAACCGCCCGATCCGGCAGAGGCAACTGGCCATGGCGCGCTTCGAGCTCCGGCAACGGACCAGGCGGCCGGCCGATCAGCGAACACAGCACATTTCGCAAGGCATTCACCTGGTTCTGGAACTCGGGAATGGTCGCCTGGGTGGCCAGGTACTGCGTGCGCGCCTGCTGCCAGTCCAGCTCGTCGTTTTCGCCATGGCGGAACAACCGCTCGGTGATTTCCAGGCTGCGGGCCTGGCGCCTGGCGTTTTCTTGGGCGATGGCCAGGCGCGCCTCGGCGGTGCGCAAGCCGAAATAGGTGTCGGCCACCTGCGCGCGCAGCAGCACCATGGCGTCGGCATAGTTGGCCTGGGAGGCGAAGTAGGCGGCATCGGCCGACTCGATGGCGCGGCTGAATCGTCCCCAGAAATCCACCTCCCAGGCAATGTCGAAACCCAGGCTGGACTGCCAGAACACCGAGTCACGAGCGGTCGGGGTGCCGGACTGGTCCTGCTTGAGGTACAGGCTTTGCGCACGTAACTGCTGCAACTGGGGATAGCGTCCGGTCTGCACAATGGCCAGTTGCGCACGTGCCTCGACGATGCGCAGGCCTGCCACCCGCAGGTTGGTATTCTGAGCGTCAGCCTCGGCAATCAGCGCATCCAGCGTCGGGTCGGCGAACACCGCCCACCACCGGCTCAGATCAGGTGTCGGTGCGGTACGCCCCGCCTGTTCCAGCAGGGGTGTGCTCCAGCCTTGCAACCACCGGTCCTGGGGCGCCGCGAAATCCGGGCCGACCTGGCTACAGCCGGTGAGCACCAGCAACAGGATCAGGCCATGGCAGCGCTTGGGCATGACAGGCCTGGCTCATGCTGCTGGCGGCACAGGTTGCTCCGGCACCTGCAACGCCACCCACTGCCAGAAAAGCACATAGGCAACGCCGAGGATGACTGGGCCTATGAACAAACCGATGATGCCCTTGACCACCATGCCGCCCAAGGCTCCGATCAACACCACCGGCATCGGCACGTCCACCCCGCGCCCCAGCAGCAGCGGTTTGAGCACGTTGTCGGCAAGCCCCGCGACGAAGGTGTAGACGGCAAAGACAATGGTCGCAGCGGTGAAACCCTCGACATTGAATACGTAGATGATCACCGGAACGGTCACCAGGGTCGCTGGCGCCTGGGCGATCCCCAGCATCAACACAACGATCGCCAACATGCCCGCCCCCGGCACGCCCTTGACCACGAAACCGACGCCAATCAGCAGCATCTGGATAAAGGCGATGCCAATCACGCCCTGGGCGACCGCCCGTATCGTCGCGGTGCACAGTTTGGCCAACGGCTTGCCGCGCTCTTCGCCGGATACCCGCATGGCGATGCGCTGTGCTGCAATCTCGCCACGCTCGCCGAAGGCCATGATCACACCCGAGATGATCACGGCACCGATGAACAACAGGAACGCCCCGCCCGCACTCGCCGCGGCGCCCAGCATGCTCAGCCCTACGCCTTTGAGATGTGGCATCAGGTTGTTCATCACCGGGGCCAGGCTTTCGGAAGCCGACTGCCAGAAGGCATACAGCCGAGGGCCGATGAGGGGCCAGCCTGCCACTAATTCCGGTGGCGCAGGCACACTCCAACCGCCCTCCTTGAGCAGCGCCACCAGGCTATGAACGGACTCGCCAATGGAAACCACCACCAGATAGATCGGGACCAACAACACCACCAGCACGAGCAAGACCACGAGCGTTGCGACATACCCGTTTTTCAGACCGATACGGCGCTTGATCCGGCTATAAAGCGGATACAAGGTGACCGCCAGGATCACCGCCCAGAGCATTAGCTCCAGAAACGGCTCGAACACCTGAAAGGCAAAGATCACCAGGGCCGCCACCAGCCCGGCCTTGATCAGCACGTCGAGCAGCCCTCGCGACAGGGCGCTGTCCAGCTTGAAACCCGACTGCATGGTTCACCTCCTGGCCGCATTCAGCGGATGAACGATCAGTGCGCCCCATGGCGCGTGTCTGTGCCGCGAAGCTTCAGGGCGCTCAGCGAGCACCTGGAAAATCACCCTTGCCGTGCTGCTGATCCAGCAGCCTGCGTGCCTCTTGCCGTTGGTATCGCTGAACCCAGGCCGACGCCTGCTCTTCGCTGTACCCCAACGCGATAAGGGCCCGGCGCGCCATCTCCAGGCTGGAATGGAAGGTCTCGCGCACTGGATCGACGCCCATGGCAAGCAGCCGCAGCGCCTCCTGGCTGTCACGCGCAGCGGCGATCACTGGGGTCTGTGGATAAAGATGCGCCAGCACATCGGCAGCCTTGAGGTTGGCCTGCGGGTCGTCGGTAGCGACGATCACCAGCTTGGCCTGGTCGACCCTGGCCGCCCGCAGGATCTCCGAGCGAGACGGGTCGCCAAAGAACACTAGTGGGCCATCCGGCTCGCTGCTGCGGCTTACTGACTCGATCGAAGTGTCCAGCGCCACCAGGCGCACGCCCTCGCCATGCAGCATGCGCACGATGGCACCGCCCATGCGCCCGAGGCCGGCCACCACTACCTGGGGTGTTTCGTCGACTTCCGGCAGGGCCGCAGCGGCTGCGGCCACCGTCGCGTCATCGCGCAACTGGCGGGCCAGGGCCATCATCACCAGCGGCACCACGGCCATCGACAGGGTGATGGCGAGCACCAGCAGGTCGTGTACCTGCTGCTCCAGCACTCGATGCTCCAACGCCAGCTTGAACACCACGAAGGCGAACTCACCGCCCGAGGCCAGCACCACCGCCAGGCACAGTGCCTGGGCCCGCTCCAGGCCGCCCGCGGTGCGTCCAAGCATGAACAGCAGCGGTAACTTGACCCCCACCAGCAACACGGTGAGCCCCAACACTTGCACCGGCATGCTCAGCAGCAGGCGCAAGTCGGCGGTCATCCCCACGCCGACGAAGAACAGCCCCAACAGCAGCCCCTTGAGTGGCTCGACCTGGGACTCCAACTCATGGCGAAACGGCGAATCGGCCATCACCACACCCGCGAGGAAAGCGCCCAAGGCCATGGAAACCCCGACATGCTCCATTACCCAGGCGGTGCCCAGCACCACCAGCAATGCCGTAGCGGTCGACAGTTCATGCAGCCCCGAGCCGACGGTCCAGCGGAATACCGGTTGCAGCAGGTAGCGACCCGTCACGATCACCAAACCAACGCCCAATGCCACCGCCAACAATGGCCAACTACCCTCCTCCGGCGGACTGATACCGGTACCAAGCAGGGGTACCACGGCGATCAGCGGAATGGCCGCGATGTCCTGGAACAACAGGATACTCACAGCCAGTCGCCCTTGCGGCTTACCCAGTTCCCGGCGCTCTGCCAGCACCTGCAAACCGAAGGCGGTGGACGACAGCGCCAGGCCCAGGCCCAACACAATCGCCGCCGCCCTCGGCTGGCCGAACACCAGGTACGCCAGCAACCCCAGCACCACGGCGGTCAGCGCCACCTGCAGCGAGCCGACGCCGAACAGCGACCGGCGCATGGTCCACAGGCGGCGCGGCGAAAGCTCCAGGCCAATCACGAACAACAGCATCACCACGCCCATTTCGGAGAGGCGGGAAACGTTCTCGGGATGGTTGATCAAGCCCAACATGGATGGGCCGATGAGGATACCGGCCAGCAGATAGCCCGGTACCGCCCCCAGTTTCAGACGCTGCGCCAGTGGCACCAACAGCACCACGGCCAGCAAGAAGACCACTGTCGCCTGTAGCAGACTGCCGTCGTGTGGCATGGCCGCTTATCCCCTGGCTTTGTCGGAAGCGAACCCCGACTGTCGATACGGACCCTCTTGCCAACGCCGACTGCCAACTGACGGGCTGTTTCACACGTGTCAAAACCGTTCCGGCACCACCTTGAAGGGGTAGTCCACGGACTTGTACTTGCCGATCTTGCCGCGCTTGGGCAGCTTGACGATCTCTTCGCGGGTCACGTCCTTGTACTCGATGCGCGACAGCAGGTGGCTGATGATATTGAGCCGCGCGCGCCGCTTGTCATTGGAGTGCGCCATGAACCAGGGCGCCCAGGATGAGTCCGAGGCGGCGAACATTTCGTCACGGGCATGGGTGTAGTCGTCCCAACGTGAATAGGACTTCAGGTCCATCGGCGACAGCTTCCACAGTTTGCGCCCATCGTTGATGCGGTCCTGCAGCCGTCGGGTCTGCTCCTCTGCACTGACTTCAAGCCAGTACTTGATCAGAATGATCCCAGACTCGACCATCATCTTCTCGAACAGCGGCACCACGGTGAGGAACTTGTTGGCTTGCTCCTCGGTGCAGAACCCCATCACCCGCTCGACCCCGGCGCGGTTGTACCAGCTGCGGTCGAAGATCACCACCTCGCCAGCGGCAGGCAGGTGGCCCAGGTAGCGTTGCACGTACATCTGGGTCTTTTCCCGCTCGGTGGGTGCCGGTAACGCAACCACCCGAAAGACTCGTGGACTGACCCGCTCGGTGATGGCCTTGATGGTCCCGCCCTTGCCCGCGCCATCACGGCCTTCGAAAACGATGCATACCTTAAGGCCCTTGGCCACGACCCATTCCTGAAGCTTGACCAGTTCGACGTGCAGGGACTTGAGCGCTTTCTCATAGTCCTTGCCGCTGAGCTTTTCGTCGGATGACTGGGTGGCTTTCTTTTTGGCCGACTTGGACATGGCCTGCTCCCGGAGGCGAATGATGACTGAGTATGGTCGATTAATGGGGGTTTGCTGGATGGCTCGCGGGGCTCGCTGCTGCCCCGCAAGCGTCGCACCGCTGCTTTACTTGGCCAGCTTGTTGTAACTGGTCATCAGGTTGCGGTAGTCGGGGATGTGGTTGGAGAACAGCGTTCCCAGCCCTTCGATGTCGTTGCGCCAGTCGCGGTGCAACTCGCAGGCCACGCCGAACCAGGTCATCAGCTGTGCCCCGGCCGCTTCCATGCGGCGCCAGGCCGAGTCGCGGGTGAGTTCGTTGAAAGTGCCGGAGGCGTCGGTGACGACGAACACCTCGAAGCCTTCTTCCAGTGCCGACAGCGCCGGGAAGGCCACGCACACCTCAGTGACCACGCCGGCGATGATCAGTTGTTTCTTGCCGGTCGCTTTCACCGCCTTGACGAAGTCTTCGTTGTCCCAGGCGTTGATGTTGCCGGGACGGGCGATGTACGGGGCGTCGGGGAACTGCGCCTTGAGCTCGGGCACCAGCGGGCCATTGGGGCCGGTTTCGAAACTGGTGGTGAGGATGGTGGGCAGCTTGAAGTACTTGGCCAGGTCCGACAGGGCCAGCACGTTGTTCTTGAAACGGTCGGGGTCGATATCCCGTACCAGCGAGAGCAGGCCGGCCTGGTGGTCGACCAGCAGTACCGCGGCATCGTTCTTGTCCAGGCGCTTGTATTGGAACGTCATGGCGCAACTCCTTGCTTCTGTGCGTGGGTAATTCAGCGTAGGCAAGGATGCGCAGACAGGATGACCGCCAGTCGGCAAGGGCTGCGCAGCGCGCTGGTTTCGGCAATACGCCACGGATGGGCATCCTCCCCTGGTCACTTCACAAATTCCTGAACTAATTATTTCCTGCCAGCGATTTTTCCCGTCAGCGCCCCCCACCAGAATCGCTTCACCACAATCACAAAAACCGTGAGGCCACTCCCGTGGACCAGACACTCCAGGTACGGCAGGCCGCTGCCGACCTCGTCGAAGCCTTCGCCAGCAACGATACCGCCCGCTACTTCGCCTGCTTCAGCGAAGACGCCACCTTCCTGTTCCATACCTTGCCGCAGCCGCTGCTTTCTCGTCGCGCCTACGAAGACCTCTGGGCGCAATGGCAAGCCGAAGGGTTCGCCGTGCTGGCATGCCGGTCGAGCAATGTGCAGGTGAGCCTGCAAGGCGATGTGGCGGTGTTCATGCACGATGTCGCCACGCATATCCGCATGGCCGATCAAGAGCACCAACTGGCCGAGCGCGAAACCATCGTGTTCCGTCGCCAGGGCGAACGCTGGCTGGCGTGCCACGAGCACTTGTCGGTCGTCACCGCCGCCTGACCTACACCTTTTACGCGGCCTTGCCGCTCTGCCATCGCACCCACAAGAGGGTCCGCGCACCGCGCCGACCTACAACAACCGCGCTGGAGCATCATCATGAGCCACTCGACCGGTATCGAGACCAATGGCGTCGAACAGATCCCCGACGATCAACGCGACGCTTCCCCACTGGACCTGTTCCGCCTGATCTTCGGCGGCGCCAACACATTCGCCACGGCGGTACTGGGCAGCTTCCCGGTGCTGTTCGGGCTGTCGTTTCAGGCCGGGGTCTGGGCCATTGTGCTGGGCGTCGGTGTCGGTTCGCTGATCCTTGCGCCAATGGGCCTGTTCGGTGCACTCAACGGCACCAACAACGCAGTGTCCTCGGGCGCGCACTTCGGCGTGCATGGACGAATCGTCGGGTCGTTCCTCTCACTGCTCACGGCAGTGGCGTTCTTCTCGCTGTCGGTCTGGAGTTCGGGCGACGCCCTGGTAGGTGGTGCCAAGCGCCTGGCCGGGCTGCCGGAAACCGACCTCACCCTGGGCCTGGCCTACGGTCTGTTCGCCGTGCTGGTGCTGGTAGTGTGCATCTTCGGCTTCCGCTTCATGCTGTGGGTCAACAAGATTGCCGTGTGGGCGTCGAGCCTGCTGTTCCTGCTGGGCATCTTCGCCTTTGCCGGGCCTTTCGACGCGGACTTTGCCGGTAGCGTGAACCTCGGCCAGCCTGGCTTCTGGGCAGCGTTCGTCGGTGCAGCGATCCTGGCCATGAGCAACCCGGTGTCGTTCGGCGCCTTCCTTGGCGACTGGTCGCGCTACATCCCGCGGGAAACGCCAAAGGCACGCATCATGCTGGCGGTCATCGCCGCCCAGGTCGCAACGCTGATCCCGTTCCTGTTCGGCCTGTGCACCGCCACCCTGGTGGCCAGCCAGGCGCCCGACTACATCGCCGCCAACAACTACGTCGGCGGCCTGCTGGCGATTTCGCCTAGCTGGTTCTTCCTGCCGGTATGCCTGATCGCGGTGATCGGCGGCATGTCGACCGGCACCACCGCGCTGTACGGCACCGGCCTGGACATGTCCAGCGTGTTCCCACGCCTGCTCAGCCGCGCCGGGGCGACCCTGCTGATCGGCGTAGCCGCGATCGCCTTCATCTTCATCGGTCGCTTCACCTTCAACCTGGTGCAGAGCGTGTCGACCTTCGCCGTGCTGATCATCACCTGTACCAGCCCTTGGATGGTGATCATGATCCTTGGCCTGATCACCCGCCGTGGCTTCTACCACGCCGACGACCTGCAAGTGTTCACCCGCGGCCAGCGCGGCGGTCACTACTGGTTCCTGCACGGCTGGAACTGGCGAGGCATGGGCGCATGGATCCCGAGTGCGGCGGTGGGCCTGTGCTTCGTGAACCTGCCTGGGCAATTCGTCGGCCCGCTGGGCGACCTGGCTGGCGGCATCGACCTGAGCTTGCCGGTGACCCTCGGGCTGGCCGGAGTGCTGTACCTCATTCTGCTCAACGTGTTCCCTGAACCTGCAGGCGTGTATGGCCCCAATGGCCCTCGCTGGGTGCCCAGCAAACGCACCCCGCACCTGCCCGTAACCACTGCCGAAATGGCCTGACCGGAGTCCGACCATGACCCATTCCCACTACATCGCTGGCCGCTGGGTCGAAGGCCAGGGCAGCGATTGCATCACCGTCAACGACCCGTCGCTCGGCCAGCCGTTCGCCGAGCTGAGGGCCGCCAGCGTGGCCCAGGTCGACCAGGCGGTCGCCGCCGCCCGCCAGGCACTGACCACCTGGAAAGCCGTCAGCGCCGCCGCACGCGCGGCGTTCCTGCGCGGCTTTGCCGAGCAGCTTGGGCAACGCCGTGAAGAGCTGATCGGCTTGCAGATGCGCAATAACGGCAAGCCACGCCACGAGGCCGAAATTGACCTGGACGACGCCGTGGCCACCTTTGCCTACTACGCCGACCTCGCCGAACAGCTGCCGGCAAAGAACCGCGACGTGCCACTGGCCGCGCCCGGCTTCACCGCCCGCACGCGGCTGGAGCCGGTGGGCGTGGTGGGCCTGATCGTACCGTGGAACTTCCCATTGGTGACCAGCGCCTGGAAGCTCGCCCCAGCCCTAGCGGCCGGCTGCACCGTGGTGCTCAAGCCATCGGAAGTGACCCCGCTTATCGAACAGGCCTACGGCCAGATCGCCGACACCCTGGGCCTGCCTGCAGGGGTGCTGAACATCGTCAACGGCAAGGCTGAAACCGGCGCTGCCCTGAGCGGCCACAATGGCCTGGACAAACTGTCGTTCACCGGCAGCAACAGTGTTGGCAGCCAGGTGATGCGCAGCGCTTCGGCCCAGTGCCGGCCGGTGACGCTGGAGCTGGGTGGTAAATCGGCCATCGTGGTGTTCGATGATTGCGATGTCGACCAGGCGGTCGATTGGATCGTCGCGGGTATCACCTGGAATGCCGGGCAGATGTGCTCTGCCACCTCACGACTGCTGGTGCAGGACGGCATCGCCGATGCATTGCTGCCGCGCCTGCAGCAAGCCTTGGACAAGCTGCGGGTTGGCAATCCGCTGATTGAGGAAGTGGACATGGGGCCGCTGACTAGCCAGGCGCAATGGCTGAAAGTGGCCAGTTACTTCGCCACGGCGCGTGAAGAGGGCTTGCAGTGCCTGGCCGGTGGCAAGGCGCTGGACCGTGACGGTTGGTTCGTCAGCCCCACGCTGTATGCCGAGGTGCCGAAGGACAGCCGCCTGTGGACGGAAGAAATCTTCGGGCCGGTGCTCTGTGTTCGTCGCTTCTCGACCGAAGCGCAGGCGATTGCCGAAGCCAATGACAGCCGCTTTGGCCTGGTCGCTACCGTCTGCTCCGCCGACCTTGAGCGCGCCGAGCGTGTGGCCGATGCGCTGGAGGTCGGGCACGTGTGGATCAACTCGGTGCAGGCGGTGTTCGTCGAAACGTCGTGGGGCGGGACCAAGGGCAGCGGCATCGGGCGCGAGCTCGGGCCTTGGGGGTTGTCGGGGTATCTGTCGGTCAAGCATGTGACGCGCTGCTTGGGTTAAGGGCAATACGGGGGCTAGCCAGACCAGCTTGGGTGCCTGGGAGACCGAGCGCCGCCTGCGCGGCGCATCGCGAGCAAGGCTCGCTCCTACGAGTCGCGCGCGTCTTTCACTGCCGTTACTGGCCCGAAACAAACGTAGGCGCGAGCCTTGCTCGCGATGCGCTACGAGTCGCGCGCGCCCGTCACTGCCGTTACTGGCCCGAAACAAACGTAGGAGCGAGCCTTGCTCGCGATGCGCCGCGCGGGCGGCGCTCGATTTGCGCCCCCC
>NZ_AUEC01000027.1 GCF_000425785.1 Pseudomonas taiwanensis DSM 21245
CCGCGAAGGTTGGCGTGCAGGTGGCCTTCGAGGATTTCCAGGAACACCGCGCCCAAGTTGGCCCGGGGGTTGCGCCGCAGCTTCTGTCGGGTCAGGTGCAGCACCGGCCGCAGCACCATGCGCGCCCGTACCAGCTCGGCGATATCGAGCAGCGCATCCACCAGGGCGAAGGCGTTGGCCACAACCGGCACCGAAGCTTCGAGGTGATAACGCACCGATTGCAGGTCGAGCAGACCGCAGCTGATGTCCTGAAGCCACTGGTCGACGGCGGCGGCAGCGGCACCGAGGTCTTCGCGCAGCAGGGTTTCCAGCGGGGCGATGGCGATCTGGACCTCGCGCTCGGACAGCGCGGACCCGGGGGAACCTTAGGGCATTTGGCAGGCCTTCCTGGTCGGGAAATCCGAGAAGGCCAAAGGGTATGAGTGGGGTTACCTGACTAGGTGCCAGGCAAATTCGACCCGTACTGTAGGAAAGATCGACTTGCACCCATCAGTGCGTGTGTATCAATCTCGGCGGTCGCGCGCGTCTGCCACTGACGTGACTGGCCAAAAACAAACGTAGGAGCGAGCCTTGCTCGCGATGCGCCGCGCGGGCGGCGCTCGATCTCCTAGGCGCAGAAACCTCATCCTGGTGCCCGTAGCCCCCCCTGAATCCCAGTCAACCCCCACCCATGTCACGCAACAGCTTCTGCTTCCAAACCGCCTGCTCCCCTGCTACCCCCTCCACCAGGTAGCTATAACGCCCAGCCACCCGCGCCGCCACCGGCACGCCATCGCGATAAAGTAGACGGTTACCCGCGACCGCGGGCACTTTCACCCCAGGAAGCAACGTCCCGATCAGGTTCAGCGGGTCGCTGGCGCTGATGACGATCAGCGACCCATCCAGTGCTCTACGCCTTACCTGGCGCAGCAAACCGATCGCTTCCGGCAAGGCGAATTGCTCACCCGCCAGCCCGGCAATGAAGCGTCCCCCCCGAATCTCCCCTCGCGCCTCCAGCCGGTGATAGCAACGCAGCAGTTCACGCCAGGGCGGCAGCACATCGCTTTCCCGCTCCAGCAGCCGCCAGCAGATCACCCCATAGCGGCGCAGCAGCGCGCGGGCGACGTGTTCTGTACGCTGGCCTTCGTCCACCGGGCCACTGCCTCTGCGCAGCAACGCCCAACGTCCGGCATGGGCCATGCTGCTGGATAGCGGTGAGTGGCCGCGGCGGCTGTTGCGCGATGCGCGTTTCGCCGCCGGAGTGATAAGGCTGCGCAACCCGGTGAAGCTGTCGGCGCTTACCAGTCCGGCTCCCACCAGCTCCTGCAAGGCAGCTTCCAGCTCGCTGGGCAGCAGATGGGCCTCCACGACCAGTTCGTCGAAGAACAGTGCACCCTGCGCGCGCAGCGCCTCCAAGACCCGTTGCGCCCGCCCGCCCAGTGCTTGCGCTGCAGGCTCGGGGGCCAAGCTGCGCCACAGGTTCATGTGCTCGCGTGGCAGCAGGACCAATGGCGTACTGGACAAGGTGTTGCTCGCCGTTGTCGTGGCCAGTCGGCTCCAGGCGAACTGCCCGCTGCGACAGGCATCGTCGAGCCAGTGCGGGCTGTAATCCTTGATCCGTGCAGGTAGCAGCTCTGCTTCCCATGCCCCGGCAGCGCTGGGGAAACCTTGCAGTTGGGCCAGCACATGGGCCACGGCCTGCGGGCCGCGCAGGCGTTCATCCGCTGCCAGGTGCTGCCAGTCGAACAGAAAACGCATGAAGTCCTGCAAACTGACCGGCTCGATCTCCCGACGCAGGCGTTTGACCGTGTAACGATGGATGCGCGCAAGCAGGTGCCGCTCACACCACTGCGGTTCGTCCACCCCAGGAGTGAAGTGGCCGCGCAATACGTAGCCCTCTCTTTCCAGGCGGGCTAGCGCCTGCTCGACGTCAACAGGGCGCTGGCCCAGCGGCGCGGCGATCTGGGCCACGGTCTGAGGCCCGTAGCCACTCAGGCGGGCACGTAGCAGCTCGCTCAATGCGTTGTCCGGGTCGATGCCCTGGTCGAAGCCCGGCAGCACGTCCAGCGCCGGCTCCAGGGGGGATGCCGGATAGAGCGCCCGCAACAGGCTCAGGCGCTCACGCGCCAGCCAGAGTTTCGCTGCGGTCAGGCGCATGGCTCGTCCGGCCTTGGCGAGCTGGCGCAGCAGCAAATCCCAGCTGGGGTTGGCCTGGACCTCTTCCTGGCCGATGGCGCCCAGGCTCATCAAGGCTTCATGCATCTCGTCGGCATTGCCCGGTCGTGGCCATGCCTCGTCCTGTACGCTGACGATCGCATCGGCGTCCAGCGCGCCGAGGTCATCGCGGCTGTTCACCGCGTTCCAGCGCCGGTTGAGCACCGCCTGGGTGCGCCGCTCTTCCAGCGGGGCATCGTCGAGGAAGGCATACGGCCTGGCATTGAGAATCGCCGAGGCCAGCGGCGAGGGGGTCGGCAGGTCACGGCTGAGCAAGCGTACCTCGCCGCTTTCGATGCGTCGCAGCAAGGCCAACCAACCTTCGCTGTCCATGGCCTCATGCAGGCAATCGTCGAGGGTTTGCTCTACCAGCGGGTGATCGGGTATCTGCCGCTCGCCGACGATGTTCTCCAGGCAAGCGATCTGGTCGGGAAACACCGAGGCAATCAGGTCTTCACTTTTCATCCGCTGGATCTGAGGGGCTACTTTGCGGCCGCCGACAAAGCGCGGCAGGGCCAGGGCCACCGATGCTGTCCAGCGCCAGCGCACGCCGAATAAAGGGGCATCGAGCAAAGCCTGGACCAGCATGTGTTCGGCGCTGCGGCTGGACAGGTAACGCCATACGTCGTCGAGCTCGAAGCTGTGGCTGGTGGACAGCGACAGCACGATAGCGTCTTCGCTGGCCGCTGCCTGCAACTCGAAATTGAAGGTGCGGCAGAAACGCTTGCGCAGGGCCAGGCCCCAGGCGCGGTTGATCCGGCTCCCGTAAGGCGCGTGGATGATCAATTGGGTGCCGCCCGACTCGTCGAAGAAACGCTCCATCACCAGGGTCTGCTGCGAAGGCAGGGCGCCCAGCACCTGACGGGTACGGCCCAGGTAGTCGAGTAGCTGGCTGGCGCAGGCTTCGTCCAGTTCGAAGGTGGACTGCAGCCATTGCAGCACTGGCGGGAAATCGCCACCACTCATTGCCAGGCGTTCGTCGACCCGGGCTTGCAGGCGGGCAACCGCGGCAGACAACTCATCGCTGCGGCCCGGCGCCTCGCCGAGCCAGAATGGAATGGTCGGTGGCAGGCCATGGGCGTCTTCGACACGTACTCGCCCAGGTTCGACCCGCAGAATGCGGTAAGAGGCATTGCCTAACTGGAAGATGTCGCCAGCGATGCTCTCGACGGCGAAGTCTTCGTTGACGCTACCGATGTTCAGCGCCTGAGGTTCGAGCAGCACCGCATAGTCGGCGGTTTCGGGGATGGTGCCGCCACTGGTCAGCGCGGTGAGCTGGCTGCCCCGGCGCCCGCGCACCGTGCCACTGACCGCGTCGCGGTGCAGATAGGCGCTGCGCACGCCCTGTCGGCCGTTGTAGCCATCGGCGAGCATGCGCA
This sequence comes from Pseudomonas taiwanensis DSM 21245, assembly GCF_000425785.1. Classification (GTDB taxonomy): domain Bacteria; phylum Pseudomonadota; class Gammaproteobacteria; order Pseudomonadales; family Pseudomonadaceae; genus Aquipseudomonas; species Aquipseudomonas taiwanensis. Next base: position 3,573 of record NZ_AUEC01000027.1, read on the forward strand.
ACAGTGCTTGGTAATGGCCCTCGTCGAGTTCGGCGTAGGGCGTGGCTTTGCGCAGCATGTCGAACAGCGCGGACTCCGCCCAGGGCTGGTTGCTCACTTCCGCGACGATCTGCTGGGCGAGTACGTCCAGGGGCGCTTTGGGGACTCGCAGTTCATCCAGGTCTCCCCGGCGCACGCCGTCGAGCAGGGCCACGCACTCGATCAGCTCGTCCCGTGACGTGGGAAACAGCCGCCCCTTGGGCACGCCATCGACCTGGTGCCCGGATCGGCCGACGCGCTGCAGGAAGGCGGCGATCGAGCCGGGTGAGGCGATCTGGCACACCAGATCGACGTCGCCGATGTCGATGCCCAGCTCCAGCGAGGCGGTGGCCACCAGCACTTGCAGATCGCCGGCCTTGAGCCGTTGTTCGGCGGCCAGGCGATACTCCTTGGCCAGGCTACCGTGGTGCGCGGCCACCGCATCGTTGCCCAGGCGCTCGCCGAGGTGACGGGTCAGGCGCTCGGCCAGGCGCCGTGTGTTGACGAAGATCAGCGTGGTGCGGTGTTCGCGGGCCAGTTTGGCGAGACGATCGTAGACCAGGCCCCAGGCATCGGTGGACATCACCGCCTCCAGGGGAACCGGTGGTACCTCCAGTGCCAGGTCACGCTGGCGTACGTGGCCGACATCGACGATCGCACAGGGGCGCCCATGCCCGACCAGAAACTGCGCCACCCGCTCGACCGGTCGCTGGGTCGCCGACAAGCCGATCCGCCGCAGCGGTCGCCCGGCCAGCGCCTCCAGTCGCTCCAACGTCAATGCCAGGTGGCTGCCGCGCTTGTTGTCGGCCAAGGCGTGGATTTCATCGACGATCACCGTGTGCACACTGGCCAGGCCTGCGCGGCCCGAGGCCGAGCCCATCAGAACGTACAGCGACTCGGGTGTAGTCACCAGGATGTGCGGCGCCAGCTTGCGCATGGCGGTGCGTTCTTTCTGCGGGGTATCGCCGGTGCGCACGGCGGTGGTGATACGCGGTGCCTTCAGGCCTTGCTCTTCCAGGACTTTGGCGATGCCTTCGAGCGGTGCCTGCAGGTTCAGCTGGATGTCATTGGACAGGGCCTTGAGTGGCGAGACGTAGACGATCTGGGTGTGAGCGGGCAGCGCGCCATCTCGGTCAAGGCCGTCGCGAAAAAGCTCGTCGAGTACGGCCAGGAAGGCACTCAAGGTCTTGCCCGAGCCGGTCGGTGCGGCGAGCAACATCGACCGTCCGGCATGAATCAGCGGCCAGGCTTGAGCCTGGGCATCGGTGACCGTGGCGAAACGGCGGCGGAACCAGGTGCCGACGGCGGGATGGAACAGCTTGAGCACCGGGTGCTGGTGGGCTGGCAGGTTCATGTGTTGGTTATGGAGGGTTAGCGTCGGGTTGGCAAGGGGCCGTTCGTCGTTGATCTTCTGTAGACTGTAGCGCCCCAATCGTCGGCAAGCTGGCTCCTGCGGGTTTGGCAGGGGCTGGCGATCAGGCCCTCCTATGCATTTATTTTCAGCGAGCCCTTCAATGTCCAACACCATCCGCATCGCCGCCGCCCTGCTGATCGACCCGCAAGGCCGTACCCTGTTGGTACGCAAACGGGGAACCCAGGCCTTCATGCAGCCTGGCGGCAAGATCGACGCGGGCGAGTCGCCGGCCCAAGCCCTGGTGCGCGAGCTGCATGAAGAGCTGGGCCTGCGCGTCGATCCCGACGCCGCTGTGCACCTGGGCCGCTTCAGCGCTCCGGCTGCCAACGAGCCTGGATTCGAAGTGCAGGCCGAACTGTTCCGCGTCGACTGCGCCGAGGCTGTGGCCCCGGCGGCGGAAATCGAAGAAGTGATTTGGCTCTCGGCAGAGGAGGCCACGGCGCTTGACCTGGCTCCGCTGACCCGCGACCTGATCCTGCCGCTGTGGCGCGACGGCCTCAACGCACCGCGCTGACCCCATCGAGGGTGGCGAACGAAGTGTCCTTGGCGGTCAGCAGGAAATCGCGCATGTACGGCGCATCGAGCATGTCGGTGCGCACCGCTGCGTAGAGCGTGGCGAACAGGCCTTTCTCGCCCAGGCGCTTGCCCTTCACATAGCCCCGCGAACTGTATTCGTGCAGCGCCCAGTGGGGCATGCCGCACACCCCACGGCCGCTGGCCACCAACTGCATCATCATGACCGTCAGCTCGGACGTGCGAACAGCCGCCGGCTCGATGTCGGCCGGTTCGAGGAAGCGGGTGAAGATGTCCAGGCGGTCGCGCTCGACCGGGTAGGTGATCAGCGTCTGGTCGATCAAGTCCTGGGGCACGATGTACGGCTTGCTGGCCAGCGGATGCTGGTTGGCCACGGCGAGCATGGCCTCGTAGGTAAACAGCGGTACGTAGGTGATACCGGCCAGGTCCACCGGGTCGGATGTCACCACCAGGTCCAGGTCGCCACGGGCCAGTGCCGGCAAAGGGGCAAAGGCAAAGCCCGAGGCCAGGTCCAGCTCCACCTCCGGCCAAGCGTCGCGGAACTGGTCGATGGTCGGCATCAGCCACTGGAAGCAGCTGTGGCATTCGATGGCCATGTGCAGGCGCCCAGCGGTACCGCCGGCCAGGCGGGCGATATCGCGTTCGGCGCCGCGCAGCAAGGGTAGGGTGGCGTCGGCCAGTTGCAGCAGGCGCAGACCGGCGCTGGTGAAGCGAATGGGTTTGGTCTTGCGCACGAACAGCGGCATGCCCAGGCGCTCCTCCAGTTCCTTGAACTGGTGCGACAGCGCCGATTGGGTCAGGTGGAGGCGTTCGGCGGCCTCCACCAGGCTATCGGCCTCGCGCAGGGCATGAAGGGTTTTCAGGTGGCGGATCTCCAGCACGGCTGACTCCGAGGGTGAAACTGGGTTGAGAAGGGATTCAGTTGAGTTTCCCTCATGTTGCCCCTGGCTGTCGACTGGCCTTTGGTACTGACCGCTCAGCAGGGTTCATCAAACTGTCACCGAACTGTGGCAGCGCGCCCGAACAGATTTCATCAGACTCACGCTCTACTGGGGATATGCATTCTGGTGTTTCTTTCATGCGGGCCTTCTTGTTCTTTTTGTGCTTCGTTTTCAGCGTACCGACTACCTTTGCCACCGGGCGCTGCGATGCCCAGGTACCGGTGCAACGGGCTGAGATCGGTGAGTTGAGCCTGGTGTACCAGAGCGTCGGCGCGCCCAGGGACCCGGCTTTGCTGCTGGTGATGGGCCTAGGTGGGCAGTTGATTCATTGGCCCGACGATGTGGTGCAAGCGTTGTGTCGCCAAGGGTTTCGGGTCATTCGCTACGACAACCGCGATGTTGGCCTGTCGCGCTGGAACCAGTTGCCACCCTCGGCCAACCTGACGGTCGAGTTGCTGCGTTACAAGTTTGGCTTGCCGGTGGCCGCGCCTTACACCCTGACCGACATGGCGCGTGATGGCTTGCGGCTGATGGATACACTGGGGATAGGGGATTTCCATGTGCTGGGGGTGAGCATGGGCGGCATGATCGCCCAGCACATGGCGGCCATGGCGCCAGAGCGGGTTCGTAGCCTGACACTGGTGATGTCCAGCTCCGGTGCCGCAGGCTTGCCGGCACCGAACCCTGCCTTGGTCCAGCTGCTGGCCCGTCGCAGTGCGCCGAACCGGCAAGTGGCCATCGAGCAGCAGGCGGACTTGCTGGCTGCGCTGGGCAGCCCCGAAGTCCAGGATGATCGGGCGGTGTTGTTGCAGCAGGCCGCGGCCGCCTATGACCGGGCGTTCAATCCTGAAGGGGCGAAGCGCCAGATCATGGCGATTCTCGCTGAGCCAAGTCGGGTCGAGTTGCTCAACCAACTGCGGGTGCCAACGCTGGTGGTGCATGGCACCGCCGACCCGCTGTTGCCGGTGATGCATGGTGTGCATCTGGCAGCGCACATTCAGGGCAGCCAGTTACGGCTGATACCGGGGTTGGCGCATCGGTTCCAGGAGCCGTTCAAGGCGCCGTTGCTGGGGGCGGTTCTACCCTACCTGCAGTCGCAACGCGAAGGTGTCACGCACATTGCCGGGCTTTGAACCGCAGGCACGCGGGTTCCCTCAGTGCATCCGCACCCAAACCGTCACCAGCACCGTTGCCGCCATCAACCAGGCCACAGTCGCCAGCGCCAGCGATGCTTCAAGGCGCATCCGGTCTACCAGTACGTACAAGGCCGCCAGGTAGACGAAGTAGGGAATGATCGACCACATTCCGAACAGGATCGTGGTCTTCAGGTCCTCGACACCACGCCCTTTGCCCACGATGTAGTGGGCGATCAGGGCGAAGGTGGGAAACAACGGCACCAGCCCGGCGATGTAGTAGTTGCGGGTCTTTGAAAGAATGGCCAGCAGAACGACGACCCCAGCGCCCAGGGCCGCTTTGAATACCAAGTCCACGTCGTATATCCAGATCAGGTTGAATTCAGCCGAGGCCGTACTTTTTCACTTTGTCGAACAGTGTCGTCTTGGCCATGCCCAGTTCCTGGCTGGCCTGGCTGAGGTTGCCGCCAGTGCGCTGAAGGGCATCGCTGAGCAGGTTGCGCTCGAATGCCTCGACGGCCTCGGAGAACCCCAGGCCCTGGGCGGCGCCACCACTGCTGCTTTTCTTGAACGCTGGCAGGCCCAGCGCATAGCGCTCGGCAACGTTGCGTAGCTCACGCACGTTGCCTGGCCAGTCATGGGCCATCAGGCGCGAGAGGGTCTGGCTGTCGAGCGTGGGGACGTCGCGGTCGAAGCGTAATGCAGACTGCTGCAGGAAGTGTTCGAACAACTGCAGGATGTCTTCGCGACGCTCACGCAGTGGCGGCAGTTCCAGGGTGACCACGTTCAAGCGGTAATACAGGTCGCTGCGGAATTGGCCGCTCTGACCCAGCGCGTCGAGGTCGGACTTGGTCGCGGCGATCACCCGACAGTCTACCGGGATGCTCTGGTTCGAGCCCAGGCGTTCCAGTGTGCGTTCCTGTAGGACACGCAGCAGTTTTATCTGCAGGTTGATCGGCATGCTTTCGACTTCGTCAAGGAACAGCGTGCCGCCATTGGCATGCTCGATCTTGCCGATGCGGCGCTTGCCGGCGCCGGTGAAGGCATTGGCTTCGTGGCCGAAAATCTCGCTTTCGAAGAGGTTTTCCGGAAGGCCGCCGCAGTTCAAGGCAACGAATGGTTGGCCGTGGCGGCGGCTGAAATCGTGCAGGCAACGGGCGACCAGCTCCTTGCCGGTACCGGTCTCGCCTTCGATCAGCACGTTGGCCGAAGTGTCGGCGACATTGGCGATCAGCTCGCGCAGGTGCTCCATGGCCGGTGAACGGCCGATGATGCGTCCCTCCAGGCTACTTTGACTCGCCAACTGGCGGCGCAGGGCCACTACCTCGCGCGACAGGCCGCGTTGCTCCAGGGCCCGGCGTACCACATCGACCAATCGTTCTGGCGAGAAGGGCTTTTCCATGAAGTCGTAGGCACCGTTGCGCATTGCGCCCACCGCCATGTCGATGTCGCCGTGGCCAGTGATCAGCACCACGGGCAGGCTGCGGTCGCGGGCCTTGAGCCGGTTCAGCAATTCCAGGCCGTCGATGCCCGGCAGGCGGATATCGCTGACGACGATGCCAGCGAAGTCATCGCCAATACGTTCCAGTGCTTGTTCGGCACTGCCGACGCCTTCGCAGGCGATATCTTCCAGGGCCAGTGCCTGTTGGCAGCCGAGCAGCACATGCGGGTCGTCTTCGACGATCAGGACAGTGAGAGGTGCTTGGTTCATGGGTGCTCTGCCGATTCGCTAGGGGGCGTGGCCAGGGGCAGGGCCAGCACGAAGGCAGTCCCGCCGCTGGCGGGGTGCTCGACGCTCAGGGTGCCCTTGGCGGCGGCGGCAAGGCTCGCCGACAGGGTCAACCCCAGGCCCAGGCCATGTTCGCCCGGTTTTGTGGTGAAGAAAGGTTCGAACAGGTGCTTGCGTGTTTCGGGGTCAATGCCATGGCCATTATCGCGTACTCGCAGCCGGTACTTGTCGTCCTGCAGTTCGCCTTCCAACCAGAGTTCCGGATGCGGTTGGCTGGCCATGGCATCAAGGGCGTTGCCGATCAGGTTGACCAGAATCTGCTCGAGACGGGTCTGGTCGATGGCCAACTGCTGGTCATCGAACTGGCTGTGCAGTCGCAGCTGGCAGCCGGCGATGCGGTTGCCCAGCACCTGCAGGCAGGCTTCCACGGCCTTGGCCAGCGAAGCCTGGCCGCGGTCGTCGCCACGGCGGGCGAACGAGCGCAGGCTGGCGGTGATGCGGCCCATGCGGTCGATCAGGTCGTTCATGGTACGCAAATTGGTGCTGGCGGTCTCCAGCGCACCGCGTTCGAGGAAGCGCACGGTATTGCCTGACAACGTGCGCAGTGCCGCCAGCGGCTGATTCAGTTCGTGGGCGATGCTGGTCGACATTTGCCCGATGGCCGCCAGCTTGCCGGCCTGGACCAGTTCGTCCTGGGCATGGCGAAGCGTCTGTTCCGCGTGGCGACGTTCGCGGATCTGTCCTTTGAGCCGCTCGTTGCTGGCCCGCAGGTCGGCGGTACGGTCGGCGATGCGCCGCTCAAGCTGGCTGTTGGCCTCTTCCAGGGCTTCACGGGCAGCCAGACGGGTGGCGATCACCTTGCGCCGCTCGTTCCAGGCGATCCCCAGAATCGCCAGCAGGGCGAAAGCCACCGCCACCAGGACGCCTTGCACCATGGACTCACGGCGCAGGTCCTGCAGCGGGGTCAGCAGGGTGAAGTGCCAGGGCGTGTCGACCAGTCGGCGGGTCTGGGCCAGGTAGGCCACTTCGTGGACTTTGCCGTGGGCGGTTTCGCTGTTGGCCGGGAAGGTCAGTTTCTCCACGCCATCGGCCAGTGTTTCGCGGGCCAGGGGTTGCAGCTCGTTAAGCGGCCACCAGTAGTACTGCAGACTGCGCGCCAGGCGCTCCTTGATTTGTGGCGTCAGCGGACGAACCGACTTCAGCCGCCGGGCCGGATCGCTGGACAGGATGATGATGCCGTTCTCATCGCTGACGAAGGCTTCGAGTCGCGCGCGCTGCCAGCGCTCTTCGAGGGTATCCAGGCGCACCTTGATGACGGCCACGCCTATGATCTTGCCGTGCTCTTCCAGGCCATGGGCCAGGTAGTAGCCGGCTTCCCCAGTCGTGCTGCCGATGCCGTAGAAGCGCCCCGGTTCACCGCGCACGGCATCCTGGAAATACGCCCGGAACGACAGGTCTTCGCCGAGGAACGAATCGGCATCGCGCCAGTTGCTGGTAGCCTGCACCCGGCCATTGGTGTCGAGCACGAAGATCGCCCGGCTGCGGCTGCGTCGGTTCAGGCCTTCAAGGTATTCGTTGACGGTCTGACGGTATTCGCCATCCGGGTCGGTGAGCAGCTTCGAGACGCTGTCTTCCAGTTCGAGCAGGCTCGGTAGGTAGGTGTACTTGCTGATTTCGCTCTCTACTGTGCGCGCATGCAGTTCCAGCTGACGCTCGCCATTTTCGCTGAGGCTACGGATGCCGTTGCTCTCGCTGATCAGATAGCCAGCCAGGCCCAGGCCGATCATCAGCAGGATGACCAGGGGTGGCAGCAGCAGTTGGCGGATCAGGCGGGATTTCACGGCAGGCTTGGCAGGGAGAAGAAGCGAAGGATCGCATTTCATCACAGTGGCCTTGTCACGACCAGCACCCGCTGCCCGGAGGCAGCGGTGCAGGCCGGCTTGTTTGGCGCAGGATCAGTGTTGCAGGATCTTGCTGAGGAAGTGCTGAGTCCGTTCGTGGCGGGCGCCTGGGTCGCCGAAGAAGTCTTCCTTCTGGCAGTCCTCGATGATGCTGCCCTTGTCCATGAAGATCACCCGGTTGGCTACCTTGCGAGCGAAGCCCATTTCGTGGGTGACGCACATCATGGTCATGCCTTCGTGAGCCAGTTCGACCATGACGTCGAGCACTTCGTTGACCATTTCAGGGTCCAGTGCCGAGGTCGGTTCGTCGAACAGCATGACGATCGGGTCCATCGACAGCGCACGGGCGATCGCCACACGCTGCTGCTGGCCACCGGACAACTGGCCAGGGTGCTTCTTGGCGTGTGCGCCCAGACCTACTCGGTCGAGCAGCGCCAGGCCTTTCTTGGTGGCTTCGGCTTCGCTGCGGCCAAGCACCTTGCGCTGGGCGATGGTCAGGTTCTCGGTGATGGTCAGATGCGGGAACAGCTCGAAGTGCTGGAACACCATGCCCACCCGCGAGCGCAGTTTCGGCAGGTTGGTTTTCGGGTCGGCGATGGAGGTGCCGTCGACCACGATGTCTCCTTTCTGGAACGGCTCAAGGGCGTTGACGCACTTGATCAGGGTGGATTTGCCCGAGCCCGACGGGCCGCAGACCACCACCACTTCACCTTTCTTGACCTCGGTGCTGCAGTCGGTCAGCACCTGGAAGTCCCCGTACCACTTGTTGACGTTCTTGATGGAAATCATACGGTGATCCTTTTTTGCAGGCGCTTGACCAGCCACGAAGCGGAGAAGCTGATGAGGAAGTACACGACACCGGCGAAGATCAGGAACTCATGGGAGCGCCCGATGATGTCGCCGTTGGAGCGTGCCGAGTTGAGGAAGTCGACCAGACCCACGGTGTACACAAGCGAGGTGTCCTGGAACAGGATGATGCTCTGTTGCAGCAGCAGCGGGGTCATCTTGCGAAACGCCTGGGGCAGGATGATCAGGCGCATGGTCTGGCCATAGGTCATGCCCAATGCTTGCGCGGCGCCCATCTGGCCCTTGGAGATCGACTGCACGCCGGCCCGCACGATCTCGCAGAAATAGGCGGCCTCGAACATCATGAACGCGACCACGCAGGAGGTGAAGGCACCCACCGGGGTGTCCTCGCCGGTGATCCAGCGCAGCACGAACGGTACCGCCAGGTAGAACCAGGTGATCACCAGCAGCAGCGGGATCGAGCGGAAGTAGTTGACGTAGGCGCCAGCCAGGTTCGAGAGCAGCTTGTTCGACGACAGGCGCATCAAGGCCAGGATGGTACCGAGCACGATACCGCCGACCACGCCCATGACCATCAGCTTGAGGGTCATCAGCATGCCTTCCCAGAGGGCAGGCAGGGCCGGGATGATTTCGCTGAAATCCATGTCCATTTACTTGCCTCCCACGGAAATCAGGCCAGGCACCGCGACTTTCTTCTCGACCATGCGCATCAGCAGCATCAAGCCCATGTTCAAGGTGAAGTAGATCAGGGTGGCCAGGGTGAACGCCTCGAACAGGTTGGCGGAAAACTCGGCGGTCTGCTTGGTCTGCGCCAGCAGCTCCATCAGGCCGATCAGCGATGCCACCGACGAGTTCTTGAATACGTTGAGGAACTCGGAGGTGAGCGGCGGAATGATGATCCGGTAAGCCTGGGGCAGCAGCACGTTGTTGTAGATCTGCGGCAGGCTGAAGCCCATGGCGCGAGCGGCGGCCTCCTGGCCACGCGGCAGCGCCTGGATGCCGGTACGTACCTGCTCGCAGACACGCGCGGCGGTGAACAGGCCCAGGCAGATGACCACGCTGATCAGCGCCGAAGTGGTCGGGTTGAGGTCTTGCTTGAACCATTCCTGCAGGCCTTCAGGCAGCAGATCCGGTACCAGGAAGTACCAGATGAACAGCTGCACCAGCAGCGGCACGTTGCGGAACAGCTCCACATAGGCGGTGGCGATGCCGGATACCAGGCGGTTCGGCACGGTACGCATGACGCCGAGCACCGAGCCCAGCAGCAATGCGATGATCCAGGCGGAGATGGCGATGGCGATGGTCCAGCCCAGGCCGGTGATGTACCAGTCCAGATAGGTTTCGCTGCCCACGCCGGTGGACTTGAAGAATACGCCCCAGTCCCAGTTGTAATTCATCGGGATTTCCCCTCAGACGGTTGTTTCACGGGCACCTTCGAGCATCCAAGGGCGTTGAACGCCCTCGGATGAAAGGGTAGACACTTAACGGTGGCCCGCACGGCAAAAGTGCGGCGGGCCACTAACCGGGGATCAGGACTTCTTCTCGTCCGCCGCCTTGTCGGTCGGCTCGGCGATCAGTTTCTTCAGCTCGTCGCTCATCGGGAACTGCAGGTTCAGGCCTTTTGGCGGGATCGGCTGCTGGAACCACTTGTCGTAGCTCTTGTTGACTTCGCCCGACTTGAAGTAAGCCACGATGGCATCGTCGACCGCTTTCTTGAACGCGGCGTCATCCTTGCGCACCATGCAGCCGTAGATTTCGAACGACTGTGGCGTGCCGGTGATGACCCAGTCGGTCGGCTTGCGAGCCTTGGCCATTTCACCGGCCAGCAGAGCGTCGTCCATCATGAAGGCCACGGCGCGGCCGCTTTCGAGCATGTTGAAGGCTTCACCGTGGTCCTTGGCGGAAATCACGTTCATCTTCATCTGCTTGTCGGCGTTCATCGCCTTGAGGAGGCGTTCGGAGGTAGTACCGGCGGTGGTCACCACGTTCTTGCCGGCCAGGTCAGGGAAGTCCTTGTATGCCGGTTGACCGTCCTTGACCTTGGTCAGAAGGCGAGTGCCGACTTCGAAGATGCCCACCGAGAAGCCAACTTGCTGCTGGCGCTCGACGTTGTTGGTGGTGGAGCCGCACTCCAGGTCGACGGTGCCGTTCTGCACCAGCGGGATACGGGTTTGGGAAGTGACGAGGTTGTAGCGGACCTTGATGTCGGTGCCCAGCTGTTTTTTCAGGGCCTCGACGACAGCCAGTTGGATGTCGTGGGAGTAACCCACGGGTTCCGGCTTGCCAGCCAGGTAGGAAAACGGAATCGACGAGTCGCGGTGACCCAGGGTGATGGTGCCCGAGTCCTTGATCTTCTTCAGGGTGCCGGTCAGCTCCTCGGCCATGACAGGCGAAGCGATGACTGCAGCCGCGATGGCGGCGCCCAGCAATTGACGAACGATACGCATCAAATTTTCCTCGACGTGTTTGTTTTTTTTATGGAGCCGTTGGCGGACTCTTCGTTCAACGAATACATCATCAAGTTGGTGTGCATTCGGCTACCAAGTGTAGAGCATGACTCGTGCCAAGCTGTTGTTCTTGTGTACAAGCCCCGAAAATTCAAGCCATTGCACGTTTCGGGGCCTGTTGCAGGAACGCCAATGTACGGACTTCCGAACGCGCGGCGAATTAGTGTTCGGTAATCCGAACGTGCGTTTAGCCTCAGGTGACTAGAACTAACTAATTAACACCTTGGGTATGACGGACGGGGGTTTCTTGTTTCCTTTTAACCGAGGAAGCAGACATGACCCCCTTGATAGAAGATGAAGGAGCGTCCCACTCCATCGATACCCTGATTGCCGCGCAGTTGCCGGCCTGGGCGAAGAATGCCTCCGTCGAGGCGCTGCGATCCCTGCGAGCGGCCTTGATCAGTGAGCAGCATAGCGCCGAACAGGTCAGGCTGTTGTTGGGCCGTGTTCCTGACCTGGCGGATTTCTGCGCGCCCCTGCTGGAGAAGGCCATTCTCAGGAAGCATGGCGTGCGGGTTAACGCCAGAACCGCGAAACTGTCCACGGTCGTACGCAAGACGGTGGCTTTCGTATTTCCCCACGTTCCGGTGGAAAGGGTCGTAAGGATGGGCTCGCTGCCTTTACTGGCTGCGGCGCTGCATAATTTTGCCGAGGACGAATTGCAGCACCGGTCTCGCATTCGACGAAGGCTGGAAACTCACACTGGCGCTGCGTTGCCTATTTCGTTCGTGCAGTTCGCCAGGCTGTGCCGTGAGCTGGATCTGGGCGGTCGCTATCAAGCTGCCCTGCGTGAGCTGCTGTTGCCCGCGGATGCTGAAGGTGATGCTTCGGGGCAAGCTCGACAGGCGGTTGAGCGTGTGCTGGAAGAGGCCCAGCGGACAGCCATGGAAGCAGCCGTGCGGCTTGCCACCCTCCAGGGGCAGCTCGACGAGCGCAGCTATCTGCAGATGCTCAGGGTGTTTTCGCCCAAGGCAATCGTACCGGCCGATACCCGCGTGCTCGTGATGCGTCAGCTGCTGTTGCTAGGCAAACGGGTACGAGGTGTGGTCGTCGTCGAAGCGCGGGATAGCGACGGCGGCGCCCTGAGAAACCTCATCGTCTGGGTACCGGGCGATCCTGTCAGGGCTGTGCAGTCATGCCGAAACTGGGAAGCGGTATACCAGCTCTTTGGACTGCGCTTGCGCGAGTCGAGCTATGCGCAGTTTTTCATGCGATTCATCACGGAACGCGATCGCATGGTGTTCTCGGCGAGCCTACGCCGTCTGCATGCCGATACCGCAAAAGGTGTCGCGCTGCAGTTGGATGGCCGGAACCTGCCAATCGACCAGCCCATCTTTGCCTATCTACGCGCCCAGCGCATCGAAAAGATTCTCGACGATGCCAGAGTCCTCGCGGTTCCCACCGGCGATGAAGACGCCGCGACGCGAAGCGCTCGGCTGGCCGCCTACGAGAGTACCGGCCTGACCCTTCTGGGTCTGGCTGGCCTGTTCGTACCGGTGCTGGGAGAGGTCATGCTGGGCGTTGCGGCTGTACAGATGGCCGATGAAGTGTACGAAGGCTACCAGGACTGGAAGTTGGGTGACCGTGAAGCGGCCATGGGGCATCTGTTCGCAGTGGCGGAAAACCTGGTGGTCGGCGCAGCGATTGGTGTTGGCGTCTCGGCAGCGGCTCAGGTGGTCAAACGCGTGGCTTTCGTCGATGAATTGGTGCCGGTCTGGTCGGGTGCCAAGCGCCTGAAACTCTGCTCGGGCGACATGCAGCCCTACCGGGTCGAGGCAAAGCAAGCGCACCTCGCCGGTCAGCCACCGGAGCCGTTGCCCTGGCCAGAGCACGCCTTTGAACTTGCGCATGCCGAGGATAAACAGGGTCTGGTGATCAAGCATCCGACGCGTGCCAGCGCCTATCGGCCGCAGATCGAACGCAATGGCAGTGGGGGCTGGCGCCATTCCCTGGAGCAGCCTCAGGAATGGGCCGGTGAAGTGCACCTGTTGCGAAGGTTGGCCGCTAACTTCATCGACTTGAGCGACGAACAAGCAAGGGCGCTGATCGACTGCACCGGCTTCGATGAGGCGCAGCTGCGCCGCTTGCATGTGGAAAACGCGCCTGCACCTGCGCGGCTTCAGGATGCGCTGGAACGCCACCGGTTGCACACCTTGTATCCGAAGGTGGCGGACGAAGTGTTCGAGTTACTGATTGCCCAGGCCCAGGACGCAGAGGAGGTGGAGGACCGGGTATTGCGTCGAGACTTTCCCGGGTTGTCGGTGCGAGGCGCGAAGGAAATTCGCCGGCAAGCCGATGGACAGGATCTGGAGCAGCTTGCATCGACCGGGCGTGTGCCTTTGGCCGTGGCGGAAAGGGTACGCTGGTTCATCCGCGACAGCCGCCTTGATCGAGCCTGTGCCGGGCTCCGACAACCCCAGGCCCTCAACGCCGACAGCGAAAAACTGGCGCTTGGCTTGGTCCATGAACTGGCGCCATGGCCTGCGTCGCTCCGTGTCGAGTTGCGGGCATTCTTTTCCGAAGGACCACTGCTGAGCCACGTGGGTGCCGATACGGCAGAGGACGTCATCAGCATCATCAGCGACGAAAACGGTTACAGCGTGCAGGATCGGTCCCTCCATCCGCACGTTGCCGGATCAAGCACCGACAGCTTCATGCACGCATTGTTGCTGAGCATGGATGAAAGCCAGAAAAGCGTGTTGGGCGATGCCTCGCTCAACGAACAGCAACTGGTCGACATTCTGGCAGGCTGCGCCCGGGAGCGCCGCGACCTGGCTGCCAAGCTCATCGGGCTGGCGGATATCAGTGCCGGAGTCAGGCCGCCCGTTCGCTTCGCCGACGGTCGCCTCGGCTACCCGCTCAGCGGTCGCGGTGGGAGTCGCGGCCAGGCCAGCAGGCGCGGCATTAGGCAGATATTTCCGACCATCGACGACGTGGAGTTGCAGCAATACCTGCTGGGTCTGATTTCCGATGGCGTCGACCCCTGGACCCACTATCAGTCGTTGCACGGCCAGTGGACGGCTCTGCGCCAGGCGCTGGTCAATTGGCGAGCCGAGTATGGTTCGATGCTCGACTTGTTGCGACGCAGCAGGGTGGCCAACACGATTCGGCGCTGCTGGCGTCGTAAACTGGGGCGGCGAGGCGATGGTACTTATGCATTGGAAGTCCGGGGCGAGCGGTTGAGCGAGTTGCCTGAATTGCCCCTTGGGATCATGTTCGAGCATGTTTCACGCCTGGCGCTGCGAAACATGGAGCTGACGGAAGTCGGCGCTGACTTCCTCGGTCACTTCCCCAATCTCAGGGAGCTCGACCTGCGCCACAATCGCTTGCTCGCGGTTCCGGCAGGTATCGAGCGGTTGACCGAGCTCCGCCTGTTGCGCCTGGACCATAATCATATCGTCCTGACGCCGGCAGACAGTCAGCGCCTGAACGCCTTGCTCAACCTGGAGCGGTTGGAAATCGGTTTCAATCCGCTGGGCAGCGTGCCTGAGGTCCGGCGGTTGCTGAATGTTCGCCAAGTAGGGCTGCGTGCTGCCCAGATAGCCGATGTGCCGGCGCAGATTCAGCAACTGCCTTGGCAGGGGATTGTCGACCTGCGGGAGAACCAGATCCGCCAGGTGCGTCAGGAGGTGCATGGAATGCGCATGCGTGTGCAGCAAATGGCGCTGCACGACAACCCGCTTGATGCCCCCAGCGAACGTTACCTGAATGAGTTGCGCACCCCTGCCTCTCCAGAACAAGTCGTCGCGCACAATCCTTATTACCGGCACCATCTGGTTCGTCAGGCCGAGTTGTCCGAATGGTTGGTTGGTTCGGCCGGTGCGCAACGAACCGAGCGCGAGGTGCTGTGGAGCAACCTTCGCAACGAGCCGGGGGCGGATGATTTCTTCAACTTCCTGGGCGATTTCTCGCGTTCGCCGGACTACCTCAAGCACCCCGCGTATTATCGGGCGCGGGCTTGGAACATTATCGAGGCCTGCGAGCAGGACAGCGAGCTGCGGGAAGTGTTGTTTGAGCAGGCCGGTGGCGTGGCGACCTGCGAAGATCGCTTGCTGTGGCTGTTCAGTGAAATGGAAGTACGCGTCTTGGTGCATCGGCAGACGGCGGGACTGTCGCAGATTCAGAGTGAGTCGGCCCTGATCAAACTGGGGCGTTCACTGTTCAGGCTGCAGGAAGTCAACAGAATTGCCGCCCGTAAGCTCGAGCGACTGCGCCTTACGTACGCAAACGAACCGGACGTCCTGGAACGCATCGACGATATCGAAACCTATCTTGCGTACCGAACTCGCTTGGCAGGCCCGCTCCAGCTACCGGGACAGCCTGTCCGTATGCACTATGAGTCCGAATCATTAGTGACCGCCGAGGACATCAACGTCGCCAGGGCTGAAGTGCTTTCGCTGGAAAACAACGAGACGCTGTCGCGCGCCTTGGCCGATCAGTCGTTTTGGCAAGCATTCCTGCGCGCCACCTATTACCGCAGTTTCAGGGAGCAGGTGGATGCCAGGCGGGCGGCGCTAGAGCTATTGGAGACGCAGGTGGAAAGCGGTGCGATCGACGAGCAAACTTACCTGGAACGCTGCGAAGAGCTCAAGGTCGACCTGCAAGTGCAAGAGCGGGTGCTGGTCCAACGCCTGACAGAGCAGGCCATTGCACGTTGGCCAGTTTGATGTGCCTGTGAAGCCCCCTTGCAGCGCTCGGCGCTGACAAGGGGGCGCTGGGGTTCATGCCGCTTGGGTAGCGTCTGGACGTTCAGTCTTGCGTAGGTAGTCGGCGAGCGCGTGTTGCTCGGCCTGCGTGGTGAACAGGCCAAGTTTGGTTCGACGCCACAGAATGTCCTCGGCGTCCACAGCCCATTCCTGGCTGCGCAGGTAATCGACTTCTCGACCGAACAACCCGCCGCCGATCGCCTGGCCCAGGTCATCCGGCCCTGTTACCCCTTCCAGCAATTGCCAGGTGCGGCTGCCATAGGTCACTGCCCAGCGTTTGGCGATATCCACTGGCAACCAGCCATGGCGGGCGAGTAGGGCATCGACCAGTGCTTGCACGCTGGTCATCTGCTCGCCACCAGGCAACGGCCCGCTGGCGGTCCAGCTGCCGCGCATCTGGCTGAAGAATGGCTTGAGTTCGGCCATGGCCGACTCGGCCAGCTTGCGGTAAGTGGTCAGCTTGCCGCCGAACACCGACAGCAGTGGCGCCTGGCCTTCGGCGCAGGACAATGCCAGGGTGTAGTCGCGGGTGACCGCCGACGGATTGTCCGATTCATCGTTGCACAGCGGGCGCACGCCCGAGTAGGTATGCAGGATGTCGGCGCGGCTAAGCTGATGATTGAAGTGCTGGTTGACCACATTGAGCAGGTAGTCGGTTTCCTGCTCGGTAATGGCAACCTTGGCCGGGTCGCCGCTGTACTCGCGGTCGGTGGTGCCGATCAGGGTAAAGCGGTCGAGATAAGGGATGCAGAACACGATGCGCTGATCTTCGTTCTGCAGGATGTAGGCATGTTCACCTTCGTACAGCCGCGGCACGATCAGATGGCTGCCCTGGATCAGGCGGATGCCGTACGGGGCATCCAGCTTGAGGTCATTCTTGATGAAACTGGCTACCCACGGCCCGGCGGCGTTGACCAGGGCGCGAGCGCGGAGGGTCTGCTGGCTGCCGTCGGCGTGTTGCAGCTCGACTTCCCACACGCCGTCGATACGCTCGGCGCGCAGGCAGCGGGTGCGGGTGCGGATGTGTGCGCCGTTCTCGCGCGCAGCCATGGCGTTGAGCACCACCAGGCGAGCGTCGTCCACGGCGCAATCGGCGTATTCGAAACCACGGGTGATGGAGGGTTTGAGCGGGTAGCCAGGTCCGAAGCGCAGGCTGCGCGAGGCGCCCAGGCGCTTGCGTTTGCCCAGGTGGTCATACAGGAACAGGCCGGCGCGGATCATCCAGGCCGGGCGCAGGTGCGGACGGTGGGGCAGCACGAAGCGCATTGGTTTGACGATGTGTGGGGCCTTGGCCAGCAGGACCTCGCGTTCGGCCAGTGCCTCACGCACCAGCCGGAACTCGTAGTGTTCCAGGTAGCGCAGGCCGCCGTGAATCAGCTTGCTGCTAGCCGAGGAGGTGTGTTGGGCCAAGTCGTCCTTCTCGCAAAGGAACACCTTGAGGCCGCGCCCGGCGGCGTCGGCAGCAATGCCTACGCCATTGATGCCGCCGCCGATCACGGCGAGGTCATAGCAGTCGGCGAGTGCGGGCTGGGACGGAACGGGTTGGGACACGGGCAAGGCCTCCTGAAGCTGCTCACATCGAATATGAACATTAATGTTCGTTTCCGAAAATACTAGCGCAACACAACGCCGGTCGCCAGTCAGTCTTTATAGAAAAAACTGATCAGATGACAGTAAGTGAACAATTTCGAAAATGCAGGGCCGCTGGGCGACCCTGCACGGCTCAGACCACGTCTAGGCGAATCTTGTATTGGTTGAGCAGTTGGGTCAGCGCGGGGGAGGGCGCCTGGTCGGTCACCAGGCAATCGACCAGGCTTATCGAGCCCAGGCGAACCATGGCATTGCGCCCGAACTTGCTGGAGTCGGCGGCGAGGATGACTTGGCGGGCGTTGGCGATTATCGCCTGCGAGACGCGCACTTCCTGGTAGTCGAAGTCCAGCAGGCTGCCGTCTTCATCGATGCCGCTGATACCGACCAGAGCAAAGTCGACCTTGAACTGGTTGATGAAATCGACGCTGGCCTGGCCCACCACGCCGCCATCGCGACGCACCGTACCGCCGGCGACCAGCACCTCGAAATCGTCCTTGGCAGCCAGGATTGCCGCCACATGCAGGTTGTTGGTGATCACCTTCAGGTGATTGTGGTTCAGCAGTGCCCGGGCGATGGATTCGGTCGTGGTGCCGATGTTGATGAACAAGGACGCATGGTCGGGAATCTGCCGCGCCACAGCTTCGGCGATGCGTTGCTTCTCGTCGCGCATCTGGTCGGCGCGCATGGCGTAGGCGGTGTTCTCGACGCTCGAATCGTAGGCCGCTCCACCGTGATAGCGGCGCAGCAGGTTGAGCTCGGCGAGCTGGTTGATGTCGCGACGGATGGTTTGCGGGGTCACGACGTACAACTGCGCCATTTCCTCGATGCTGACATAGCCACGTTCGCGTACCAGCTCGAGAATTTGTTGTTGGCGAGGGGGCAGATTCATGGGCGGTCCTTATGGGCTGCCGGACAAATTCTGCAATGATGCCGTAGGAAGGGGATGACGGCCAGTGGCTGCACGTTACGGCTCATCGACGGTAAGCCGACGTCTACAGGCGTGCGTGCGTTTTCTGTAGGCGTCGGCTTGCCGGCGATGGCTGCGCTGCAGCGTTCTCTGCTGCGATCAGGCGTCGTGGTCTTCCCAGTCACGGGTGCGCTCGACCGCTTTTTTCCACCCTGCGTACAGCGTCTCTTTCTGCGTCTCGTCAAGCTGAGGGCTGAACTCGCGCTCGATGATGGCCTTGTCGCGCAACTCGTCCAGACCACTCCAGAAACCACATGCCAGCCCTGCTAGGTAGGCAGCGCCGAGCGCGGTGGTTTCGCGCATTTTCGGACGTTCGACGCAGGTGCCGAGGATGTCTGCCTGGAACTGCATCAGGAAGTTGTTGGCCACTGCACCGCCGTCCACGCGCAGCTCGGAAAGGCGCTGGCCGCAATCCTGCTGCATGGCGTCGAGCACATCGCGGGTCTGGTACGCGATCGACTCGAGTGCGGCACGAATGATGTGGTCGACTTTCACGCCACGGGTCAGGCCGAACAGCGCGCCGCGGGCGTAAGGGTCCCAGTACGGGGCGCCCAGGCCTGTGAATGCGGGTACCAGGTAAACGCCGTTGCTGTCCTTGACCTTGCTGGCGAAGTACTCGGTATCCAGCGCATCGTTGACGATCTTCAACTCGTCACGCAGCCACTGCACGGTGGAGCCGCCATTGAACACGGCGCCCTCCAGCGCGTAGGCCACTTCACCTTTCGGCCCACAGGCGATGGTGGTCAGCAGGCCATGGGACGACTTGACGGCCTGGCTGCCAGTGTTCATCAGCAGGAAGCAACCGGTGCCATAGGTATTCTTCGCTTGGCCCGGCTCCACGCACATCTGGCCGAACAGCGCCGATTGCTGGTCACCGGCGATACCGGCGATGGCGATACCGCTCTTGGTCTGGCCGTAGACCTCCGAAGAAGGACGTACCTCAGGCAGCATTTGGCGCGGGATGCCGAGAATATCCAGCAGTTTGTCGTCCCACTGCAGCGTGTGGATGTTGAACATCAGGGTGCGCGAGGCGTTGGTGTAGTCGGTGACGTGCACCTTGCCACCGGAGAATTTCCAGATCAGCCAGGTGTCGACGGTACCGAACAACAGTTCGCCACGCTCGGCCCGTTCGCGGACGCCTTCGACATTGTCCAGAATCCACTTCAGTTTAGTGCCGGAGAAGTACGGGTCGGTCACCAGGCCTGTGGTGTCGCGAATGTACGTTTCATGGCCATCACGCTTGAGCTGGGCACAGATTTCAGTGCTGCGGCGGCACTGCCAGACGATGGCGTTGTAAACCGGGCGACCGGTTTCCTTGTCCCAGACCACCGTGGTTTCACGCTGGTTGGTGATGCCCAGTGCGGCGACCTGCGCATGGCTGATTCCAGCCTGTGCCAGTGCCTCGACCATGGTCGCGCTCTGGGTGGCGAAGATTTCCATGGGGTCGTGCTCGACCCACCCGGCTTGCGGGTAGTGTTGGGCGAACTCTCGCTGTGAGGTGCCGACCACGTTGGCATCGCGGTCGAAAATGATAGCCCGCGAACTGGTAGTGCCCTGGTCCAGGGCGATGATGTAGTTCTTATCCTGGGTGTCTGTCATGGTCGTAGGCCTTGCAAATGGGTTAGGTCAGGGCTCGGGCGGGCGAAATCGCGCGGCGCCGGTATCAGTTGACTTGAGTATCGCCCTGGGGATTGTCGTTTGTCTCCGAGGTCACGGTTTGCGCCGCTGGCAGGTTGCGGGCGATCAGGCCACGGTACAGCGCAGCGCCCAGGCAAGCACCGAAGATCGGGGCGAATACCGGAACCAGGAAATAAGGGATGTCACGTCCGCCAGTGAAGGCGATTTCGCCCCAGCCGGCCAGGAAGGTCATCAGCTTGGGCCCGAAATCACGGGCTGGGTTCATCGCGAAACCGGTCAGTGGGCCCATGGCACTGCCGATCACGGCAATCAGCAGGCCGATCAGCAGTGGGGCCATGGCGCCACGGGGCAGGCCGTTGTTGTCGTCGGTCAGGGCCATGATCACGGCCATCAGGATGGCGGTGATCACCACTTCGACCAGAAAGGCCTGGCCGATGGACAGCGAAGGATGCGGGTAGGTCGAGAACACCGACGCCAGTTCAAGACTGGCCTGGCTGCCACGCAACATTGCGTGAGCCTGTTCGAAATCGAAGAACAGGTTGCTGTAGAGGGTATACACCAGCGCCGCACCACAGAACGCGCCGCACACCTGGGCGAGCATGTAGAACGGCAACTTGCGTTTGTCGAAGGCGGCGAACAGGGTGAGGGCGATGCTCACGGCCGGGTTCAGGTGCGCACCGGAAATACCGGCGGTGAGGTAGATCGCCATGCTCACGCCGACGCCCCAGATGATGCTGATTTCCCAGAGCCCGAAGCTGGCGCCCGCGACTTTCAGGGCTGCAACGCAGCCAGTGCCGAAGAAGATGAGTAGCGCCGTTCCGAGGAATTCGGCCAGGCATTGGCTGGACAGTGTGGGTTCGCGAAGAGCAGTCGTCATGTATGACCTCGTTTTTTTTGTTGTGAGGCGCTTGGCGCTCGACAGCAAAGCCCGGCGTCTATCCCCATTGACGACGGGCGGGTACAGGAAAATGCACCTTATAAGTGCACCATTTATTCACAAACGAAAAAATATAGACAAGAAACGCTGATGTCAAAGGTCGAAAGTGAACGGTCAGTCACGAATTGGCCGACTATTACAGGCGTGACTCCGCATGCTAGAGAGGCGCGTCCGCTCTGCGCTGGCTGGCTTGTGGGATTTATCCTAAAGTAGCCGCCGACCTGTCCCAGACCGGAGTGCTGCATGACCCCCGCCCTCGACTTGCTTAAAAAAGTGCGTGCCGAACATCGTGTGCACAGTTATGAACATGACCCCAAATCAGCCTCTTACGGGCTTGAAGCCGCCGAGAAGCTGGGGCTCGACCCGCAGCAGGTGTTCAAGACCCTATTGGCCAGCAGTGAGAAGGGGGAATTGCTGGTGGCCGTGGTGCCGGTGGTCGGTACCCTGGACTTGAAGGCCCTGGCCCAAGCGGCGGGGGTGAAGAAGTGCGAGATGGCCGACCCGGCGGTGGCCCAGCGCGCTACCGGCTACCTGGTCGGCGGTATCAGCCCTCTCGGGCAGAAGAAGCGGTTGCGCACATTCATCGACGAATCCGCGCAGCAGTTCCCAAGCATTCATGTCAGCGCCGGGCGGCGGGGGCTCGAGGTGGAGTTGGCGGCGGCAGTGTTGGCCGAGCATACCCAGGGCAAGTTCGCTGGGATTGGTCGAGGCTGAAGCTGGGCTGGTTCCCTGGCGGGCGGCGTGGTCCGCTCGGGCGTGCCGGAGGATCGCAGGTGATGGGCCGCAAGGCGGCCCTTCCAGGCTGTGAAATCAGGTTGCGGAACTGTACCGGCGAACCCCGTTTTCCTGACGCAGCAGCTGCGCCGCCACGCTACCAGGTACCGCGAAGAGCACCAGGTGGTCTGCCTTCACGGCAATGCCGACATCCTGGCCGACCTGATGATCGATATGGCTGGGGAAGATCGCCTCGAGCTGGCTGCCCGTGGGCAGTTGCAGACGGTACAGGGTCGAAGCGCCCAGGAAACTCTTGCCGACGATATTGGCGCGCAGCTCGCTGTCCGGGTCCGGCACGATATCGTCAGGACGCAGCAGCACGTCTACCGAGCTGCCTATGGCCATGGTGTAGGCCCGATTGCCACGCAGCTCGCCCAATTCGGTGTTGACCGACTCATGGCTACTCATCTGGCCACGGATGAAATAGCCCTGGCCAATGAAGCTGGCCACGAACGGGGTCTGCGGTTCGTGGTAAAGGTTGTACGGTGTATCCCACTGCTCCAGGCGGCCTTCCTTGAACACGCCTACGTGGTCACTGACGGCAAAGGCTTCTTCCTGGTCGTGGGTGACCAGAATGGCGCTGGTACCACGGCTCTTGAGAATGTCACGGACCTCGTGGCTCAACCGGCGACGCAATTCCACGTCGAGGTTGGAGAAAGGTTCGTCGAGCAGCAATAGCTGAGGCTCGGGTGCCAGGGCGCGCGCCAAGGCTACACGCTGTTGCTGGCCACCGGACAGCTCATGGGGGTAACGACCGCCCAGGCCGCCCAGCTTGACCAGATCGAGCATCTCCTCGATCACGTCGCCCTGGCGCGGGTGCTTGGCAATGCCGAAAGCGATGTTCTGCGCCACGGTCAGGTGTGGGAACAGGGCGTAGTCCTGGAACACCATGCCAATGCGGCGTTTCTCGGGTGCCAGGGTGAACCCAGCACGGGATATGACCTCGCCAGCCAACTGGATCTCGCCTTCATGGACCGGCTCGAAGCCGGCGATGGCGCGCAAGGTGGTGGTCTTGCCGCAACCGGATGAACCCAGCAGGCAACCGATGTCGCCTGCGTTCAGGTGCAGGTTGAGGTTTTGAACGATGCGCTGCTCGCCATAGCCGCAGGCGAGGTCGCGCAGGTTGAGCAGTAGGGGTTGACTCATGCGTGGTGGTAAGCCGGTTCTACAAGGAATTCGAGAAGCGCCTTCTGTGCATGCAGCCGGTTTTCAGCTTCGTCCCAGGCGACCGAACGAGGGTCGTCGAGCAGGTCCTGGCTGATTTCCTCGCCACGGTGGGCAGGCAGGCAGTGCATGAAGAGGACATCGGGTGCCGCCAGGTCGAGCAGTTCGCGGGTGACCTGGTAAGGCGCGAAATGCGCCAGGCGCCGTGCAGTTTCCTCCTCCTGCCCCATGGAAGTCCAGACATCGGTGGTCACCAGGTGCGCGCCACGCACCGCTTCCTTCGGATCGCGGACGATCTGTATGCGGTCGCCGCCCAGGTCGAGGAAACGCTGCTCGGGCTCGTAGCCTTCCGGGCAGGCGATACGCAGTTGGAAATCGAACTGCACTGCAGCCTCGATGTAGGAGTTGCACATGTTGAAACCATCGCCGACCCAGGCCACGGTCTTACCCTGGATCGCGCCACGGTGCTCAAGGAAAGTTTGCATGTCGGCCAGCAGCTGGCACGGGTGCGATTCATCTGACAGACCGTTGATCACCGGAACACGGGAGTTGGCGGCGAACTCGGTGAGGGTGCTGTGGGCATGGGTACGGATCATCACCGCATCGAGCATGCGCGACATGACGATGGCGCTGTCGGCGATCGGTTCGCCACGGCCCAGCTGGGTATCACGCGGCGACAGGAAGATGGCCTGGCCGCCAAGCTGGATCATGCCGGCTTCGAACGACAGGCGGGTACGGGTCGAGGACTTCTCGAAGATCATCCCCAGCACGCGGTTTTTCAGCGGTTCGAACAGCACGCCTCGGTTACGCAGGTCCTTCAGCTCGATGCCTCGACGGATCACGCCGAGCAATTCGTCAGCTGTGAAATCCATCAGGGAGAGAAAGTGCCTAGCGCTCATGATTGACTACCTTATCTGCAACGGTATGCAGGTCGACCGTATGGTTTTTTTGACAACGGGAGTGACCTGCGGCGTAAGCCGCACGGGGCGGACGAAATAGGGAAAGGCGCAATACTATAATTAAATGTCGCCTGAAACCAAGAGGGAGAACAGCAGCTCTGTTGCAAAGGGTGTCGTAACCCGCTGAGCCTGTGCTGTTTTTTATTTGCTACACAGGTTGTACACGGCTTGCTGGCAATTTGGCAAATGGATGTCGCGAATCGTGCGCTTGATGTCGGGGGATTCATGGGACGAAGCGCGCTGGCCGCCGGCTCGGGCTGGGC
Organism: Pseudomonas taiwanensis DSM 21245; assembly: GCF_000425785.1. Lineage (GTDB taxonomy): Bacteria > Pseudomonadota > Gammaproteobacteria > Pseudomonadales > Pseudomonadaceae > Aquipseudomonas > Aquipseudomonas taiwanensis. The sequence goes on from NZ_AUEC01000027.1 coordinate 27,555, forward strand.
GCATAGTCGTGCCTGGACAACTACAAGGCAGAGGCGGCCATGACCAAGACCCTGCATCACCGTGCCTGTCACCTGTGCGAGGCCATTTGCGGCCTGAGCATCGAAATTAGCCATGAGGCCGACGGGCGGGCGCGAATCAGTTCGATCAAGGGCGACGCCCAAGACCCATTCAGCCGGGGTCATATCTGCCCCAAGGCGGTGGCGCTGCAGGACATCCAGGACGACCCCGACCGGTTGCGCGTGCCTCATCGGCGCATCGGCGACCGTTGGCAGCCGATCAGTTGGCAGGAGGCCTTCGCCCTTGCCGCGGACAAGCTCTGGTCGGTGCAGCAGGCCCATGGTCGTAACGCCGTGGCGGTCTACCAAGGCAACCCCAGCGTGCACAACTATGGGTTGATGACCCACAGCAACTACTTCCTGGGCTTGCTCAAGACCCGCAACCGCTATTCCGCCACCTCGGTGGACCAGCTTCCACAGCACCTCACCAGCCACTTGATGTACGGCCACGGCTTGCTCCTGCCGATCCCGGACATCGACCACACAGACTTCATGCTGATCCTGGGTGGCAACCCGTTGGCATCGAACGGCAGCATCATGACCGTGCCGGATGTGGAAAAACGTCTGAAGACGCTGCGCGCCAGGGGGGGAAGGCTGGTGGTGGTCGACCCTCGGCGTAGCGAGACGGCCGCCATGGCGGATCGTCATCTGTTCGTGCGCCCCGGTGGCGACGCCGCGTTGTTGTGCGGCTTGCTCAACACTTTGTTCGATGAAGGGTTGGCCCGGGGCTCGCATCTGCCGGTCAATGGTTTGGAACAGGTCATTGAAGCGATCTCACCCTTCACCGCAGAGAAGATGAGCGCCGTCTGTGGCATCCCTGCCACTGACATCCGCCAACTGGCGCGTGATTTCGCCGCTGCGGACACGGCCGTGTGCTATGGCCGCATGGGCGTATCGACCCAGGCCTTCGGCAGTCTCTGCCATTGGCTGGTGCAATTGATCAACCTGGTCACCGGCAACCTCGACCGTGTCGGAGGGGCGTTGTGTACCGAGCCTGCGGTCGATCTGGTGGCCAGCACCTCGGGCGGTCACTTCAATGCATGGCAGAGTCGCGTATCGGGCCTGCCTGAGTATGGCGGAGAGTTGCCGGTGGCGGCGTTGGCCGAGGAAATGCTCACGCCTGGGGAGGGACAGATCCGGGCGTTGATAACCGTAGCTGGCAACCCGGTGCTGTCCACGCCCAATGGCCGACAGCTGGATTCGGCGCTGGACAGGCTCGAGTTCATGCTTAGCATCGACCTTTACATCAACGAGACCACCCGCCATGCCGATCTGATCCTGCCATCGACCTCGGCGCTGGAAAATGATCACTACGACACCACCTTCAACCTACTGGCAGTGCGCAACGTCACCCGCTTCAACCGGGCGATCCTGCCCAAGCCAGAGGGGGCGCTGCATGACTGGGAGATTTTTGTCGGCCTGGCTCGCGCCTTCGCCGAACGCGCAGGCCTGGAGCTCAAGCCGACCCTTGCCCCGGCGCAGATGATCGACATGGCGCTGCGCAAAGGGCGCTATGGCGAGGCGTCGTCCTGGGGGCTTTCTTTGGACGCGCTTTTGGAGTACCCCCATGGCCTGGACCTGGGGCCGCTGCGGGCCAACCTTGGGACGCGCCTGCGCACCGAGAGCCAGGCCGTCGAGGCGGCGCCCCAGGTGTTGCTGGACGATTTGCACCGGCTTGCCTTGCAAGCGCCGCCACCGGCGGGGGAGCTGCTGCTGATCGGGCGGCGCCATGTCCGCAGCAACAACTCGTGGATGCACAATTACCAGCGCCTGGTCAAAGGCAAGCCACGCCATCATTTGCTGATGCACCCAGAGGACCTGCAGCAGCGGCAGTTGGAGAGTGGGCAGCGTGTGCGTATCCGATCGCGCACCGGCACGCTCGAAGTCGAAGTACTGGCCTGCGAGGACATGATGCCGGGCGTCGTCAGCCTGCCCCATGGCTATGGCCATGGCCGCCAGGGCGTGCAACTGCAGATCGCCCATGGACAACCCGGGGTCAGCGCCAACGACCTGACCGACGAGCATTTGCGCGATCAGGTTTCGGGTAACGCAGCTCTCAATGGCGTGCCGGTACAAGTGGAGGCCGCTTGAGCAATGGTAAGGCCGAGCACGCCGCTCGGCTTTCCGTTACAATGCGTCACCGTGCCGACGACCGTGTCGGAAAGTTCAGCCGAGGTGCTACATGGATATCATCGAAACGATCAAAGAGCAGATTGCCAACAACACCATTCTGCTTTACATGAAAGGCTCGCCGAATGCCCCGCAGTGTGGCTTCTCTGCGCGTGCCTCGCAGGCTGTGATGGGTTGCGGCGAGAAGTTCGCCTACGTCGACATCCTGCAGAACCCGGAAATCCGCGCCAACCTGCCTAAATACGCCAACTGGCCAACCTTCCCGCAACTGTGGGTGGCCGGCGAGCTGGTCGGCGGTAGCGACATCATGCTGGAAATGTTCGAAAAGGGTGAGCTGCAGACCCTGATCAAGGACGCGGCTGCCAAGGCCAAGGCTTCCGAAGCCTGATTGCTCCCAGGCATAAAAAAACCCGCTTGATGCGGGTTTTTTTATGGGGGTAGAAATTTATTCTTCGCCCATCTGCGATTGCAGGTAGTTCTCGATGCCGATCTTGTCGATCAGGCCCAGCTGAGTTTCCAGCCAGTCGATGTGTTCTTCCTCGGCTTCGAGGATGTCTTCAAGCAGATCGCGCGAACCGAAGTCGCCGGCCGTTTCGCAATGAGCGATGGCTGCCTTCAGGTCGATAAGACCTTTCTGCTCGATCTTCAGGTCGCACTCGAGCATTTCCTTGGTGTGTTCGCCGATCAGCAGCTTGCCGAGGTCCTGGACGTTGGGGATGCCTTCGAGGAAGAGAATCCGCTTGATCAGCTTGTCTGCATGCTTCATCTCGTCGATGGATTCTTTGTACTCGTGCTTGCCGAGCTTGTTCAGACCCCAATCTTCGTACATGCGCGCGTGCAGGAAGTACTGGTTGATTGCGACCAGCTCGTTTCCGAGGATCTTGTTGAGATGCTGGATGACGCTTACGTCGCCTTTCATGTCGGGTTCCTGCCCTGTAGAAGTGTGCCAATACTGCGAAGTTTGAGCCTGATGCCGGGGGCTGTCAAACCTAAGTTATTGAATAATAAATAAAAATTAATAGGAATAAGAATGTTTGTGAACCGCGTTAGAGCGCTAACTTATTGAATTGCGGGCATAAAAAAACCGGACGCAAGGTCCGGTTCTTCGAATTCGGGCAAATCAGGCAGCGGTAAATTCAACGGGGTAGGGCAGGGCGGCGTGTTGGCTTGCCTGGATTTCGGTCAGGGTCTCACGGACGACCTGTTTGGCTAGGCAAGCGCATTTGCCACATTGGCTGGCGACGTTGGTCGCGGTTCGCACTTCCTTGTAGCTGCAGCATCCTTCATAGATCGCATCGCGGATCTGTCCGTCGGTAACGCCGACACAAAGACACACATACATAGAGGCTGACCATCGCTGGTTGGGTCGATGGGGGGAGCTTAATGTTAATGAGAATGCTTGTCAAAGGACTTTCGGAAAGGTGCGCGCTTGAGCGACCGGCGGTTGGATTCGGACTGTCACCGCAAGCCGTGTATGATGGACGGCCTTTGTTGGATGTCGGGCAAGCCAGCCTTGCACCGGCAAACGATTCTTCACCCTCATCAGGAGATAGCAATGAGCGTACTCGTTGGTAAAAAAGCCCCCGACTTCACCGTCCCCGCCGTACTGGGCAACGGCGAGATCGTCGACAGCTTCAACCTGGCTTCGGCCATCAAGGGCAAGTACGGCCTGGTGTTCTTCTACCCGCTGGACTTCACCTTCGTCTGCCCGTCCGAGCTGATCGCCCTGGACAACCGCATTCCTGACTTCCAGGCACGTAACGTTGAAGTGATCGGCGTGTCGATCGACTCGCACTTCACCCACAACGCCTGGCGTAACACCCCGGTGAACAGCGGCGGTATCGGTCAAGTCAAGTACACCCTGGCCGCTGACATCACTCACGAAATCTGCAAAGCCTACGACGTCGAGTCCGAAGGCGGCGTGGCCTTCCGTGGCGCCTTCCTGATCGACACCAACGGTGTGGTTCGTTCGCAGATCGTCAACGACCTGCCACTGGGCCGCAACATGGACGAACTGCTGCGTCTGGTCGACGCTCTGCAATTCCACGAAGAGCACGGCGAAGTCTGCCCTGCCAACTGGAAAAAAGGCGACCAGGGCATGACCGCTTCGCCGGAAGGCGTTGCTGCCTACCTGAGCGAGAACGCTGGCAAGCTGTAATTGCCGCGTGCATGAAAAAACCGGCCTAAGTGGCCGGTTTTTTTTGCTGCACTTTTCGGGAGTGCCGTGCGCTCGCGACACAAGGTCGCTCCCACACTGGGTGTGGAAACGACCCTGGCATTCGACTCAATCGTTGAAATCCCGCCAGCCGCCCATTTCCTTCCAGCGGTTGACGATGCCGCAGAACAGCTCGGCCGTCTTCTCGGTGTCGTAACGCGCCGAGTGCGCTTCACGGCCGTCGAAGTCGATGTCAGCGCTCTGGCAGGCACGTGCCAGCACGGTCTGACCATAGGCCAGGCCCGCCAGGGTGGCCGTGTCGAAGCTGGAGAACGGGTGGAATGGATTGCGCTTGATGTCGTTGCGCGCCACGGCAGCGTTGAGGAAGCCCAGGTCGAAGCTGCTGTTGTGCCCGACCAGGATCGCCCGTTTGCAGCCGTTAGCCTTGAGCGCCTTGCGCACGCCTCGGAAAATGTCCGTCAGCGCGCTGTCCTCGCTGACCGCCATGCGCAGCGGGTGGTCCAGCTTGATGCCAGTGAACTCCAGGGCCGCCGGCTCGATGTTGGCGCCTTCAAAGGGCTCCACGCGGTGAAAATAGGTGTGCTCGGGGAAGAGGAAGCCTTTCTCGTCCATGCCGATGGTGACAGCGGCGATTTCCAGCAACGCGTCGGTGGCGCTGTTGAAGCCACCGGTCTCGACATCCACCACCACGGGCAGGTAGCCACGGAAGCGTTCGGCCATCGGATGACGTGGGCCGCCGCTGACCTGACCGTCCTGGTCGTCTTCGTAGAGGTCTTCGCTCACGCGTTGTCCTCCAGCAGGCGCCAGCGCAGCTTTTCACCGGCGCGCAGCGGAACCACGGTCTGCTCGCCAAAAGGCAGGCTGTCCGGGGCGGTCCATTCCTCACGGACCAGGGTAATGGTGTCGGTATTCGCTGGCAGCCCATAGAAGGCCGGGCCATGCAGGCTGGCGAAGCCTTCCAGCTTGTCGAGCGCGTTACGCTGCTCGAAAGCCTCGGCGTACATCTCGATGGCCGCATAGGCGGTGTAGCAACCGGCGCAGCCGCAGGCAGCTTCCTTGGCATGCTTGGCATGAGGTGCCGAGTCGGTGCCGAGGAAGAACTTCGGATTGCCGCTGGTGGCGGCGTCCAGCAAGGCGACCTGGTGGGTGTTGCGCTTGAGGATCGGCAGGCAGTAGAAGTGCGGGCGAATACCGCCGACCAGCATGTGGTTACGGTTGTACAGCAGGTGCTGCGCGGTGATGGTGGCGCCGACGTTGGCCGGAGCCTCGGTGACGAACTGCGCGGCATCGCTGGTGGTGATGTGTTCGAACACCACCTTCAGGGTCGGGAAACGTTCGACGACGCGGCGCATGTGCTCGTCGATGAAGCGCTTCTCGCGGTCGAATACATCGATCTCGCTACGGGTCACCTCACCGTGTACCAGCAGAGGCATGCCAACTTCAGCCAGCGCCTCGATGGCGGGGAAGATGTTGTCGATGCTGGTCACGCCGGAATCGGAGTTGGTGGTCGCGCCAGCGGGGTATAGCTTGGCGGCGTAAACGAAGCCGCTGGCCTTGGCCGCGCGGATGTCCTCGGGGCTGGTGCGGTCGGTGAGGTACAGCACCATCAGCGGCTCGAAGCGGCTGCCGGCCGGACGTGCGGCCAGGATGCGCTCACGGTAGGCGCCCGCCTCGACGGCGTTGCGTACCGGCGGAACCAGGTTGGGCATGATGATAGCGCGGGCGAAAGTGCGCGCCACGTCGCCAACGGTATGGGGCAGGACGGCACCATCGCGCAGATGGATGTGCCAGTCGTCGGGGCGCAGGAGGGTCAGGCGATCGGACATTGGGGATTCCAGGCGGGTCGAACTCAAGCCCCAATGCTACCGGAAAACCCAGGGACGAGCACGGCTATCAAGTTTTCCGGTCGGCGCCCGATAGCCTCAAGGTAAGCCGTCAGAAATAGTGGAGCCGCCCGTGCGCCAGCGTTACCTAGCCCTGTTGACCCTGTTCGCCAGCCTGCCGGCTGGTGCGCTGACCTTCCAGACCCGCATGGAGAACATCGCCTGGAAAGTCGAGGGTGATCAGTTCGAATGCCGTCTTGTCCAGCCGATCGACGGTTTTGGCAGCGGTGAGTTCGTGCGCCGGGCTGGCGAGCAACCGGTCTTCAGGTTGCGTTCGGACACCAATGCCCTGGGCGCAGGTTCCGCGACGCTGCTGGCAGCGGCGGCGCCATGGCAGCCTGGACGGGCCGACATCAACCTGGGGGCGGTCCGTATGGCGCGCACCGGCGTGCTGTTCAGTTCTTCCCAGGGCCAAGCCAGCCGCTTGATCAACGGTCTGCTCGACGGACGTAGCACGGTGGTGCGCGCATACACGGGCGAGGGCGGGCGAGCCATGGAGGTGCGTGTGCTGCCGGTGAGCTTTGCCAAAGCCTACGGCGACTACCAGGCGTGTGCGGGCAAGCTGTTGGCAATGAACTTCGATCAGGTCCGCCAGACCCAGGTGGGTTTCCCAGGGGGTGGCATCGAGCTGGATGCCTCGGCCAAGGCACGTCTGGATGTGATTCTCGAGTATCTGAAGGCCGATCCGACGGTCAACCATATCGAGCTCAACGGCCACTCCGACAACAGCGGCAACCGCCTGACCAATCGTGACAGCTCGCGCCGCCGGGCGCTGGCCGTGGCCGACTACCTCAAGGCCAACGGTATACCGGAGGAGCAGATCGTCGTGCGCTTCCACGGCGAACGCTACCCGCTGGTGAAAAACAACACCCCTGCCAACCGTGCGCGCAACCGCCGGGTCAATATCGAACTGGACCGCGTCGCGGCAGTCGAGAAGCCTGTGGAGGCGCCCGTCGAGCAGCCGGCCGCGCAACCTGCCGCGGCACCGGCCGCCACAGCACCGGCCCCGGCCGCCCGGGCACCCGCGGCAAAATCCTGATTCCCCGCGACAGGGAGTCGCGCTATCGACAGTTCCTGTCGCTTTGTCATCACAAGCTGTCGCCCCACTGTAAATTTGGCCACAACACCGTTAGAATCGGTGGCTTTCCGTACAACCCCGTGGAGTGATGGCATGGCGGACGTAAAAAAGGTCGTACTGGCGTATTCCGGCGGCCTTGATACTTCGGTGATTCTCAAGTGGCTGCAGGACACCTACAACTGCGAAGTGGTGACCTTCACCGCTGACCTCGGTCAGGGCGAAGAGGTCGAACCGGCTCGTGCCAAGGCCCAGGCAATGGGCGTTAAAGAGATCTACATCGACGATCTGCGCGAAGAGTTCGTGCGTGATTTCGTCTTCCCGATGTTCCGCGCCAACACCGTCTATGAAGGCGAGTACCTGCTGGGTACTTCCATCGCCCGTCCGCTGATCGCCAAGCGTTTGATCGAAATCGCCAACGAAACTGGCGCCGATGCCATTTCCCATGGCGCGACCGGCAAGGGTAACGACCAGGTTCGTTTCGAGCTGGGTGCCTACGCACTCAAGCCGGGCGTCAAGGTCATCGCCCCGTGGCGCGAATGGGACCTGCTGTCCCGCGAAAAACTGATGGACTACGCCGAGAAGCACGGTATTCCGATCGAGCGTCACGGCAAGAAGAAATCGCCGTACTCGATGGATGCCAACCTGCTGCACATCTCCTATGAAGGCGGCGTACTGGAAGATACCTGGACCGAGCACGAAGAAGACATGTGGCGTTGGAGCGTCTCTCCGGAGAAAGCCCCCGACACCCCGACCTACATCGAGCTGACCTACCGCAACGGTGACATCGTCGCCATCGACGGCGTCGAGAAGTCCCCGGCCACCGTCCTGGCAGACCTGAACCGCATCGGCGGCGCCAACGGTATCGGCCGTCTGGACATCGTCGAGAACCGTTACGTCGGCATGAAGTCCCGTGGCTGCTACGAGACCCCGGGCGGCACCATCATGCTCAAGGCTCACCGCGCCATCGAGTCGATCACCCTGGACCGCGAAGTTGCCCACCTCAAAGACGAGCTGATGCCGAAGTATGCCAGCCTGATCTACACCGGCTACTGGTGGAGCCCGGAGCGTCTGATGCTGCAGCAGATGATCGACGCTTCCCAGGTCAACGTGAACGGCGTCGTACGCCTGAAACTGTACAAGGGCAACGTCATCGTTGTCGGCCGCAAGTCGGATGACTCGCTGTTCGATGCCAACATCGCGACCTTCGAGGAAGATGGCGGCGCCTACAACCAGGCCGATGCTGCGGGCTTCATCAAGCTCAATGCGCTGCGCATGCGCATTGCTGCCAACAAAGGCCGTTCGATGCTTTAACTGCTGCCTTGAGCTGCACCAAAACCTCGGCTTCGGCCGGGGTTTTTTTTTGCGTTAATCGCGCCGCAGCACTTCAAGGCGCAAGTGCCGCCGTGTGCTTAGGAAGTGGTCCTAGAGTCAGGTTGATGGACTGATGTTTTTCCAGGTCCAGAAACAACCAGCTGCGCTCGGTGTCGTTGGGATACTCCAGCGCTTCGAGCACTTGCTGGCGTAGCGTCGACTGCGCATGGGGTCCATGGAACATCACTGTTACTGGAGTGGGCGTGAAAACCTGGCTCGGGCTCAGTGGGCTCATCGCATGAGTGGCTGTTTCGCCAAGGGCGGTGTCGGGCACGTAGAAGGACTTGTAGTTGAAGTTCAACGTGAGAAAGAACAACGCGGTGAGGAAGAACGGAAAGGCGACGAGGAACCAGGTGTACAGGGTTTGACTGTCCTCGCTGAGGAAGGGCAGGGTGGCCAGCGCGGAGGCTTCGATGATGCCCGCGAAGACAGCGATTATGGTCAGCGGCGCGACAGGTTGAGCGTTGGGCATGAGGGTGGTCTCCTGCTGTTTTCTTCTCAATACCGCACTAAGTCAATCAACTAAAGAGTGGGGCTTTCCACGCTTGAAGCCACCTGCCGTTCAACCTGACGACGATAAGTTTTCGCTTGCATCCGCGCAGCGAAGTTTCACTCAAGTCGTGCGGATAGTTTCAACTGTTCAATTCCGAAGCAGCGCAGGTAATTTGTGATACGAAGAAGTTGAGTGAAAGTACAACCAACTTGTAGGAAATTTCTCCAATTGCTGTAAGTTCCATCTATTCGCGTATTCGAGCGGAAAATCGTAACGCAAGAGTTGTTCTGCTCGGTTATCTTGGCGCGTCAACGAAAATAATGAATGGATTTCGCATGAATAAAGTGCTTATCGTGGATGACCATCCGGTCATACGTTTGGCCGTACGCATGCTGATGGAGCGGCACGGCTACGATGTGGTCGCCGAAACCGATAACGGCGTGGCCGCCTTGCAACTGACGCGAGAACACCTACCGGACATCGTGGTGCTGGATATCGGTATCCCGAAACTCGATGGGCTCGAGGTGATCGCCCGCATGGCCTCGGCCAGTCCGGGAAGCCGAGTTCTGGTGCTGACCTCACAGACACCAGGCCACTTCTCGATGCGTTGCATGCAGGCGGGGGCTTCGGGGTACGTGTGCAAACAGCAGGAGCTCACCGAGTTGCTCAGTGCGATCAAGGCCGTGCTGTCGGGTTACAGTTATTTCCCGAACCAAGCGTTGCACCCGTCGCGAGGAAGGGGAGGCGGCGCGACCGAGAGCGAAATGGTCGAGCGTTTATCCGCCCGGGAAATGATGGTGCTGCAGCAACTGACACGCGGCAAGTCAAACAAGGAGATTGCCGAAAGCATGTTCCTCAGCAACAAGACGGTCAGTACCTACAAGACTCGATTGTTGCTCAAGCTCAATGCCCGGTCGTTGGTTGACCTGATCGAGCTTGCCCAACGGCATGGCTTGACCTGAGTGCCATGAAGCGGAAGGCCTCCACCAGGGAGGCCTTCCGGGGGACTACAGGTCGTAGTCGAAATCGGCCAACTGCTTTTGCAGGCGTCGCTCTTCCAGCAGGTTGTCAATGGTGCGGCGTTTGCTCAGGTTGGTCTTCGCGGTTTCTACCTGAGGTTCCGCTTCGTCGTCGGCGGTAGCAAATTCATCTTCGATGGACAGGTCGTCGTCTTTATCGGTGCTCATTGAGTCGCTCCAAGCCAAAGGGCCATTGGCGGTCCTTATAACGAGAAAGCTGAGCCCGGTAAAAAAGATTTTTTCAATCGTCAGCCCCCGTTTTTTGCTATCGACTCAATCGTCCGAAGTCTTGTGCTTGTACTCGCAAAGGTCTTCGATCCGACAGCTTCCGCAACGCGGCTTGCGCGCCTGACACACATAGCGCCCATGCAGAATGAGCCAGTGGTGGGCATCGAGCAGGTAATCCTTGGGCACGAACTTGATCAGTTTCTTTTCCACTTCCAGCACTGTCTTGCCGGGCGCGATGCCGGTGCGGTTGCTGACCCGGAAAATATGCGTATCGACCGCCATGGTGGGTTGCCGGAAGGCGGTATTGAGGACCACGTTGGCTGTCTTGCGGCCCACACCCGGCAGGGCTTCCAGGGCCTCGCGCGTTTCCGGGACCTGGCTGCCGTGGCGCTCGATCAACAGGCGGCAGGCTTCGATGACGTTCTTGGCCTTGCTGTTGTAGAGCCCGATGGTCTTGATGTATTCGCTCAGCCCCTCAACGCCCAGGGCATAGATGGCTTCTGGCGTGTTGGCCACGGGAAATAGCCGCGCCGTGGCCTTGTTGACGCCAACGTCGGTGGCTTGAGCCGAGAGGGTCACGGCTACCAGCAGTTCGAACGGTGTGGTGTAGGCCAGCTCGGTCTTCGGGTCCGGATTGTCTTCGTGCAGCCTGCGGAAGATTTCCAGGCGTTTTGCGGCATTCATGGGGCGACGCTTTCCTTCGGCGTTAAGGGCAGGGTTGGGCGAAGGCGATTGTACAAGGCCAACAGCATGCCGAGTATCAGCAGGGCGCCTGGGGCAAGGCTGGCCAGATGCAGGTTCAGGCCTTCACTCAGCCATTGGCGGGTGGCGCCCAAGAGTGTGCAGATCATAACCATACCGCTCAGTTGCCATACCCACTGTCGCCAACGCCCCTCCATTGGCAACAAGTTGTCCCACGCGATGCACGCAAGGCACAACAGCACCGGGTAGAAGCCCAGCGACTGGGCAATCGGCAAGGCCCAGGCACGCAGGCCAAGCTGCAGGCAACTGGTAAGGGCAGCGATCAGTAGCAGGCTTGCCAGCTGGTACGCCGCTGCGCTGAGCCGGCAGCGCAGAGGCGCCAGCAATGCCTGGTGAGCGAGCGTCAAGCCCAGCATACACAGCGCGATGCAGGCGCCTTGGGTCAACGTGCGGGTAGCCCCGAGCACGGGGAGCAGGCTGGCAGCCAGCCAGAAATAGTTATTCATGAACAGCGTCCTCGAGCAGCGTTTGCCGATGCTTGTCGAAGTAACTTAAGGCGTCCTGCAACGCTGCGATCACTGCCCGCGAGGTGACCGTGGCGCCCGCCAACTGGTCGAAATCTCCGTGGTCGCGCTTGAGCGCCCAGCGGTCCTTCAACTGCCGGTTGGCAAACTGTGCCAGCCAATCCACTTGCGGGTCGATGATTCGCGCGCCCAGTCCAGGGCTTTCCTGTTGTTCGAGTACCTGGCTGCCAATCAAGCGCCCGTCGGGGGCGATGGCGATGCTCAGCTGGATGACGCCGGAATAGCCTTGGGTCTCGCTGAGCAAGATGATAGCCGTCAACCTCGTGCCGAGCGTCGCCCGGTAGGCCGCGATGATACGGCTGTGCGGCTGCTCGGCTTCGGGTACCTGCAACGCGGCGGCCAGCGGACGGTTGTCATAGCTGCCTGCGGGCAGGATGACGAGCAGTTGACGTTCCTTCAATGCTTGCTCGGCTTGGGTGATCGCGGGTTGAGTCCAGTGGTGCCAGGCCAGTGTGGCTGACACGGCCAGTCCCCCAATGGCGATCAGCCAGGCTGTCGAGGCGTTGAGGCGGTTCACGGCGAGGCCTGCGTGCGTCGCAAGGCAAGACGCTCAAGGCAGGGGACGGTAAGGTTCATCAGCAGGATGGCAAAGGCGGTGCCATCAGGGTAACTGCCCCACGTGCGGATAAGGTAGATCAACAGGCCCGCACCGAACCCGAACAGCAACTTGGCCAAGTCGCTCTTGGGGCCGGAGACAGGTTCGGTGGCAATGAAGAAAGCCGCCAGCATGGTCGACCCGGAGAACAGGTGAAGCAAGGGTGAGCCATGGGAGTCCGAGCCCGAGCCGTTCCAGCCCAGCAAGCTGAACAGCGCAAGCCCCGCGAGCAACCCCGTCGGCGTCTGCCAGCCGAACACCTTGCGCTGCATGAGCACGAGGCCTGTGAGCAGGAACGTCAGGTTGACCCACTCGATGCCGCGCCCGCCAAGGGTGCCGAAACCTGGATGTTGGGCGAACAGTTCGTCGATGGTCAGGCTGCGGTTGTGGCGCAGGCCGTCGAGGATGGTCGGTTGTGCCCAGGCATCGATGGGCTCGTTGGCCAACACCTGTTGCAGGCTGTCCAGAAGGCCGGGCGACTGCCCCGGCCAATGGTTCATGTGCAGCGGGAAGCACAGCAGTACCAAGGCGTAGCCGACCATGGCCGGGTTGAACAGATTGCGGCCCACACCCCCAAAGGCTTGCTTGCCAATACCAATGGCGGCGCTGGCGGCGATCACCGGAATCCACCAGGGCGCGTGGGTCGGCAGGGCGGCAGTCAGCAGCACTGCGGTCACCAGTGCACTGCCATCGGCCAGCGTTTCGGCGACGGGCTGGCCGCGCAATGCCAGCAGCGATGCTTCACAGGCCAGGGCTGCGCCGCAGCACAACAGCAAGCTCAACAATAGGCCCCAGCCGTGCAGCCAGAACAGTGCCAACAGGCCAGGCACGCAGGCCAGCAGCACCAGCCCCATGGCGTTGCGCATTCGCGGCTCAGGCGCTGCCATTTTCAGGGCCTGCCTGAAGCGCATCGAGGTGTTGCTGGGCCTGGTCAGCGGCAGCTTGCAACGTTTGCAGTTGAGCGAGCTGGTCGTCGCTGGGCGTTGCGCCAAGCGCGGTTCGGGCCTTGCTCAGCTGCGCCCGGCTCATGGCTGCGGCAATCTTGGCCTGTTTGAGTGCCGCATCATTGTTGGAGGCTTGCTGGGCTTGTACCCGTTCCATGGCCGCCTTGATCGGGTCGGACGCCCTTAGTGTGCTGTCAGGTGCGCTCGCGGCTTTGGCTGTATGGCGTGCCGCACGCTGGGCTTCGCGGCGGGCTTCATCGCGCAGCAGGCGGATCGCGCGCTGTTCATGGCGATGACGCGCCTGATCGCGACGCCGCTGGCGGTCCTGCAATTGCCTGGGGGTATGGGCCAAGCCACCGACTACCGGTACGACATCGGGCGGTACGGGGAGCATGTCGATGCAGTCGACCGGGCAAGGGGCCAGGCACAGGTCGCAGCCGGTGCACTCGGCGGCGATCACGGTGTGCATCAGCTTGGCCGCCCCGACTATGGCATCGACTGGACAGGCCTGGATGCACTTGGTGCAGCCGATGCACTCCGCTTCGCGTATGAACGCCACCTGCGGTGGCGCGCTGCCACGCTGTGGGTCAGGCGCGATCACCGGGAGGTCCAGCAAGGAGGCCAGGGCCTGGATGGTTTCGCTGCCGCCTGGCGGACATTTATTGATCGCTTCGCCCGCGGCAAGACCTTCGGCATAGGGCCGACAGCCTGGGTGGCCGCATTTACCGCATTGGGTTTGCGGTAGCAGGGCGTCGATGCGTTGTATCAGACTCATTGTGTGAATAATCCGTTCAGGCCGGAGAACGCCATCGCCATGATCCCGGCGCCGAGCAAGTCGATGGGCAAGCCCCGCAGGCTGACCGGGATGTCGGCCTGTTCGGTGCGCTGGCGCAGGTCGTTGAACAGCGCCAGTGCCAGCCAGAAGCCAAGGCCAGTCAGTAGCGCACTGGTGGTGACCACCAGTGCGCCCTGGCCTTCGGCCGTCGCTTGTACCGACAAGCCTAGCAGTGGAGCCCCGGCTGGCATGAGCGCCGTTAGCGCGGTAACAGGCCAGTCTGGCCGTAACTTTGCCAGTACCCATTGCACCGCCCAACTCACCAGCGCGAGCCATGGAAGTAGCAGCAACAGTTGCAGATCCTGCAGTTGCCAGGGCACCAGCAGTACGCGCACCAGCAATTGCCCGCCAGTCACTCCCAGTAAGATCGCCAATGCGCACGCCATGCCAAGCACATGCACGTGCAGCCGCGAAGCGGGCTGGCGTTGAAGGGTCAGGAAGCTGATCAGTGCAGCGCTGACCAGAACCAGCATGTAGTCGTTCATGGGATGACGATAGCCGGGAAATGTCGGCCGTGGATGCAAATGCCCCGGCGGTTGAGCCGGGGCTGGGGCGTTACTTGATGCGTTGGCCTGGCTTGGCACCACTGTCGGGGCTGAGCAGGTAGATTTCTTCACCACCAGGGCCTGCCGCCATGACCATGCCTTCGGAAACGCCGAAGCGCATTTTGCGCGGCTTGAGGTTGGCAACCATCATGGTCAGGCGGCCTTCCAGCTTCGATGGGTCAGGGTAGGCCGACTTGATGCCCGAGAACACGTTGCGTTGTTCGTCACCGATGTCCAGTGTCAGGCGCAGCAGCTTGTCTGCGCCTTCAACCGATTCGGCCTTGACGATCAGCGCCACGCGCAGGTCGACGGCGGCGAAGGTGTCGAACTCGATTTCGGCCGACAGTGGGTCCTTGGCCAGTTCGCCGTTGCCAGCAGGGGCCTTGGCTTCGGCGGCCAGCAGGTCTTCCTTGCTGGCGGCGACCATGGCTTCGACCTTGGCAGGTTCGATGCGGCTCATCAGCGCCTTGAATGGGTTGAGCTTGTGATTTTCCAGGCGCAACAGGTGGTCATTCCAGGACAGCGGGGCGACGTTGAGGAACGCCTCGGCATCGGCGGCCAGTACCGGCAGTACCGGTTTGAGGAAGATCACCAACTGACGGAACAGGTTGATGCCCTGGGCGCAGATAGCCTGGACTTCATCCTGCTTGCCTTCCTGCTTGGCCAGCGACCACGGCGCCTTGTCGGCGATCCAGGCGTTGGCGCGGTCGGCCAGTGCCATGATTTCGCGCATGGCCCGACCAAAGTCGCGACCTTCGTAGGCTTCGGCGATCGATGGCGCCGCCGCCAGGAACGCTTCGGTCAGCTCGGGTGCGGCGTCGCCGGCAACCATCACGCCGTCATTGCCCTTGTGAATGAAGCCTGCGCAACGGCTGGCGATGTTGACCACCTTGCCGACCAGGTCGGAGTTGACCTTCTGCACGAAGTCTTCGAGGTTCAGGTCCAGGTCGTCGACGCCACGTCCCAGCTTGGAGGCATAGTAGTAGCGCAGGTATTCGGGCTGCAGGTGGTCCAGATAGGTGCGCGCCTTGATGAAGGTGCCGCGCGACTTGGACATTTTCGCGCCGTTGACGGTCAGGTAGCCGTGCACGTTGATGCCGGTTGGCTTGCGGAACCCCGAACCTTCGAGCATCGCTGGCCAGAACAGGGCGTGGAAGTTGACGATGTCCTTGCCGATGAAGTGGTACAGCTCGGCCTTGGAGTCTTCTTTCCAGAATGCGTCGAAGTCAAGCTCCGGACGGCGTGCGCAGAGGTTCTTGAAGCTGGCCATGTAGCCGATCGGCGCGTCCAGCCAGACATAGAAGTACTTGCCCGGCTCGCCTGGGATCTCGAAGCCGAAGTACGGCGCATCACGAGAGATGTCCCACTCCTGCAGGCCGGCGTCCAGCCATTCGGCGAGCTTGTTGGCCACTGCGTCCTGCAAGGTGCCGCTGCGGGTCCACTGCTGCAGCATGGCCTGGAAGTCGGGGAGCTTGAAGAAGAAGTGCTGCGAGTCGCGCAAGACCGGGGTCGCCCCCGAGATGGCCGACTTGGGGTTCTTCAACTCGGTCGGCGCGTAGGTGGCACCGCACTTCTCGCAGTTGTCACCGTACTGATCTTCGGCCGCGCACTTGGGGCAGGTGCCCTTGATGAAGCGGTCAGCCAGGAACATGCCCTTCTCTGGGTCGAAGTACTGGGTGACCGAACGGGTGGCAATGTGTCCGGCATCACGCAGGCGCGTGTAGATCATGCTGGACAGCTCGCGGTTTTCTTCGCAGTGGGTGGAGTGGAAGTTATCGAAGTCCACCAGGAAATCGGCGAAGTCGCTGCTGTGTTCGGCCTGGACGTTGGCGATCAGTTGCTCAGGCGTGATGCCTTCCTTCTCGGCGCGCAACATGATGGCCGAGCCGTGGGCGTCGTCGGCGCAGACATAGATGCACTGGTTGCCACGCAGTTTCTGGAAGCGAACCCACATGTCCGTCTGGATGTACTCGAGCATATGGCCAAGGTGGATGGATCCATTGGCATAGGGCAGGGCGCTGGTGACGAGAATCTGGCGTGGCTCGGACATGTTGGCTCGGCTACTTATCTGGCTCGGGTAAAAACAAGGGTGATCGGCAACTATAAAGGGCTGGGAAATATATTTCACCCTAAGGACGCATCTACTGACGATTGACGGGTTAGGATAAGCGCCTGTTTCACTTTCGTTTGCCAATGGGAGCCTCCATGAGTGCCGTCACCCGTGCCGCCGTCGAAGGCGTGCTTCGCCAGTACACCGACCCGTATCTGAACCTGGACCCCGTGAGCGCCGGCTGCGTGCGGGCCATCGACATCCAGGGCGGCCAGGTCAGCGTGCAGTTGCAGTTGGGGTATGCCGCTGGCCTGTTCAAGAATGGCTGGGCCCAGGTGCTGCAGACAGCGATTGAGAACCTCGACGGCGTCACCTCGGCCCAAGTGTCGATCGACTGCGTGGTGGCTGCGCACAAAGCCCAGGCCCAGGTGCCGGCCATGGCCAATGTCAAGAACATCATCGCCGTGGCGTCCGGCAAGGGCGGGGTAGGCAAGTCGACCACCGCGGCCAACCTGGCCCTGGCACTGGCCCGTGAAGGCGCCCGAGTGGGCATTCTGGATGCCGACATCTATGGCCCGAGCCAAGGTGTGATGTTCGGTATCGCCGAAGGTACGCGCCCGCAGATCCGCGAGCAGAAGTGGTTCGTACCGATCAAGGCCCATGGTGTGGAAGTCATGTCCATGGCGTTCCTGACCGACGACAACACACCGATGGTCTGGCGTGGCCCGATGGTCTCCGGCGCGCTGTTGCAACTGGTGACCCAGACCGCCTGGGACGACCTTGACTACCTGGTGATCGACATGCCGCCCGGCACGGGCGACATCCAGCTGACCCTGGCTCAGAAGGTGCCGGTGGCCGGTTCAGTGATCGTCACCACACCTCAGGACCTGGCGTTGCTGGACGCCAAGAAAGGCGTGGAAATGTTCCGCAAGGTGAACATCCCGGTATTGGGTGTGGTGGAAAACATGGCCGTGCACATTTGCTCGAACTGCGGCCACGCCGAGCACCTGTTCGGTGAGGGCGGCGGTGAGAAACTGGCTGCGCAGTACGGTGTCGACCTGCTGGCCTCGTTGCCGTTGTCGATGCTGATTCGCGAACAGGCAGACAACGGCAAGCCGACGGCCATCGCCGAGCCGGAAAGCCAGATCGCCATGGTTTATCAAGAGCTGGCTCGCCAGGTGGGCGCGCGGATCGTGCTGCAGGAAGCGGCTGCACCGGCGATGCCGAGCATCACCATCAGCGAAGACTGAGGTTCGCTCAGGAGGCTGCGCGGCAGGCGCCGGTTTGCCGGCGATCACCGACGCGGCCACCACCAAGCAGCGCGCCAGCGCCTGCAAGCACCGTGACGATTTTCCGATCACTGCAGTAGCAGTGTGATCCAGGCATAAAAAAACCCGCCAGATGGCGGGTTTTTTTGAAAGCGAGGAAGCGAGATCGACTTAGGCGATCTGAACTTCTTCAGCCTGCATGCCTTTCTGGCCGCGGGTAGCGACGAAAGTAACAGCCTGGCCTTCTTTCAGGGTTTTGAAGCCGTCAGCTTGGATGGCTTTGAAGTGCACGAACAGGTCGTCGCCCGACTGAGGGGTGATGAAGCCGTAGCCCTTCTCATCGTTGAACCACTTAACAACACCGGATTGACGGTTGGACATGTTTCTGTCTCCTTGGACAAAGTTGATTACGGTCAGGAAAAACCCTGGCCGGGACTGAGCGCAAAGAGAGCAGAAAATTCAGCGATGGGTCGATAGGAATCGTGCATCAAACTAGAGATTCTCGGTGTCACGTGCAGCACAGTGGCGTCACCTTAACCCACTTTCCACGACCTGCCAATCACCAAGATGGCCTTTGTCGAAATTCAGATCGACGGCCACCGTAGGCCCCGTCTGGCGCGGGGTGCGGCATGGAACTTTAACCTGAGCGCGTGGACCGGTAAGATGCGCATCTCGATTTTCACCTCGCAACCCTTCAGGACACCCCCGCCATGAGCATCAAATCGGACAAGTGGATTCGCCGCATGGCGCAGGAACACGGCATGATCGAACCGTTCGTCGAGCGCCAGGTGCGCGGCGAGCAGGACAGCCGGGTGATTTCCTTCGGCGTCTCCAGCTACGGCTACGACGTGCGCTGTGCCGACGAATTCAAGGTGTTCACCAACATCAACTCGGCCACGGTCGACCCGAAGAACTTCGATGCCGGTAGCTTCGTCGACGTCAAGAGCGATGTCTGCATCATCCCGCCAAACTCCTTTGCCCTGGCGCGCACGGTCGAGTATTTCCGTATTCCACGCAACGTACTGACCATCTGCCTGGGCAAAAGCACCTATGCCCGTTGCGGCATCATCGTCAACGTCACCCCGCTCGAGCCTGAGTGGGAAGGGCACGTGACCCTGGAATTCTCCAACACCACCACCCTGCCGGCGAAAATCTATGCCAACGAGGGTGTGGCGCAGATGCTGTTCCTCGAGTCCGACGAAGAATGTGAAGTGTCCTACAAGGACCGCGGCGGCAAATACCAAGGTCAGCGCGGCGTCACCCTGCCGCGTACCTGAGTCGACGAGCGCGGGGAATTCCTTGCGCCTTTGGCACTCCAACGAGGTAACCGTGCCGATGCGCGTGAGGCGCATCGGCTCTGCTCAGGAGCTGTCAATGAAACTCCATCCCGCGATCAGTGCGAAGCTGGCTGTGCTTGAGCCTAATCAGATCGGCCTGCTGGCGTGGTCATTGCTGGCGCACCCGCTGCCGATGCAGGCGGGCGGTGTGCCGCATCAGCCCGACCCTGATACTCCGCAGCCGCCCGACCCTGGTGAAGGCCAACCCATGGAGCCCGGCGAGCCAACCTTGCCCGACGAGCCACCGCCTTCCCCCGTGGCCTGACACCCGGCTGCCTGAGCGTGCTCAGTTGGCCAGCAGGTAGCCGCTGCGCACCACCTGTTCCCCCGCGACATGGGCGATAACCATGCCGGCGGTTGCCATACGCCGCACACTGCGGGCGTACAGCAGCCCCGGCTGACTGTTGCGGATCGGCGTGACCCGGTCATTGAGCGGGTCGATGACTTCTGCGATCAATTGGCCCGCTTGCACATGCTCTCCCGGTTTGGCGTGGTACACCAGTAGCCCGCCCAGCGGGGTGTGTACCGGTTCAACGGCCGCCAGGGGAGTGGCCGGGCGGGGCAAGGCCGGCAGCGGCGCGCAGGCACCTTCGACAACCCCTTTGTAGGTCAGGTAGTCGAGAATGGCCTGGCAATCCTTGCTGGCCAGTTCATGGCTGACGTCGGCTTGCCCGCGCAATTCGACGGTGACCGAGCAATTGCCCAGTGGAATCGGATAGCGCTTGCCGAAGCGTTGTTGCAATTGCCACCAGACCAGGCTGAAGCATTCATCGAATGACTGGCCCCCGGAGTCGGTTGCCAGCAGGCTGGCCTGCGCTCCCAGGTAACGGGCCAGAGGCTCGACCTGCGGCCAGGCTTCCGGGGTGGTGTACAAATGTTCGACCGCTTCGAAGTCGCAATGCAGGTCCAGCACCAGATCGGCATCGCAGGCCAGGCGCTGCAGGGTCAGTCGCAATGACTGCAGGGGCGTTTGCGCCGGATGTGCGTCCAAACCCCGGCGCAGGTATTCGCGGATCAGCGCGACATTGTGCGCAGGATCCTGGCTCAGGTGTTGTTCGACCTGGTCGCCGATGCTGTCCGACAGGTCGACGAACTTGCGGTTGAAATTCTCGCCACTTTGCAGCTCGAAGCGCCCCAGCGGGGCGTCCAGCAGCACCTGTTCCAGGCCGACCGGGTTGGCCACCGGCACCAGAATGATCTCGCTGCGCAGGCGGCCTTGCTGTTCCAGTTCGGCCAGCCGACGCTTGAGGTGCCAGGCCACCAACATGCCCGGCAGCTCGTCGGCATGCAGCGAGGCCTGGATATACACCTTGGTGCCACCGCGGGGGCCGAAGTGGAAACTGTGCAACTGGCGAGTGATCCCCGGCACCGGGGAAAGCAGGTCATGGGTCGAGTGGTGCATGGTGGTCCTGGCTACGTGGCGAAAACGGTCTGCGACACGGGTCGGCACAAAAATAGAAGCATAAACTGCGCGGTTGCGCCTGTCCTGGACGCCACCGCGTGATCCATCTACTTGCCAGGGACCAGCGTCAGACGTTGGTTGCCGTACACCCGGGCGAAGTTCTGCGGTTGCATTGGCAGGCTGGTGAATCGACCTTTGAACCAAGCGTCCAGGCCGTCACTGTAATGCCTGCTGGCCGGGTTGCCGGATTGCCCATTGCTGGTCAGCACCTGCAGCGGTTCGGCCTGGCCAAAGTCGACGATCAGGCGGGCAGACGCCGGAAGCCGGGTATCGAAGTCGTTACCCCAGGCGTAAGGCGTCAGCGCCAAGGTGCTGAAGTCGCCTCCGGCGGCCAGCGGCGGGCGGCTGAGAGCATCGCCCAGGCCATGGTAGGCCGTGCCTGGCCAGCGATACTGGTGCAGTTTGCCCCACTGCCAGGCGCGACGGTCCGCACCCAGTTGCGCTATACCGGCATCCACCGCCGCCGCCAGGCTGCGCGCGAGAATGGCCGGTTTGTCTTCTTTTTGCGGGGTGTTGCGATCGTCCCAGAACGGGCTGTCTTCGCGTCCCAAGAGGTGATCGGCCTGGGCCGAGTAAGACAACCGCGCATTGCCGACGAAGGCGTGCCAGACGGCGCTGGATTCCGGGCCGAGGTCGTCGAGGAAGGTCTGCCGGGCAGCTTCCTGAAGGAACAGTTCATACAGCGCCGCATCGGCCGATACCGGGCTCAGGCGGCCATCGAATGCCTTGAGCCGCGCCAGGGCATCGCGGGCTTTCTCGCGCTGACCAGCGGGCAGGGCGTCGATGGCCTGCTTGAGTGGTTGGGCCATGCCTGGCGCGTCGAACATCTGCTTGAGCTTGTCGGCCAGCAGCGTGACTTGGTCGTTTTGCAGCGCCATCAGGCTGCGGCTGTCATGGCGACCATTGCCGGCCAGCTGAGCGAGGCGTTCGGCGCGCTCTGGGTAATACCAGGTGTTGGACAGTTGCATGCCATAACCGCGTGGCTGACTGCGCTGGTTGGCGTGGCCAAGCCAGCCGGCGGGTGGGTCCTGGTCGTAGGGGTGCAGCATCGGATCGGCGAAGCCGTCCCAGTCGTAGCGTCCGTCCCAGCCGGGCGATGGCAGCAGGCCCTGACCTTCGCGGCGGTTCGGGTATCGACCGCTGACCTGCCAGCCGATGTGCTCCGCTTCGGCGAAGACGAAGTTCAGAGCGACGGCTGTGACCTCGCGGGTGTTGTCGAAGGCGCGTTCCACCGAAGGCGCGCGGGTCAGGTCGAACAGCGCGTCGAGACTGCGGTCGCCCTTGAGCTGTGGCAGATTCAATGCCAAGCCCAGCGTAGCGTTGCCAGGTTGGGCGAGCAGGGTACCGTGGCGGGTGTCATACATGATTTCGCGCAGCGGGCGTTGGCCACGGACGAAGAAGGTTTCGCTGCGCGCGCGGGCAGCTTGCCACTTGCCATCGGCCAGGTAGTTCAGTTGGTTGCCCTGGCGGCGCAGCTGCTCTATGTACAGGTCCTGGTTGTCGGCCATGACCGCGCTGCTGCTCCAGGCCAGTTTGCCGTTGTAGCCTGCCAGCACGATGGGCAGGCCGGGCAGCGACAGGCCGGCGACTTGATACTTGCCAGTGTGGATCTGCACTGGGGTCAATGCCCAGGCTGCGCGGCTATCGCTGGCCAGCAGGCTCTTGCCACTGCGGCTGCGTTGCGGCCCCAGGGCCAGGTTGGCCGAGCCTGGGCTGCCGAGCAAGTCAAGGTCGGCAAGCTTTTGACTGGCCGCGGTCAGGGGCGCCAGGCCCGGTAGCTGACTGGAAATGTTCAGGCCTTTGAGCTTGTCGAGTTCGGCCTCGGCCAATGGTTCGTCCGCAGCGCCAGGCAACAGCCAGTGCAGCTTGTCGTTGCCGACCTTCTGCGCCAGGGTCAGGGCGCTCAGTTCTTCCTGCAGGTTCACGGACTGGCTGAAGGCGTACAGGCTGAAGATCAGGGCTGAGTCTTCGGGTTTCCAGTACTCCGGCCGGTAGCCGCTGTTGGCCAGGTTGGCAGGAAGTTTGTCGCGGTAGCGGAAAAGATAGGCATTGACCCCGCGTGCATAGACTTCGAAGAAGCGTTTCAGACGTGGTGAGGCGTCTGCATACAGTTGGGCCGAGCTTTGCTTGAGGTTGGCGGCCCGCATCAGGCGGTCGATGTCCAGCGCATCGCTGCCGGCCAGTTCGGCAAGGCGGCCTTGGGCGAGCAGGCGCATGGCCAGCATCTGTTCGATACGATCGCCAGCGTGAAGGTAGCCCAGGCTGAACAGTGCGTCGTGGAAGTTGCTGCTTTCGATCAGTGGCGCGCCCATGGCGTTGCGTCGAACCGTGACATTCTGTGCCAAGCCTTTGAGCGGCTGGACGCCAGTGGTCGGTGGGACACTGTCTTGGTAGCCGCCCATCTGGCAACCGGCGAGTCCGAGCATGCCGAGCAGGGTGGCAGCCATCGTGAGCCGCGGGCGGAAGGGTGGAAAGGCGGGGGCGGCCATGACAAGGCTCCTGCTAGGTATGGCGGGGGGTTGGAAGGCGCTTAAGGTAGCATGCCGGTAGATTTTTCAGCGGGTTCGAGATCGAAAGGTGCCGGCGCGACGCATCGCGAGCAAGGCGCGCTCCTACAATCCCTTCGCACCTCGTTCACGGTCGAATGACTGTAGTGCGCGCCTCGCTCGCGATGCCGCCGTTCTAGGCGGCGCTAGAAAACCCAAGACCTGCTTGGTACTTCACGCACCGTGGCACTTCTTGAACTTCTTCTGGCTACCGCATGGGCATGGGTCGTTGCGACCGACGTCCTTGAGCGCATTGCGCACCGGCTCCTGGTGGCCATGGTTGCAGTGCGGACCGTGTACATGGCCGTGATCGTGGTCATGATGATCGTGACCGTGGTTGCAGTCCGGGCCATGAACATGGGGTTGTTGAGTCATTGCAGGGTTACTCCGGTTTGAGATCGCCGGGCATTATCTCACCACTGCGCGACAAGTGCAGGCTTCGGAAGATGAGCAGCCCGGTATTGAGCTCGCCCTGCAGGGTGTAATGCAGCGGCTCACCACTCTTGAGCAGCTTGGACAAGGGTTTGAGGTGTTCCCACAGGTTGGTGCGAGCCGTGATCTTGAAGGTCCGCCGGGCATGGCCGCCGACGCTGCGCCACAAACTGGCCTCATCTTCGACCAGCAGCAAGTTGTTGAGCCGCACCGAGTAATCGAGGTTGCGGATGAACAGCCGGCTGTCATTCGGGTTGTCGATGCGCACATGCAGCACGAACTCCTGTTGAAGCAACCTGGCCTTCACGGTCTCGACCTTGACCAGATGCACTTGAGGATCGCGCCAATCGCTGCGCCACCAGCCGGCACAGCCCGCCAGCAACATCAGCAACGCACTGAGTACGGACAGGCGGGCCAGGGCGAGCATGTTCAGCTACCCACGTAACTGGCGCAGCATTTCTTGAATTTCTGCCCGCTGGCGCAGGGGCAGGGGTCGTTGCGTCCGGCCTTGAGCCCGACGGTCGGGTCGATGAAGTACCACCGTCCGTCATGCTGTACGAACGCCGAACGCTCGCGATGCTGGTGGTCACCCTCCTGGTCATGCCAGCGCGCCGTGAAGGTGACGAAGCCGTGCTCGGGCTGGCCACCCAATACCTCGGCACTTTCCACCTCCAGACCCAGCCAGGTGCTCTGGGCGCTCCAGGCAGCCATGGCCGTGCGGTCCAGGCCCGCCTGCTGGGCAGGCAGGGTGGTGGCCACCAGGTAGTCGATCAGGCCCAGCACATAGGCGCTGTAGCGCGAACGCATCAGCGTCTGTGCATCCGGCGCCGGGGTGCCGGCATGGTAATGCCCGCAGCAGGCATCGAGCAGGTTGCCGCTGCCGCAAGGGCAAACCGAGACACTCATCATCACCACCAGTACTTGCCAAAGTTTTCAGGGTTGGCCCAGAACTTGGCGTTGAGCCAGTCGGGGACCTGCTTGTAGTCATGTAGATCATAGGTGAACAGGCTCAATACCTGTTCATCGCGGCGGAATTTCTCGCTTGCCGACAGCGCCAAGGCAAAGAAGTCGGTGTCTTGCCAGCCACATACCGACAGGTCGGCCAGCACTGCCACTCGACTGGCATTGAGGTTGCGAATACCGCCCAGCAACTCCAGACCGACACGCTTGGGCAGGTGCTCCAGGCAGTCCACCAGCACAGCCAGGTCGAAACGTTGGGCCGCAAGTTCGGCAGGTAGCGGGCCGGCGGCAGCGGTTTCTATCCGTACCTGGGGATGCGCCTGGGCAAAGGCCTCCAAGGCCGGGAAACGCGTGCCGACCAGCAGCAGACGTTGCGGGGTGAAGCGCTCTAGCAGGGCCGCCAGGGCTTGTTGCGGGGTGCGTTGGGAAAAACCGTCGGTCATTGCCAATCCTCATTCTGGTCGTCCAAGACTAGCGGGCTGTCGGCTGTGGGCAAAGAGGCATGTGGCCGCGTCGTGGCTTATCGCTGGCAGGGATGGATTGCGCGGTCTTTACTCCCAAGGATCGGCCATATGCCGATTCCCCCTAGGAGACGCAACAAAATGAGCATAGTACGCACAGCGATACCCCTGGTACTGCTCACCAGTGTGTTGACTGGTTGTGCAGGTTTGCAGAAAACCGACTGGCCGAAGTGTGCTGCCGTCGGGGGCGTGGGCGGCGCCGCTTTGGGCGCCATAGAAAGCTCCAGCTGGGCTGGCTGGGGCGCGTTGGTGGGCGGTACCATGGCGGCCGGCTATTGCTGGGTTCATGGCGATGGTGACGAAGATGGCGATGGTGTGCCGGATAGCCGCGACAAATGTCCAGGCACGCCGCGCGGCGTGCAGGTCGATGCCAATGGTTGCCCACCTGAACCGGCTCCGGTGGTGCAGGAGGCCGTGGTCCAGAAAGAAGAAGTCATCGTCATTCGCGATGTACGCTTCGAGTTCGACTCCGCTCGCCTGACGACAGCGGACAAAGAGCGACTCAATACCATCGCCGCGCGGCTGAAGCAGGAAGCGCCGAGCGCTCGGCTGAGTGTCACTGGCCACACCGACAGCGTAGGCTCGGACAGCTACAACCAGAAATTGTCCGAGCGTCGTGCTCACTCGGTGACGGATTACCTGGTCGAGCAAGGCGTACCGCGCAGCAGCTTCGTCTCTGTGGTTGGTGCCGGCGAGACCCAGCCGGTGGCCGATAATGCCACGGCCGATGGCCGCGCCATGAACCGTCGCACTGAGATCAAGATCCAGCGTTGACAGCCAGCGCCCGCGTCTTGAGAAGTGGCGCGGGCGCGTCTTTACTCCTGTGTAGCCGGTTGCGGCCAATGACACAGGAGCATTCACCATGAGTGTTATGTCGAAGGCGGCACTGCCGCTGTTGCTGGCATCGAGCCTGCTCGCAGGCTGCGCTACGCACAGTGATGGCAGTGCGCCGCTCAATCAAAGGACTTGGCCTGTCTGCAGCCTGCTGGGTGGCTTGGCAGGCGGTGGTCTGGGGGCGATCGAGAGCTCTGGCTGGGCCGCGGGAGGTGGAGCCTTGGGCGCAATCGCCGGAGGCCTGATCTGCTATGCCCAGGATGGCGACGAGGATGAAGACGGCGTGTTCGATCGCCGCGACCGCTGCCCCGATACCCCGGCGAACACGCCCGTCAACCACATGGGTTGCCCATTACCGCAGTATCCAGCGTCCGCACCGGCCAGCGAAGCTGCGCCCACGCCCGAGGTGATCACCCTGGATGATCAGGGGCAGGTCATGTTCGCTTTCGACTCCGCCGAGCTCACCAGCGCCGCCCAACAGCGCCTGCAAAGCCTGGTGCCCCGGCTCATCGAACCGGCGGTGAACCGCATCAAGGTGGTTGGCCATACCGACAGCGTGGGTGCGGACAGCTACAACCAGGCATTGTCCGAGCGCCGCGCCAGCAGCGTGGCCGAATACCTGATTGGCCAGGGTGTTGCACCCGCCAAAGTCACCAGCCAGGGCAGTGGAGAAAGTGAACCGGTGACTGAGAACGACACCGAGGAGGGACGCGCGCTCAACAGACGGGTGGAACTGCACCTCAATTGATGCCGCTGGCGCAAACCTTGGCATTGACGCTACTGTTAGCTGCGCAGCCCGCTCGAACGGGATGCGACGGCATAACAATAAATAAGTAGGGGCGGGTATGAAATTCATCCTGGGCCTTGGCAAGGCCCTGACGGTCCTTTTCTGGTGGGTGGTGTTGTTCAATCTGTTGAAGCCGCAACCGCTGCCACTCAATTTGCTGATCAACGCAGTCGGCATCACGTTGCTGACTCTGCATTTCCTTGAAATGCTGTTCTTCAATGGCAGCCTGCGCGGGCGTAGCCATCGCTGGTTCGACCGTCTGCAGATTCTGCTGACGGGTATCTTCCATGTCATGTCCATTCCGCGTCCGCAGGAGGCACCGCGCCATGCATAAATTGATGTTGCTGGCCGCATTGGTCGCTCCCCTGGCCCAGGCCGAAAGCCTGCAAGTCGCTGCCAACTCCATGTTGCGTCTGCCGAACAAGTCGGCAACCGTGCACCTGGAGCGCCTGCAACTGGCCAACTCGGCCACCTTGATGCTGCCCGCGTCGCTGAAAGCATTGAACATCGATCAATTGGAACTGGGGCGCGATGCCCGGATCGCCATCGCCCCATCGGAAAGCCCACTGCTGATTCAGGCGCGCGCCGCTCGATTGGAGGAAGGCAGCGAATTCAGCGCTACAGGGGCGGCCGGCACCTATGAACGGGCCGCCCGCGCCGGTCGCAACCTGGATTTGAGACTCGATGCGATCACGGCTGAACGTCTGGCCATCGACGCCCGAGGCGGTGCCGGTGCGCCGGGGTACGTCGGCTTGGATGGCGCCAATGGTCAGGCTGGTGGCTGCACTTGGGGGCAGGCCACCCGGGGGGGCAATGGCGATGACGGCGGCAATGGCCATGACGGCGCACCGGGA
The DNA here is from genome assembly GCF_000425785.1 of Pseudomonas taiwanensis DSM 21245. Classification (GTDB taxonomy): domain Bacteria; phylum Pseudomonadota; class Gammaproteobacteria; order Pseudomonadales; family Pseudomonadaceae; genus Aquipseudomonas; species Aquipseudomonas taiwanensis. The sequence goes on from NZ_AUEC01000027.1 coordinate 55,246, forward strand.
GGGCGAATCCGCCTGAGCGTCCCGCAGAGCTTCCCGCAGGAGCGCATCGTGGTCCGCCTCGATGGCGGCGCACCCGGTAAACCCGGGGCTGCCGGCAAGGCCGGCAAAGGCGGGGCGAGCAAGGGCTGCCTGGTCTACCGCACCGATGCCGGGGCCAATGGTCGTCCAGGGCAGCCAGGGCAACCTGGCCTGGCAGGGGCCACTGGTGAGCTGATTCTGCAGCCGCTGTGATCTAGGCTCTCAGGACGTTTCATGCAGGCCCTAACGGCATGGCCGTGGCCGCTCTGCGTCTACAGCACCAGACGCGAGCTGGCCACCGCCACCACCGCCAGGCCCAGCAGCAGGTTGATACCCACCATCCGGCGAACCCGCGCCAGTACCGCAGCGCCTGTCGACCAATCCTCGTCCTGCACGGCAGTCCTGAGCTCTGGCAGCAGCAGCGCCTGGATACGCATGAACAAGGCGAACATGGCAATGCCACCGCCGATCATCACATGCACGTAGCGCGGTGCGGTTTCGAAACCGTTGAAGCGCATGTGCAACATGCCGATACCACTTATCGCCAAAATGGCTACGGCCAGCCAGACCCATCCGAAGAAACGTCGGAAAACTTCCACCCACAAGCGCAGGCGGGCAGGCCCTTCAAGGGTCGCAACCGTGGCCGGGCGGAGCACCAGCCAGGCGAAGAACATGCCACCGACCCAGACCAGGGCCGCTAGAACGTGCAGTGTGTAGGGCAAGGCAAAGGCTAGCATCCGGATCTCCATGCGGCACAAAGGGCAATAGCGGGGTATGATAGCCGCCCCATGCGAAACACTGAAAATATATCCAGCCCTCCGGGCGCTTGCAGACCATGATCAGCAACGAACTCAAAGCCACCATCCAGGGCGCCTACTCGCGTTTTCTCGAAGCCAAGAGCCTGAAGCCGCGCTATGGCCAGCGTCTGATGATTGCCGAAGTGGCCAAAGTGCTCGGCGATATCGCCTGCGACGACGAAGGCCGTCGGGCGGGCGAGCCTGCCGTGGTGGCGGTGGAGGCCGGTACCGGTACTGGCAAGACGGTGGCCTACAGCCTGGCGGCGATTCCGGCAGCCAAGGCGGCCGGCAAACGCCTGGTGATCGCCACCGCAACGGTTGCACTGCAGGAGCAGATCGTGTTCAAGGACCTGCCCGACCTGATGCGCAGCAGCGGCCTGAACTTCAGCTTCGCCCTGGCCAAGGGGCGAGGCCGCTACCTGTGCCTGTCCAAGCTCGATGTACTGCTGCAGGAGGGCCATGCGCAATCGGCCACTGCCCAGTTGTTCGAGGAGGAGGGTTTTCATATCGAGGTCGACGAGCGTAGCCAGAAGCTGTTCAACAGCATGATCGAAAAGCTCGCCGGCAACCGCTGGGACGGCGATCGCGACAGTTGGCCCGAGGCACTGGAGGACCAGGACTGGGCCCGCCTGACCACCGATCACAGCCAGTGCACCGGTCGTCATTGTCCGAACTTCCAGCAGTGCGTGTTCTACAAGGCGCGGGAAGGCATGGGCAAGGTCGATGTCATCGTCACCAACCACGACATGGTCCTGGCTGACCTGGCTTTGGGCGGCGGTGCGGTGTTGCCCGACCCTCGCGACACCGTCTACGTCTTCGATGAAGGCCACCATCTTCCGGACAAGGCCATCGGCCACTTCGCCCATTATTCGCGGTTGCGCTCGACCGCCGACTGGCTGGAGCAGACGGCCAAGAACCTGACCAAGCTGCTAGCTCAACACCCGCTGCCGGGCGATCTGGGTAAGCTGATCGAGCAGGTGCCAGAGCTGGCGCGGGAAATCCGCACGCAACAGCAGTTCATGTTCACCCTGTGCGAGCAGGTCGCCGACTTCCGTCCCAGCGAGGACACGGAGGGCCGCGAACGCCCACGTTATCGGTTCGAAGGTGGCGTGGTTCCCGAGGCGATCCGCGAAGCGGGAATCGAGCTGAAAAAAGGGTTCGCCCGCCTCAACGACCTGTTCACACGCCTGGCCGACTTGCTCAAGGAAGGTATGGACGGCGAGGTCAACATCGGTATCGCCAGCCATCAGGCCGAAGAGTGGTACCCCTTGTTCGGCAGCCTGGTGACCCGCGCCCAAGGCAACTGGGAGCTGTGGACCGCCTTTACCGCCGAAGACCCTGAAGACAGCCCGCCGATGGCCCGCTGGCTGACCTTGGCCGAAAGTGGTGCGCTATTCGACATCGAGGTCAATGCCAGCCCCATCCTGGCCGCCGAGATGCTGCGCCGCAGCCTTTGGAACGTGGCCCACGGCGCCCTGGTGACCTCCGCAACCCTCACGGCCCTTGGCAAGTTCGACCGCTTCCGCATGCGCTCGGGGTTGCCCCGCGATGCCGTGACCTGCGTCGTGCCCAGCCCGTTCGTGCACGGTGATGCCGGCTTGCTGCGGGTGCCGGACCTGGGCGCCGACCCGCGTGACGCCACGGCACACACGGCGGCGATCATCCGCGAACTGCCGGGCATCGTCGAGGATGCCCGCGGCGCCCTGGTGTTGTTCTCCTCGCGCAAGCAGATGCAAGACGTATTCGATGGCCTGGACCGTGACTGGCGCAAGCTGGTGCTGATCCAGGGCAACTTGTCCAAGCAGGAAACCCTCAACAAACACAAGGCGCGGGTCGACGATGGCCAGCACAGCGTGCTCTTCGGCCTCGCCAGTTTCGCCGAGGGCGTCGACCTGCCCGGTGCCTACTGCGAGCATGTGGTTATCGCCAAGATCCCCTTCGCGGTGCCCGACGATCCGGTCGAGGCGGCATTGGCCGAGTGGATCGAAGCCCGTGGCGGTAATCCGTTCATGGAAATCGCCGTGCCCGATGCTTCATTGCGCCTCATCCAGGCCTGCGGTCGCTTGTTGCGTACAGAGCAGGATCGCGGCGTCATCACCTTGCTTGACCGGCGTCTGGTCACCCAGCGCTACGGCAAGGCTATTCTCAATGCGCTGCCGCCATTCCGGCGGGAGATTTCGTAACGGCCGGAGCACGATGCACCGGCTCGTTGTCCATTACCCGGACGTGGGCTCATGAGGGCCCTGAAGGAGAGCCCCAGCCCTATGATCCGCCACACCCTGCCCGCCATTCTCACCCTGTTGTTCAGCACGCCGCTGCTGGCCGGACAACAGACGCTTTTCAGCTTCGTGCGCCCGGCCTCGGTGGTCAACGTGGTGACCGACGATGCCAGCATGCCCCAGTACAACGCGGAGCAAACGGCCGAAGGCGAAGTCTTGCGGCGGGTGGTGTTCAACCCGGTGGCGCGCCCGACGCTGCGCCTGAGCCCACAAAGCGGTGTCTGGGACTGGTCCGCCGGTCGGTTCCTGACCCTGCGCCTGCAAAGCGCAATGGACTGGGCGCTGACCGTGGATGTCACCGTACAGGGCGCTGATGGCCGCACGTTGACCAGCCGTATCGACCTGCCTGCCGGGCCGGCGCAGACCGTCATGATGCCGCTGAAGGCGAGCTCGCCCCTGAACCAGGGTATGCGTGCCGGCCCGCCAATGCCTTGGACCCATGAAGGGCAGCGTCTGCTGCTGGCCAGCAGTGCCGGGGAAGTCGACCTCAAGCAGGTGGTGTCGGTCAGCCTGAGCATTCCCGGCCCCAAGGTTGCGCAGAACTTGCTGATCGAGAAAGTCGGCCTGCAGGATGACGACAAGGCGTACCAGGCCGCTTATCGCGAGCTGATCGATGCGTATGGCCAATCCACCCGGGCTCGCTGGCCGGAGAAAATCGTCGATGACGAACAGCTCAAGGTGGCCGATCAGCGGGAGCGGCAGCAGCTCAAAGGGTGGCTGGCCGAGCGCCAGAAGCAGCCATTGGACAACTACGGCGGTTTGCTGGCCGGTCCGGCCTTCGAAGCCAAGGGGTTCTTCCGCACCGAGAAACGAGCCGGACGCTGGTACCTGGTGACTCCCGATGGCCACCCGTTCTTCTCGCTGGGCGTCAATACGGTGGCTGCCGATGGCGGGCGCACCTATGTCGCGGGGCGCGAAACCATGTTCAAGGCATTACCGGCCGAGGGCGAGCCCCTGGCGGCTTTTTATGGCGAAGGGAACAATGACGATGGCAATGCCTCGTCGCAAGGTCGCGGCTTCAAGAAGGGGCGCTGGTTCGACTTCTATGCCGCCAACCTGCAGCGCACCTACGGCCAGCCGTGCGGTGCCGGTGCAGCCGACCAGCCCCCGGTGGGCTGCCCGCAGCCAGTGCTGGATGCCGCGCGCTGGCAGGCCCATACGCTGGACCGGTTGCAGGCCTGGGGTTTCAACACGCTGGGCAACTGGAGCGACCCTGCGCTGGCCCAGGTCAAGCGCATGCCTTACACCCTGCCGCTGTCGATCATCGGCGACTACGCCAGCATCAGTACCGGCATGGACTGGTGGGGGCGCATGCCCGACCCCTTCGACCCGCGCTTTGCCATGGCCACCGAGCGCGCCGTGGCCATTGCCGCCCGAGACCATCGTGACGACCCTTGGCTGATTGGCTATTTCGCCGATAACGAGCTCGCCTGGGCTGCCCCGGGAGACGATCCCAAAGCCCGTTACGGTCTGGCCTACGGTACCCTGCGGCTGACCACCGACGTGCCGGCCAAGCGTGCTTTCCTCAAGCAATTGCGGGACAAGTACCGCAACCAGGAAGGGCTGTCAAAGGCCTGGGGCATTGACTTGCAAGCCTGGGAGCTGATGGAAGACCCAGGTTTCGAGGCGCCATTGCCCAGCCCTGAGTACCCTGAAATCGAGCGCGATTACCAGCACTTCCAGCAGGTATTCGCCGATACCTACTTCAAGACCATTTCCGATGCCTTGAAATGGCACGCGCCCAATCACCTGCTGCTGGGCGGGCGCTATGCCGTGAGCACGCCAGAGGCAGTCAAGGCATGCGTCGAGTTCTGCGATGTGCTGAGCTTCAACTTCTATACCCTCAAGCCTGAAGATGGCTATGACTTCGCCCGCCTGGCCGAATTGGACAAGCCTGTGCTGGTATCTGAGTTCCAGTTCGGCTCCCGCGACCGCGGCCCCTTCTGGCCGGGGCCGGTGGAAGTGGCGCGTGAAGAGGACCGTGGACCGGCCTATGGCACCTTCCTCAAGGCGGCGATGGCACAACCGATGATCGTCGGTGCGCATTGGTTCCAGTACCTCGACCAGCCGGCCAGTGGTCGACTGCTCGATGGCGAGAACGGGCATCTGGGGCTGGTCGCGATCACCGACGTGCCTTATTTGTCGTTCGTCGAGTCGGTGCGCCAGAGCAATTGGCAGGTTCTTGGGCAGTTTCGCAGCGGGCTGGAGAAGCCTGTATCGGCGACCACCGGGCCATAGCCAGTTTGCAAAACCTCCAACTACTGAAACAATGCACGCCTTTGACAGCAAGGTCGTACGGAGAACAGGCGGGTGCAGATCCAGGGTCACTATGAGCTGAAGTTCGAGGCAGTGCGGGAAGCATTCGCCGCGTTGTTCGATGATCCCCAGGAGCGCGGCGCTGCCCTGTGCATCCAGGTGGGCGGGGAAACCGTGGTCGACCTGTGGGCGGGCAGCGCCGACAAGGACGGCCAGCAGGCCTGGCATAGCGACACCATTGCCAACCTGTTCTCCTGCACCAAGACCTTCACCGCGGTCACCGCATTGCAGTTGGTGGGGGAGGGCAAGCTTGCCCTGGATGCTCCGGTTTGCCGTTATTGGCCTGAATTCGCCCAGGCGGGCAAGGAATCCGTCACCCTGCGTCAGTTGCTCAGCCACCGTGCTGGTTTGCCGGCCATCCGCGAGCTGCTGCCTGCCGAGGCCCTGTACGACTGGCAAACCATGGTGGATGCCCTGGCAGCAGAGGCACCCTGGTGGACACCGGGCACCGAGCATGGTTACGCCGCCATTACCTTTGGTTGGCTGATCGGCGAGCTCATTCGTCGGGCCGACGGCCGTGGTCCAGGCGAGTCGATCGTTGCCCGCACCGCCCGGCCGCTGGGGCTTGATTTCCATGTCGGCCTGGCCGACGAAGAGTTTCATCGCGTGGCGCATATTGCCCGTGGCAAAGGCAACGCCGGTGACGCCGCCGCCCAACGCTTGCTGCAGGTCACCCTGCGTGAACCAGAAGCGCTGAGCACCCGCGCATTCACCAACCCGCCTGCGATCCTCACCAGCACCAACAAGCCCGAATGGCGGCGCATGCAGCAGCCTGCGGCCAATGGCCATGGCAATGCACGGAGCCTGGCGGGTTTCTATGCCGGCCTGCTGGACGGCAGCCTGCTCGAATCCGAACTGCTCGATGAGCTGACCCGCGAACACAGTTTCGGCCAGGATCGCACCCTGTTGACCCAGACGCGGTTCGGCCTTGGCTGCATGCTCGACCAGCCCGACGTTGCCAATGCCACCTTCGGGCTCGGGGCGCGTGCTTTTGGGCACCCGGGAGCCGGCGGTTCCGTCGGATTTGCCGACCCGGAACATGACGTTGCGTTCGGTTTCGTGGTCAATACCCTGGGTCCATACGTGCTGATGGACCCCCGTGCGCAGAAGTTGGTCAGGGTGCTCGGCAGTTGCCTTTGATCGGGTTGTGCGGGTATTGCACGGTCCCTTTGACTATCCTGAATGCCAACGCCTGAAACGCGTGAGCAAAATTTCTTTTAATTTCATGGTGTATCGCTGATGTCTTCACATAAAACCTTAGCACTCGCCCTGTGCCTGACCGCTGTCACGGGCTGTGCCAGCCATTCCCAGGACGCCTCGAAGGACAGTGGCCATAGCTGGTGGCCCTTCGGTTCGGACAAGGTGGCCGAGCAGGAAGTGAAGGCAGCCGTCACCGATAAAGTGGCCAAGGCCGACGCCAAGTCCGAAAGTGCCAGCCGCTGGTGGTGGCCATTCGGTGGTGACGACAAGCAAGCCAAGGCGTCCGCCGTACCGAAGATCGATCAGAAGGCTACCCAGGCCTGGCTGGACGAGTACGAGCCGAAGGTGCGTGAAGCGATCAAGGGTAGCAAGCTGGAACTGGAGCGCCGTGAGGATGTGCTGGCTGTGACCATTCCGGTGGATGGTTCCTACAACCCTGACCGACCTAACATGTTGCTGCCAATCACCTTGGGCCCTATCACCCGGGTGGCCAAGACGGTCGAGGGCGATACCAAGTCGGCCGTGCTGGTACTGGGTCATGCCGACAACAGTGGTGCAGCCGCTGCCAACCAGAAGCTTAGCCTGGAGCGCGCTGCCTCGGTGTCGGCGATCTTCCGCCTCAGCGGCCTGCAGCGTGACCGCCTGACCCTCAAGGGCATGGGGTCGGTCATGCCGCGCGCCGCCAACGACAGTGCCGAAGGCCGCGCCCTCAACCGCCGTGTGGAAATGCTGCTGACGCCACAGAACACCATGGTTGCGCTGTTGGCCAAGTACCAGCAAGCCGCCCCGGCACAGAGCCCGGCGTCCCTGGTCGCTGTGCAGGACGCCAAGCCAGCCGCTGCCAAGGCCACTGACACCAAACCTGCTGCCAAGACCGCGGCGAAAAAGCCGGCGGCCAAGGCCAAGGCACCTGCAAAGGCACCCGCCAAGGCTACTGCCAAGAAGAAAGCCGCGCCGGCCAAGCCCGTCGCCAAGAAAACCACGGTCGACAAGAAAGTCGCCGCCAACAGCCCTGCGAAGACCAACTGATCTTCAAGGAAACGCAGCCATGACCCAATCCCTGGCCGATATGCGTCGCGACTACACCCGTGATGGCCTGGCCGAAGCCCAGGCACCGGCTGAGCCGTTCGCCCTGTTCCACCAGTGGTTTGCCGACGCGGTGAAGACCGAGCAGCCGCCAGTGGAGGCCAATGCCCTGACTCTGGCCACCGTCGATGGCGAGGGGCGGCCTCATTGCCGCGTTTTGCTGCTCAAGGGCCTCGATGAGCGCGGTTTCACCTTCTTCACCAACTACGACAGCGCCAAGGGCCAGCAACTGCTGGCCAATCCCTTCGCCGCCATGACGTTCTTCTGGCCGGCGCTGGAGCGTCAGGTGCGCATCGAAGGTCGGGTCGAGAAGGTCACGGCCAAGGAGTCGGACGACTACTTCCAAGTGCGTCCGCTGGGCAGCCGCCTGGGAGCGTGGGCTTCCCCGCAGAGTCGGGTGATTGCCGGGCGTGAAGAGTTGGAGGGCCTGGTCAAGGCGACCGAGGCACGGTTCTCCGACACCCAGCCACATTGCCCGGAGCACTGGGGGGGGTATCGCCTGTTGCCGGAGCGCATTGAATTCTGGCAGGGCCGTGCGAGCCGGTTGCACGATCGCCTGAACTACCGTCTGGTCGATGGCCAGTGGCTGCGCGAGCGCCTGGCTCCCTGATAGCGTAGGGGCCGCTGCGCGGCCCTTTCGCGTCACGAGGCTGCTCCTGCATGTACCCTGCAGATCGTGTGGGGGCTGGCTTGCCGGCGACGATGCCAGTCAGTTCCCTCGATATTCTTGCGCCTCGCGCGCCAACCAGGCCGCCAACGCCTTGCCCTTGAGCTTCTGCGCCTGGGCCCGTTCGAGGCTCCGCAGCATGAATTCACGCTTTTTGGGGTCCGTTCCCGCCAGTGCCAACGCCAGGTCCCGGTCCATCCAGCGGTGCATGCGTACATACAGCCAGCCGTGGAAGTACAGCCCCGCGAGCGTGGTTACAACGACGATGAAGTAATCCATGGCTATCCTTGGTCTGACTTCAAAAGCCTGCAAAACAGCCGGTTGCGGCTGTACCAGAGCTGAATAAAAGCAATTTTGTTACCTATGTATCGTGACAGCCGTCAAGGCACAGCGTCTAATGGACACCTGACTTATGGAGACTGTACCCATGCGTAAATCTGTTTTGCTGGTGGCGACCTTCACCACCATGTCGCTGTTGCTCGGTGGCTGTGCCTCGAGCCTGACAGGCGACAGCTATTCCCGTGATGAAGCCCGTCGCGTGCAGACCGTGCGCATGGGTACCATCGAATCCCTGCGTCCGGTGAAAATCGAAGGCACCAAGACCCCGATCGGCGGCGGCGCTGGCGCCATCGTCGGTGGTGTCGCCGGTAGTGCCGTTGGTGGTGGCCGTGGCAGCATCGTCGCTGCCGTCATCGGTGCGGTCGCTGGTGGTTTGGCAGGTTCGGCCGCTGAAGAAGGCCTCACCCGTACCCAAGGTGTGGAAATCACCGTACGCGAGGACGACGGCAGCATGCGTGCTTATGTCCAGGCCGTGCAACAGAACGAAATCTTCCGCGTCGGTGATCGCGTGCGCATCATGACCGTCGACGGTACCAGCCGCGTCACCCACTGATCGTAGACGCGACACGAAAAACCCCGAACGGGCATGGCCGGTTCGGGGTTTTTTGTTGGGCGGCGCTAGCGCTATCGCCGGCAAGCCGGCTCTTACAGGCCGAGCATGTCCCGGGCCACTGCCTCGGCGATGCGAATGCCATCGACACCCGCCGACAGGATGCCCCCCGCGTAGCCGGCACCTTCGCCTGCCGGGAACAGCCCCTTTAGGTTCAGGCTCTGGTAATCCGCGCCACGCGTGATGCGCAATGGCGACGAGGTGCGGGTCTCGATACCGGTCAGCACTGCATCGTGCAGGTTGTACCCCTTGATCTGGCGGTCGAACGCGGGCAGGGCTTCGCGGATGGCCTCGATGGCGAAGTCTGGCAGGCTAGGGGCCAGATCGCCGAGGGTGACACCCGGCTTGTAGGATGGCTCGACGCTGCCCAGCGCAGTGGAAGGACGCCCTGCAACGAAGTCGCCCACCAGCTGTGCCGGGGCCTGGTAATTGCTGCCGCCCATCACGTAGGCATGGGCTTCCAGGCGTTCTTGCAACTCGATACCCGCCAGCGGGCCGCCCGGATAGTCGCGCTCCGGGTCAATGCCGACGACAATGCCGGAGTTGGCGTTGCGCTCGTTACGCGAGTACTGGCTCATGCCGTTGGTGACCACACGTCCCGGTTCGCTGGTCGCGGCAACCACGGTGCCGCCCGGGCACATGCAGAAGCTGTAGACCGAGCGACCGTTCTTGGCGTGGTGCACCAGCTTGTAGTCGGCTGCGCCCAGTTTCGGGTGGCCGGCGTACTTGCCCAGCCGCGCTTTGTCGATCAGCGTCTGCGGGTGCTCGATGCGGAAACCAATGGAGAATGGCTTGGCTTCCATGTACACGCCCTTGGCGTGCAGCATCCGGAAGGTGTCGCGGGCACTGTGTCCCAGTGCCAGCACCACATGCCGTGAGTGCAGCTGTTCGCCGTTTTCCAGCACCACACCTGTCAGTTGGCCATCCTCGATCAGCAGGTCGGTGACTTTCTGCTGGAAACGCACCTCGGCACCCAGGGCGATCATGTCCTGGCGCATCTGCTCGACCATGCCGGTCAGGCGGAAGGTACCGATGTGTGGCTTGTTGATGTAGAGGATCTCTTCCGGTGCGCCAGCCTTGACGAACTCTTCCAGCACCTTGCGGCCGTGGTGGTTCGGGTCCTTGATCTGGCTGTACAGCTTGCCGTCGGAGAAGGTGCCGGCGCCGCCTTCGCCGAACTGCACATTGGACTCTGGGTTGAGCACGCTTTTGCGCCACAGGCCCCAGGTGTCCTTGGTACGCTGACGTACTTCCTTGCCGCGTTCGAGGATGATCGGCTTGAAGCCCATCTGCGCCAGCAGCAGGCCGGCAAAGATACCGCACGGGCCGAAACCGACCACGATGGGGCGCTCCTGGAGGCCGGTCGGGGCCTGGCCGACGAACTTGTAGGTAACGTCGGGGGCTACGCCGATGTTGTGGTCGTCGGCGAACTTGCTGAGCAGTTCGGCTTCGTTGCTGGTTTCCAGGTCGATGGTGTAGATGAACAGCATTTCGCTGTTCTTCTTGCGCGCATCGTAGCTGCGTTTGAACAGGGTGAAACCGAGCAGTTGCTCGTCCTCGATGCCCAGGCGCTGGACGATGGCCTCGCGCAGGGCTTCGTCGGGGTGGTCCAGGGGCAGCTTAAGTTCGGTGATTCGTAGCATGGCAGGGTCCAGTATCCCGGCCATGGCGGCCGGCGGCTTTACACAAACCGCCAAGTATAAGCTGTTAGCCGCCCTGACTGGCAGGATAAAAGTGCCCGGCGATCAGTTGTCCCGTGCACCGCCATAGTAGCCGCAGCCTTTGAGGGTCTGGCCGTCGATGTGCAATTCGGCGCGCAAGTGCTGCACGGCGCCGGTGGCCGTATCGACGCAGCGCTGTGGGGCAACCCACAACTCGACGTGCTTGCCGTTGGCTTCGCTGGTCAGGGTCAGGCCGCCGCCGGGCACTTCCTCTTCAAGGAAAGGCAGTGGCAGTGGGTCCTGGCCGACACGGTTGAGCACCATGCCCTTGCCGCTGGCTTTGATGTCCCAGCCCGGCTCGTGGCCGCTGGCACGCAGGGTCAGTTGCTTGAAGTTGGGGTCTTCGCAGGCGCGGGTGGAACCTTCCAGGCGGTACAGTCGGCGTACTTCGAGTTGGCCGTCGTTGTTCGCCTGCTTGCTGCCGGTCAGGCGGCCACGCACATCGGCGAAGAGTTTGTCGTTGGCATCGTCGGCCAGGTTGGCGGCTTCCTGCAGGATACCGGTACCGCCGACGTCGCTGATCACGAAGCGACGGCTCTCACCGCAAGGCTTGAAGAACAACTGGCCGCCACCGGCGCTCAGCTCGCCCTGCATGCGCGTGGTACCGATGTTCGGGTCGCTTGGTTGATGGGCCATGAGCTGGCAGCCGGCGAACAAAGGCAGCAGGCTGGCAAGCAGCAGGGTGGGGGGTATGCGCATGGGGCTGGCTCCGGGAATCTTGCATCAAGAGCTGGCCACGGTACTCAGGCCAAGGGATGTGCACAAGGGGGCTGTGCGATCGCGCTAGCGCTTTAGCAGCCGGCTTGCCGGCGCAAGGCATGCCATGGCGGACTCATCCTATTAGACAGAAAAAAGGGCCCGAAGGCCCTTTCCCGAAGCGGACGTCGATCAGCCTCCAAGGTACGCGTCACGTACCTTAGGGTCGGTCAACAGCGCTTCGCCGGTCCCTTGCATCACGACCCGACCGTTTTCCAGGACGTAGGCTCGGTCAGCAATCTTCAGCGCCTGGTTGGCGTTCTGCTCCACCAGGAACACCGTCACGCCGTCACGGCGCAACTGCTCGATGATGTCGAAGATCTGTTGGATGATGATCGGTGCCAGGCCCAGCGACGGTTCGTCGAGCAGCAGCAACTTGGGCTTGCTCATCAGTGCGCGGCCGATGGCCAGCATCTGCTGCTCACCGCCGGACATGGTGCCGCCACGCTGGATGTAGCGCTCCTTCAGGCGAGGGAACAATTGCAAGACCTTGTCCAATTGCTCCTGATAATCGCCCTTGTTGGTGAAGAAACCGCCCATGGCCAGGTTTTCCTCGACGGTCAGGCGGGCGAACACGCGGCGGCCTTCAGGGACCACGGCGATGCTCTTGCGCATGATGTGCGAGGAGGGCTGCCCGACCAGCTCTTCACCCAGGTACTTGATGCTGCCGCTGTGGGCCTGGGGCGAACCGCACAGGGTCATCAGCAACGTCGACTTGCCGGCGCCGTTGGCACCGATCAGGGTGACGATCTCGCCTTGGTTGATTTCCACGTTGACGCTGTGCAGCGCCTGGATCTTGCCGTAGAAGGTGGAAACGTTTTCGAACTTCAGCATTTACGCTTCCCCCAGGTAGGCTTTGATCACGTCAGGGTTATCGCGGATCTCCTCCGGCGTACCGTGCGCCAGGGGCGTGCCCTGGTTGATCACCACGATATGGTCGGAGATGCTCATCACCAGCTTCATGTCATGCTCGATCAGCAACACGGTGACGTTGTGCGATTCCCGCAGGTAGGCGATCAACGCCTTCAGGTCCTCGGTTTCCTTTGGGTTCAGACCGGCCGCGGGTTCGTCGAGCATGATGATCCGGGGTTGGGTCATCATGCAGCGGGCGATTTCCAGGCGACGCTGCTGGCCGTAGGCGAGGGTTCCGGCGGTACGGTTGGCGAATTCGGTCAGGTTGACCTTTTCCAGCCAGTACTGGGCGCGCTCCATGGCCTCTTTTTCGCTGCGGCGGAAGCTCGGGGTCTTGAACAGGCCGGCGAAGAAGTTGGTGTTGAGGTGGCGGTGCTGGGCGATCAGCAGGTTTTCCAGGGCGGTCATTTCCTTGAACAGACGCACGTTCTGGAAGGTTCGCACCACGCCCTTGCGGGCGATCTGGTGGCCGGCCAGGCCTTGGATCGGCTGTCCATCGAGCAGGATGGTGCCGCCACTTGGCTTATAGAAACCGGTCAGGCAGTTGAACACGGTGGTCTTGCCGGCGCCGTTCGGGCCGATCAGCGCCACCACCTGTTTTTCCTTGACGGTCAGGCCCACGCCGTTGACCGCCAACAAGCCGCCGAAGCGCATGCTCAGGCCGCTGACTTGCAGAATTTCGCGGCTCATCGACGCAGCTCCATATGTGGACGTTGCATAGGCAGCAAGCCTTGCGGACGCCAGATCATCATCAACACCATCAGCGCACCGAACATCAGCATCCGGTATTCGCTGAACTCTCGCATCAGCTCGGGCAGCAGGATCATCACGATGGCCGCGAGGATCACGCCCAGTTGCGAGCCCATGCCGCCGAGCACGACGATGGCGAGGATGATCGCCGATTCGATGAAGGTGAACGACTCAGGCGTCACCAGGCCTTGGCGCGCGGCGAAGAAACTGCCGGCGAAACCTGCGAAGCAGGCGCCCAAGGTAAAGGCCGAGAGCTTGATCACGGTCGGGTTCAGACCCAGGGCACGGCAGGCGATCTCGTCTTCACGCAGCGCTTCCCAGGCACGACCGATCGGCATGCGCAGCAAGCGGTTGATGACGAACAGCGCCAGCAGGGCCAGCAGCAGGGCCACCAGGTACAGGAAGATGACCTTGTTGATCGAGTTGTATTCCAGCCCGAAGAACTCGTGGAAGGTCTGCATTCCTTCGGCGGCACGACGTTCGAAGGTCAGGCCGAAGAACTCCGGCTTGGGGATGTTGCTGATGCCATTCGGGCCGCCGGTCCAGTCGGTGAGGTTACGCAGGAACAGACGGATGATCTCGCCGAAGCCCAGGGTCACGATCGCCAGGTAGTCGCCGCGCAGGCGCAGCACCGGGAAGCCGAGCAGGAAGCCGAAGGTGGCGGCCATCAGGCCGGCGATCGGCAGGCACACCCAGAAGCTCCAGCCCAGGTAGTGCGAGAGCATGGCATAGCTGTATGCGCCAACCGCATAGAAGCCCACGTAGCCCAGGTCGAGCAGGCCTGCCAGACCGACCACGATGTTCAGGCCCAGGCCCAGCAACACGTAGATCAGGATCAGCGTGGCAATGTCGACCGCGCCGCGCGAGCCGAAGAACGGCCACACCAAGGCGGCGACGATCAGGCCCATGATCACGTAGCGCTGGGTCTTGGGCAGGGTCAGGTAGTTGCTGACCGCTGGCGGGATCAAGGCGCGATCCGAGCGACGGCCCATCACAGCATTCCACTGCTTGTCGAACAGCACGCGCAGGAACATCAGCACCGAACACACAGCGATGATGCCGATGGTGAACGAGCCTTGGCTGTGCACCACCAGGCTGATGCCGTCGATGCTCAGTTTCAGGCCAAGCACCGGGAAGGCCACGGCCCATACCAGCAAGGCGCTGAAGAACGCCTGTTTGAGATTTCTGTTCATACTTTTTCAACCTCCGGACGGCCCAGGATGCCGGTCGGCCGGAACAGCAGGACAAGAACCAAAAGGCCGAATGCAACCACGTCCTTGTACTGGTCGCCGAAGATGTCGGCGCCGAACGCTTCGGCCACGCCCAGCACCAGCCCGCCGAGCATGGCGCCCGGAATGCTGCCGATGCCACCCAGTACCGCCGCGGTGAAGGCCTTCAAGCCCACCAGGAAGCCGGCGTTGGGGTTGATAACCCCGTACTGCATGCTCAGCAGCACGGCCGCCACCGCCGCCAGTGCGGCGCCGATGACGAAGGTCAGGGCAATGATGTTGTTGGTGTTGATGCCCAGCAGGTTGGCCATCTTGATGTCCTCGGCGCAGGCGCGGCAGGCGCGGCCCAGGCGGGAGCGGGAGATGAACAGGGTCAGGCAGGTCATGGCCACCAGGGTGACCACGAACACCAGGATCTGCATGTAGGACACCAGGACTTCTTCCGCACCGCCTGGCCCGAAGGAGAAGCTTCCTGGGATCAGGTTAGGGATGGATTTGTCCTTGGAGTCCTGCGAGAGCAAGACAGTGTTCTGCAGGAAAATCGACATGCCGATGGCAGAAATCAGCGGGATCAGACGGTTGCTGTTCCGCAGCGGGCGGTAGGCGACCCGTTCGATGCTGTAGCCATAGGCACTGGTGACGAAGATCGTCGCGACGAAGGCGACGGTCATCAGGATCGGCAGGGAGTGGATACCCATCATGGCCAGACCCGCAAGCGCGATGAAGGCCACGTAGGAACCGATCATGTACACCTCGCCGTGGGCGAAGTTGATCATGCCAATGATGCCGTACACCATCGTGTAACCGATGGCGATCAAGGCATAGGTGCTGCCGATGGTCAATCCATTAACCAGTTGTTGGAAGAAATGGTAGATCTCAGGCATTACAGCGCTCCTAAAAACCTGATTTGCATTTCGCCGGCCGGGTGACAGCCAGGAAACCGCGGGTGACGGTTTTAAGATTTTCAGGTGAACCCGCTGCCGGATCGCGGCAATCAGGCCCATGAACCTCGTAAAACAAAGCCCACTGCTCGCACAGTGGGCTTCTACGGTCAGCTATTAGTCACGCAGTTACTGAGGGGAGACTTCGGTCTTCGGCTTGCCGAAGTGCCATTCGTAGACCACGAATTTGAAGTCTTTCAGGTCGCCTTTCTCGTCGAACGACAGGTCGCCGGTCGGGGTCTTGAAGGTGCCGTTGTGGATGGCAGCAGCCACCTTGTCGGTGTCTTCGGACTTGGCCGCCTTGATGCCTTCGGCGATCAGCTCGACGGCCGAGTAGGCCGGGAACACGAACGGGCCGCTTGGGTCTTTGCCGTCGGCCTTGATAGCGTCGACGATGGCCTTGTTCGCCGGGTCGGCATCGAACGATTTCGGCAGGGTGACCAGCAGGCCTTCGGAGGCGTTCTGGGCGATCTGCGAGATCGAGTCATTACCCACGCCCTCTGGACCCATGAACTTGGCTTTCAGGCCTTTTTCCTGGGCTTGACGCAGGATCAGGCCGAGCTCTGGGTGGTAGCCGCCGTAGTAGACGAAGTCGACGTTGTTCTGCTTGAGCTTCTGGATGATCGAGGAGAAGTCCTTGTCACCGGCGTTCAGGCCTTCGAAGACGGCAACCTTGGTGCCTTTCTTCTCAAGGGTCTGCTTGACCGCGGTGGCGATGCCTTCACCGTACTGCTGCTTGTCGTGCAGTACCGCGACGACCTTCGGCTTGACGTGGTCGGCGATGTAGTTGCCGGCCGCCGGGCCCTGGGCACTGTCCAGACCGATGGTGCGGAAGATCAGCTTGTAGCCACGGGCGGTGATTTCCGGCGAAGTGGCTGCCGGGGTGATCATGATCACGCCTTCGTCTTCGTAGATGTCGGACGCAGGCTGGGTGGAGCTGGAGCACAGGTGGCCGATGACGAACTTGACGCCGTCGTTGACCACTTTGTTGGCGACCGCAACGGCCTGTTTAGGGTCGCACGCGTCGTCGTATTCCTTGGCTTCGAGCATCTTGCCATCCACGCCACCCTTGGCGTTGATGTCTTTGATGGCTTGTTTGGCGCCGATGAACTGCATATCGCCGTACTGAGTGACCGGACCGGTCTTGGGGCCAGCGATACCGATCTTGATGGTATCGGCGGCAAACGAATGGCTGGCAACCCCGGCCAGAACCATTGCGGCGAACAGCTTGGAAATCTTGATCATAGTGCTCCACTCATTCTGTTGTAATTCTTATAGTCCTGGCGGCCAGGGCTACAGACCGGGCGGGATTTGCGGTATGGCCACGCCATACTGCATGCCCACCTTCCCCCGGAACATGTCCCGGAACTGTACCGGTACAGTGTAGAGCGCCGTTCGAGCGCTTGAAAAGCGGGCGAATTGCGCCTGTCTCAGGGGTTGTCGCTTGATCGACAGAAAGATATAGAAAAGCGCCATCACTTTGCCTTTATCCCTGGCCCCACCCCACAACTTCGGGGCCAATCGACCAAATTACGTATTTGAAACCGGGTTTTTCTGCAAAAATAGCGGCCTTTTTTATTGGCCGATTGATGCGTGTACAAACCCATGACTGATCAAACAAGCACCCTCTATGCCAAATTGCTCGGCGAGACCGCGACCATCGAGTGGAAAGCCTTGGAGCGTTTTTGGGCCAAGGGTGACCTGATTTGGGTCGACCCCTCCCTGGACCTGATCGCCGTTGCCGAAGCGATGGCCGAGAATCGCAGCGAGATCTTCGCCAAGTGGCGTAGTGATGGCACTGTGGGGCCAGTCACCGCAGAGCAGGCGATGGACCTGCAAAGCCGCGATCCAGAGATCTGGGCGGTAGTGGTTTCGCCGTTCATCGTCATCCAGGTCAAGCAGGCTGAGTAGCTATGCGCTTTTTTGGTGCGTGAAAATGCGCAGCCGTGTCACAACGGTGCGCATTGACGCTCACGTAAGGTGGAAGTTGGTAACAGTGTCGTGTTGATTCGGCGGGGCGGTAACAGTTTACGGGATGCGTAATGTCCCGCCGCCGACCAGCCGGCTCCTACCGGGTGCTGTAGGAGCCAGCACGACCGATGTCAGTAATCGACCCGGCCGGTGTGGCTGTTGAGCGAGATCACCCGGGTCTTGCCGATGCGGTGGCGGAAGATCTCGCGCAGGTACTTCACCGCCTTCTTCACGCATTCGCGCGACAGCCTAATGTCATTGATCGACACGAACCGGCTCTTGTCGTTGATCAATTCCCGGTATTTCTTCTCGTACATCGGCTTGATCGCATACCAGTTGGTATCGAGGATCTTCGCCGGGTTCTCGAACTCGTTCAGTAGGTCGTCGATGCGGTCTTCATCGAAGTGCTCGCTGGTGATGAACTCCAGGATGGCGTTGTCCAGGGTGTCGTCGAAACGGTACGGCGTGCGGGCGAAGCAGCGTTTGATGAACGCCACGATCAGGGTCAGGAAGTCATCCGACAGGCACGGGCTCTTGGCGATCAGTGTGGTCAGCGACAGGTTGGCCGAGGCGCCGATGACCAGCGCATAACGCTTGAGCGTGGTGTTGGGGAACAGGCTGTTGAGGTGGGTCTTGAGCCGATTCAGGTCCATGTACGACAGCTTGTAGTCCTTGGGCAGCGACACGATCGACACCACCGACGAGCAGTTCTTGAAGAAGTGCAGGTCGTGCAGGGCCGCGGCGTCGTAGCCCGAAGCCTGGTATTGCTCCAAGGCTGCCCGGTAGCGACGCGACTCGATCGGCAACAGGCTGATGCCTTCGATTGCCTGGGTCTGCTTGTTGAAGTGCGGCAGGTCGATCGAGCGGAAGAACAGGTCGTCGATGTCCAGGCGCGGCGTTTCGCGCTCGAAGACCTTGAACTTGTCCGAACCCTGGACCGGAATTTCCGGCACCACCGATTCTGCGTAGGCAATGGCCACTGGGCCGGCCAGGCTCATGAACAGGTCGTTGGCGTCCAGGCGGATGGTTTCGCCGATGTCGATGCCGGCGCGACGGAAGTAGTTCTGGTCGTAGTCGGTAGTGACCGCCTGGGCCGTGAGGATGTTGAAGATTTGCTGGGAGATGTACTGGTTGGCGTGCTTCTCCATGGCGTTGACGTCGATGTTGTGGATCGTGCCGTCGTCGCTTTCTTCGGCGTAGCGCATGATGTCGTTCGAGATCAGCATCATTGCGTTCCAGGGGCGAATGCGGCCCATGACGCTGGCTTCGCTGCTGTCCTCGTTGTCGAAGTTGTACGAGAAGTCCCATTCTTCGGACAGGTATTTGCACAGCAGCCGGCCGGCGTTGATGTGCAGCGCTTCGGACATTTCGCTGCGGTGGTCCGAAATGTTTGGCAGCACGCAGATGCCGCTGGTGAAGATCGGCTCGAAGACGAACGAGTGTCCGCTCTTGCCGTCGTTCTCGTCCGCCTGCTTGGTGTCGAAGGTCTTGTTCATGTACGAATACTGCTGGGCCAGGCCGAACTCCGAGGCCATGCCTGAGCCGGTACCGCCGCCAGCGCTGAAGATGTAGAAGTACAGGCGCGACTGGTTGGCCTTGATGCCGCAGGAGTCGATCAGGTACGAGTGGATCAGTTTCCAGTCGGCGCTGGAAAAGCGCTGGGTGTCCTTGTTGAGGATGATCTTGGCCAGGTACTGGCCGAGGATTGGGGCATTACCGGCCCCCCCTGCGTGGACCTCGGACAGGTCCATGATCTTCATCTTGCTGTAGTCGCGCAGGAACTCGCCACGCTCGCCCTTGCGCGAGAAACGAATGCGCCCGGCGATGTCTTTGTCCAGGTCGCCCAGCATCACCAGCGGTTCGACCAGAAACACGGGTTTCGCGCCTTTGTTTTGCACCAGGCGCAGGTTCTGACGAATCCAGCGCGCCGGGCTGTAGCCCGATTCGCCCTTGTTACGGTCCTCGTTGTTGAATTCGTTGAGGAAGAAGGTGCGGGCGTTGTACACCAGTTCGGCAACATCAAGAGCAATGTTCGAGCCGCAGCGGCCCAGGCCGATCAGGCAGACCGAGGGAAACTGCTGTTCCAGGCGCAGCTGGCTTTCGTCTTCGATGTGCAGGTTCTGCGGGAACACCAGGTCGCGCAGGCCGTCGAGGTTGTCGAGGATGCGCTGAATATCCTGCTCGGTGAAGTACAGGTACTGCTGTGCTGGCGCGCTGCGCACTGGCAGAGCTTCTCGAGCACCGCTGGCGGTCAGCGAAGTGGAGTGTGTCGTCGACTCGGGGACCGCATTGGCAGAAGTGTTCGTAGAAGTCATAGTGCGCCATTTACCTGAGGTGGTGGGCCCCTGGGTGGGCATGTCATCTAGCCATCACCAGGGTTTCGGCGACTGTAGCAGTGCGCCTTTTTCGGATGCGATAGGGGTTTGCCTTACAGCTTCTAAGGATTTTTTCTATCGCTCCGGCACTGCATCGTCCGATTGTCATGCTTCTTTAATCTTCTGCCAGGAGTCGTTCATGAGTACTGCACTGCCTTCGCTGGGATTCGCCGGAATTGGCCTGATGGGACTGCCAATGTGCCGGCGCCTGCTGGCTGCGGGTTACCCCCTGACCGTGTGGAATCGCAGCCCGGAGAAGTGTGCCGAGCTGGTTGCCGCCGGGGCGAAGCTGGCACATAGCCCAGCAGAACTGAGCCGTGGCAGCGACATGGTGCTGCTTTGCCTGGCCGATACGGCAGTGGTGCGTGAAGTGGTGTTCGGCGAGCAAGGCGTCGTTCACGGAGGGCGCAGCGGGCAATTGCTGATCGACTTCTCCAGTCTTGAACCGACGGCCACTCGCGAAATGGCTGCTGAAGTGGCCGCCCTGTGTGGCATGGCCTGGCTGGATGCGCCGGTATCGGGGGGGACGCCTGGCGCGGAAGCGGGGACCCTGGCGATCATGGTCGGCGGGGAGCCGAGTGATCTTGAGCGCGCTCGACCCATTCTGCTGACCCTGGGCCAGCGAGTCACGCACATGGGGGCAGTGGGAGCGGGGCAGGTAACCAAGGCCTGCAATCAGATGATCGTGGCGTGCAATGCCTTGGTGATTGCCGAAGTGGTGGCCCTGGCGGAGCGGTCAGGGGTTGACGCGACCTTGATCGCCGAAGCGCTGGCAGGGGGCTTCGCCGACTCCAAGCCCCTGCAGATCCTGGCGCCGCAAATGGCCGAAAGCCGCTTCGAACCGATCAAGTGGCATGTGCGCACGCTGCTCAAGGACCTCGATGGCGCCGTCAAGTTTTCCCGCGAGCAGGGCTCGGCAACACCCGTTACCGCCCTCGCCGCGCAACTGATGCGCTTGCACGGTAGCCAAGGGAATCTGCAAAAAGATCCGGCGACCCTGGTAGAACTGTATCGTAACAAGGAGTGAGGCGGCTTTCCTGGCGGTCGAGCCGCTCCAGGATCGGCCGCAGGTCCGCCAGCGGCACTGGTCGGCTCAGCAGGTACCCTTGCAGGTAGTCGCAGCCGTGGGTGGCGAGGAATTCGTGTTGTTCGATGGTCTCGACACCCTCGCAGACCACCTGCAGGTGGAGGGTGTGGGCCATGACGATGATCGCCTGGACGATTTCCCGGTCCTTCTGGTTGCCGGGCACGTCCTGGAGAAAACTGCGGTCGATCTTCAGCACATCCAGCGGCAAGCGCTTGAGGTAAGCCAGCGACGAATAGCCGGTGCCGAAGTCATCGATCGACAGGGCAACGCCCTGGGCGCGGATACGCTTGAAAAGCCCTGCAGTGCGCTGGACATCACCCATCAGGGCATTTTCGGTCACCTCGAGTTCCAGTTGGCGCGGCGCAAGCCCAGCTTCCAGCAAGGCCATTTCTACCTCATTGGCCAGCTCTTCGCGGCCTAGGGTCACGGCCGAACAGTTCACCGTAACCTTCAGGCTGGTGTAGCCGTGGCGGTTGAGCTGGGCCAGGTCCTTGCAGGCGTGGTGCAGCACCCACAGGTCAAGGTCGACGATCAGCCCGTTGGCTTCGGCGATGCCGATGAAACGATCGGGGCTTAGCAGGCCGTGTTGCGGGTGTTGCCAGCGTACCAGCGCTTCGAGTTTGGCCACCTGGCCCGTGCGCAGGTCGAAGATGGGCTGGTAATGCACGCACAGTCCGCACTCCTCGAGCAGGGCGATGCGCAGTTCCTCTTCCAGTTGCAGTTCAAGGGTCGCCCGGTTCTTCAGTCCGCTGTTGAAGAAGTGCAGGCTATTGCGTCCGCAGCCCTTGGATTGATAAAGGGCCAGGTCGGCATGCTTGAGCAGTTCTTCAGCGGTTTGGCCATCTTCCGGGAATATGCTGATGCCAATACTGGTGGTCATCACCATGCGCCGGCCGCCCAGGTCGATGGGGTCTTTCATGCGTTGCATGATGCGTTGGGCCAGGTGGCGAGCCTCATCGGGGTTGTTCAGGCTGGTGACCACGCAGAACTCGTCGCCCCCCAGCCGTGCCACCAGGTCCTGACTGCGGGTGGCGGCCTTGATATGGTCGGCGATGACCTTCAGTAGCTCATCGCCCGCATCGTGACCAAGGCTGTCATTGATGCGCTTGAAATGGTCGATGTCGAGGAACATCACCGCCAGGCGACTCTGGCGGTCCTGATGCTCGGCCAGGCGTTCGGCGAACACTTCGTTGAAACCTCGGCGGTTGACCAGATTGGTCAAGGCATCGTAGTGAGCGGCTTGCTGCAGGGAGGCGCGGGCCTGATCGAGCTGGTTGAGCAGGACGCTGTAGCGGCGCAGGTCGTGTTCCTGACGTTGCAGCTTCTTGTCGGCCAGCGCGGCGCTGATGCTGCTGCCACTGATCAGCAAGGTGATCACGGCGATGGTCAGGCCCAGTTGCAGGCTGTTATCACCCGAAGGCAAGCTCAAGGCCGTGTCGGCTGGTATGACCAAGGTCATCGCGGCCATGGCGGTGAAATGCGTGGCGACGATACCGCCCGCCATGACCAGGCTGGCGCCGTATTTCATGGCCAAATGCCAAGTGCCGCTACCGTTGCGGAAGTACCGCGCCAGCAGCAGGGCGGTGAGGCTGGTGAGAAAGGCGATGGCGGTACAGGCCAGCAACAGGTCGGTACGGTAATACTGCTGGGCGCCGGTCTGCAGCGCAGCCATGCCGACGAAGTGCATGAGGATGATGCCCGCGCCAATGAGCAGGGCGCTTTGCAAATAGTTGTGCGCAAGCATTTGTACACGGTTGAGGCTGTACATCGCCAGCCAGGCAACCACCAATGCAATCAAGAGCGAAAGGCCGGTAAGAGAGACGTCATAGTGGACTTCCAGCGGTGCCTGGAAGGCGAGCATGCTGATGAAGTGCATGGCCCAGATACCGCCGGCCAGGCAGAAGGCGCCAAGTGCCCGCCATTGTCGTTGGGCTTTGGCATTTTCGCAGTGACATTGGCGTTCTGCCATGTCCAGGGTGGCGAAACACCCGGCACAGGCCACGGCATAAGCGAGCAGGATCAGTAGCGGCTCATGCCGGCAGTCAATGACAATCTGCCCGTTGATAGGAAGCTCGGAGAACAATTGCAGTCCCAGCCATTCCATAGCATGCCTCTTCGTCGAGTTTTCACTCGTCTCCAAAATGCGGGGTGGAGACTGACCAGAGGAAAGTATAGGAACAGCTATTCAGGCCTTCATGACTAATGGCACTTTGAAAGCAATGATTTCGGCATCGGGCTGATAGCGGAGGGATATAACGACCTCGCGAACGAAAACTTGCGGGACTTACCCATGTGGTAGCGGATCGCTGTGGGGGCGGTCTTGCGTCGCGATAGGGCCGCATCGCGGCCCCCCAGGCTTCCCGCGCAGCGGAGCGCGGCCCGTCTCGACAGCAAGAGGCTCCCACAGAGCCGGCGGATAATCAGCCTGCGACCAGCACTCGAATCGCCTCCAGTCGCAAGGCTGCCTTATCCAGCATTGCCAAGCCTTCTTCACGCTGCTTGCGCAGGGCGTCGATTTCGCTGTCACGCACGCTTGGATTGACGGCCTTGAGCGCGGTCAGACGCGCCAGCTCTTCATCCGCCTCGGCGGCCAGTCGGCGCTGGGCCTCGGCCACGCGCTCGATGTGGGTCGGCATGACCTTGGCTTCGCCACCGCTGATCCGTTTGGCCAGCACGTCGCGCTGGGCCTGGACGAACTTGTTGGCGCTGGCGCGAGGTACGCTTTCGAGTTGGTCGTTGAGGGTTTCGAAGGCGACGCGCGCCGCCAGGTCATTACCGTTGGCGTCCAGCAGGCAGCGCAGTGCAGCGGGTGGCAGGTAGCGGCCCAACTGCAGGCTGCGCGGTGCCACCACTTCGCTCACGAACAGCAATTCCAGCAGCACCGTGCCGGGCTTGAGCGCCTTGTTCTTGATCAGGGCTACGGCGGTGTTGCCCATCGAGCCGGACAGCACCAGGTCCATGCCGCCTTGCACCATCGGATGCTCCCAGGTCAGGAACTGCATGTCTTCGCGCGACAGCGCCTGGGTGCGGTCGTAGGTGATGGTCACGCCTTCGTCGTCTCCGAGCGGGAAGCTGGCATCGAGCATCTTCTCGCTTGGCTTGAGGATCAGCGCGTTCTCGGAGTGGTCTTCGCTGTCGATACCGAAGGCGTCGAACAGGGTTTCCATATAGATAGGCAGGGCGAACTGGTCGTCCTGCTCGAGAATCGCCTCGACCAGCGCCTGGCCTTCGCCAGCACCGCCGGAGTTGAGTTCCAGCAAGCGGTCACGGCCGCTGTGCAGTTCGGCTTCCAGACGCTCGCGCTCGGCGCGGGCTTCGGCCACCAGCCCATCCCATGCCTTGGCGTCGCCACCTTCGAGCATCGGCAGCAGGCGTGGGCCAAACTGGTGTTGCAGGGCGTTGCCGGTTGGGCAGGTGTTGAGGAAGGCGTTGAGGCCCTGGTGGTACCACTGGAACAGACGCTCCTGCGGGCTGTCCTGCAGGTAGGGAATGTGCAGCTCGATGGTGTGTTTCTGACCGATTCGGTCGAGGCGGCCGATCCGCTGTTCGAGCAGGTCCGGGTGGGCCGGCAGGTCGAACATCACCAGGTGATGGGCGAACTGGAAGTTGCGGCCCTCACTGCCGATTTCGGAGCAGATCAGCACCTGGGCGCCGAACTCCTCGTCGGCGAAGTAGGCCGCGGCGCGGTCGCGCTCGAGGATACTCAGGCCTTCATGGAACACCGTGGCTGGAATGCCGGAGCGCACGCGCAGGGCGTCTTCCAGGTCCATGGCAGTCTCGGCGTGGGCGCAAATCACCAGCACCTTGGTGCGTTTGAGCATCTTCAGGGTGTCGATCAGCCAGTCGACCCGTGGGTCGAAACGCCACCAGCGTTCGTCATCGCTGACCTCGCCCTGGGCCTGGAAGGCCACTTCCGGGTAAAGCTCCGCGTGCTCGCCAGCGGGCAAATCGCGGTACTGCTCCGGATTGGCCAGCGGGTAAGGGTGCAATTGGCGCTCGGGAAAGCCCTGGATCGCCGCCCGGGTGTTACGGAACAGCACGCGGCCGGTACCGTGACGGTCCAGCAGCTCACGGATCAGGCGCGCGCTGGCCTCGGTGTCGCCATCGCTCACGGCTGCCAGCAGGGCTTCGCCCTCGGCACCGAGGAAGTTGAGGATGGTGGCGTGGGCCTTGGGTGACAGGCGACCTTCGTCAAGCAGCTCCTGGACAGCCTCGGCAACCGGGCGATAGTGCTCGCTTTCGGCGCGAAAGGCGGCCAGGTCGTGGAAGCGGTTCGGGTCCAGCAGGCGCAGGCGGGCGAAGTGGCTGTCCTGACCGAGCTGTTCAGGCGTCGCGGTGAGCAACAGCACGCCCGGGATCACCTGGGCGAGCTGTTCCACCAGGCCGTATTCGGCGCTGACCTGGTCTTCGTGCCACACCAGGTGGTGCGCTTCGTCGACCACCATCAGGTCCCAGCCGGCAGCGAACAGGGCATCCTGGGCCTTTTCGTCGTCCACCAGCCATTCCAGCGCGACCAGCGCCAGCTGGGCATCTTCGAATGGGTTGCTGGCATCGCTTTCGATGAAGCGTTCGGCATCGAACAGGGCGACTTGCAGGTTGAAGCGCCGACGCATTTCCACCAGCCACTGGTGCTGAAGGTTTTCCGGGACCAGGATCAGCACTCGGCTGGCACGCCCGGACAGCAACTGGCGATGGATCACCAGGCCAGCCTCGATGGTCTTGCCCAGGCCGACTTCGTCGGCCAGCAGAACACGAGGCGCGCTACGGTCTGCCACTTCGCGGGCAATATGCAGCTGGTGGGCGATGGGTTGCGCACGGCAACCGCCCAGGCCCCATAGCGAGGACAGCATCTGCTTGCTGGTGTGCTGCAGGGTGTTGTAGCGCAGGGAGAACCACGACAGTGGGTCGATCTGGCCGGCGAACAGGCGGTCACTGGCCAGACGGAACTGAATGAAGTTCGACAGCTGGGTTTCCGGCAGGGTGCGCGGCTGATTGTTGCCATCCAGGCCGTGGTAGACCATCAGGCCATCGGCATCCTCGACTTCGCGTACGGTCAGCTTCCAACCTTCGAAGTGTGTGATTTGGTCACCGGGCGAGAAGCGCACACGGGTCAGCGGCGCATTGCGCAGGGAATACTGACGTGTGTCGCCAGTGGCCGGGTAGAGCACGGTCAACAGGCGGCCATCCTGCGCCAGGATGGTACCCAGGCCGAGCTCGGCTTCGCTGTCACTGATCCAGCGTTGCCCCGGTTGATACTGCTGCGCCATACTGCCTGAACTCCCGCGTTGAAAAGCCGGCTATGTTAACGGATAGGCCGGTCAGACCAAAGAGTGAAGACCAAGAGTCTAGCTGTTTCATCGACGAACACCGTCCTGCCGACGAGGGTCCGAACCGATATGCCTGTGAAGCACCCCTGGTTGAGCGCCTCAATGGCCATCAGTAGCGTTTTGCTGCTGGCCGCCTGTGAACAGAAGAATTTCGAGACCCTGCCTGCGATCCCGGTCGATCAGCTCGAGGTGCTGGGGGTGCAGACGCCGATCAAGAGCGTCCACTTCCGTGACCGCGATGGCGAGGGCCTGTTGGTACTGAGCCGCGTCGATGGCCAGGCCACCGACCCTGACACCGAGCAGGAAGTGGACAAGGTGCAGCTCAAGGCCACCCTGTATGGGCGTGCCGCAGAGCGCGACGCATTCAAGCCGCGCTGGCAGATCGAACAGGAGACCAGTTGCCCGGGGCTGGACCTGGATGTGGACTTCTACACCGATGTCAGTGACGTCAGCGACTTGAACAAGGACGGTGTCGCCGAGGTCACAGTGGCAAGCCATGCCTTCTGCGGCGGTGGCATCGATCCGCACGATATCTCCATCGAGCTACGTGAGGGGCAGGCAAGCTACACGATTACCGGGCAGTCGCTGATCACGCCCGCGGGCGAGGAGCCGATCGGTGGCGAGCGCGACGACAGTGCATCGCTGAAGAACGCGCCCCAGGTCCTGCGTGAGCACATGGATGCGGTCTGGCAGCAGGTTTACAAGCGCCCCTGGAGCGAAACCAGCCCGCCGGTCGATGACGACCCCGAGGACGACACCGAGTAAGCGTCGTCCTCATCGGCGGCCACTGACCGTGACACACCACAGGTTTATACCCACCAGGATTCAAGGCGGATTCTGGCCGGCCGATACAGTGGCTACAGGAGAACTCCCATGCTGCCGCCGCTCATCCCGCTCAGTGCTGTCCCGGTCACCTCGCAACTGGACCCGGTCAAACCGACGCCCGACATCAAGCCGGTGGTGCCCGCGCAGCCATCCTCCAGCGAAAGCGCCATCGACCTCAAGCAGCACCGTGATCCCGAGGAGCAGGCCGTGCTGTTGCGCGACGAGCAGCGGCGTCAGCAGCGTCGCAAGAAGGGCGATGATGAGCGCTACACTGCGCTGCCTGGTGACGAGGTGAATGCAGACAACACCGTGCCGGTCGCGCCACTGATGGGCGAACAGCCGCGCCAAGGGCTGCTGGTGGACATCGAAGTCTGACCAGGGACTGGTCATGACCGGCTCCTGGCTTCATCATGCAAGACTCTGCTGACCGTCGAGCCCACCCATGAGCCAAGACAACCTCATCGACTTCGATGCTGAACGCGCCAAGCGCATTCACGACCTCAAGGAAAAGCGCCTGAACGAAGTGCGTCAGGCCTTCGAGCAAGCCATGCCGCTGGCTGGCGCGAAGAAAAAGAAGCCCAAGGGCAAGCCCAAGAAGCGCTGAAACTTGACGCAGGTCAACCCTGTACCCGCCTCGCGTGCCCGCTCCAGGGCACCATTGACACCGATCAATTATTCACTCCCCTCGATTAGATACCTTGCACCCATCGGACAACGGCAAACGAATGGGAGGCCGACATGTTCTTCGACAATGTGGTCATCGCTGGCGTGGTAACAGTCGGGTTGATGTTTGCATTCTTTGCCGGTCTAGGACTTTTCATCTGGAAGGATTCGAACAAGCGCAAGCCGCGCTGACCTTCCAGATTCACGTGCACGCAAGGCATTTAGGGCGACTTCGGTCGCCCATTTTTTTGCCCGCGATTTGCTAAATCCAGGCCAGGTATCGCCTGACTTGAATAGATTGATAGCTAGCTAATTAATCGGCTCCGCATTATCCTTCTCCGTGTTGTCTATCTTTTCTGTAACCAGCCCCGCAAGGTCCGATTCGTGCCCATCACTTTCCAGGCCCTGTTCGCTCCCAGCAGCCTCGCCATCAAGTTCGCCATCAAGACCGTGCTCGGCGGTGGTCTGGCGCTCTGGCTGGCCATGCGCTGGGGGTTGGAGCAGCCGTCTTGGGCGTTGATGACCGCGTTCATCGTGGCTCAACCGCTATCGGGGATGGTGGTGCAGAAAGGCCTGGCTCGATTGGCCGGGACCTTGGTCGGTACCATCATGTCGGTGGTGTTCATGGCGTTGTTCGCCCAGACACCCTGGTTGTTCCTGATCACCTTGGCGCTGTGGCTGGCGTTGTGCACAGCGGCCTCGACCCAGCTGCGCAGCGCCTGGGCCTATGCCTTCGTTCTGGCTGGCTACACGGTGGCGATCATTGCCCTGCCGGCAGTCAATCACCCGCTGCAGGTGTTCGACCAGGCCGTGGCCCGCTGCACCGAAATCTGCCTGGGGATCTGCTGCGCTACCGCCACCAGCGCGTTGCTCTGGCCAATGCGGGTCGAGCAGCAACTGAGCGGCCAGGCGCGTCAGGCCTGGCAGACCGGGCTGCAAGCGGCCGCCGCCATGCTCGGCGGGGAGGACGAAGCGCGTAAAGGATTGCTGGAGATTCTTGGACGCATCGTGGCCATCGATTCCCAGCGTGAACACGCCTGGTTCGAAGGTAATCGTGGGCGGCAGCGCGCCAGCGCCATCCGCGGGCTTAGCCAGAAACTGATGGTGCTGTTGCGCATCTCGCGCTCGGTGCGTCGGCAATGGCGCCAGCTCGATGAGCAGGAAGCCGGTCATATCGCGCCCTGGCTGGAGGAGGTGCGGGCGCTGCTGATCCAGCCTGACAAGCCAAGCTTGCTGGTTTTGCGCCAGCGTATCTGGGATGCGGCCCACGATGAACATATCAGCTCGGCAGAACACTATTGTCTGGCGCGCATGACGCTGTTGATCGACGTTGCCATGGCCGCGACCCAGGCGGTGGAGGATGTCGAGGCCGGCAGGGCGCCGAAGGATGCCGCGCCGGGCCTTGCCGTGCACCGTGACCTGCCGCTGGCCCTGCTGTTCGGCGCCCGCAGTGCGTTGGCGTTTCTGGTCATGAGCAGTTTCTGGCTGGCTACCGCCTGGCCGTCGGCGCCAGGCGGCCTGGTGTTGACTTGCGTTGTCTGCAGCCTGTTTGCCAGCCGTGAGAATGGCGCACAGATAGGCCTGAGCTTCCTGCGTGGGATCTTGCTGGCGTTTCCGGTGGCATTTCTGGTCGGAGAAATTCTCCTGCCCCAATGGAGCAGCTTCGCCATGCTTTGCCTGGGCATGGGCGTGCCGTTGTTCTTCGGCGCTCTGTGCATGGCCAACCCTCGCACGGCGGGTACGGCCACGTCCTATTGCCTGCACTTCATCGTCTTGGTGTCGCCGCTCAATACCATGAAATTCGATGTGGCGAACATGCTCAACAGCGCGCAGGCCATGTTGATCGGGGTCGGAGCGGCCGTGCTGGCGTTCCGTCTGGTGGTGTTGCGCCACCCAGCCTGGCTTGGCCGACGCCTGCGGGCCGCTACCCAGAGCGACCTGGTGCGCCTGACCCGACGTGATTTGCGGGGTGCCGACAGCTGGTTCGGCGGACGGATGGCCGACCGCCTGATGAAGCTTGCCCATCACGCCAGCGAACTCCCCGAGGCTGAGCGCAAACGATGGGACGATGGCCTGCATGGCCTGGATATCGGTGATGAACTCGTTCACCTGCGCATGTGCCTGGCGGTGGCGAACGTGCCGATTGGCAGCTTCGAGCGCGAATACCTGCAGCAAGTGGAGCACGTGTTGGCCAATGGGCCGGCAGCCGGGCGTGGGGAGCAGCTGGATGCTGCCAGCGAGCGCTTCATCGAGGTCTTGCGTCGTCAGCCACCCAGCGATCCGCTGCGATTGGCCGAAGGTGCGGTGCTGCAATTGCAGAAAAGCTGGCGTAAATGGTGTCGCTGGCAGGAGGAAGCCCATGGGTTTGCGTGAGTGGGCGGTGGGCGGCGTGCTGCTCAGCCCTTTTCTGATCTACGTCTTGATGGCATTGGTGGTGACTGGCGTATTGCGTCTGGTGGTCCAGGCCACGCCCCTGGGGCGCTGGATCTGGCACGAAGCGTTGTTCGACGCGGCGTTGTTCGTCTGCGTGCTGTACCTGGTGGTGCGTTCGTTGGGACCTTTGTAAGGAGTTGAGTCGATGCGTACAGTCGTACGTACCTTGGTGACCCTCTGCGTGGTGGCACTTGCCGTGCTCGCAGGTTTCAAGCTTTGGCAGTACTACATGCTCACCCCCTGGACCCGTGACGCGCGTGTGCGTGCGGATGTGGTGGTGATCGCCCCCGACGTCTCCGGTTGGGTCCGCGGGCTGAACGTTCATGACAACCAGCAGGTCAAGGCCGGTGATTTGCTCATGAGCATCGACCGCGAGCGCTTCGAGGCTGCGGTGGAGCAAGCCAGCGCCGTGGCCGAGACCCGTCGTCAACAGGTTCGCCTGCGTGAGCGCGAAGCGGCGCGGCGCACGGCGCTGGGGCCGGACGCGATCAGCGCGGAGCTACGCGAGAATGCCCAGATCAACGCCGCCATCGCGCGTGGCGAGTTGCGCGAGGCAGAAGCCCAGTTGCAGGTCGCCAAGATCAACCTGGCCCGCAGCGAGGTGCGGGCGCCTCGAAGTGGGCATATCACCAACCTGCGCCTGGCCGAAGGCAACTATGTGAATACTGGGCAAGCGGTGATGGCCCTGGTCGACGATTCGACGTTCTACATCCAGGCCTATTTCGAGGAGACCAAGCTGCCAAGCATCCGCGAGGGCGATACCGTGAAGGTCTGGCTGATGGGCGCGGGCGAGGCGATGCAGGGGCATGTACAAAGCATCGGCCGGGGGATTACCGACAGCAACAGCAACCCGGACAGCCAGCTGTTGCCGGAGGTAGAGCCGACGTTCAACTGGGTGCGGCTGGCCCAGCGGATTCCCGTGCGTATCCGACTCGACGAGATTCCCGAGGGCGTGCACCTGAGTGCAGGGATGACTGCCAGCGTGCAAGTGCACGACGACCCGCAACCGTGAGGGCCGCAAAGCGGCCCCGGCAGACCTTCAGAGGAACATACCGCCCGAGACCTCCAGCCGTTGCCCGGTGATCCAGCCATTGCCCTCCGCGAGCAGCAGGGCAATCGCCGCGCCGATGTCGTCGGGCAAGCCGACTCGTCCCAGCGCTGTATTGCTGGCAATGAAGTCATTGACCTGGCGGTTGTCGCGCACCACACCGCCGCCAAAATCGGTCTCGATCGCGCCGGGGGCAAGGATGTTGACCCGGATACCCCGCGCGCCTAGTTCCTTGGCCTGATACCGCGTCAACACCTCCATCGCACCTTTCATCGCGGCATAGGCGGCGTAGCCTGGCAGTACGAAGCGCGCCAAGCCGGATGAAATGTTGACGATGCGGCCACCGTCGGCCAGCACAGGCAGCAGCTGCTGGGTGAGGAAGAACGGTCCCTTGAGCTGGATGTTCAGCAACTGGTCGAACTGTGCTTCGGTGGTTTGCGCGAACGGCACGTTCAGGCCGATTCCGGCGTTGTTCACCAGAAAATCCAACTTCTCGCGCGCGAATCGCTCCCGCAGTGTGGTGCTCAGGCGTTCGGCGAAGGCCTTGAAACTGCTGCTGTCGCTGACGTCGAGTTGCAGCATGGCAGCCTTGACTCCTGTCTGCTCCAGGGCGCTGGCCACTGCTTGGGCGTCGTCCACCTTGCTGTGGTAGGTGCCGATGATATCGATGCCACGTGCGGCCAGATGTTCGGCTGTGTTCCTGCCCAAGCCGCGGCTGGCACCTGTGATCAGGGCAATCTTGCGGGTCATGTCGATTTCCTCATGGGATGGCGATGAGGAAAGGTTATTGGTCGTCCTTGTGCTGTTAAATCCCGCGAAACCGGAAATACTGTTCGGCATGTCCGAATAATCAGAGGGTCCGTATGAACAAGCTGGCGTTACTGCGCACTTTCGTCCGGGTGACCGAGGTCAACAGTTTTACGCTGGCCGCCGAAAGTCTGGGTCTGCCGCGCTCGACGGTTTCCGAGCAGATCAGGGCCCTTGAGCGGTTGCTCGGCACCCGGCTGTTCAACCGCACAACCCGACGGATGCAGGCCACGCAGGATGGTGCGCTGCTTTATGCGCGCAGCAAGGACTTGCTGTCGGGCATGGATGAGATCGAGAGCCTGTTCCGTGCCGATGACGCCGAGTTGGCTGGGCGCCTGCGCGTCGATTTGCCGACCATGATGGCCAGACGGGTGATCATTCCGGCATTGCCGGCGTTTCTGGCGCGTTTTCCGCGGCTGGAGGTGGAAATCAGCTGCACCGACCGGCAAGTCGATTTGCTGCGAGAGGGGTTCGATTGCGTGATGCGTATCGGCGCCTTGAGCGACCTGGATGTGGTGGCGCGGGCGATCGGCCAACTGAGCATGTGCAATTGCGCGAGCCCTGACTACTTGGCCCGCCACGGCGTGCCGAGCCGCCTCGAAGACTTGGCCGGACATCAGTTGGTGCATTATGTCCGAAACCTCGGTGCGCGCAGTCCAGGGTTTGAGTACGAGCGGGACGGCGAACAGCATTACCAAGCCATGGCCGGCGTGGTCACGGTCAACAATGCTGAAGCCTATTCGGCCGCCTGCCTGGCCGGCCTGGGGTTGATCCAGGTCCCCGCGGTTGGGGTTTCCGAGCATCTGGCGCAGGGCAATCTGGTGGCAGTGCTTCACCCTTGGCAGGCACGCGCCATGCCGGTGTCACTGTTGTACGCCCGGCAACAACATGTACCGCGTCGGGTCCAGGCGTTCATGAACTGGCTGACGGTGCTGTTGGCGTCGCAGGTCGACCCTTCGCGAAACTGAAATTTCTTGGCAAATGCCTGGCCAGTTACGCTAGGCTGGCCGCTGCGCGTTGCCCGTCAGAGGCAACCGTTCCCCGCCAGGCGTGCGTTACTTCCCATTATTTTGCGAGGTTACGACATGGCCATTTCCTCCCAGGACATCTGCAACGCCGCCGACCAGCTCAAAGGGTTCGTGGGTTTCCACGGCAAGCGCGGGGTTCATATCGTGCGTTTTTCCGAAGACTCGTTTGGCATGGATGTGGCCGACGACAGCATCACGCCATGCAGCGAATTCGTCTGGCGGCCCGAGCCGGGACAGCGCATGGCGTTGTGCCGGACGCGGCTTGCCCTGTTGCTCGCGCAACACGTGGATGACCGCTTGAATATCGGCGAGCCATTGCGCATTTACCTGCGGCGTAGCGACCTGCCGGAAATCCTGGCCGAGCGCCGTTTGCGCTAACACGCTCAGGAGGCATCGAGCGAGCGGCCGGGCGCTTGCTGCAGCAACGCCTCGAACCCTGCCTTGTCCAGCGGCCGGCTGAGGAAAAAGCCTTGCACCTCGTGGCAGCGGTCGTTTTCCAGGGCCTTGAGCTGTTGGGCGGTTTCAACGCCCTCGGCAGTGACTGTCAGCCCCATGGCTTGCCCCAGGTTGATGATTGCCTGGACCACCGCACGATCGCTGGCGCTGGGGTTGTTCAGGCCTGCGATGAAGCGCTTGTCGATCTTGATGCTGTCGAATGGATAGGTGCGCAGGTAACCCAACGAGGAGTAACCGGTTCCAAAGTCGTCCATGTTCAGGCGCACGCCCAGTTCCTTGAGCGCCTGCAGGGTGGCCAGGGCGCCCTCGATATCATTGAGCATCACGTTTTCGGTGATCTCCAGCTCCAGGCGCTGAGCCGGGAAGCCAGTCTCCAGCAGGATCTGGCGCACATCGGCCACCACATTGCTGCGCAAGAACTGTGCGGGCGACAGGTTGACGGAGATCAGCAGGTTGTCCGGCCAGCTGTAGGCGGTATTGCAGGCCTCGCGCAGTACCCACCGGCCAAGGGCGTTTATCAGGTCGCTTTGTTCGGCCAACGGGATGAAGGTATCGGGACCCAGCAGCCCCTCCTGAGGATGCTGCCAGCGCACCAGCGCTTCGACCGAGACGATGCGCAGGTCGTCGAGGTTGTAGCGTGGTTGGTAGTACAGCAGCAGCTCGTCGTTGCGCAGGGCTCGACGCAGATCGTTTTCGAGCTGGCGACGGTACTGGATCTGCTGGTTCATTTCCGGGGCGAAATAGCGCCAGGTGCTCTTGCCTTCTGCCTTGGCCTGATACAGCGCAATATCCGCACAGCGGATCAGTTCACCGGCATCACAGCCTTGCGTGCGGGTCTGGGCGATGCCCATGCTGACGCCGATATGCACGGGCTGTTCTTCGAACAGGATCGGCTGCTTGAGCAGTTCGACCAGGCGCGCGCATAGCCGGTCGACTTCATTGCGGTTGTCGATGCCATCCAGCACCACGACGAACTCGTCGCCGCCCAGTCGGGCCACCAGGTCCACATCACGAGTGGTATCACGCAGGCGGGTGGCCACCTCTTGCAGCACCGCGTCACCCGCCGCGTGGCCGAGGGAATCATTGATCGGCTTGAAATTGTCCAGGTCCAGCAACAGCAAGGTCAGCGAACAGGCATCGCCTCCTTGCAGCAACGCCTGTTCAAGGTGCCGGGACAGCTTGTTGCGATTGGCCAGCCCGGTCAGCGGGTCGTGCAAGGACAAATGCTGGATGCGCGCATGGGCCGCGACCTCGTCGGTGATGTCGCTGGCGGTACCGCGAAATCCGAAGGGTTTGCCATCGTAGATGATCGCCCTTGCCGAGATCCGGCAGTAGCGGTTCTGTCCGGTACTGTCGCGGTAGGCACAGCGCAGGTTGGCCAGTTGCTGTGGGTCGGCCTCGGCCTGGGCATCGAGCCAGGTCGACAGGGGCGTGGTATCGCAGGCCAGCAGCAGGTTGATAGGTTGCCCCAGCCAGCTGTCGACCGGGTAGCCTGTGACGCTGACGAAGCGCTGGGACAGATACGTCAGGCGCTGCTGGCGGTCGGTTTCCCAGATCCAGTCGGAAGCGGCTTCGGCCACGGCCCTGAAACGCTGTTCGCTGGCCTCGAGGGCGCGATTGCTCTGTTGCAGGCGCTCAAGACTCAGGTCGATGGCGCGGGCGCTGCGCAGGGCATGGCGGAACAGATACAGCATTACCAGGCTCAATACCAGTAGCGCGCACAGCAGCGGGGGCAGTACCGCCCAGAGCAATTGGCGCCCTGGCGATGGGCTGTCCCAGGCCAGGTGGTAACCGGTTTCACCCAGGGCAATACGCTGGGTCGTCCGTGAGCCGGGTGTGTCTCTTTCGATGTGCATGTTCGCAAGGCCTGCGCCAGCGCCGAGCCGGGCCAGCTTGTCTTCGGTCAACTGGTCGACGAACAGCATGACCGGCGCTTCCCGCACTTCGCTGTC
Organism: Pseudomonas taiwanensis DSM 21245; assembly: GCF_000425785.1. Classification (GTDB taxonomy): domain Bacteria; phylum Pseudomonadota; class Gammaproteobacteria; order Pseudomonadales; family Pseudomonadaceae; genus Aquipseudomonas; species Aquipseudomonas taiwanensis. Next base: position 90,839 of record NZ_AUEC01000027.1, read on the forward strand.
CTGCACGTCCCTGTCCGGACGCACCGCAGCGGCGCTCAACACGGCGGGCCAGCCGTTGAACAGCACGAAGCGGGTGACTTGCTCCCGTGCACTGGCAGCACGGCGGGCTTGGGCGACGATGTCGGCCAGCGGCGCGTCGATGTAACTACTGGCCGCAGCTTCGGTGGGCTTGCCCTTGAACAGGGCGTAGCCGGTGCGCTGGTCATCGACCACGAACACCCCTTCGTAACCACTGGCGCTGTAAAGCGACTCGCCGACGTTTTTCTCCTCATACGCCCACTGCCAGTCCACTACCTTGGCCAGGTGCTCGTAGGCGGCGTCCCAAACCGCGTAGCTGGAGAGAAATTGTCGCGATGCCTGCAAGCGCTGCTCCAAGGCCTGTGTGGCATGGAAAGTACTGCTTTGCTGCTCCTGTCGATCGAGGGTGGCGGCGATGTTGAACAGTGCCCCAAGGGTCACCAGGCACGCGAGGCCGAATACTGCGCAGAAGCCGGCGACCAGACGGCCCATCGGTAGGGACGGGGAGGGGGTGTCGAGAGGAAGGGTGGCGGTCCTGGCCATGGGCGAACGACTCCTTCGTGAACTCCGAGCTCCCGCAGGTCAACCCCTCGGAAGGTTCACTCAGGATAGGCCAGCTTGAGTGTCGTGGCCTTGTGGAGAGCGAAATTGACCGATGACAGCGTTCATCGCATCGATCGCACCGACATGAGTGAACAGCGCTTGATCGCGGAAAAATGCCCTTAAAAGCCATTTCACGGTTGATGCGAGCGCTGTGGGGTAACATGAAGGCTTTCCTCATGCTTGGAGTCCTGCAGCTCATGGTCCAGATGGCTACCCCTGCCAGCGAGCTGGCGCCACGGCGCGACGGGCGCTTTCACAACCAGGTGCTTCTGCCACAGGACGGCATGTTGAAGAAACTGCGTATTGGCCTGAAGTACCTGTTCATCCGCAAACCGCCTGAAACCCGACCCGCAGCGGCCATCAGTCTCCAGGCGATGACCCGGCAGCAGGTGCTCGATGCGCCAGATCACAGCCTCTGGCGGTTGGGCCACTCCACGGTGTTGATCAAGTTGCGTGGACGGTTTTTCATGACCGACCCCGTATTCGCCGAGCGTGCCTCGCCGGTGCAATGGGCCGGCCCGCTGCGCTTCCATGCGCCACCGATGGGGCTGGACGACTTGCCGCGGCTGGCAGCGGTGGTGCTGTCCCATGACCATTACGACCACCTCGACGAGCAGGCCATTCGCCGCCTCGCCCCCAAAACCGAACGTTTTCTAGCGCCGCTGGGGGTGGGAGACCTGCTGATTGGATGGGGTGTGCCGGCGCACAAGGTCGCCCAATTGGACTGGTGGCAGGAGACCGAAGTCGATGGCGTACGTTTCGTGGCTACACCCGCCCAGCATTTCTCCGGGCGCGGGTTGTTCGACAGCAATCGCACCTTATGGGCGTCCTGGGTGGTGATCGACGAACAGATGAAGCTGTTCTTCAGTGGCGACACCGGCTATTTCGACGGTTTTCGCCAGATCGGCGAGCGCTTTGGTCCCTTCGATCTGACCCTGATAGAGACCGGTGCCTATAACGTAGCCTGGCCGAACGTGCACATGCAGCCCGAGCAAAGTCTGCAGGCCCACCTCGACCTGCGTGGGCGCTGGCTGCTGCCGATTCACAATGGCACGTTCGACCTGTCCATTCATGGGTGGCAGGAGCCCTTCGAACGAATACTCGAATTGACCTCCGCCGCGCAGGTTCGCCTGTGCACCCCGCAGATGGGCGAGCGTGTCAGTATCGACTCGCCTCACGAGGGGCAGAACTGGTGGCAGCCACGGCCCGTGCCAGAGCAGGGCAGCGTGCCTGAACGTGCCGTGGCCAGCCGCTGAGGGCTATTGGCCATCCGGTCCACGGAAAGATCGTTTCTCGTCCTTCAATAGCTGCGACGGGGGCTTGCCGCTGTCGCTGCGTACCTGGGCATGGCTGATCAAGGCAAATATGAAACTGCCCCCGATGATGTTGCCGGCCAGTGTCGGCAGCGCGAATGCCAGCCAGAAATTCTGCCAGGTCTGCTCCCCGGCCCAGACCAGGTAGGAGACCTCCACAGACCCCACGACGATATGGGTAAAGTCGCCCAGCGCCATCAGATACGTGATCATCAGGATGATCCAGATCTTGGCATGTTCCATCGACGGGATCATCCACACCATGGTGGCGATCATCCAGCCAGAGACGATGCCTTTGGCGAACATCTGGCTGATGTCGTTCTTCATGACCTTGCGCCCCACTTCCAGGAAGGCGACGTCGGTCTTGGTGTCGAAAATCGGCAGTTCGAGCATGACCCAGGCGACCAACAGCGTACCGGCCAGGTTGCCCAGCAGCACGACGCCCCACAGGCGCAGCAGTCGCCCGAAATTGGCCAGGGTCGGAGTGGTCATCACGGGCAATACGGCGGTGAGGGTGTTTTCGGTGAACAACTGCTGGCGCGCCAGGATGACCGCCAGAAAGCCTGCGCTGTAGCCGATGCTGGCGACCACCTGGGCGCTCTCGCCCTCGGGCAGCCGGGCATAGAACAGACCCATGGCCATGAGTGACAGGCCCATGCTCAGCCCGGCAGCCAGCGCGGACCACCACAAGGCGGCCAATGTACGTTCCAGCTCCTGGTCACCCTGAAAGCGGATGATCTCGTGCAAGACCGCCGCCCTGGGCGGTTGATTCTGGCTGACCTCCTGCTCTTCGTCCGCTGACAGGCCGGGGGTCTTGTCGTTCTGTTCCTCGCGCATGGCCGTTTCGCTCCATAGGGTGTTCCTCTACAGATCCAGCACGCCTTCATTAGTTGCGCAGGAGGCGAGGAACGGCAGGGGAAAGTTTTTTCAGATCAAGGTGTTGACTCTGATTTCAAACCGCGTATTATTCGCCACCTCGCAGCGACAAACGCAGCGAGGCAAGCGGTAAGTTGTTGAAGTTGAACGCTTTTGCAAGAAAGCAGCTTCGCAAAAACTTCAAAATAAACGCTTGACAGCAAATGAGGAAAGCGTAGAATGCGCGCCTCGGTTGAGACGAAACGCTCTTAGCCAAACGCTCTTTAACAAATCGAATCAAGCAATTCGTGTGGGTGCTTGTGAGTACGGACTGATAGTCACAAAGATTATCAGCATCACAAGTGGCCATGCGAGAAATCACATAGTCATTTGAGATTGCTGAGCCAAGTTTAGGGTTTCTTAAAAACCCAAGCAGTATTGAACTGAAGAGTTTGATCATGGCTCAGATTGAACGCTGGCGGCAGGCCTAACACATGCAAGTCGAGCGGATGACGGGAGCTTGCTCCTTGATTCAGCGGCGGACGGGTGA
>NZ_AUEC01000028.1 GCF_000425785.1 Pseudomonas taiwanensis DSM 21245
GAGCGTTGCGAACATCAGGCCTGCCGGCCTCTCGAGCCCGGCAGTTAAGGCAGGAAGCGGAGCAGTTCTTGTCGAACTGTCCTTGTACGATTTGATTTAGAGGTGTGGGATGTTTAATGAATTAACTTTTGAAGAGGGCGAATTTGATCTGCGTAAACCTTATCTAGGCGGTGACTAGGATGGGAGGAGATTATTTTGGGCAATTAAAAAGCCGGCTTGTGGCCGGCTTCTCGGGGACGGTCTTGGCTAATTTTTGGTAAGCCGCAATCGCCTTAATCGTGTTGGCACTCGGCCAGAATAGAGATGGCAGACGGCTGTGTGAGACGTCGCCAAGCCCTCTGGATCGCGGTTTGCACCGGTCGGGGCTGATGTGGCGCGTAGCATACTAGGGCTGGCGCTGGATGCCCAGCGAAAAATGGCACAGGTTGTTTCATTCGGCGCGCTTCTGGCGAAAATGTGACCAGTGGAATACCCAGCCTAGAATTTTCAGGTCCTGGCTTCTTAGCTGCGCGGGGGTGTAGCGTTCGACCGCGTGATTTCGACGGTCGTGGCTGTGCAGGCACAGGGTCCCCGATTGGCCCAGGCTCAGGCAGTTCACCCTGAGCGTGCCGTTATGCAGCAAGGCATAGGTTTCGCCTTCGATCACGTCGGTCAGGCTAAGGTCGATGGCCAACAGGGCGTTTCCTGGGATCAGCGGCGCCATGTTAGTGGCCGGCATGATCATGCAGACGGTCTGGCTGGCGGCGACGCCGAGTTTCTGCAGCGCTTGCGCAGGGAGGCGCAGGTATTTGCCTTTGATGGGTACCAGCTTGCCTTCGTGCAGTTCGTGCAAGGGTACTGGCAGCAGCCGCCCATCCATCGTCGACACGGCAACCAACCCTTCGCCAGCCTCTGGTTGTCTGGGCTGACGCAAGATGGACGTCGGGTGCTTGGGGCCATCGCCTGTGTGTAGCCAGCGTCGGTTTACGCAGAACAGCTCGGCCAGTTCGTCTAGTCGGGCCAGTGGGACGCCGCGCTTGAACCAGTTGTTGACGTGCTGGGCCGACACATGACGCAAGGCGGCAAGGTCGGAAGGGGTCAGACCGCATTCCCTGAGCAGGGCCCTTAAGCGTTCACCGGATGTATTCATGACAGCGAGTGTAACGACCGAGTGCCAGCGGGGAAATGAACCTGATGTTGATGCGAACTACGGCAAGCTGCCTGAGTTGTGGGAAATGGATTAGGACTAAGTAGGATTACTTACAGCCAACCTTCGAGGTTTGAATTTCGCTTACAAAAAACCCCGCCGAAGCGGGGTTTTTTTCCAATCGGTATCAGCCCTTGTAGGCTGCAACCGATTTGGTGATCTCGGCGCGGGCGGCGTCGGCGCCTGCCCAGCCCTTGACCTTGACCCACTTGCCTTTCTCGAGGTCTTTGTAGTTCTCGAAGAAGTGCTTGATTTGCTCCAGCAGCAGGGCTGGCAGGTCGGTGTATTCCTTCACGTCGACGTACAGCTGGCTCAGCTTGTCGTGTGGTACGGCCAGGACTTTGGCATCGCCACCGCTTTCGTCGTCCATGTGCAGGACGCCAACCGGACGGGCGCGGATGACCGAGCCTGGGGCAACCGGGTAGGGGGTAACGACCAGCACGTCCAGCGGATCACCGTCGTCAGCCAGGGTGTTGGGGATGTAGCCGTAGTTGGCTGGGTAGAACATCGGGGTGGCCATGAAGCGGTCAACGAACAGGGTGTCGCTGTCCTTGTCGATCTCGTATTTGATCGGCGCGTGGTTGGCCGGGATCTCGATGGCGACGTAGATGTCGTTCGGCAGGTCTTTGCCAGCCGGGATCTTGCTGTAGCTCATTGGGCTATGCCCCCGTGTTTGATCAAAAAAGTGGCGGCGATTATAGGCACATTCTGCCCGGGCATGCCACGCCTGGCCTGATGTGCGGCCGCATCAGGCGTGGCTTTCGCGGTAGTCCGGATGCTCCGCCAACAGCCGGGTCAGGCGGGCCAGCGGGTCCTGCCGGTAGAACAGCGACAGTTGATGGTACACCTGTGGATAACTGCCCTGCAGCAGGTCGGGAGCGCTGAAGAAGTATTCGCTGCTGACGGCAAAGAACTCCGCCGGGTTCTCGGCGGCATAAGGGTCGATGGCGGTCTCTGCGTCGGGGTCGGCATCCAGTTGCCGGTTGAGGTCGTCGTAGGCCGCTTGCATGGCGCTGGCCCAATGCTCTACGTGCATGCCGCTGTGCAGCGGCGGCAGGCCGTTGGCATCGCCGTTGAGCATGTCGAGCTTGTGTGCCAGCTCGTGGATGACCAGGTTGTAGGCCTCCCAGCCACCGCTGGCCAGCACGCCGGGCCACGCCATGATCACCGGGCCCTGCTGCCAGGCCTCACCGCTGTGCTCGGCATCCCAGACGTGCTCGACACCGCTGCTGTCACGGTGGCGCTGGGGGCTTTTGAAATCGTCGGGGTAGAGGATGATTTCGTGAAAACCCTGGTACCAGTTCAGGTCACCCAGGTGCATCAGCGGCAGTTGTGCCTGGGCGGCGAGGAACAGGCGCTGTTCGTCACTGAGTTCGACGCCGGGCAGGGTGGTGAGGTGTTTGTCGTGCAGGAAGAGGATGCAGGCCTCGCGCAGCCAGCGGTCCTCTTCATCACTGATGCCATCGAGCATCGGCAGATGGTCGCGGACCACCTGCCACTGCTGTGCGGTGACCGGGAAGCGCGCCAGGGTGCGCTTGCGCCGCCAGGCGCTCAACGACCACATGGGCTGTGGTCAGTGGGCCTTGGCCGCGCGGCCCAGGCGGCTGCGCAGCAAGCCGAGGATCATCGGCACTAGCGACAGGAAGATGATGGCCACCACCATCAGCGACAGGTGCTGCTTGATGAACGGCACGTTGCCGAAGAAGAAGCCCAAGGTCACCAGGCCTCCGACCCAAAGTACCGAGCCCGCGACGCTGAAGGCCAAAAAGCGCGGGTAGTGCATGTGGGCTATGCCGGCCACGAAGGGCGCGAAGGTGCGCAGGATCGGCAGGAAGCGCGCCAGGGTCACGGTCTTGCCGCCATGGCGTTCGTAGAACTCGTGGGTGCGCTGCAGGTAGTCACGACGGAATATCTTCGACTCGGGGTTGTTGAACAGCCGTTCGCCCGCGGTTCGCCCGATGATGTAGTTGGTGCTGTCGCCCATGATTGCCGCCGCCATCAGCAGGCCTGCCAGGAGCACCGGGTCCATGCCACCGCCCGCGGCAACGGCCCCTGCGATGAACAGCAGCGAGTCGCCCGGCAGGAACGGCATCACCACCAGGCCGGTCTCGCAGAAAATCACGGTGAACAGGATGGCGTAGATCCAGGGACCGTAATTGGTGACCAGCAGATCGAGGTACGCATCGAGATGCAGGATGAGGTCCAGCGGGTTGAAATCCATGTACAGCACCTGTGTTCTTGACCCGCTACGACGGGCACGCGATGACGGACAATGCCAAGGGCGTGGGCTTGTTTACCGCGCAATGGGTAAAAATTCACACATGACAGAGGGAGGCATTATACGGCGAAGTAGGAATCGTGCCCGGAGAGATTGTAGCGGGGGGTTACCAACGGGCGGCGGCGGACCAGCCGATTCAGCTGAGCCTGTGGGAGCGGTTATATCCGCCGTGCAGGCAATCTAGGCCAATCGCCGTACCGCCCCTCCCACAGGCGTCGTGCCAGCTTTTCAGAGGTTGGCGACTGGCTTCAATCCAACTGGATCGGCAGCACGTAGCTCTCGAACTCGGTGTCCTTGCGAAAGCCGATCGACTCGTACGTCTTGCGTGCCACTTCGTTGTTGGCGCTGGTGGATACCCGCATGCGCACGGCATTGGTGTCCTTGGCCATTTTCTTGGCTTCACGTATCAGGTGGTCGGCCACCAGCATGCGTCGGGAGTCCTCGGCCACGTAGATGTCGTTGAGAATCCAGACGCGCTTGAGCGACAGCGACGAAAAACTTGGGTAGAGCTGGCAGAAGCCCAGCAGCCTGTGGTCGTCGTCATCCGGTAGCGCCAGGTAGATCACTGACTCGTCGCGTTTCAGGCGTTTTTCCAGGAAGCTGCGTGAACTGTCCGGGTAGGGCAGTTGCCCATAGAACTCACGGTATTTGACGAACAGCGGGGTCAGCAGGTCGAGGTGTTCCAGCGTTGCCTTGATGATGCGCATGTGCAGCCCTCAGAGTCCATTTGGGGAAACAGCGGATTGCCAGTGGCTCTGATGGCATCCTGCCCAATGCGGGCTTCGAGCGCAATCCGCCTTCCGTGACATGTTTTTTACCCTTTTCCCAGCAGGAAGTTACCTTTTGGGCTGGGGGCATGCTCACTGTCGAGGCTATGGACCTCGGCTTCGTCCTTCAGATTCACTCCGGACAATTGCCGGCGACAGGCTTCGCGCATCAGGTATAGCAGACGGTGAGCGGCCATGCCGTAGCTCAGCCCTTCCAGGCGCACGTTGGAGATGCAGTTGCGGTAGGCGTCGGTTAGACCGACCTTTGGCGCGTAGGTGAAGTACAGCCCAAGGCTGTCAGGGGAACTGAGCCCTGGTCGTTCGCCGATCAGCATGACGGTCATGCGGGCACCCAGCAGCTCGCCCACTTCGTCGGCCACCGCAACCCGCCCTTGCTGGACCAGCACTACCGGGGCGCTGGTCCAGCCGTCGGCGGCCGCCTGCTCTTCGAATCGGGTCAAGAAGGGCAGGGTATGGCGGTGCACGGCCAGGGCCGAGAGCCCATCGGCCACCACGATGGCAAGGTCGACGCCACCCGGGTTGGCTTGAGCATGCTGGCGCAGCAAGGCTGCCGAGTCTTCGTTCAGGCGCCGACCGAGGTCGGGCCGTTGCAGGTACTGGTGACGGTCGCTGGCCGCGCTGTGCAGCACCAGGCTCTCGCGACCACGGTCGCTGAGCTGAGTGCTCAGGCCTTCATGGTCGAAGGGCAGGTGTACCGCGTCGCGGGCCTGGGCATGGGCAAACTGGAAATCCAACTGGGCGCCGGTCGGCAGACTGGTGCCGGCGCGGCCTAGGGCGATGCGTGCCGGGGTCAGGTTGCGCAGGGCCAGCCAGGGGTTGTCAGGGGTAGGCGTGCGATGGTCCATGGTCATCCCTATGCAAGCTGTGCCAAAGCCTGGCGGAAAGCCGGCGGCAGGTTGTCACCGAAATGCACCCGGCCGTCGGCCTGGGTGAAGATGCCGGTACGCTCGAGCCAGGCCTCGAATTCGGGGCCGGGTCTGAGGCCCAGGGTCTGGCGCGCATACAGCGCGTCGTGGAACGAGGTGGTCTGGTAATTGAGCATGATGTCGTCGGAGCCGGGGATACCCATGATGAAGTTGATCCCGGCTACACCCAGCAGGGTCAGCAGGGTGTCCATGTCGTCCTGGTCGGCTTCGGCGTGGTTGGTGTAGCAGATGTCGCAGCCCATGGGCACGCCGAGCAGCTTGCCGCAGAAATGGTCCTCGAGGCCGGCGCGGATGATCTGCTTGCCGTTGTACAGGTACTCCGGGCCGATGAAACCGACCACCGTGTTCACCAGAAATGGCTTGAAGTGCCTGGCCACGGCGTAGGCGCGGGTTTCGCAGGTTTGCTGGTCGACACCGTGGTGGGCATTGGCCGACAGCGCGCTGCCCTGGCCGGTTTCGAAGTACATGAGGTTTTGCCCGAGGGTGCCGCGCTTGAGCGAAAGACCCGCTTCGTAGCCTTCCTGCAGGACGTTTAGGTTGATGCCAAAGCCTGCGTTGGCTGCCTCGGTGCCGGCAATCGACTGGAACACCAGGTCCAGCGGCACGCCACGGTTGATCGCTTCGATCGAGGTGGTGACGTGGGTCAGCACGCAGGCCTGGGTGGGGATGTCGTAGCGCTGGATGATGGCGTCGAGCATTTCCAGCAGGGCGCAGATCGACGCGATGCTGTCGGTGGCCGGGTTGATGCCGATCATGGCGTCGCCATTGCCGTACAGCAAACCGTCGAGGATGCTGGCGGCGATCCCCGCGGGTTCGTCGGTGGGGTGGTTGGGCTGCAGGCGGGTGGACAGGCGACCGCGCAGGCCCATGGTGCCGCGAAAACGAGTGACCACGCGAATTTTCTGAGCCACCAGCACCAGGTCCTGCACCCGCATGATCTTCGACACCGCCGCGGCCATTTCCGGCGTCAGGCCCGGGGCCAGGGCACGCAGGCTGTCTTCGTTGGCCTGGTCGCTGAGCAGCCAGTCGCGCAGGCCGCCCACGGTCAGGTGGCTGACCGCTGCGAACGCCTCGGCGTCATGGGTATCGACGATCAGGCGGGTGACTTCGTCTTCTTCGTAGGGAATCAGCGCTTCGTTGAGAAAGTGAGTGAGCGGGATATTGGCCAGGGTCATTTGCGCGGCGACCCGTTCACCGTCGTTGCTGGCGGCGACGCCGGCCAGGTAATCACCCGAACGCGCCGGGCTGGCCTTGGCCATGACCTCTTTGAGGCTGTCGAAGCGGTAGACCAGATGGCCCACGGTGTGTACGAAACTTGCCATACAGATTCTCCAGAGCGCCGCGGGCGTGGCCCGCGACGGGTGTCGGCGATCAGTGCAGGGCCTCTTCAGCCTTCTGAATCGCGGCGAATTCCTCTTCCGGTGTGCCCGCTACCAGATGGTGGCGGCTGTAGAAAGCAAAGTAGGCAATTAATACTCCATAGATCACCGCGGCGCCAATCACCACCCGCGGGTCGACCAGGAAACCGGCGACCACTGCGATGCAGGCCAGTACCAGGGCCACGCTGGAGGTGAAGATGCCGCCGGGGGTGCGGTAGGGGCGCTCCATCTTCGGCCGGCGGATGCGCAAGGTGATATGCGCGGCCATCATCAGTACGTAGGACAGGGTGGCGCCAAACACTGCCACCAGGATCAGCAGGTCGCCTTGGCCGGTCAGCGACAGTGCGAAACCGATGATACCGGGGATGACCAGCGCCAAGACCGGTGCCTTGCTCTTGTTGGTTTCCGAGAGTTTGCGCGGCAGATAGCCGGCGCGGGACAGGGCGAAGATCTGCCGGGAGTACGCGTAGATGATTGAGAAGAAACTGGCGATCAGGCCAGCCAGGCCCACGAGGTTGACGAAGCTGCCCATCCAGGTGGACCCGCCATAGGCTTTGGCCAAGGCCTCGACCAGCGGGTTGCCGGATGCCTTGAGGGCCTCGGAGCCCGCGCCACCTGGGCCAACCACGAGAATCAGCAGGGCGAATGCCAGCAGTACCAGCATGGCACCGATCAGGCCGCGCGGCAGGTCGCGACGCGGGTTCTTGGTTTCTTCAGCGGCCAGCGGCACGCCCTCGACAGCCAGGAAGAACCAGATGGCGTAGGGAATGGCCGCCCACACACCGACATAGCCGAATGGAAGGAAGCTGCTGGCGCCCACCGCGTCGGTTTTGGCGATGTCGAACAGGTTGGCTGCATCAAAATGGGGCAACATGCCCACCAAGAAGACAGCCAGGGCGATGGCGGCGATCGCGGTGATGATGAACATCAGCTTCAGTGCCTCGCCGACCCCGAAGATGTGGATGCCGATGAACACGATGTAGAACGCCAGGTAGATCATCCAGCCGCCGATGCCGAACAGCGACTGGCAGTAGGCGCCGATGAACACGGCGATGGCGGCCGGGGCGATGGCGTATTCGATCAGGATGGCCGTCCCGGTCAGGAAACCGCCCCAAGGCCCGAAGGCGCTGCGGGCAAAGCCATAGCCGCCGCCTGCGGTGGGGATCATCGAGGACAGCTCTGCCAGGGAAAAGCACATGCACAGGTACATGGTGGCCATCAGCAGGGTGGCCAGGAACATGCCGCCCCAGCCACCTTGGGCCAGGCCGAAGTTCCAGCCGGCGTAGTCGCCGGAAATTACATAGGCAACGCCTAGGCCTACCAGCAGGACCCAGCCGGCGGCGCCTTTTTTCAGTTCACGTTGCTGGAAATAATCCGAGCCGACTTTTTCGAAGTCGACGGAAGAGCCTGCCGGCGTGCCGGCGGAATGATCGCTTGGCATGGTTTCACCTGTTTTTTTTCTTGGTGGCCAGAAGGGTTCCGGCCCTTGGTGATAGAGGTTGCAGGAAGCGAGCCAGAGCGGATGGTGCACGGATGCCGCCCTGGCTTTGACGCCGCAGGTCTGGCCCCCTCGCGGGTGAGCCCGCTTCCACGGTGACCGCACTGGAAGTGAAACCTGTGCGGTCCCTGTGGGAGCGGGTCTACCCGCGAAGAAGGCAACGCGGTCTAGAAGAAGCCCAGCGGGTTGATGTCGTAGCTCACCAGCAGGTTCTTGGTCTGCTGGTAGTGGTCGAGCATCATCTTGTGGGTTTCACGACCGACGCCGGACTTCTTGTAGCCACCGAACGCGGCATGCGCCGGGTACAGGTGGTAGCAGTTGGTCCACACGCGGCCTGCCTTGATGCCACGGCCCATGCGGTAGGCGCGGTTGATGTCGCGGGTCCACACGCCAGCACCGAGGCCGAACTCGGTGTCGTTGGCGATGGCCAGGGCCTCGGCTTCGTCCTTGAAGGTGGTGACGCTGACGACCGGGCCGAAGATTTCCTCCTGGAACACGCGCATCTTGTTGGTGCCCTTAAGCAGGGTCGGCTGGATGTAGTACCCGGTGGCCAGGGTCCCCTCGAGTTTCTCCACCTTGCCGCCGGTGAGCAGCTCGGCGCCTTCTTCCTGGGCGATGTCCAGGTACGAGAGAATTTTCTCGAATTGCTGCTGCGAGGCCTGGGCGCCGACCATGGTGTCGGTGTCCAGCGGGTCGCCGCGCTTGATCTGCAGCACCTTCTTCATCACCACTTCCATGAACTGCGAGTAGATCGACTCTTGCACCAGCGCCCGCGACGGGCAGGTGCAGACCTCGCCCTGGTTGAAGAACGCCAGCACCATGCCTTCGGCGGCCTTGTCGATGAAGCTCGGCTCGGCCTGCATGATGTCTTCGAAGTACACGTTCGGCGACTTGCCGCCCAGCTCGACGGTGGACGGGATGATGTTCTCGGCAGCGCACTTGAGGATGTGCGAGCCCACCGGGGTGGAGCCGGTGAAGGCGATCTTGGCGATGCGTTTGCTGGTGGCCAGGGCCTCACCGGCCTCGCGACCATAGCCTTGCACCACGTTTAGCACGCCTTTGGGCAGCAGGTCGCCAATCAGCTCGAGCAGCACGGTGATGCCCAGCGGGGTCTGCTCGGCGGGCTTGAGCACCACGCAGTTGCCAGCGGCCAAGGCCGGCGCGAGTTTCCAGGCCGCCATCAACAGCGGGAAGTTCCACGGGATGATCTGCCCGACCACGCCCAGCGGCTCGTGGATGTGATAGGCCACGGTGTTTTCGTTGATCTCGGCGGCGCCGCCTTCCTGGGCGCGGATGCAACCGGCGAAGTAGCGGAAGTGATCGACGGCCAGCGGAATGTCGGCGTTGAGGGTTTCACGGATCGGCTTGCCGTTGTCCCAGGTTTCAGTGATGGCCAGCACTTCGAGGTTTTGCTCGATGCGGTCGGCGATCTTCAGCAGGACGTTCGAGCGGTCCTGCACCGAGGTGCGGCCCCAGGCATCGGCAGCGGCGTGGGCTGCGTCCAGGGCTTTCTCGATGTCTTCGGCAGTGGAGCGAGGGAATTCGGCGATCGGCTGACCGTTCACCGGAGAGGTGTTGGTGAAGTACTCACCCTTGACCGGAGGAACGAACTCACCACCGATGTAGTTTCCGTAGCGGCTCTTGAAGGAAATCTTCGCGCCTTCGGTACCGGGATGTGCGTAACGCATGGTGTGTCTCCTGGCTATTGTGTTTGTTAGGGAGCTGGTAAAGCGTAGAGCAAAGGTTGGGCCAGTGCTTTGCACCCCTTGTAAATCAATGAGTTGGGACAGTTTTACCGGCGCGCCAGGCGTGTGCTGTGCCAGCGTTGGCACGGGGTGGGTGACACTTTGTACCGTTTGCGACACGCTGTGTGACTGGGCAGTCCCGGTGCCATTGCAATGGAAGGTCAGGTGGAGGATGCTGACGGGAATCTCTATCTGCGGAGAACAACAACAAATGCAGAGCAACCCGTTCAGCAGCCATGCCCAGCAAGTGCATACCGTCGCCCGCGGCGAGGCGGGCGGCGCCGGCAGCGATCCCTCCATCGCCCGTTCCTGGCTGCGTTGCCTGGAGGACTATCACCTCGATCCGGCGCTGATCGAAGCCCCTGTGGTGCTTGAGCATGGGCGTCTGCTGGAGAGCCGTGAGCGCCTGCGCCAGGTGCTCAAGATCGCCGATAGCGAAATGAACAGCCTGCATCAGCAACTCTCCGGTGCCGGCCACGCGGTGCTGTTGACCGACGCTCGCGGGGTCATCCTCAATTGTGTCACTGCTCCTACCGAGCGCCGCAGTTTCGAGCGCGCCGGCCTGTGGCTGGGCGCCGACTGGAGCGAAGCCCGTGAGGGCACCAATGGCATCGGCACGTGTCTGGTCGAGCGCCAGGCGTTGACCATCCACCAGAACGAGCACTTCCGTGGCCGCCACACCGGGCTGACATGCTCGGCGAGCCCGGTCTTCGACCCCCATGGCGAGTTGCTGGCGGTGCTCGATGTGTCGTCGGCGCGGCCTGACGTCTCGCGCCAGAGCCAGTTCCACACCATGGCGCTGGTCAACCTGTCGGCCAAGATGATCGAAAGCTGTTACTTCCTGCGCCATTTCGAGCAGCAGTGGCTGCTGCGCTTTCACTTGCAGGCCGAGTCGGTGGGGCTGTTCAGCGAAGGGTTGCTGGCCTTCGATGGCGAAGGGCGCATCTGCGCGGCCAACCAGAGCGCACTGAACCTGTTGGGCACCGTTCGTGGCGGGTTGCTGGGCAAGCCGATGGAGCAGTTCTTCGCCTGCAGTCATGACGACTTGTTCAGCCGGGCCCAGCCCCAGGGCAGCACCGCCTGGCCGCTGCATACCCGTGATGGCCGCCTGGTGTTTGCCAGCCTGCGCGGTCGGGCGCGGGCGCCGGCGTGGTCGGTGCCGGTGAGCTTGCCTCAGGCTCCCACTGTGGCAGAGCCGGGCATTTGCTTGCTCGACCCGGCGCTGCAGCATGAGTTTCGCAGGTCGGTGCGGGTGTTCGAGCGTGATGTACCCTTGCTGCTGCGCGGTGAGACCGGCTGTGGCAAAGAGGCCTTCGCCCAGGCCGTGCACCAGGCGAGCCAACGCCGTGGCAAGCCGTTCGTGGCGGTCAACTGCGCCTCGATCCCAGAGAGCCTGATCGAGAGCGAGTTGTTCGGCTATCGCGGTGGGAGTTTCACTGGGGCGCGCAAGGAAGGCATGCGCGGCAAGCTGCTTCAGGCCGATGGCGGCACCTTGTTGCTGGACGAAATCGGAGACATGCCGTTCGCCCTGCAAACCCGCTTGCTGCGCGTGTTGGAAGAGCGCCAGGTGGTGCCCATCGGCGGTGAGCCCCAGGCAGTGGATGTACGCATCATCAGCGCCACCCACCGAGACCTGCTCGAGCGGGTTGAGCAGGGCTGTTTCCGCGAAGACCTTTACTACCGCCTCAACGGCCTTGAAGTAGCGCTGCCGGCGGTGCGCGCGCGAAGCGACAAAGAGCAGTTGCTGGAGTTCCTGTTACGCCAGGAGTCGCAGGGGCAGGTCGTGCAATTGGCCCCCGAGGCGCGTCAGGCATTATTGGGCTTCGCCTGGCCGGGGAACGTGCGGCAGCTGCGCAATGTGCTGCGCACTCTGGTGGCGCTGTGTGACGACGGCCGCATCGAATACCTCGATCTCCCTGCCATCGTACGCGAAGGCGCCACCCTCGATCGCGACGTTGACGACACCGCCGCTGAGGGCGGAGGCGTGCTGGCGATGGGCGCGCCGCTGCAAAGTGCCGAACGCGACACGCTGCTGGCCACATTAGAGGCAAAACACTGGCACATGACCCATGTCGCCGAGCATCTGGGGATCAGCCGCAATACCTTGTATCGAAAACTGCGTAAACACGGCATCGCCAGGGTCGTCTGAGCGAAACAGCGGGTGCGATTTCCTGCGCCCTGGGCTACCCTGCCTCGAAGTTTTGCGAGGTCGACCATGCATATTCACATTCTCGGTATTTGCGGCACATTCATGGGCTCGCTGGCGGTGCTGGCCAAAGAGCTCGGCCACCGCGTCACCGGCTCGGACGCCAACGTCTATCCGCCGATGAGCACCCAGCTCCAGGCCCAGGGCATCGAACTGACCCAGGGCTACGACCCGGCTCAGCTCGACCCGGCGCCGGATCTGGTAGTCATCGGTAACGCCATGTCGCGCGGCAACCCGGCCGTGGAGTACGTGCTGAACAAAGGCCTGCCATATGTGTCCGGCCCGCAGTGGCTGGCCGACCATGTCTTGCAGGGGCGTTGGGTCCTGGCCGTGGCGGGTACCCACGGCAAGACCACCACCAGCAGCATGCTGGCCTGGGTGCTGGAGCATGCGGGCATGAGCCCGGGCTTTTTGATCGGCGGGGTGCCGCAGAACTTCTCGGTGTCCGCACGCCTGGGCGACACCCCGTTCTTCGTGGTCGAGGCTGACGAGTACGACAGCGCCTTCTTCGACAAGCGCTCCAAGTTCGTCCACTACCACCCACGCACTGCGATTCTGAACAACCTTGAGTTCGATCACGCGGATATCTTCCCTGATCTGGCGTCCATCGAGCGGCAATTCCACCATCTTGTGCGCACTATCCCCAGCGAGGGCCTGGTCATTCATCCCACCACCGAGCCGGCACTCGAGCGGGTGATCGGCATGGGGTGCTGGACCCCGGTGCAAACCACCGGCGAAGGTGGCCAATGGCAAGCCAAGCTGCTCAGCGCCGATGGTTCGCGCTTCGAAGTGCTGTTCGAAGGTCAGGCGCAGGGCGTGGTGGACTGGGCGCTGACCGGCCAGCACAACGTCGCCAACGCGCTGGCGACCCTGGCCGCCGCTCGCCATGTGGGCGTGGTACCGGCCATGGGGATCGAGGGCCTGAGTGCCTTCAAGAGCGTCAAGCGGCGCATGGAAAAGGTCGCCGAAGTGCAGGGCGTGACCCTCTACGACGACTTCGCCCACCACCCGACGGCCATTGCTACCACCCTTGATGGCCTGCGCAAGCGGGTAGGCGAGGCGCCGATCATCGCCGTGATTGAGCCTCGCTCCAATTCCATGAAACTCGGCGCCCACCGCGAGGGTTTGCCCGGCAGTGTGACGGATGCCGACCAAGTGATCTGGTATGCGCCGCCTAACCTGGGCTGGGACCTGGCGGCCACTGCTGCGCAGTGCAAGGTGCCGGCGATCGTGGCGGACAGCCTCGAGGCGATCATCGAGCGGGTCAAGGGCCAGGCGCGTCCGGGCACCCATGTGGTGATCATGAGCAACGGCGGCTTTGGCGGCCTGCACGGCAAACTGGCCGAGGCCTTGAAGTGAGCGGGCCGGAACGCATCACACTGGCCATGACCGGTGCCTCGGGGGCGCAGTATGGCCTGCGCCTGCTCGACTGCCTGGTGCGCGAGGACCGTGAGGTGCACTTCCTGATTTCCAAGGCAGCGCAACTGGTCATGTCCACCGAAACCGACGTGGTGTTGCCGGCCAAGCCCCAGGCCATGCAGGCGTTTCTGACCGAGTACACTGGCGCAGCCGATGGGCAGATCCGTGTGTATGGCAAGGAGGACTGGATGTCGCCAGTCGCCTCCGGTTCGGGAGCCCCGGCGGCAATGGTGGTGGTGCCGTGTTCCACCGGCACGTTGTCGGCGATCGCTACAGGTGCTTGCAACAACCTGATCGAGCGGGCTGCGGATGTCACCCTCAAGGAGCGTCGCCAGTTGATTCTTGTGCCGAGGGAGGCGCCGCTCTCGACCATCCACCTGGAAAACATGCTCAAGCTGTCGCAGATGGGGGCGGTGATCTTGCCGGCGGCGCCGGGGTTCTATCATCAGCCGCAGACCCTCGACGACCTGGTCGACTTCGTGGTGGCGCGCATCCTCAACCTGCTCAATATTCCGCAGGACATGCTACCGCGCTGGGGCGAGCACCACTTCGGGGTCGATGATTGAAGCCGGCGCTGGTCGGGCTGCTCGCCACGCTGTTGCTCGGCGGTTGTGCGACGGTGCGTACGCTGGATGCCAACAAACCGGGCGCACCGCTGGTATATGCCGGCACGCGTCTGGACGTGTACGTGATCAACGGCGGGTGCTGCCCGAAGGACCGCTTCGGCGCCGAGGCGCCGGCGTATCCTGGGCTGGACCTGCCGGGTAGCCTGTTGCTCGATACCCTGTTGCTGCCGTTGTCCCTGCTGACGGCGGCGGGGGTTGGGTTTCAGGCCACCGGCGGCCTTTGATGGCCCGAAGCAGGTCTGCTGCCTAAAGTGCCGAGAAGGCGTGTGCGAGCGGTTTCACCCGCGCAGAAGCCCTCGGCGGCGCCTACTTCTTGCCCAGCCTTCGCAACTCGTCGGACTCGATAATCCGCACGCCGTCCTCTTCCTCCAACGCCAGCCGCCAGAGCGCCCGCGCCAGGGTGCAGGCTTCGATGCCCCGGTACTTGCCTGGGATCAGACGGGCAAATGGCGACGCCAATCGTTCGCCAAGCCGCGGCTCGACACGTTCGCCCAGCAGCAGCGACGGCCGTACGATGGTCAGTTGCGGCCAATCCTGGGCTTTGAGGGCTTCTTCCATTTCACCCTTGACCCGGTTGTAGAAAATCGACGACTTGGGATCGGCACCCAGGGCGCTGACCACCAGCAGGTGCCGAGCGCCCATTTCCCGGGCACGCTTGCTGAATGCCACGACCATGTCCAGGTCGACCGCGCGGAAGGCGGATTCGGAGCCCGCTTGCTTGAGGGGGGTCCCCAGGCAACAGAAGGCGATGTCGACCCGGCCGGCCAGCTGGGGGAGAAACACTGCAGGGTCGCCGACCGGGTTTTCCAGGTGTGGGTGCTCGGCCAGGGGGCGGCGGGTAGGCGCCAGCACGCGGCTGATGGTGGGTTCGTTGAGCAGGCGGTCGAGCAGGTGTTCACCCGTCAGGCCCGTGGCTCCGGCAAGCAGGACATGCTGAGGCGTCAAGTACATGATGTCTCTCCCTTGTTACACACAAGCTTAGTGGTTGCCGGGCTTTTTTGCCTGCTCCCCCACAGGGGCTTGTGCCGCGTTACGTAAGGCTTCCTCGGCCTGCTGTCGGCGCAACTGCTGCCAGTGTGCCAGTACTGCGGGTGGTGCCCATATCTGAGGCTCCGAGGCTTCGAAACCTTCCCTTCGTTCACGTTCGGCAACGCTGGTCCGGGCCAGTTCAAACGCCAGTTTCAAATCGTCGGTCTGGTTCAGCGCCTCGGCGAACAGGGCGTCGCCAAAGTAGGTGAAATCCGCTTCCTCGGAGCAGCCGAAGGACACCCGATCGGCACGTGCCGCGGTCATGATGACCGTCCGATCATCCTTGAGCGGGGTGATGTAGCCACCGGAATAGCAGGCGGAGATGACGATCACCTTGTCGCGTTCCTTGAGCGGAGCCAGTGCGCTGGCCAGTTCATCGGCGGACAGGTCGGCCAGTTGCAGGCGCGGCTGGTCGAGTACCAGTTGGTGGTCCTGGCTGCCATGGCTGGTCAGGTAGATGAACACCAGGTCCTCCGGGCCGCTGCGCTCGGCGAGGATGCGGGCGGCACGGGTGATGTTCTCGCGGGTGGCCATGGGGCGCGTGGTCATGTGGTCGCGATGGTTGACCAGGGTGACTTGGCCCCGGGCGCCGAAGCGCACCTTGAGCATGTTGCTGACATAGTCTGCTTCGCGCAGGAAGACGCTTTGCTGGCCATCGCCGCCAACCACCAGGCTGTACAGCTGAACGGGCGGGGCGGAGCGAGGTACCTTGGCCAGGGCGTCTTCCAGCAGGCGGCCCTGATTGAGCAGGGCCAGGTCCAGCGGGTCGGGCAGCAAAGTGCCTTTCTGATCGCGCACGCGCACACCGTTGACCCAGTACCCGGCCTCGACCTTGCCATTGGCCTGTATCAGCTTGCCGCGGCCGTGATAGGCGTCATTCTGGAAACTGCCGATATAACGGCTGCCATCGGCCAACTGCAGGTTGCCCTGGCCAGACAGGCGCCAATCGACGAAGTTGCCCTTGTAGTGGCTGCCATCGCTGCCCAACAACTCACCTTCGCCGCTGAGCGATCCATCCTTGAACTCGCCGATCCAGACATCGCCGTCGGCGTTTTCATAGCGCCCTCGGCCTTCCAGGCGGTTGTCCTTGAATTCGCCGATGTACTGTTCGCCATCGACGCTGTCGTAGGTGCCGCTGCCTTGCAGCAGGCCGTCGACGAAACGGCCGCTGAACTGGTTGCCACTGGCATCGCTGCGCACGCCCGCCCCGTTGGGCTTGCCCCTGGCGAACAGGCCCTGGTAGCGGCTGCCATCGGCCAGTTCCAGTTCGCCGGCGCCTTCGTACAGGTCGTCCTTGAACTGGCCGCGGTAGGTCTGGTCGGCTTGCTTGAGCGTGCCCTCGCCGTCCCGGCGGCCATGGCTGAAGGTGCCGGCATAATGGCTGCCAGGCGTCGTCAGGTCGCCCAGCCCCTGGAACAGGCCTTCGGCGAATTGCCCTCGATAGACCTCGCCGTTGCGTCCATGCCACTCACCTTGGCCGTGCCATTGGCCATCCTTGAACGTGCCGGCGTACCAGCTGCCGTTGGGGTAGTCGATACGCCCTTCGCCCTGCAGCAAGCCATTGACCACTTCACCGCGGTAGCGCCCTCCGTCAGGCAGACGTGCATCCGGCGGAAGAAGCGATTCGCCATCACCGCAGGCAGCGAGTAACAGGGTCAGGGCTAGGGGGAGCAGTGGACGCATGGCGGGATCCGGGCAATAGATCTGCCGAGTATGCCGCAGAATGGGCCGCTTTGCGGCCCTGATGAGAGGTCAAACGAAACAGAGCGACAGCGGCTCGGCGATGTAGGCCGGTTTTTCTTCGCCCTCGATTTCCAGTGTGACGGTGGCCTTTAGCAGCCACTGGCCTGGTTTCTTCTCGAGGGCATCGACCAACTCGACTTTCAGGCGCACCCGGCTGTCGACTTTCACTGGCTGGATGAAGCGCACGCTGTCCAGGCCATAGTTGACGACCATCTTCAGGCCCTCTGGCATGACCAGAATGTCTTCCATGAGCTTGGGGATCAGCGAAAGGGTCAGGAAACCATGGGCGATGGTCGTGCCGAATGGGGTTTTCGCGGCTTTTTCCGGGTCGACATGGATGAATTGAAAGTCGCCGGTGGCCTCGGCGAACAGGTTGATGCGCTGCTGGTCGATCTTCAACCACGCGGAGCGCCCCAGTTCCTTACCAACGTACTGCGAAAGCTCTGTAACCGGTACATAAGGCATCGCGACTCTCCAAGTTGTCTTTTGGTACGAAGGTGCAAGATCAGCACGATGAACCGTTCCAGTCAAGTTGCCAGCTTTTCGGCGAATATCGGCTTATCAGTCGGGCGTGCTTATAATGGCCGCCATGCCCGAAGGAGATGCTTATGCTGTTGCGTGGTTTGACCTGGCTAGTGCTGTTTCAGCTGCTGGGTACGGCGATCAACCATTTGTTCGTGCCGATCCTGCCGGGGCCGATCATCGGTCTGCTGCTGTTGTTGTGCTTCCTGATGGCCCGCGGTGAAGTGGGCCAGCCGTTGAACGAAGCGGCCAGCAGCCTGCTGCGCTACTTGCCGCTGTTGCTGGTGCCACCAGCGGTGGGGGTGATGGTGTATGCCAAGGATATCGCCGCCGATTTCTGGGCCATCGTGGGTGCTCTGTTCATTTCTTGCCTGGTGACCCTGGTGTTCGTCGGCGTGCTCATGCAGAAGCTCATGCAGCGCCAAGGCCAGCGCGGCGAGGAGCGGCCATGAACCTCGATTGGCAAGGCGCGCTCGATGCTGTTATCCATCACCCGCTGTTCGGCATAGGCATCACGCTGGGGGCCTACCAGATCGTGCTGGCCGCCTATGAGAAGACTCGCTGGATCTTCCTGCAGCCAGTGCTGGTGTCGATGGTGCTGGTGATCGGCGTGTTGCTGACCTGCGGCATCGATTACGCCGAATACCGCAAGAGCACCGAAATCATGAACATCCTCCTGGGCCCGGCCACGGTAGCCTTGGCGGTACCGCTGTATCTGAACCTTCGACGGATCCGGCAGTTGTTCTGGCCGACATTTACTACGCTGGTAGTCGGAGGCTTGTTCGCGACTGTGGCCTGCCTACTGCTGGGCAGGTGGTTTGGCGCCGAACACATGATTCTGATGACCATGGCGCCGAAGTCGGTGACCTCGCCAATCGCCATGCTGGTGGCCGAGCAGATCGGCGGCGTGGCAGCGTTGGCGGCGGTGTTCGTGTTGATTACCGGGGTGATCGGGGCGATCTTCGGCCCGGCCTTGCTGACCCGTTTCGGGGTCCACAACCCCGAGGCGCGCGGCATGTCCCTGGGCGTCACGGCGCACGCCGTGGGGACCTCGGTGGCCTTGCAGGAAAGTGACGAATGCGGCGCCTTCGCAGCGCTGGCGATGAGCCTGATGGGCGTGGCCACGGCAGTATTCCTGCCCTTGGCCGTCAGCCTGGTGGCCTGAGGAGTTGTGATGACGCTACCGCTGTTTCCCCTCAATACCGTGCTGTTTCCCGGCTGCCTGCTCGACTTGCAGATCTTCGAAGCGCGCTACCTGGACATGATCGGGCGCTGCATGAAGAAGGGCGAAGGTTTTGGAGTGGTCTGCATCCTGGAAGGCGAGCAGGTCGGCAAGGCGCCGCCAGTGGTCGCGTCGATTGGCTGCGAAGCGATGATTCGCGATTTCGTGCAGCAGGAGAACGGCCTGCTGGGTATTCGTGTGGAAGGTGTTCGACGCTTCGAGCTGAGCCAGACCGAGGTGCAGAAGGACCAGTTGTTGGTCGGGGAAGTCAATTGGTTGCCGGAGCAGGCCGACAGCCCTTTGACCGAGCACGATGATGACCTGCTGGCGTTGCTGGTGGCCTTGGGTGAGCACCCGATGGTCGAAGCTCTGGACATGCCTCGGGAGGTCGATGGGCGGCAGGCCTTGTCTAATCAGCTGGCGTATCTGTTGCCGTTCATGGAGGAGGACAAGCTGGACTTGCTGGCGATCGACTCGCCTCAGGAGCGGTTGGCTGAAATCCAGAAACTGCTGGAGCGCATCCAGGGCGAGCTGTTTGCCTGAAGGTCATCGATTCGAGCAAGGCCCCTCACTAGCGTAGGAGCGAGCCTTGCTCGCGATGCGCCGCACCGGCGGTGCGCGCTCTCACAGGCGCCAACAACCCCCGCCAGGCTCAATACTGATACCGCAACAACGCCTGAGGCAGCGCATGCAGGGCAAAGAACGCCAGTAGCGCGATACAGGCCGGCAACACCAGCCACCACACTCGCAGCGGCAAGGCACCCAGCGGCTGGCGGTGCTGGGCCAGCGTCAGGCTGACCGCGCAGACGCAGCAAGCCAGCAATGCGCCGGCCAGAATATCAGTCGGCCAGTGCGCCCCCAGATACACTCGCGACAGCGCAATGGCCAGGGCAGGAATGCAGCCCAGCAGCACCCAGGTCAGGCGCATCCTCGGTGGCTGCCCGCGTCCGGCCAGCAACGCCAGCACCACGAAGAATGCGAACGAGGCCGAACTGTGCCCGCTGGGCATGCTGTAGCTGGTCAATGGGTCGGTCAGCACCTCAGGTCGAGCCCGGGCGAACAACCATTTCAGTGTGCCGTTGGCAATGGCCGTTCCCATCAGTGCGCCGCCGGCAAACAGCGCATGGCGCCATTGGCGGGCAAGCAGCAGCAAGCCAGTGAGCAACCCTCCGAGGAATAGCTGGGTACGGAAATCGCCCAGGCGGGTCACCAGCACCACGGCGCCATCGATGACCTGGCTGCGGTGCTCCTGGACCAGGCTCATCACGCCTTGATCGAACTCATGCAGATAAGGCCAGCCAAGGAACAGTCCCAGCAGCGCCAGGAAGCTCAGGCCGGCGATCAGCCGTGTGCCATGACGTTGATCGCGAATGCTGCTGCTCAGACTCAGACCGATCAGCACCGCAAGGCTGCCGCCGATGATTCCTGCATCCAGCCAGAAGCCTTCCGGCAGAGGCAGGCGCATGGCCGCACCGGTGGCCCAGCCTGGCAGCAGGTACGCCACTGACCACCCGGCGCCCGCCACCAGGCTGACGGCAATAAAGCGCGGCAGGGGCATGTCGAACATGCCCGCGACCATGGGCAGCATCGGGCGCAGCGGGCCGATGAAGCGGCCTACCAGCAGGCTGGCGATGCCATAGCGTTGGAAGTAGTTTTCGGCGCTGCCAATCCATTCCGGGTGGTGGCGCAACACGGGGAGGCGGCGGATGTTCTGGTGGAAGTGCTTGCCGATCGTGTACGAAATTGCATCGCCGAGCAGGCCGCCCAGGAAACCGAGCAGCAGCGTTTCGCCAAGGCCGAACGTGCCGCTACCCGCGAGCACGGCGACGGCGAACAGCAGCACGGTCCCTGGCACGATGATGCCGGCGATGGCCAGGCACTCCACGCAGGCCACCAGGAAAATTGCCAGACCAAGCCACTGAGGGTTGGCGCTGAGCCAGCCAGTCAGGCTATCGAGCCATTGGCCCATCTATCAGCTTCCTTGTTCGAGAGTGAAGAAATCATGCCCTTCGACTTGTCCCCGGCGCAGCGGGTTCCGGGTACAGAAGCGGGCGTACTCGGCGTCGACGAAGCGGTACGGCAGATGCTCGTCGCGGCCTGTGGGAATGCCCAGTCGGGCGCATTGCACAATCCGAGGGACCTGTATGTCGCAGTCTTCGACATAGAGGTTTTCGGGGTCGAAGCGTTGGGCGTCCCAGCGCGGTACCTTCAGGCCCAGCGCCCGGCACAGCAGCGTCTGGCCCGCACACAGGCGCTCGGCCGGGCGCAGGTTGCCGCTGGCATCGGGGTTGTTCAGTTGCATCCGTGCCAGGCTGTTGGCATCCGAAAGGGCGTCCACCCACGGATAGCCCGACTTGATCAGCACCGCATTGCCTGGACCCTGGGCGCTGAAATTCAGCGAATCGCCGCCGCGGGCGTAGTACATGTAGATGTGCCCGCCATCGAGAAACAGTGCCTTGCGCTTGTCTGTGTAGCCGAGCGAGGCGTGGCTGCCTTTGTCGGTCAGGTAGTAGGCCTCGGTTTCGATGATGCGCGCCGCCAGCCACAGGTCGCCGTGGCGATGGCGGATGACTTTACCCAGCAGGTCCTTGGCGAGCGTCTGGGCGTCGCGGTCGAAGAAGCTGTCGGGCAGGGCGCGGGCAGGGCAGGGTGCGGTAGCTGGCATGCTGGCGGTTCGTCGTTTCAGAGGCGGCGATGATAACAATGATTGGCTTAACCGAGGCTGAAGCTGAGGAAATGCCGTCGCATCGCGGCAAGTCAGTCCAAGGCCCGGTAGAGCCGGCTTGCCGGCGATCAGGTCGAGGTGGCTTGAAGCAATTTCGATAAGAGCGGTTACATCTTTCCCAGGCATTCCCCGCTACCATTTTCTACCATCCGCCACCCGCCGCTGGGCGTATACCTGCGCGACAGTTATAATCAGCCGATTTCCCCTTCGCCAAGACACCGAACCCATGACTGAGTCCGTTCTTGACTATATGACCCGTTTGGGTCGCGCTGCTCGCCAGGCCTCCCGGGTGATCGCCCGTGCCAGCACCGCGCAGAAAAACCGCGCCCTGCAAGCTGCCGCCGATGCGCTGGATGCTGCCCGTGACGAGCTCGCCGCAGCCAACGAACTGGACCTGGCCGCCGGACGTGCCAATGGCCTGGAGCCAGCCCTGCTGGACCGCCTGGCGCTGACCCCGGCGCGTATCGACGGCATGATCACCGGCCTGCGCCAGGTGGCCAGCCTGCCGGACCCGGTCGGTGCGATCCGTGACATGAGCTACCGCCCGTCGGGCATCCAGGTGGGCAAGATGCGCGTGCCGCTTGGTGTGATCGGGATCATCTACGAGTCGCGTCCCAACGTGACCATCGATGCTGCCAGCCTGTGCCTGAAGTCGGGTAACGCCACCATCCTGCGCGGTGGTTCCGAGGCCATCCACTCCAACCGCGCCATCGCCACCTGCATTCAACGTGGCTTGGCTGAGGCCGGCCTGCCGGCGGCGGTGGTGCAGGTGGTCGAGACCACCGACCGCGAAGCCGTGGGCGCCTTGATCAGCATGCCGGAGTTCGTCGATGTGATCGTGCCGCGTGGTGGCCGAGGGCTGATCGAGCGCATCAGCCGTGACGCCCGGGTCCCGGTGATCAAGCACCTCGACGGCATCTGCCACGTCTATGTGGCCGAGCATGCCGACCTCGACAAGGCCTGGCGTGTGGCCTTCAACGCCAAGACCTACCGTTATGGCATCTGCGGGGCGATGGAAACCCTGTTGGTCGACCAGCGCGTGGCCGAAGGCTTCCTGCCGGAAATGGCCCGCCGCTTCGCCGAGAAAGGGGTCGAGCTGCGCGGTTGCGAACGCACCCGGGCGCTGATCGATGCCAAGCCGGCCACCGAGGACGACTGGCACACCGAGTACCTCGACGCGATCCTGTCGATTCGAGTGGTCGACGGCCTGGACCAGGCCATCGAGCACATCAACCACTATGGCTCGCACCATACCGATTCGATCATCACCGAACACCAGGGGCAGGCCCGCCAGTTCATGGCCGAGGTCGATTCCGCATCGGTGATGCTCAATACCCCGACCTGCTTCGCCGATGGTTTCGAATATGGCCTGGGTGCTGAGATTGGCATTTCCACCGACAAGCTGCATGCTCGCGGCCCGGTCGGCCTGGAAGGGCTGACCTGCGAGAAGTACGTGGTGATCGGTGATGGCCAGCTACGCGGCCAGGAGTCCTGCTGAGTTGAGCAAGGCCCAGGCAGTCCGGCGCATTGGCGTTCTAGGCGGCACATTCGACCCCGTGCACATCGGCCACCTGCGCAGCGCGCTGGAGGTTGCCGAGTTCATGGCGCTGGATGAGTTGCGCCTGCTGCCCAACGCCCGGCCACCGCACCGCGACACCCCGCAGGTGGCGGCGCAGGACCGGCTGGCGATGGTTCGCGAGGCGGTTCAAGGCGTCGCATGCCTGAGCGTGGATGCCCGGGAGCTGGAGCGCGACAAGCCGTCGTACACCATCGATACCCTGGAGTCGATCCGTGCCGAGCTGGGCGCTGCCGACCAATTGTTTCTGGTGATGGGTTGGGATGCCTTCTGTGGCCTACCTAGCTGGCATCGCTGGGAAGAGCTGTTGCAACACTGTCACATCCTGGTGCTGCAACGCCCGGATGCCGACGTAGAACCCCCTGACGAGCTGCGCAACCTTCTGGCGGCGCGCTCGGAGAGCGATCCCACCGCCATGTCCGGCCCGGCGGGGAATATTTCGTTCGTCTGGCAGACGCCGCTTGCGGTGTCGGCTACTCAGATCCGACAGCTGCTGGCCAGCGGCAAGTCGGTGAGGTACCTGGTGCCGGACGCCGTACTGGCCTATATCGAGGCGCACGACCTGTACCGTGCCCCTAACTGACGGTGCCGCAGGCACCTCACCTAACGAGTTGAAAGAGTTTTTTATGAGCAAGCAGAAAATCAATGGCGAAGAGCTGGTCGAGCTGACCAAGGCAGCGCTGGAAGACGTCAAGGCCCAGGACATCCAGGTCATCGACGTGCGCGACAAGCACAGCCTGACCGACTACATGATCATTGCCACCGGTACCTCCAATCGTCAGATCAACGCGATGCTGGAAAAGGTCCGTGAAGCGGTCAAGGCCAAGGGCGCTCAGCCTCTGGGTGAAGAAGGCAAGGGCGACAGCGACTGGGTGCTGCTGGACCTGAACGACGTCATCGTGCACATGATGACCGCCGCTGCCCGTCAGTTCTATGACCTGGAGCGTCTGTGGCTGGGCGCCGAGCAGAGCCGTTCGGCCGATGGCAAGCACCACAGCCCGGAGAACAGCCACGACTACTCCGACAAGCTCAAGGATCGGGAATAAGGAAGCGTCGTGCGTCTGCGCCTGATCGCGGTCGGCTCGCGCATGCCCAAGTGGGTCGAGGACGGTTGGCATGAATATGCCAAGCGCCTGCCCCCTGAGCTGTCGCTGGAGCTGGTGGAAATCCCGCTGAACACTCGTGGCAAGAATGCCGACGTCGCCCGCCTGATCCGTCAGGAGGGCGAAGCCATGCTGAGCAAGGTTCAGCCTGGGGAACGCATCGTCACGCTCGAGGTCCATGGCAAGCCCTGGAGCACCGAGCAGTTGGCGACCGAGTTGGACCGCTGGCGCCTGGACGCGCGCACGGTGAATTTGATGGTGGGTGGCCCGGAAGGGCTGGCGCCTGAAGTCTGTGCACGCGCCGAGCAACGCTGGTCGCTGTCGCCGTTGACCCTGCCGCACCCATTGGTAAGGATACTCATCGGCGAGCAGATCTATCGCGCCTGGACCGTGCTGTCCGGGCATCCTTATCACAAATGAGCCTGTAAGCCCGCCCGATGTCGCAGCCGATCCGTCTCAAGGACCACGAGAAAGACGCCCGCCTGGTGCGCAACCGCGTCGTGGTCGGCGCGGTTGCGATCATGTTGCTCATCTGCGTGCTGATCGCGCGGCTGTACTACCTGCAGATCATCCAGTACGACTATCACTCGACGTTGTCCGAGAACAACCGGGTGCATGTCCAGCCCATCCCGCCAACGCGGGGGCTGATCTTCGACCGCAATGGCGTGATCGTCGCCGACAACCGGCCCAGCTTTAGCCTGTCCATGACCCGGGAACGTGCGGGTAACTGGCAGGAAGTGCTGGATACCATCGTCGAAGTGCTGGAATTGACGCCCGACGATCGCGCGCTGTTCGAGAAGCGCATGCGCCAGGGTCGCAGGCCGTTCGAGCCGGTGCCGATCCTGTTCGAGCTGAACGAAGAGCAGATCGCTCGCGTGGCGGTCAACCAGTTCCGCCTGCCTGGCGTGGAAGTGGTTGCGCAGCTGGTGCGCCACTACCCGCAAGGTGCGCACTTCGCCCACTCGGTCGGCTATGTCGGGCGCATCAACGAGAAAGAGCTCAAGTCCCTCGACCCGGTGAACTACAGCGGTACCCACCACATCGGCAAGACCGGCATCGAGCGCTTCTACGAAGCCGAGCTGCATGGCCAGGTAGGTTACGAGGAAGTCGAGACCAACGCCCGTGGCCGTGTGCTGCGGGTGCTCAAGCGCACCGACCCGAAACCGGGCAAGGACATTGTCCTGAGCCTGGATATCAAGCTGCAGGAGGCTGCCGAGGCAGCGCTGGGTGGCCGGCGTGGCGCGGTGGTCGCGCTTGACCCGCGCACCGGCGAGGTGCTGGCGATGGTCAGCCAGCCAAGCTTCGATCCGAATCTGTTCGTCACCGGCATCAGTTTCAAGGCCTATGCC
This sequence comes from Pseudomonas taiwanensis DSM 21245, assembly GCF_000425785.1. Classification (GTDB taxonomy): domain Bacteria; phylum Pseudomonadota; class Gammaproteobacteria; order Pseudomonadales; family Pseudomonadaceae; genus Aquipseudomonas; species Aquipseudomonas taiwanensis. The sequence continues at coordinate 25,321 of NZ_AUEC01000028.1, forward strand.
GAGCTGCGTGACTCGATCGACCGACCACTGTTCAACCGCGTGCTGCGCGGTTTGTATCCGCCTGGCTCGACCATCAAGCCTGCCGTGGCCATCGCCGGCCTCGACAGTGGCGTGGTCAACGCCAGCAGCCGGGTGTTCGACCCGGGTTACTACCAGTTGCCCAACTACGACCACAAGTACCGCAACTGGAACCGCACCGGCGATGGCTGGGTCGACCTGGATACCGCCATCATGCGTTCCAACGACACCTACTTCTACGATCTTGCCCACAAGATGGGCATCGACCGGCTGTCGAGCTACATGAATAAGTTCGGTATCGGGCAGAAGGTCTCCCTCGACATGTTCGAGGAATCGGCCGGCCTGATGCCGTCCCGCGAGTGGAAACGCGCCACCCGTCGCCAGGCCTGGTTCCCCGGTGAGACGCTGATCCTGGGTATTGGCCAGGGCTACATGCAGGCCACGCCGCTGCAGCTGGCGCAGGCCACCGCGCTGATCGCCAACAAGGGCGTGTGGAACCGTCCGCACCTGGCCAAGACCATCGAAGGTCAACCCCCGGTGGACGACAACCCCATGGAGAACATCGTCCTGCGTGACAAGTCCGATTGGGCCAAGGTCACCCATGGCATGGAACAAGTGATGCACAACGCCCGAGGTACAGCACGCAAGGCTGCCCTGGGTGCCCAGTATCGGATTGCCGGCAAGAGCGGTACCGCGCAGGTGGTAGCGATCAAGCAAGGCGAGAAGTACGACCGCAACAAACTGCAGGAGCGCCATCGCGACCACGCGCTGTTCGTTGCCTTCGCCCCGGCTGACGATCCGAAGATCGTGGTCTCGGTGATGGTCGAGAACGGTGAATCCGGCTCTGGTGTCGCCGCCCCGGTGGTGCGTCAGGTCATGGACGCCTGGCTGCTCGACGAAAACGGCCGGCTCAAGCCTGAGTTCGCGCCTGCCACCGTTGCCCAGGAAACGGCTCAGTGAAGAACAATTTCGATCGCATGCTCTCCAGCGAGGACGTGATGCGTCGACGCGCCAGCTTCCTGCAGCGCATCCACGTCGACGGCCCCTTGCTGGTCATCCTGCTGACCCTCGCGGCCGGCAGCCTGTTCGTCCTCTATTCGGCCAGTGGCAAGAACTGGGACCTGCTGCTCAAGCAGGCCAGCTCGTTCGGCATCGGTCTGGTGTCGATGTTCATCATCGCCCAGCTCGAGCCACGCTTCATGGCGCGTTGGGTTCCGCTGGCCTACCTGGCCGGGGTGTTCCTGTTGATCGTGGTGGACGTCATGGGCCATAACGCCATGGGCGCTACGCGCTGGATCAACATCCCCGGGGTGATCCGCTTCCAGCCGTCAGAGTTCATGAAGATCATCATGCCGGCGACCATCGCCTGGTACCTGTCCAAGCGCACCTTGCCGCCACACCTCAAGCATGTGGCCATCAGCCTGGTGCTGATCGGTGTGCCGTTCATACTCATCGTGCGCCAGCCTGACCTCGGCACAGCACTGCTGATCCTGGCCTCGGGGGCCTTCGTGCTATTCATGGGCGGCTTGCGCTGGCGCTGGATCATCAGCGTACTGGCGGCGGCGGTGCCCGTGGCGGTGGCCATGTGGTTCTTCGTCATGCATGACTACCAGAAGCAGCGCGTGCTGACCTTCCTCGACCCGGAAAGCGACCCGCTGGGCACCGGCTGGAACATCATCCAGTCCAAGGCCGCAATCGGCTCCGGTGGCGTGTTCGGCAAGGGCTGGCTGCTGGGTACCCAGTCGCACCTGGACTTCCTTCCCGAAAGCCATACCGACTTCATCATCGCGGTGCTCGGCGAGGAGTTCGGCCTGGTGGGCATCTGCCTGCTGCTGCTGATCTACCTGTTGCTCATTGGTCGTGGCCTGATGATCACGGCCCAGGCCCAGACCCTGTTCGGCAAGCTGCTGGCAGGTAGCCTGACCATGACCTTCTTTGTATACGTATTCGTCAATATCGGTATGGTCAGCGGCCTGTTGCCCGTGGTGGGCGTGCCGCTGCCCTTCATTAGCTATGGCGGAACTTCGTTGGTGACGCTGCTGTCAGCGTTTGGCGTTCTGATGTCGATCCACACGCACCGCAAATGGATCGCGCAAGTTTGAATAAGGTGAAAATTTTCATGCAAGCAGTGCGTGGCTGGGCTGCCCGTTTTGCGCCCTGGATTGGCGCGTTGGGCCTGTTTGGCGCTGTCCAGCAAGCCAATGCCGGCGATTACGAGGGCTCGCCCCAGGTGGCCGAGTTTGTCAGCGAAATGACCCGTGACTACGGTTTTGCCGGCGAGCAGCTCATGGCCGTGTTCGGCGAGGTCCAGCGCAAGCAGTCGATTCTCGACGCGATTTCCCGCCCTGCCGAGCGGGTCAAGCCGTGGAAGGACTACCGGCCGATGTTCATCACCGACGCACGCATCGCCCGCGGCGTGGACTTCTGGCGCCAGCACGAAGCGACCCTGGCCCGTGCCGAGCAGGAATACGGCGTGCCTGCCCAGGTGATCGTGTCCATCATTGGTGTTGAAACCTTCTTTGGTCGCAACACGGGCAATTACCGGGTCATCGACGCCCTGTCGACCCTGGGCTTCGATTATCCGCCGCGTGCCGAGTTCTTCCGCAGAGAGCTGCGCGAGTTCCTGTTACTGTCCCGCGAGGAGCAACTCGACCCGCTCACCCTCAAGGGCTCCTACGCCGGTGCCATGGGGCTGCCGCAGTTCATGCCCAGCAGTTTCCGTAACTATGCGGTCGACTTCGACGGCGATGGCCACATCAACATCTGGAACAATCCCGATGATGCCATCGGCAGCGTCGCCAGCTATTTCAAGCGCCATGGCTGGGTAGCTGGCGAGCCTGTGGTCAGTCGGGCCCAGGTGGCCGGTACACAGGCCGACCAGGGGCTGACGACCGGCATCGAGCCGGTGAAGACGGTTGGGGAGTTGCGAGCGCTAGGCTGGTCGAGTCATGATGCGCTGCGCGATGATCTGCCAGTGACCGCCTTCCGCCTGGAAGGTGAAAACGGCCCCGAATATTGGATGGGCCTGAAGAATTTCTACGCGATCACTCGCTACAACCGCAGCGTGATGTATGCCATGGCGGTGCATCAGCTTTCGGAACAGCTGGTTCAAGCACGGGGCGTCAAGTAATGCGCGCAATCATCTCTGCCAACTCCTTCAAGTTGCTGACCTGTGTCGCGGTCGGCCTGGCGCTGGCCAGTTGTTCGTCCAGCCGCCCAACCTCCCAGCAGAGCGGTAACGTGGTCCGTTCCCAGCCTGGACTGGATATCAACCGTGCCCACAAGGACGGTGCGCCCTGGTGGGACGTGGACGTGAACAAGATCCCCGATGCCACGCCCACCGTGCACACCGGCCCCTACAAGGCCAACCCGTACACGGTGTTGGGCAAGACCTACTACCCGATGCAAGACGCGCGCAATTACCGCGCCGAAGGCACGGCGTCGTGGTACGGCACCAAGTTCCACGGTCAGAACACCGCCAATGGCGAGCTCTATGACCTCTATGGCATGAGCGCGGCGCACAAGACGCTGCCGCTGCCTGCCTATGTGCGAGTGACCAACCTGGCCAACGGCCGCAGTGTGATCCTACGGGTCAATGACCGTGGACCGTTCTATTCGGACCGGATCATCGACTTGTCCTACGCGGCGGCGAAGAAGCTCGGTTACGCCGAGATCGGTACCGCCCACGTGCGGGTCGAGGGTATCGACCCGCAGCAATGGTGGGCCCAGCGTGGCCAGCAGCCGCCCCTGATGCTCAAGGAGCCTCAGGTGGCCCAGGCTCAGCCGATTCCGGCCAGCACCGGGCGCGTCGAGCAGTGGACGCCGCCGCCGCAGCAGCACGCCGCACCTGTGGTGCCGGTGCAGGTTGGCGGCAACAATGTGCCAAGCGGCAACGGCGGCAGCTTCCTGCAAGTGGGGGCGTTCGCCAACCCGGACGCCGCCGAGCTGCTGCGTTCGAAACTGAGCACCATGGTCAGCGCCCCGGTGTTCATCAGTTCCATCGTGCGTAACCAGCAGACCCTGCACCGTGTTCGCCTGGGACCGATCGGCAGCCAGGGCGAGATCCAGCAGGCTCAGGACAGCATTCGCCTGGCGAACTTGGGGCAGGCAAAGCTGGTCACAGCTGACTGACCCTGTCGACGGCAACAGGGCCGGTACTGAACCATGCCAAACTGTCGGTTTTGTCATGAATTGGCGGGCGCAGGCATGTACAATGGCCGCTTTTGCTGCCGGCCAGGGAACCCTTGCCCTCCGGGCATCAGACCATTAGCGATTTTCGAGAGACGGATGAACATCACCAAGCTTGCCAAACGACTTTGCCTGCCCGTACTGCTGATGATCACGCCTGCCGCTTTCGCGGCGGAGCAGATGATGCCATCGCCACCGCAGCTGGCGGCCAAGTCCTACGTACTCATGGACGCGTCCAGCGGCAACGTGCTGGTCGAGAACAACGGTGACGAGCGTCTGCCGCCAGCCAGCCTGACCAAGCTGATGACCGCTTACATCGCCACCCTGGACATCCGCCGTGGCCAGATCGGCGAGAACGACCCGGTCACCGTCAGCGAAAACGCCTGGCGCACCGGTGGTTCGCGCATGTTCATCAAAGTGGGCAGCCAGGTCACCGTCAGCGACCTGCTGCACGGCATCATCATCCAGTCGGGTAACGACGCCTCCGTCGCCCTGGCAGAGCACATCGCCGGCAGCGAAGACGCGTTCGCCGACATGATGAACAAGACCGCCGCCGACCTCGGCATGAGCAACAGCCACTTCATGAACCCGACCGGCCTGCCGAACCCGGAGCACTACTCTTCGGCCCACGACATGGCCCTGCTGGCGCGTGCGATCATCGACGAGGATCCGGCCCACTACGCCATCTACTCGCAGAAAGAGTTCTTCTGGAACAACATCAAGCAGCCTAACCGCAACCTGCTGCTGTGGCGCGACAAGACCGTCGACGGCCTGAAGACCGGCCACACCGACGAAGCGGGCTACTGCATGGTGGCTTCGGCCGTTCGTGACGGCCAGCGCCTGATCGCCGTGGTGTTCGGCACCAACAGCGAGCAAGCCCGTGCCGCCGAGACCCAGAAGCTGCTGACTTACGGTTTCCGCTTCTTCGAAACCCAGACCTTCTACCAGAAGGGTACCGAACTGGCCCAGGCGCCGGTTTGGAAGGGTGCCACCAGCCAGGTGAAAGCGGGTCTGGCCAACGACCTGACCCTGACTATGCCTAAAGGCCAATTGAAGCGTCTGCAGGCTTCGATGACCATGAACCCGCAGCTCACCGCACCGATCGCAAAAGGTGACGTGATCGGCAAAGTGGAAGTCAAACTGGACGAAAACGTGGTTCACAGCGCCGACCTGATCGCCCTCGACGGCGTCGAGGAAGGTGGTTTCATCCGCCGTATGTGGGATAGCATTCGTCTATTCTTCTACGGGTTGTTCAACTGATACGTGACCTGCCACGCTCCCGCGCATCGTTGCGGGAGCGTTGTTGTTGCCACGGCTTACGAGGCCGTTTCCGCCATGAGCGAAGCTGACGTCAAGTCGCACAAAATCGAATTCCCCTGCGAGGATTACCCGATCAAGGTGATCGGCGATACCGTTGTCGGTTTCCGAGACACGGTGATCGAGATCCTCAGCAAGCACGCCAAAGTCGACCTCCAGACACTGGCCGAGCGCCAGAGCAAGGAAGGCAAGTACACCACCGTGCAATTGCACATCGTTGCCGAAAGCGAGAACCAGCTGCACGATATCAATAGCGCCCTGCGCGCGACCGGCATCGTGAAAATGGTGCTCTGATGCCGCGGTGTCTCGGTTTTCGCGATCTTGGCCTGCAGCCCTATGAACCGGTGCTGGAGGCCATGCGTCGTTTTACCGAGCAGCGTGGCCCGGACAGCCAGGACGAAGTCTGGCTGGTCGAGCACCCCGCGGTCTTCACCCAGGGCCAGGCCGGCAAGGCCGAGCACCTGCTGGTACCGGGCGATATCCCGGTGGTGCAGACCGACCGCGGTGGCCAGGTGACCTATCACGGCCCCGGGCAGTTGGTGGCCTACCTGCTGCTGGATGTACGTCGCCTTGGCTTCGGTGTGCGTGACCTGGTGAGCCGTATCGAGCGCACCCTGATCGACCTGCTGGCCAGCTACGATGTCCAGGCTGCGGCAAAACCCGATGCTCCCGGTGTCTATGTCGATGGAGCGAAAATCGCCTCCCTCGGCCTGCGAATCCGCAATGGCCGTTCGTTTCATGGCCTTGCTCTGAATGTGGACATGGACCTTGCGCCATTCCGCCGAATCAACCCCTGCGGGTACGCGGGGCTGGCCATGACCCAGCTGCGCGACCTGGCAGGTCCGATCGAACTCGACGAGGTCAGGACAAGGCTGCGCGGACAGCTGGTCAAGCACCTCGACTATGCTGAGCAGACGACCCTCACGGGCGGAATCGACTGAATATGACAACTGTGCAAGAAGCCGTGCCGAACCTGACTCCTACCCAGGATTCCACCCCGCGCCCCGCGCCGAAGAAGGTGGAAGCTGGCGTTAAACTGCGTGGCGCCGAAAAGGTCGCCCGTATTCCGGTGAAGATCATCCCCACCGAAGAACTGCCGAAAAAGCCGGACTGGATCCGCGTGCGTATCCCGGTTTCCCCGGAGGTCGACCGCATCAAGCAACTGCTGCGCAAGCACAAGTTGCACAGCGTGTGCGAAGAGGCATCCTGCCCGAACCTGGGCGAGTGCTTCTCGGGGGGGACTGCGACCTTCATGATCATGGGTGACATCTGCACCCGTCGTTGCCCGTTCTGCGACGTTGGCCATGGCCGACCAAAGCCACTGGATGTCGACGAGCCGAAAAACCTGGCCATCGCCATCGCCGACCTGCGCCTGAAGTACGTGGTCATCACTTCGGTGGACCGCGACGACCTGCGCGACGGCGGCGCCCAGCACTTCGCCGACTGCATTCGCGAAATCCGTGCGCTGTCGCCGGGCGTTCAGCTCGAGACCTTGGTCCCGGACTACCGTGGCCGCATGGACATCGCTCTGGAGATCACTGCGCAACAGCCGCCAGATGTCTTCAACCACAACCTGGAAACCGTCCCGCGCCTTTACAAGGCCGCGCGTCCGGGCTCGGACTATGATTGGTCGCTGGACCTGCTGCAGAAGTTCAAGCAGATGGTGCCCCATGTGCCGACCAAGTCGGGCCTGATGCTCGGCCTGGGCGAGACCGACGAAGAAGTCATCGAAGTCATGCACCGCATGCGCGAGCACGACATCGACATGCTGACCCTTGGCCAGTACCTGCAGCCATCGCGCAGTCACCTGCCGGTTCAGCGCTTCGTCCACCCGGATACCTTCGCCTGGTTCGCCGAGGAAGGTTACAAGATGGGCTTCAAGAACGTCGCGTCCGGCCCGCTGGTGCGTTCGTCCTATCACGCTGACCAGCAGGCTCATGAGGCCAAGATCAAGCTCTGATCCTGTGTTGAGTCAGACATGCCGATGCGCGCCGAAAGGCGGCATCGGCATTTTTGTATGAGCATTGTCGGTGAAACACGGTAAGGAGTTACCCAGTGAACAGCGTTGAAACCTTCGAGTCCCGCTTGCTTGCCGCGTTGCCCGTAGGTGCTTGCTTCGCCGTGGTCGCCCCCGCCGGGCCGGCCCGGCTGGATGCGCAAAAAGCCGGCCTGTGGTTTGCCAGCCGGGGCTATCAGTCCCGTATCTATCCGAGCGTCAACCAGGCTCAGGGTTATCTGGCCGGCTCCGACCAGCGTCGCCTGCAGGACCTGCACGATGCATTCGCCGACCCTTCCATCCACGCCATTTTGTGCATGCGTGGCGGTTACGGCAGCATGCGCCTGCTCGACAAGCTCGACTTCGAGCTGATTCGGCGCAATCCCAAGCCGTTGATTGGCTACAGCGACATCACCGCGCTGCATACCGCCATCGGCCGTCACAGTGGGCTGGTGACCTTCCATGGGGCGATGCTCAACGCCGACCTGCTGGGCGCCAAGCTCGAGCCCACCGAATCTTCGCTACTGGCGCAGTTGAACGGGCGTCTGGCGGCGGGCGATGCCATCGTCCATCCGGCAGCCTACCCGTTGAGCAGTGTAGTGCCTGGCGAAGCCAGTGGGCGCTTGGTGGGCGGCAACCTGTCGTTGCTGGGGGCTACGATGGGTACCTTGGCCGAGGTCGATACCCAGGACAGTATCCTGTTCATCGAAGATGTGAACGAGCCACTGTACCGGGTAGATCGTCTGCTGACCCAACTGCGCCTGGCCGGCAAGCTCGAGGGCGTCAAAGGCGTATTGGTGGGGGACTTCGCCGGCGTTACGGTCGCCGCCATGACGCCGCTGCTGGAGGACATCTTCGCGCCGCTGGGTGTGCCTGTACTGGCCGGGTGGCGCAGCGGGCACTGTGACCCGAATGTGTGTCTGCCCCTGGGGGCGTGGGTGCAACTGGACAGCAGCAAGCAGACCTTGGTGCTGCAGCAGGACCTGTTCCGGTCCTGACCGCCATCGTCAGCAGATCATCCCTGCGGCCTTCAGCAGCGGCCTCGACGGGCAAAAGGGGCGCAACGCGCCCCAAGATCCTGATCGCCCAGTGCACCTAGGCTTTGTACGAAAAGCCTTGAAACTCGGTGATGCTGCGTCGAAAACAGCCTCGGAATGCTCATTTACAACCCGTAAACTCCGCTTCCTCGGCTGTTTTCGCCTTGCCTGACCTTCGTCCCAAGACTTTTCAGACAGACCCTAATGCCCGCCCGGTGAAACAATGATCTTCACGTTCTGCTCCTTGTTGTTCACCAATTCTTCGAAGCCGAGCTCGACAATTTGCTCCAGCCCGATTCGCCCAGTCACCAGCGGTCGAATATCCAGACGCCCATCGGCAATGAATGCGATCACATCAGCGAACTCGCCATTGTAGGCCAATGCCCCGATCACCTGTTTCTCGGTGGACACCAGTTCGAAGAAGTTGAACTCGCTGGGCTCCTCGAAAATACCCACCAACACGCACTTACCGGCCTTGCGAATGGCATCGATGGCCAGCTTGGCCGTGTGCTTGTTGCCGATGCACTCGAAGCTCACATCGGCCCCAAGCCCGCCAGTGAGCGCGCGAATCTCGGCCAGGGCATCGCACTGGCTGGGGTCGAGCACCACGCTGGCTCCCACTTCCTTGGCCTTGGCTTTGCGTGCCGAGGACATTTCCAGCGCGATCACCTGAGCCGCACCGGCAGCCTTGGCGCACATGATGGTGCAAAGGCCGATGGTGCCTGCGCCTACCACCACCACGTTCTGTCCCAGCAGGCTGCCGGCCTTCTTCACCGCGTGCATGCCCACCGCCAACGGCTCGATCAGTGCCCCGGCCTCCCGTGGGAAGCCCTGTGGCAACCGATACAGCAAGTTGGCGGGCACATTGACCCGTTCGGCGAAGGCACCGTTGTTCATAAGCCCGGTGAAGGCCAGGCGCTCGCAGATGTTGTACAGGCCATGGGTGCAGTAGTAGCAGGTCCCGCAATGCTGGCAGGCATCCGCCGCCACCGGGTCGCCCACGGCATAGCCTTCGACTCCCTCGCCGAGCTTGGCGATTTCACCGCAGAACTCGTGGCCGAGGATGCACTGGCCCTGGATGCCGGTCAGAGGATGCGGCGCCTCGACCGGGATGAACACTGGGCCCGCCACGTATTCGTGTAGATCGGAACCACAGATGCCGCACCAGTCCACCTTGATTTGCACCCAGCCAGGAGGCGGGTCGGCAGGCAGGGGGACCTGTTCGACACGGATGTCATGGCGGCCATGCCAGACGGCGGCGCGCATATGGGTGTGGCTCAGGTCATTCATGATGATTGTCTCCAGACTCACGCAACGGGATCAGTGCTTGCGCAGGAACGCCAACAGTCGTTCGTTGACCTGTTCGGCTGCCTCCATCTGCACCATGTGACCAACGCCAGGCACGACCAGGACCTCGGCCTCCAACCCTTCGGCATGGGCGGCGGGGATGATCGCGTCCTCGGCGCCCCAGACCACCATAGCCGGGTGCTGGCCAAGCACGCTACGCAGGTCGTACCGTTGCCGGTCACCTTCGGCGATGGCCGAGCGCAGCTGTCTCAGTGCCTGGTCCACGCCTTCCAGGCGCTTGAACTTGAGCATGTCTTCGAGCATCTGCCGGGTGACCAGCGCGGGGTCGGCGAACAGCTGGGTCAGCTGTGGCTTGAGGGCGTTGCGGTTGGTCGCCTCGACGAAGCCGTGAAGGTATTGCCCGTTGATCGCATCGCCCAGCCCGGCGCTGGCGACCAGGCTCAGGCTCGCCACCCGTTGCGGCGCCAGGCGCGCCACGTTCAGGCTGACCGCGCCGCCCATTGAATGCCCGGCCAGATGGGCGCGTGGGATGTCCAAATGGTCGAGCAGGGCGAGCACTGTCTCGCTCAGCTCATCCAGGTCGCCCCGCTGCAGTGCCTTGGCCGACTCGCCATGGCCAGGCAGGTCCAGCGCAATTACCCGGCGTTCGGCGGCCAGGGCCGGATGGTTGAACAGCCAGTTGTTGAGGTCGCCGCCGAAGCCGTGAACCAGCAGCAGCGGGGTGCCACCTTCACCCAGTTCGAACCAGCGCAGCAGGCGGCCACCCACTTCGGCCTTCTGAGGTGCGGGCCCTTGAGCCTGGTCGGCGGCCCCTTCGGCGACGAACTCGGCCTGGAACTGCTGCACCACCGCGTCGATTTCAGCCTCGCTGGCCTGACCTTCCACCACCACGGCAAGCAACGCACCCACCGGCAGGGTTTCGTCGGGTTGGGCGATCAGGCGGCGTAACACGCCACTGAAAGGCGCCTCGACGCTGCTGCTGATCTTGTCGGTTTCAACGTCCAGCACTTCATCGCCCTTGTTGATCTCGTCGCCTTCCTGCTTGAGCCAGGCATCGACCCGGCCCTCGGTCATCGACAAGCCCCACTTGGGCATGGTCAGGGTATGGATCTGGCTCATGCGGCGCTCCTTGCAGCTTCGATTACCTTGCGCACAGCGGCCTCGATCTTCGCGGCATCCGGGATGTACAAGTCTTCGAGGGCGTCGGAAAACGGCACGGGTGTATGGGGCGCGGTGACCATCTCGATTGGGCCTTTGAGCGAGCCGAACGCTTTCTGCGCAACCAGTGCGCTAATGTCGGTGGCCATGGAGCAGCGCGGGTTGGCTTCGTCGATAACCACCAGGCGGCCGGTCTTCTCCACGCTTTCGAGAATGCTGTCTTCGTCCAGTGGGCTGGTGGTGCGCAGGTCCAGCACTTCGCAGTCGATGCCCTGACGAGCCAAGTTGTTGGCTGCCTCAAGCGCCACATGGACCATGCGCCCGTAGGTCACCAGCGTCACGTCGTCGCCGTCGCGCAGGAAGTTGGCCTCGCCGAAGGGCACCGTGTAGACCTCTTCCGGCACCTCGCCCTGCATGCTGTAGAGCAACTTGTGCTCGCAGAAGATCACCGGGTCGTTGTCACGGATGGCCTGGATCAACAGCCCCTTGGCGTCATAGGGCGAGGCGGGGCAGACCACCTTGAGTCCTGGGATGTGGGTCCACAGCGAGGTGAGCATCTGCGAGTGCTGTGCCGCCGCACGCAGTCCGGCGCCGTACATGGTGCGCATCACCAGCGGAGTGACGGCCTTGCCGCCGAACATATAGCGGAACTTGGCCGCCTGGTTGAGGATTTGGTCCAGGCAGCAACCAGCGAAGTCGACGAACATCAGTTCGCAGACCGGGCGCAGGCCTTGGGTGGCGGCCCCGACGGCGGCCCCGACATAGCCGATTTCCGACAGCGGTGCGTCGAGTACCCGGCCAGGGAATTGGTGGTAAAGACCTTTGGTTACGCCCAGCACGCCGCCCCAGGCATCGTCTTCGCCGGGCGCGCCGGCACCGCCGGCAACGTCTTCGCCGATGATGAACACGCTGCTGTCGCGACGCATTTCCTGGGCCAGGGCTTCGTTGATGGCCTGCTGGTAGCTGATCTTTCTTGCCATGGTGGTTCTCCTGTTGTTCTTGTTGTCCGGGCTCAGGGGTAGGTGACGTAGACGTCGGTGAGCAGGTCTGCAGGCTGTGGCTTGGGATCGGACTTGGCACGGCGCACGGCGTCTTCGATCAGGTCTTCGACGCGGGCGTCGATGGCGTCGAGCTGCTCGTTGGTAAGCAATCCGGCGCGGGTGGTCTTGTTGCGGAACTGCAACAGGCAGTCGCGCTGTTCGCGCAGGTGCTTCACCTCGTCCGGGGCGCGGTAGGTCTGCGCATCGCCCTCGAAGTGGCCGTAGTAGCGGCTGAGCTTGACCTCGATCAGCGACGGGCCTTGCCCGGAACGGGCGCGTTCGATGGCGGCAGCGGCAGCCTCGTGCACGGCGAAGAAGTCGAAGCCATCGATGGTGACCCCGGGCATGCCGAAACCGGCGGCGCGGTCGGCGATGTGGTCGCAGGCCACCGACCAGGTCGAGGCGGTGGCTTCGGCGTAGCCATTGTTCTCGGCGACGAAGATGCACGGCAGGTTCATGATCGAAGCCAGGTTCATCGCTTCGAACACCGCGCCTTCGTTGGAGGCGCCGTCGCCGAAGAAGGCCACCGAAACGTCGTCGCGTCCCTTGAGCTTGGCGGCCAGAGCGGCGCCGGCCACCAGCGGGGCACCGGCACCGACGATGCCGTTGGCGCCGAGCATGCCTTTTTCCAGGTCGGCAATGTGCATCGAGCCGCCCTTGCCGCCGCACACGCCGGTCTTCTTGCCGTAGATCTCGGCCATCATGCCGTACACATCCACGCCCTTGGCAATGCAGTGACCGTGGCCGCGATGGGTGGAGGCGATGCAGTCGCTGTCGCGCAGGTGGGCCATGACCCCGGCGGCGGAGGCTTCTTCGCCAGCGTAAAGGTGGACGAAACCGGGGATCTCGCCGGTGGCGAACTCCACGTGCAGGCGTTCTTCGAAGGCGCGGATGGTACGCATCACTTCGTAGGCATGTAGCAACTGTTCGCAGCTCAGGTGAGTGGACATCTTGTTGTTCTCCAGGGTTGTCTCAACACGGGTTTGCAGGGTGCAGCCGATGACCGCGCGGGACGGCCAGCAGGTGGTGCCGTGCGGCATGGGCCAGCACGGCCTCGACATCCACGGTCAGGGGGCCTTGGTGATCGAGGGTAATGGTGGGGTTGTCGCCTTCGGCAAACTCGATTTCGCGCTCGCCGTCCAGGGCCAGGGTGCCGCTGGCGAGGCTCAGGCCATGGGGCACGCCGGGGGCCAGAAAGCCCGAAGCGGTGATGCCGCAACCTTGCAGCAGTCCTGGCGCCAGGGGGGCCAGCAAGGCATGTTCGGCGCCGGGGTTTAGGCGTACCCAGGCACCCTGCGCCGCGTGGCGCGACACTGGGCACCACAGGCCGCACAGGGACGAGAGGCCAATGGCATGGGGTTCGGCGAAGCAGGCAAAGACTTCGCTCAGGTCTTCGCTGCGGCTCAAGGCGCGGGCACCGACGAAGCGCTGAGGCGACACCGCGACTTCCACCAGGGCCCATTCACAGAGGTTCTGCCGCGCTACGTTCACCAGCAGGCGCTTGTTGCGGCGCAGGCTGATCGTGTTCGGCACTTGGCCGCTGGCGAACAGGCCTCCGGCCAGGCCGGCACTGGTGGCTTCGCGCAGCTCGGGGAAAGCGTTATTGGTGCCGGTGGACAGTGTCAGCAGCGGTACGTCCCCGGCATGGGCAGCAACCGCCTTGTGGGTGCCGTCGCCACCGAGCACGGCGATCATGGCCACGCCACGCTCGACCATCAGACGGGTGGCCAGGCGGGTATCGGCGACCGTCTGGGTCAGGGGCAGGTCGAGCAGTTCCAGTGCCGGCCAATGCTGGTCGCGAGCTATCGGGCCATGGCTGGCCTTGAGTACAGCGGCAGCGATACCCGTCATGTCCGTGGGCATCAGCACTTGGCTCACACCGGTGGCACCGAAGGCTGCGAGCAGTCGCTGGATGGCCGAGGCCTTGTCGGTGCTCGAGTAGAGCCCGGCGTTGGCGGTCAGGCGACGCAGGTCTCGGCCAGAGGCAGGGTTGGCAATGATCCCGACAGTCGGGGCAGGTTGCGGCATGGCGCACCTCGTATTCTTGTTTGCCAAGGCAAGAGCAAGGTGGGTGCCAGCTTTTTCGGGGTTGGCTGAGAAGCTTGCTCCAGAGCGGTTCCGGCGTCTTCCGGCGGGTGCCCTCGGTGGCACTGGCGAGACGCCCGGTGCCAGGGCTCGGCCGGTTTCGACGAGACGCTGAGACGCTGCGTCTCAAGCCTGCCGGTAATCACTCAGTGCTTGTCGGGGGATGTCCGGAAGCGCTTAATGGCCGGACAACGATAAAAACAGCAACGAGAACCGGAGGGCCTGAATGCTTGCCGCGAACTCCCGAGCCCATGTCGACTGCGTCAGCCGGGTGCTGAAGAATGCCGACCGCCTGCCGCAGGCACCGGTGCCGCCGCTGATTCTCGACTCATGGCGCCGTTCCATGGAGCTGTACCGCCTCGACCCAGGCTCCCAGCAGGGGCCGCGCATCCTTTCCCAAAGCGTGCTCAACGAATGCCGCGAACGTGCCGAACTGTTTCTGCGTATCGCCGGCGATGCCGTGGCGCGCCTGCATGAGCGTGTGCGCGGTGCCGACTACTGTGTGCTGCTCACCGACGCCCTCGGGCGCACCATCGACTATCGGGTTGAATCCGCTATTCGCAACGACTGCCGCAAGGCCGGGCTGTACCTGGGTACCTGCTGGTCGGAAGGCGAGGAGGGGACTTGCGGCGTGGCGGCCGTCCTGACCAGCAAGGCGCCGGTCACGGTGCACAAGCGTGACCACTTTCGCGCGGCCTTCATCGGCCTGACCTGCACGGCGGCCCCTGTGTTCGACCCCCAAGGGGAGTTGCTGGGGGTAGTGGATGTTTCCGCCCTGCAATCGCCGGACGACCGTCGTAGCCAGCACTTGATCCGCCAGTTGGTGGAGCAGACTGCGCGGGAGATCGAAAACGCCTTTTTCATGCACAGCGCCCAAGGCCATTGGGTGATGCGCGCTCATGGCACGCCGGGGTATGTCGAGAGCCAGCCGGACTACCTGCTGGCCTGGGATGCCGACGGGCGCCTGCGGGCGATCAACAGCCTGGCCCGCGAGCGCCTGCTGGCCCGCCATGGACGCTTGCCCGAGCACATCGGCGAGTTGTTCGACCTGGATCAGCTGCGCCGCGCCAACGAGGCCTCTGCCCAGCGGCTGCCGGGGTGGGGCGGTTTGTATGGCCGGGTGAGTGCGCCCCGGCGACGCGAGCCAGTGCGCGCCGTGCAGCAGGCCCAGGACCCTCGAATCGAGCAGCATTTGCGCCTGGCCACGCGGGTCAAGGACTGCAACCTTGCAGTGCTGGTGCAGGGTGAGACTGGCGCGGGCAAGGAAGTTTTCGCCCGCCAGTTGCATCAGCAGAGCCAGCGCTGTACCGGACCCTTCGTTACGCTCAACTGCGCGGCGATCCCTGAGAGCCTGATCGAGAGCGAGCTGTTCGGCTATGTGGCCGGCGCCTTTACCGGTGCATCGAGCAAAGGTATGCAAGGACTGTTGCAGCAGGCCGATGGCGGCACCTTGTTCCTCGATGAAATCGGTGACATGCCACTCAATCTGCAGACCCGATTGCTCCGGGTGCTGGCTGAAGGCGAGGTGGCACCTTTGGGCGCTGCACGGCGCGAGCGCGTGGATATCCAGGTGATCTGTGCCACCCACCGGGACTTGGCTGTGATGGTGAGTGAAGGGCGTTTTCGTGAGGACCTGTATTTTCGCCTGGCCAACGCCCGCTTCGAGTTGCCGCCGCTGCGTGAGCGCGATGATCGCTTGGGCTTGATTCACCAGTTGCTGGCCGAAGAGGCCAAGGCGTGTGGTGTCGAGGTGACGTTGGCCGACGATGCGTTGCAGGCGCTGCTGGTGTATCGCTGGCCGGGTAATCTGCGCCAGCTGCGGCAGGTGTTGCGCTATGCCTGTGCGGTCAGTGAAGGGGGGCAGGTGTGTCTGGAGAGCCTGCCACAGGAGGTGCGTGGCGATGCAGCGCCTTCGTCGGATGTCGGGACGTCGAGCCCGGCCCGGCAACTGTTGCTCGATGCCTTGATTCGCCATCGCTGGAAGCCGGCCGAGGCGGCGCGGGCGTTGGGGATTTCGCGAGCCACCCTGTATCGGCGGGTGCATGAGCACCGGATCGAGATGCCGCGGATGAAGGGGTGATTTTGGGGCTGCCTTGCGGCCCCATCGTCGGCAAGCCAGCTGTTTGGGATCGAGCGTCGCCTGCGCGGCGCATCGCCAGCAAGGCTCAGTCACCAACCCTCTAAAGACAACCCAAAAAAAACCCCGGCACATGTCCGGGGTTTGGGTACATCACGCTACGCGATCACTCCTGGCTAGCCAGTTTGTGCTCAAGGTAGTGGATGTTGACGCCGCCTTTGCAGAAACCTTCATCCCGCACCAGGTCGCGGTGCAGTGGGATGTTGGTCTTGATGCCGTCGACGACGATCTCGTCCAGGGCATTGCGCATGCGCGCCATGGCTTCGTCACGGTCCTTGCCGTAGGTGATCAGCTTGCCGATCAGCGAGTCGTAGTTCGGCGGAACCGAATAACCGCTGTACAGGTGCGAATCGACGCGAACGCCGTTGCCGCCTGGCGCGTGGAAGTGCTTCACCTTGCCTGGGCTCGGGATGAACTTCTTCGGGTCTTCGGCGTTGATACGGCATTCCAGCGCATGACCACGGATGACCACGTCTTCCTGGCGGATCGACAGCTTGTTGCCAGCGGCGATGCTGAGCATCTCCTTGACGATGTCGATACCGGTGACCATCTCCGACACCGGGTGCTCAACCTGCACACGGGTGTTCATCTCGATGAAGTAGAAACGGCCGTTTTCGTACAGGAACTCGAAGGTACCGGCACCGCGGTAGCCGATCTCGATGCACGCATCGACGCAACGCTTGAAGACTTCCTGACGGGCTTTCTCGTCGATGCCCGGGGCAGGTGCTTCTTCCAGGACTTTCTGGTGACGGCGTTGCAGCGAGCAGTCACGGTCGCCCAGGTGAATGGCGTTGCCCTGGCCGTCGGACAGCACCTGAACTTCCACGTGACGTGGGTTGGTCAGGAACTTCTCCAGGTAGACCATCGGGTTGCCGAAGGCCGCACCGGCTTCGGTACGGGTCAGCTTGGCCGAGGCAATCAGGTCTTCTTCCTTGTGCACCACGCGCATGCCGCGACCACCACCGCCACCGGCGGCCTTGATGATCACCGGGTAGCCGACGTCACGGGCGATTGCCAGGGCAACCTCTTCGTCTTCCGGCAGCGGACCGTCGGAACCCGGAACGGTCGGAACGCCCGACTTGATCATCGCGTCCTTGGCCGAGACCTTGTCGCCCATCAGGCGAATGGTGTCGGCTTTCGGGCCGATGAAAGCAAAACCGGACTTCTCGACCTGCTCGGCGAAATCGGCGTTTTCCGCCAGGAAGCCGTAGCCAGGGTGGATGGCGGTAGCGCCTGTCACTTCAGCGGCAGCGATGATCGCCGGGATGTGCAGGTACGAATCTTTGGACGAAGCAGGACCAATGCAGACCGACTCGTCTGCCAGGCCCAGGTGCATCAGTTCACGGTCGGCCGTGGAGTGTACGGCGACGGTCTTGATGCCCAGCTCTTTGCAGGCACGCAGGATCCGCAGGGCAATTTCCCCACGGTTGGCGATCAGGACTTTTTCCAGCTTCCCAGACATCGTTGGCTCTCCGCGAATCAAACGATGGTGAACAGCGGCTGGTCGAACTCAACCGGCTGACCGTCTTCCACCAGGATGGCGTCGATAACGCCGCCGACATCGGCTTCGATGTGGTTCATCATCTTCATGGCTTCGACGATGCACAGGGTGTCGCCTTTCTTCACGGTCTGGCCAACTTCAGCGAAGTTCGGCGAGGTCGGCGAAGGCTTGCGGTAGAAGGTACCCACCATCGGCGAGCGAATCACGGTGCCTTTGAGGGCTGGAGCGGCGGCAGCGGCTTCGGCAACCGGGGCAGCGGCGGCAGCGGCGGCAGCGACCGGCGCGGCAACAGGCGCGGCGGCAACCGGTGCCGGAGCGAAGTACTGCTGGCCGGCTGGGGCCTTGCTGTGACGGCTGATACGGACCGACTCTTCGCCTTCCTTGATCTCCAGTTCGTCGATGCCAGACTCTTCCAGCAGTTCGATCAGTTTCTTGACTTTACGGATATCCATTAATCATCAACTCCCAAGGTTCGGTCAGGGGGCGTAATTGAAAACGTGTTTGAAAACGTTTCTCTCGAACCCCGGCCCACTTAGGCCGAGGTCTCTATCATCAGGGCTGTGCGTTGGCAGCCAGTTGTTCCAGCGCGGACTCCAGGGCCAGGCGATAACCGCTGGCGCCCAGACCGCAGATCACCCCTACGGCTACATCGGAGAAGTAGGAGTGGTGACGGAACGGTTCGCGTTTGTGCACGTTGGACAGGTGCACTTCGATGAATGGGATGCTCACCGCAAGCAATGCGTCACGTAATGCGACGCTTGTGTGCGTAAAAGCAGCCGGATTGATCAGGATGAAGTCCACACCCTCGTTGCGTGCGGCGTGAATACGGTCGATCAGTTCGTACTCGGCATTGCTCTGCAGGTACTGCAGATGGTGGCCAGCGGCGCGAGCGCGCTGCTCCAGGTCCTGGTTGATCTGGGCCAGGGTCACGGCGCCGTAGTGGCCCGGTTCGCGGGTCCCGAGCAGGTTCAGGTTGGGGCCGTGGAGCACCAGTAGGGTTGCCATCTGCGGATTCCTTGAATTTGTAGGGCAATTCGACACAGCGCGGCGAGTGTGCCGCAAAGCGGGAGCAAGTGTCCAGTTCCCGGCAATAGCCAGCACGATGTCCGAGGTTTGCGCGAAGTATGTGACCAAATAATTCAATCTGGTCACTCTACTGTGGTTTTTTTACAGCCCGCGGGAAGTTATAGACCGAGTTTGCCGCGTACGCGCGCCAGAACCTGCGCAAAATCGCCGGCATTTATCTCGCCAATCACCCGATCAGCGGTAATTTCGCTGCCGTTCGCGGCAAAGAACATCAGCGCAGGCGGCCCGAACAGCTGGTAGCGGTCGAGCAGGCTGCGCTGTTCGGCATTGCTGTCGGTGATGTCGAAGCGCAGCAGGCGGAAGGCGCTCAGCTGTGGTTGCACGTGGGGCGCATTGAGCACTTCATGTTCGATCACCTTGCAGCTGATGCACCAGTCGGCATACCAGTCCAACAGCACCGGCTGGCCGGCGGCCTTGGCCTCGGCCAGCGCTGCATCGAGCGCGGCAGGGGTGGTCAGGGTTTGCCAGGCATCCGATTGAGTGGCGGGGCTGGTCGGGCCTGCACCGACGACCGCAGGCGGTGGCAGTGGGCGTAGCGGGTCGCCGCGTCCGCTCAGGGCGCCGTACCAGCAGGCCAGGGCGTACACCAGCAGCGCCAGGCCCAGCAGTTGTACCAGACGCTGGCGTGGTGTCTTGACCACGAACTCCAGGGCGCCGAGGAATAGCGCCACGCCGGCGGCCAGGAAACCGACCAGTAGCAAGGTGACCGGCCCCGGGAGAATGCGGCTGAGCAAGCCAATGGCCAGGCCCAGCAGCAATACACCGATGGCATTCTTCACCGTGTTCAGCCAAGGGCCACTCTTCGGTAGCCAGGCTGCACCGCCAGTGGCGACCAGCAACAGCGGCGCCCCCATGCCCAGGCCCAGGGTGAACAGTTTGAGTGCGCCGCCCAGGGCATCGCCGCTGGCGCTGATGTACAGCAACGCGCCGGCCAGCGGCGCCGATACGCACGGTGACACCAGCAGGCTGGACAGGACGCCCAGCGCCGCCGCGCCCAGTAGCGAGCCGCCCCTGACACCATTGGCGAAGTTGTTCAGGCGGCTGCTCAGCGCCTGCGGCAGTTTCAGCTCGAACAGACCGAACATGGCCAGGGCGAACAGCACGAAGAACAGCGCGAACGGCACCAGTACCCATGCCGATTGCAGGCGCGCCTGCAAGTTGAGGCTGGCACCGAACACACCCATCAAGGCACCCAGCGCGGCGAAGGAGGCGGCCATTGGCAACACATAGGCCAACGACAGGCTGAGCCCACGCCAGCCACCTACCTGGCCGCGCAGCACGACGCCCGAGAGGATCGGCAGCATCGGCAGCACGCAAGGAGTGAAGGTCAGGCCGATGCCGGCGAGGAAGAACAGTAGCAGCGATTTCCAGTTCCAAGCCTGGTCAGGGACTGGCGCGGTGGCGCTGCCGGTACCGTCGATGGTCAGGCGTTCGGTTTCCGGTGGGTAGCACAGGCCTTTGTCGGCGCAGCCCTGGTAGCTCACCAGCAAGGTGAAGGCGCGCTGGTCGCTGGTCGAGCGGGGTATCTCGATGTCGAGCACGCCGTGGTAGACCTCGACATCGCCGAAAAACTCGTCGTGCTTGGGCTCGCCCTTGGGGATTCGTGGTGCGCCCAAGGCAATGTCGGCCGGCTCGCTGCGGAACTGGAAGCGGTGGCGGTAGAGGTAGTAGCCGTCGGTGGCGACGAAGCGCAACTTGATGGTCTGGGCGTCGCCCTGGATCAGGCTGAGCTTGAAGGCTTCATGGACAGGCAGGAAATCGGCGCTGTTGGACAGCGAGGCGGCACCGAGGGTGGTGCTGGGGCGGTTGTCGAGCAGGCCTGAGGCGAAGGCGGGGCTGGCCAGCAGCAGGAACAGCAGGAAAAACAGGCGGCGCATGGCGGACTCGCGAGGTGGAACGTGCTGGGCATGATAGCGGAGTTGATGGGCGTTGGGGGCGGGGGTTTGTCGGGATATCTTCAGCGTTGGGGGAGCGAGCGCCGCCGGCGCGGCGCATCGCGAGCAAGGCTCGCTCCTCCGGTTGTTTCGGGCCAGTTCGCGTGCGATCTCAGACCCTGAATGCCCCCACCGCCCGGTTCAACTCGCCACCCAGCGCCAGCAACTGCTCCCCTTGTTCGCGCCCTTCGCCGATGCGCTGCAGGTTGTCTTCGCCCAGGGCGTGGATTCGCTCACTGTGGTCGCGGATCTCGCCCACGGCGCCGCTTTGCTGGGCGGTGGCGTCGGCAATCCGGATGGCCGTGGCAGAAATCGTGCGGATCGCACTGACGATCTCGTCCAGCGCGCCGTCGGCGGCCTGGGCCTGGTCGGCGGTAGCCTCGGCATGTTCGAGCTGGGCCCGCATGCCCGCCACCGACTCACGCGCCGCCTGTTGCAGGCGGTCGATCAAAGCCTGGATTTCGCCCGTGGCGCCAGTGGTACGTTGGGCCAGTGAGCGCACTTCATCGGCGACCACAGCAAAGCCTCGACCCATCTCGCCGGCTCGGGCCGCTTCGATGGCGGCGTTGAGGGCCAGCAGATTGGTCTGCTCGGCAATCGAGCGAATAACCGTCAGTACACCACCAATGGTGGCTGACTCTTCGGCCAACTGCTCGATCATGCGGGCATTGCCGTGCACCTCGTCCACCAGTTCGCGCAAGCCCGTCAGGCTCTGGCCAATCACGGCCTGGCCCTGTTCGACGGCACGGCCGGCATCGCGGCTGGCATCGGCAGCCGAGCTGGCATCGCTGGCAACCTGCACGATGGTCGCTTCAAGCTCACCGAGCGCATCGCGAATCTGCCCGGTATCGCCCGCCTGGCGCTCGGCACCGTCGTGCAGGGCCGCACTCATCCCGGCTAGGGCATGGCTGCTGCCCGCCACCTGCTCGGCGTTGTGGCGGATGGTGCCGACCAGCTCCACCAGATACTGGCGCAGGCGGTTGAGCGATTCCTGTATGTCCTGCAGCTCCCGGTTGCTCTTGCCCAGGACGATGGCCTTGGCGAAGTCACCCTCGGCCCAGCGTGACAAGGCCGGCGCCAGGCTGGTGAGGGTGCGGGCCAGGCGGCGCTGCAGGGTATCGATGAGCAGGGCGATGAGCAGGATCACAGCGATCATCAGGCCTTGGATGATGCGCACTTCGTTGGCGATCGTGCCATGCTGGCTGCGCACCGCCGGCTCCACGGCGGCGATGGCCTGTTGGACGGCATCGAGGCGTTCGTTGGTATTGGCGGCCAGGACCGTGCGGCGTTCGATCAGCTCTCGGGTGCGCTGCAGTTCCGCGGGGTACCGGTTTAGCAGACTCAGCAGCTCGCGTTTCAGGCCGACGGCAATGTCTTCCTGTTGCTCGCTGGCTTGGGTCTGCAGGCCCATCATGGCAGCGAAGTCATCGGCGCCGGATGCGGCGGCGCGAGTCACGCCCAGCAGTGGCAGGCTGTCGATGACCTGGGCCTGGGCGCGAATGAGCTGCAGCTCGCGATCGACTTCGTCGGCCAGTTCGGCGCGTCCACTGCTGACCAGTTTGTCCCGGGCCAACGACAGGCGGCCCAGGTGCAGCGTGGCGTCGAGGATCGGCGTCAGGTAATGCTCGGCTTCGGCGCTCGCGCTGTCGCGGGCATAGCCTGCCAATTGTTCGAGGTTCGCCCCCAGTTCGCGTTCGGCTTGCAGCAGCAAGGCCTGTGGGTCGCCGGCCAGCTTGCCGGCGGCAAGCAGTTCGTTGCGGGTGAAGGCCTGAAGGCTGCCAAGGCTTGGGCGCAGTCGGCCAGCCAGGTCTTCCGGCCACTCGGCGAGGGCGGCCTGCAACTGGGTATTGGCTTGCACGGCCGCCGCGTGGCGCAATGCGTCACCGCTGCCGAGGTAGGCCTGGATATTGCCCACGGCGTCGTTCTGGAACTGCCGCGACAGGCCAAGGTAGCGCTCCATCAACTGGTAGGGACGTTCCAGGGCGCGTTGCGACCACCACAGGGTCGCGCCCAGGGCGATACACACGGTCACCAGCAACAAGGTGTTGAAATTGGTCAGCCACTTCAGGCGCATAGCCGCGAACTTCCTGCGGGGGAGTGGAGAGGTAGGTGCCTGAAGTTATTGCGGTTTTGTGACGTGGTGATGACGACGGGGCGGCGTGGCACAAAAAAAAGTGGCACAGTGCCGGCATTGGTTTTGGCCGTGCCGACGCCTTCACGGGTGAAGCCGCTCCCACAGGGACTGCTGCGAATTCAAGGTCGGTGCGAAGGGCACAGCACAGGCAAAGCCCTGCCTCAGGGCTCCACGCGCACCACACAATTGCGTCCGGCATGCTTGGCGCGATATAGCGCCTCATCGGCGGCGCTGGCCATGGTCAGCGCATCCAGGTCGTCGTCGAGTTGAACCACACCTGCACTGAACGTGCATTGCAGGTCGTGGGGCTGCGCGGGGTAGAGAATCTCGGCAAAGCGCCTGCGGATTTCATCGAGCACCTTGTGCGCCGCCTCCAGGCCAGTGTTAGGCATCACGATGGCGAATTCCTCGCCGCCGTAGCGGCCGATGAAATCGGTCTTGCGCAGACGTTGCTTGAGAAACAGCGCCAGGCTCTTGATTACCCGGTCGCCCATGGGATGGCCGTGGCGGTCGTTGATCTTCTTGAAGTGGTCGATGTCGAGCATGGCGAAGCTCAACGGCTGCTCTTCGCGGCGCGCGCGGAAGCTGCAGTCTTCGAGCAATTGCAGGATGTGCGTGTGGTTGTACAGCCCGGTCAGGCTGTCGCGGACCATGCGCGCTTTCAGGTGACGGGCACGGGCGGCGCGGTTGCGCACGGTGGTGATCAGGTGGCGCGAGCGGATCGGCTTGGTCAGGAAGTCGTCGCCGCCTTCGCTCATGGCATCGAGCTGCTTATCCAGGTCGTCCTCGGCCGACAGGTAGATGATCGGCACGCTCACATAGCGGTCGTTATGTCGGATCACCTTGGCCAGCTCGGTGCCGGTGCAGGCCGGCATGTACATGTCGAGGATCACCAGGTCGGGCTGGAAGTCGGCCAGCTCGGCCATGGTCCGGATCGGATCGTTCAGGCTGCGGGTGATCATGCCGGCGCTGTTGAGCAGGCGTTCGGTGTGCAGGGCCTGGGCGCGTGAGTCGTCGATGATCAGCACGCGAAACGGGTCGTACTGGGTGGCGCTGGTCAGCAGCTCGACTTTCTCCAGCAGGCTGGAGGCCTCAAGGGTGCCGGTGAGAAACTCCTGGCCTCCGGCGCGCACAGCGGCCAGCCGGGTCGGCGTGTCGGTTTCCTGATGGCTGAAGAACAGCAGCGGGATGTGTTGCTCCAGGCCCTGCTGGGCCTGAGCAGCCAGTTGCAGGCCCAGACCTGGGCCGGTGAAGTCGACATCCATGACAATGGCTGACGGTAGGCGCTCTTTCATCGAGGCCTGGAAAGCGTCTGCACTGAACAGGGCTTCGACGCCCAGGCCGAAGAACTCCAACTGCTGGGCCAGGCGCTCGGCCCGGTCATGGTCCTGCAGCAGGATGTACACCGGCTTGCGCAAGGGCGGCAGGGGCACTTGGTCGAGTTGGTCGCCCTTGCGCAGCCCGGTGCGCGACAGACGTTGCATCAGGCGGTTGAGCTCGCCGATCAGTTGTGAGTTGAGCCGTGCGCTGTTGGCTTCGATGGCCTGCAGGGTCTGGCCAATGGCGGTCGACAGGTCGCTGTGCTCAGGCTGCTCGAAGCGTTCGGCGTAGCGTTGCAGGCGTAGGTTGGCCTCGCACAGTTCGCCCAGGTCGCCGTCCGACCATTCGCCACGCTGCAGACGCTGCCAGATCTCGAGGATCTGCCTGGCCTGGAGGATCACACGCTGGGCGAAGTGCTGCTTGAGACGCTCGTGGCTCGGCTCGGCTGTTTGGCTCATGTCCTGACTACTTATTAGTTGGGGATGTGCAGGTGCAATGATGGCTCTATGCTAGCAGTTCTTTTCCGACGAGTGAGTGCCCTGAATCAACAAAGGGTTCCGAACGAATATTCAGTTACTGACTCATTGGTCGCTTATGCGTACGGCGGTGTCTGCTTTATAGTGCAGCCACGCGGGCTTGCCGTGGCACCCTGGCGCAGGCCTGTGGTCCAAGCCCCTGAACCGTCGTGACTGATTAAGGACAAAGCCATGCTGGATTGGAAAAACCGCGAGGCCAAAGCCGAGCCCCGCGAGCGTGTCGATGGTCGCGGTGCTGCGGCCCGCAGCTACCTTGGTGGCCTCTGGAGCCGTGCGCTGGGCACGTTGATTGGCCTTTACCTGCTGGTCTGCATTGGCCTTGGTTGGTACTGGAGCCAGGAGCCCGAACTGTTCCCGGTGCAGCAGAACGCCCAGGCGGCGGCCGAGAAGAATGGCCAGCAGATGGTCGTTGGCTACACCACCATCGAAACCCTCAAGACGGTCGCGCAGACCTTGCTGGACAAGCCGGGCGGCTACATTTCCAACGACCGCTTCCCACCGGGGCTGTGGATGGACAACATGCCGAGTTGGGAATACGGCGTGCTGGTCCAGGTGCGCGACCTGTCGCGCGCACTGCGCAAGGACTTCGCCCGTTCGCAGTCGCAATCCACCGAAGACGCCGACTTGGCCAAGGCCGAGCCGCGCTTCAACTTCGACAACAAGAGCTGGATCCTGCCATCGAGCGAGTCGGAGTTCGAGGAAGGCATCAAGTCGCTGAGCCGCTACCAGGCTCGCCTGGCCAAGGGTGATCAGGGCGCGATCTTCTATACTCGTGCCGACAACCTCAACAACTGGCTGGGTGACGTGGCGACCCGTCTGGGTTCGCTGTCCCAGCGCCTGTCGGCCAGTGTCGGCCGGGTCAAGCTCAACAGCACCCTGAAGACCGAGTCGGTGCAGCCCGGCCAGGCGCCGCAGGTTGACGAGGAACTGGTGGAAACGCCTTGGCTGCAGATCGACAACGTGTTCTACGAAGCCCGTGGCCAGGCCTGGGCGCTGTCGCATCTGCTGCGTGCCATCGAGGTGGACTTCGCCGATGTACTGGCGAAGAAGAACGCTACCGTCAGCGTCCGCCAGATCATCCGTGAACTGGAGGCGTCCCAGGAGGCGCTGTGGAGCCCGATGGTGCTCAACGGCAGTGGCTTCGGCATGTGGGCCAACCACTCGCTGGTGATGGCCAACTATATCTCCCGAGCCAACGCAGCGGTGATCGACCTGCGTCAGCTGCTGTCCCAGGGCTGATCATGGCCATCGATCCCAAGGAGGCTGCCCACCGGGCAGCTTCCGACCGTGAGCTGGTCGCCTGGGTGGACGAAGCCGATCAGGTCCTCGGCGCCTTGCCCAGGGCTCAGTTGCGTGAGCGCGGCCTGATCGGTCGCTGCACCTTCATCCTGCTGTTCAACAGTGCCGGTGAACTGTGCGTGCACCGCCGTACCCTGAGCAAGGCGCTCTACCCAGGCTACTGGGATGTGGCGGCAGGCGGCATGGTGACGGCGGGAGAGGCGTATGCCGAGTCCGCCGCGCGCGAGCTGGCCGAAGAGTTGGGGATCGAAGGCGTCGACTTGCGCTTCCATGAGCGGTTCTACTTCGACCAGCCGGACAACCGCTTGTGGTGCGCGGTGTATTCGGCGGTGTCGGATGCGCCGTTGCGCTTGCAGCCGGAAGAAGTGATAGAGGCGAAGTTCGTTCGCATCGAGCAAGCGGAGGCCGAGAGCCTGAGCAAGCCCTATTGCCCGGACTCGCTGGCGGCGTTGCAGCGCTACAAGGCCAGTCTCTGAGGTAGGCTTCCCGGTGCTGGCCTTTTCGCGGGTTAACCCGCTCCAGCAGGTGATTCACTGCCAGTGAGTCCAGTGAAATAGCCGTTGCAGCGGGCTTGCCTGTGAGGGGTCGCAAAACATTCGAAAAATGGCGCATTCCAGTACTTAGC
This sequence comes from Pseudomonas taiwanensis DSM 21245, assembly GCF_000425785.1. Classification (GTDB taxonomy): domain Bacteria; phylum Pseudomonadota; class Gammaproteobacteria; order Pseudomonadales; family Pseudomonadaceae; genus Aquipseudomonas; species Aquipseudomonas taiwanensis. Next base: position 52,040 of record NZ_AUEC01000028.1, read on the forward strand.
AAACGCCGGTTTTATCGTTACACTGCGCGCCCTTTTCGGGCTGCCGCAGGTCTTGTGGCAGTAGCGCCGCCCCTGCCAGAGTGGGGCTTCGCGGTCGGCTCCCGTCGACCAGTTTTTGTCCTCAGCAAGAGGAACAAAAGTGGCCAAGAAAGCTTCTTCCTTCTCCGCCCTTGGCGGTCTCGTGTACTCCACCGATTCCGGTCGGCATTGCCCCGACTGTGGCCAGCCGGTGGACGCCTGCACCTGTAAGCAATCCGTCATCCCCGAGGGGGACGGTATCGCCCGCGTTCGTCGTGAAAGCAAAGGCCGTGGCGGCAAGACCGTGACCACCGTCACCGGCGTCCCGCTGCCGCTCGACCAGCTCAAGGAGCTGGCCTCCACCCTCAAGCGCCGATGTGGTACCGGTGGCGCCTTGAAAGAGGGCGTGATCGAGATCCAGGGCGATCACGTCGAGTTACTCATCGGCGAGCTGACCAAGCAAGGCTTCAAGGCGAAGAAATCCGGCGGTTGATACGGCCGCGCGATTTTTTCCCCAGCGCTTTCTAAACTCGTTTCCGTAGCAGGGGTCTATCCCTGAATACGGAATAATCGTCATTTTCAGCTTTTACACTGCGCCCGCCGCCTCGTGGGGCAGTGTCTTCGACTTATCTATAGGGGACGTGAATGTCCGTACGACGCACACGCAAAGACGATGGTAGCCAATGGACCGTGGCCGACAGCCGCAGTGTTTATGGCATCCGCCATTGGGGCGCTGGTTATTTCGCCATCAATGAAGCCGGGCGCGTCGAAGTGCGCCCCAACGGGCCGAGCAGTGCCCCGATCGACCTGTTCGAGCAAGTCCAGGAGCTGCGCCAGAGCGGCCTGTCGCTGCCACTGCTGGTGCGCTTCCCAGACATTCTGCAGGACCGCGTGCGCCAGCTGACCGGCGCCTTCGACGCCAACATCGCGCGCCTTGAGTACCAGAGCAAGTACACCGCGCTGTACCCGATCAAGGTCAACCAGCAGGAAGCGGTGGTGGAAAACATCATCGCCACCCAGAACGTGTCCATCGGCCTTGAGGCCGGCTCCAAGCCCGAGCTGCTGGCGGTGCTGGCGCTGGCGCCCAAGGGCGGGACCATCGTCTGCAACGGCTACAAGGACCGTGAGTTCATTCGCCTGGCGCTGATGGGGCAGAAACTCGGCCACAACGTGTTCATCGTCATCGAGAAAGAGTCCGAAGTGGCTCTGGTGATCGAGGAGGCCGCCGAGCTCAAGGTCAAGCCTCAGGTAGGCCTGCGCGTGCGTCTGTCGTCGCTGGCATCGAGCAAGTGGGCAGACACGGGTGGCGAAAAGTCCAAGTTCGGTTTGTCCGCGGCCCAGTTGATCTCGGTGGTTCAGCGTTTCCGCGACGCGGGCCTGGACCAGGGCATCCGCCTGCTGCACTTTCACATGGGGTCGCAGATCGCCAACCTGGCCGACTACCAGCACGGTTTCAAGGAAGCCATCCGTTACTATGGCGAACTACGGGCCCTGGGCCTGCCGGTCGACCATATCGACGTCGGCGGCGGCCTGGGTGTCGACTACGACGGCACTCACTCGCGCAATGCCAGCTCCATCAACTACGACATGGATGACTATGCCGGCGTGGTGGTGGGCATGCTCAAGGAGTTCTGCGACGCGCAGGGCCTGCCACACCCGCACATCTTCTCCGAGAGCGGCCGTTCGCTGACCGCGCACCACGCCATGCTGGTGATCCAGGTGACCGACGTCGAGAAACACAACGACGACGTGCCGACCATCGAGAACAAGGAGTCGTTGCCGGAGACCGTGCAGTGGCTGGCCGACCTGCTTGGCCCGACCGACATCGAGATGGTGACCGAGACTTACTGGCGCGCCACCCACTACATGGGTGACGTGGCAGCGCAGTATGCCGATGGCAAGATCAGCCTGGCCGAGAAAGCCCTGGCCGAGCAGTGCTACTTCGCCGTGTGCCGTCGCCTGCACAACTCGCTCAAAGCCCGCCAGCGCTCGCACCGCCAAGTGCTGGACGAGCTCAACGACAAGCTGGCCGACAAGTACATCTGCAACTTCTCGGTGTTCCAGAGCCTGCCGGATACCTGGGCCATCGGCCAGGTGCTGCCGATCATTCCGCTGCATCGCCTGGATGAAGAGCCGATGCGTCGCGCGGTGCTGCAGGACCTGACCTGCGATTCCGACGGCAAGATCAACCAGTACGTCGACGAGCAGAGCATCGAGACCAGCATGCCGGTGCATGCGGTCAAGGAAGGCGAAGACTACCTGCTGGGTGTGTTCCTGGTCGGCGCCTACCAGGAGATCCTGGGCGACATGCACAACCTGTTCGGTGACACCGACTCGGTGAACATCTATCAGAATGCCGATGGCAGCGTGTACCACGCCGGTATCGAGACCCACGACACTATCGAGGACATGCTGCGCTACGTGCACCTGTCGCCGGAGGAGTTGATGACCCACTACCGCGACAAGGTGGCCAGCGCCAGGATCAGCGCCCGCGAGCGGACCCAGTTCCTCGATGCGCTGCGTCTTGGCCTGACCCGGTCTTCATACCTGTCGTCCTGATCGCCAGGGGCCGCTCCTGCCCTGTGTGGGGCGGGAGCGACCTTGTGGCGCGAAAGGGCTGCGTAGCAGCCCCAACTGCCTATACACAACAACCCTGCTCAGTACGGGCTTTGAGTCTGTGGTGAGCATCCATATGCCTTGTCCGACGGCAAGTAGAAGCAAGACTGCTATCAGGCACTGAGTAGCCCCTTGACTTCGCATACTCAATACCTGCTTTGATCCATGCCTGATCTTCGGGGTCGTCTCCGTAAGGGGCATCATTGCACCACGATCCAAATGCCGAATTGCAGGTGCCAGCCCGACGCTGTGCCCATCCAGCACCTCTCAACAAGAATTCTTGCGATAGACCTGCGGCGGTTCCCGTAGCTCCGGAATTGAAGTTGCCAAAGGTTTCGTACTGCCTTCCTTGCTGTTTATAGTCCCACTCACCTCGATTTCTGACCATCGAGTAAAACCACGGCACTAGAAAAGCACTGCCGCCGTTTTTAAAGTAGTTACGCGCCTTGCTGGCAGCATTCATGTCGCTATCAACAGATGCGGTTGGAGGGTACATAAAGGCTCCTTGCTCTTAAGTAATTAAGAAGAGTCCCCTCCGTGGGCGCTGCATTTTCAAATTGATTCTCGCAGTCAATCGAATCTATTTTTCATATTGTTTTCCACTCCGACCCACTTGCCTCTCTGCTGCAATTTCCATCCCACCCACCCCAACGTCACTGCCCGCAACGCCATGAACCCCAGAAACGCCAGCCATAACCCATGGTTGCCGGAGCCACTCAACACCAGCGCCAGAGGCAGCGCGACCAGTACCGAAACCAGCATTGCATTGCGCATCTCTCGCGCCCTTGTCGCACCGATGAACAGCCCGTCGAGCAGATAACTCCACACCGCGATCAGCGGCAGCACCGCCAGGTACGGCAGATACGGATAAGCCGCTGCCCGCACACTGTCGATGTCGGTTTGCAGGTCGATGAACAGGTGCCCGCCCATCAGGAACAACACGGCAAACCCCAGGCTGGTGATCAGCGACCAGCCACAGGCCACCACCAACGAGCGGCGCAGCGTGTCGCGGTCGCGGGCGCCGATGGCGTGGCCGCACAGGGCCTCCACGGCGTGAGCCAGGCCGTCCAGGGCATAGGCGGTCAACAGCAGGCCATTGAGCAGGAGGGCGTTAGCGGCCACCGTGGCCTCACCCAGGCGCGCGCCCTGCACGGTAATCAGCAGGAACACCAGCTGCAGCGCAAGGCTGCGCAGGAAGATGTCGCGGTTCACCGCCAACAGTGGCCGCCAGGCTTGCCAGCGCTTGAGCGCCGCCCAGGCGATCTGCCCCGGATAGGCGCGCAGGGCAGGGCGGGTGAGGGCCAAGCCCAATAGCGCGGCGCTCCATTCGGCAATCACCGACGCTCGCGCCGAGCCCAGCACCCCCCAGTCGAGGCCAAGGACGAACCACAGGTTGAGCACGATGTTGAGCAGGTTGGTGGTCAGCAGAATGGCCAGCGGTGCCCTGGCGTTCTGGGTGCCGAGGAACCAGCCCACCAAGGCATAGCTGGCAAGCGCGGCCGGCAGGCCAAGCAGCCGCGTGTGGAAGAAGTCTTCGGTGGCTTGCTGCAAGGCTTCGCTCGGCTGCATGGCCTGCAGCGCCAACTGGCTGAAGGGTACGGCGAGCAGGCCGATGAGCAGGGCGAAGCCGACCGCCAGCAACAGCCCCTGTACCAGCACCTGGCGCAGCGCAGCACCGTCGGCGCGCCCGGCAGCCTGGGCGGCGAAACCGGTGGAGCCCATGCGCAGAAAGCCCATCAGGCCGACCATGAAGGTGAACAGGGTGGCGCCCACGGCGACCGCACCCAACTGGTGGGCATGGGGCAGGTGACCAATCACCGTGCTGTCGACCAGCGCCACCAGTGGCACCGAAACGTTGGAGAGAATCATCGGTGCGGCCAGGCCCCAGACCTTGCGGTGGGTGGGGCGGTCGCGCCAGTCGGTCGTCAGTGAAGTCATCGGGTTCCTGTTGAATCTGCGGCTGCGTTGCGGCCGTTTCGCGTCACCGGGCCGCTCCCAACGATTGCGGGTCCGGGAACGGCCGTGCGCCGCGCTTTTCTGAGGGCAACAGTGTAACGGCCAGCCAGCCAATACGCTCGACCTCAGGTGTCCCTGCTGCCATTGCGCTATAGTTGCTGCCCTTACGTACACGCTGCCAAAGAGTTCCCACTCCATGTTCAACAAAGGATTGTTGCTGGCCTGCGCGCTGGCGTTGCTCAGTGCTTGTGACGGCGCCTCGCCGGAAAAAACCAAGCCGACCGAGTCTCCTGCCGCGAGCGCGGCGGTCGAGGCGGCGGCACCCAAACGCGAAGACCCGGCTGTGCTCGCCAAACGTTACGAGGGCCGCGAGCTGAGCGTGCTGGACGTCTCCGAAGTCCAGCTCGACGGAGCCGCTACCTTGTCGGTTAGCTTCTCGGTGCCACTGGATGCCAAGCAGGACTTCGCCAACACGTTGCACCTGGTGGATACGGTCAAAGGCAAGGTCGATGGCGCCTGGGAGCTCTCCGACAACCAGATGGAACTGCGCCTGCGCCATCTTGAGCCACAGCGCAAGCTGGTGCTGACCATCGACAAAGGCCTGCTGGCGGTGAACGGCAAGACGCTGGACAGCGAGTCGGTGAGCCGCCTGGAAACCCGCGACATGCAGCCCACCGTGGGCTTCGCCAGCCGCGGCTCGCTGCTGCCGACGCGCCTGGCCGAAGGCCTGCCGGTCATCGCCCTGAACGTCAACAAGGTCGATGTCGAATTCTTCCGCATCAAGCCGGACATGCTCTCCAGCTTCCTGGTCAACTGGGGTCGCAACAGCAGCCTGTACTACTACCAGTCCAAGGAAACCCTGGAGATGGCTGAGCTGGTCTACAGCGGCCGTTTCGACCTCAACCCTGCGCGCAACACCCGCGAGACCATGCTGCTGCCGATTGCCGGTATCAAGCCGCTGCAGGAGCCGGGCGTGTACCTGGCCGTGATGCGTGCCTCGGGCACCTACGACTATTCGCAACCGGCAACGTTGTTCACCCTCAGCGACATCGGCGTATCCGCCCATCGCTACCACGACCGCCTGGATGTATTCGCCCAGGCGCTGGAAGGCGGCAAGGCGTTGAAAGACGTCAACCTCGAACTGCACGATGACAAGGGCAAGCTGCTGGCCCAGGCCAAGACAGATAGCCAGGGTCATGCCCAACTGCCCATCACCGCCAAGGCCGACACCCTGATTGCCACCCAGGGCGTGCACACCACGCTGCTGCGCCTGAACACGGCGGCGCTGGACCTGGCCGAGTTCGACATCACCGGGCCCCAGGCCAACCCGCTGCAGTTCTTCATCTTCGGCCCGCGAGACCTGTATCGCCCTGGCGAAACGGTGCTGCTCAATGGCCTGTTGCGCGATCAGGATGGCAAGCCGGTCAAGGCCCAGCCGGTCAGCGTGGAGGTCCGTCGCCCCGATGAGCAGGTGAGCCGCAAGTTCGTCTGGGAGGCTGACGCCAACGGTCTTTACCAGTACCAATTGCAACTGGCCACCGAAGCTCCGACGGGCCGTTGGCAGTTGCTGCTCGACCTCGGCGGCGGGCGCAAGCAGGTGTATGAGTTCCTGGTCGAAGACTTCCTGCCCGAGCGCCTGGCACTGGAGCTCAAGGGCAGCAGCCAGCCGCTCGCACCAGAGCAGGATGCGCGTATCCAGGTCAATGGCCGCTACCTTTATGGCGCCCCGGCTGCCGGCAATCGCCTGAGTGGTCAGGCCTATGTCCGCCCGCTGCGAGAAGCCGTACCCGCCTTGCCGGGCTACCAGTTCGGCTCGGTGACCGAGACCGAGCTGAACCAGGACCTGGAGCTCGATGAAGTGACCCTCGACCAGGCCGGTAAAGCGGTGGTCGACATTGAAAGCCGCTGGGCCGAGGCCCGTTCGCCGCTGCAACTGACCGTGCAGGCCAGCCTGCAGGAGTCCGGCGGCCGACCGATCACCCGGCGTCTGGAACAGCCGATCTGGCCTGCCGAGCGTTTGCCGGGCCTGCGTGGCCTGTTCGACGGTGACGAGACCGACAGCGATGGCCCGGTGGAATTCGAGTTCCTGGTGGCGGACCGGGACGGCAACAAGCTGGCGGCGAACGACCTCAAGGTCAGGCTCATTCGCGAGCGCCGCGACTACTACTGGAACTATTCGCAGAGTGATGGCTGGAGTTACAACTACAACGAGAAATTCCTCACGCAAAGCGAGGAAACGCTCAGCGTCAAGGCAGGCTCCACGGCCAAGCTGACCTTCCAGGTCGAGTGGGGGCCGTATCGCGTGGAAGTGGAAGACCCGGAAACCGGACTGGTTTCCAGCGAACGCTTCTGGGCCGGTTATCGCGCCCAGGACAACGCCGAAGGCGGCGCTGTGCGTCCGGACCAGGTCAAGTTGGCGCTGGACAAGCCTTCGTACGCCGATGGTGCCACGGCCAATGTCACCGTCACGCCACCGGCGCCAGGCAGTGGTTATTTGATGGTCGAGTCCAGCGAGGGCCCGCTGTGGTGGCAGGAGATCGACGTTCCCGCCGAGGGCAAGACCTTCGAGGTGAAACTCGACAAGCAGTGGGCACGCCATGATCTGTATGTCAGCGCCTTGGTGATCCGCCCCGGCGAACGCAAGGCCAATGCCACGCCCAAGCGCGCGGTGGGCGTGCTGCACCTGCCGCTGGACCGCGCCGAGCGCAAGCTTGCCGTCACCTTGCAGGCCCCTGAGAAGATGCGGCCGAAACAGCCACTGACCGTGAAACTCAAGGCCGCCAACGCTGATGGCAGCCACCCGAAACAAGTGCATGTGCTGCTGTCCGCGGTAGACGTGGGCATCCTCAACATCACCGACTTCAAAACCCCGGACCCGTTCGCCAGCCTGTTCGGTCGCAAGGCCTACGGTGCCGACCAACTGGACATCTACGGGCAGTTGATCGAAGCCGGCCAGGGCCGTCTGGCGAGCCTGGCATTCGGTGGCGATGCGGCCATGGCCAAGGGCGGCAAGCGCCCCAATACCACGGTGACCATCGTCGCTCAGCAGAGCGTGCCGGTGACCCTTGACGAGAAGGGCGAGGGTCAGGCAACGGTCGAGATCCCCGACTTCAACGGTGAGCTGCGCCTGATGGCTCAAGCCTGGAGCGATGAGCACTTCGGCATGGCCGAGGGCAAGACCGTGGTCGCCGCGCCATTGATTGCCGAACTGGCGGCGCCGCGCTTCCTGGCCGGTGGTGATCGCACCAGCCTGGCGCTGGACTTGGCCAACCTGTCGGGGCGCGCGCAGCAGTTGAGTGTCGAGCTGCGTACCGAGGGCCAATTAAGCCTGCAAGCGGATGCCCTGCAAAGCGTCGCGCTGGCGGAAGGTCAGCGCACCACGCTGATGATTCCGGTCCAGGCCCAGGGAGGCCTCGGTCAGGGCAAGGTGACCGTGCGCGTCAACGGCCTGCAACTGCCGGGTGAGCCGACCAACACTTTCGAGCGGGAATGGACCTTGGGTGTTCGCCCCGCCTACCCGGCCATGCTCAAGCACTACCGTGTGGCCCTGAAGGAGCAACCCTGGACGCTGCCGGAGGGCGACCTGGCCGCCTTCGAGCCCGCCGGCCTGGAGGCCAGCCTGGCCTTGTCGAGTCGCCCGCCGTTGAACCTGGCCGAGCAGATTCGTGCGCTGGAAGCCTACCCTTATGGCTGCCTGGAACAGACCACCAGCGGGCTCTACCCCTCGCTGTATGCCGATGCGGAGAGTCTCAAGCGCCTGGGCATCAAGGGCGAAGCCGCCGAGGTCCGCAAGCGCAAGATCGAGATGGGCATCGAGCACTTGCTGGGCATGCAACGCCACAACGGCAGCTTCGGCCTGTGGAGTTCGGACAGTGAGGAGGAGTACTGGCTGACCGCCTATGTCACCGACTTCCTGATGCGTGCCCGCGACCAAGGCTACGGCGTCCCGGCCGAGTCCCTGAAAAAGGCCAGTGAGCGGTTGTTGCGTTACGTGCAGGAGCGCAACCTGATCGAGGTTGATTACAGCGACAATGCCGAGCACACCCGTTTTGCCGTGCAGGCCTATGCCGCCCTGGTGCTGTCGCGCAGCCAGCAGGCACCCTTGGGTGCATTGCGCAGTCTGTTCGAACGACGGGCCGATGCGCGTTCCGGGCTGCCGCTGGTGCAACTGGCGGTAGCGCTGGACAAAATGGGCGACAAACCACGCGCCGATCAGGCCTTGCAGGCCGGCCTAGGCATCAGCCGTGGCAAGGGCTGGATGGCTGACTACGGCAGCGCATTGCGCGACCAGGCACTGATTCTGGCGCTGTTGCAGGAGAACAAACTGGCCAGTAATCAGGTCGACCAGCGCCTGTTCGCCTTGTCGGACGAACTGGCCGCCAACCGTTGGCTTTCGACCCAGGAGCGCAATGCGCTGTATCTGGCAGGCCGTGGCTTGCTCGACAAGCCGGAAGGGCAGTGGAAGGCGCGCCTGGACAGCGCGGGCGAGATTCGCGTGTTCAGCAACACCGAATCGGGCATGAAGCTCGAAGGGCCGTTGCTGGCCGCGCCGCTGAGCGTGCAGAACGAAGGCAGCGAAACGCTCTACCAGCAACTGACGCTGTCGGGGTATCCGCGTCAGGCACCGGCCGCTGGCGGCAACGGCCTGCAGATCCGCCGCGAGTACCTGGGCATGAACGGCCAGGCACTTGACCTGCACAACCTGCGCAGTGGTGACCTGGTGCTGGTGCACCTGGCACTCAAGGCCGAGACCGCCGTGCCGGATGCGCTGGTGGCGGACTTGTTGCCTGCGGGCCTGGAGCTGGAAAACCAGAACCTGGCGCAGAGCGCGGCGAGCCTGGACAACGCCAGCAGTGCGGTCAAGCAGTGGCGTGAGTCGATGCAGAACGCCAGCGTGGTGCACCAGGAGTATCGTGACGATCGCTATGTGGCGGCGCTCAAGCTCGACAGCTATGGGACCACGCACTTGCTGTACCTGGCGCGGGCCGTGACGCCGGGCACCTATCGCGTGCCGCCGCCGCAGGTCGAGTCGATGTACCGGCCAAACCTTCAAGCAGTGGGGGATGGGCAGGGTGAGATGGTTGTGAAGGCGCGTTGAGATGCGGGCTGGCTCCCACAGGTAGCGGTTATCCGTGGGAGCTAGCGATGGGCCGCGAAGCGGCCCCACGTCAGTGGATGATCCAGCTCAACACCCACAACCCCAGCAGCAACCAGATGATCCCAGCGATGATCGAGGCGCGCATGAAGGCGCGGATTGCCGAGTACAGCAGCATCAGGCCAACGATCAGGGCCAGGATGCTGATCAGCGAGGTGTCCATGCCCAATGTGCGCGCCAGGCCATCTATGAAATTACCCCCGGCATTGGCCAGCAGGTTGAACAGGCCGCTCAACGCGTCGACGATGAAGCGGATCAACGACCCCAGCGCCTGCCCCAGCCACTCGAAAAAACCTTCTACATGCATAGTTGCTTCCTGATGATCGAATCGGCGAGGTTACCGATTCCAAGCCTTTGGCCATCACCTGGCCAGGTCGGTTCCCAATGCCAAGCTTAACCCGCCTGCATACCCGTGCGGGGCGCTTGCTGTGCGGTTCTGCCTTGGCGTTGGCGATGACGGCGGGCCTGTTGTGGCTGGCCGACCGCCTCTGGCCGTTGCCCATGCCTGCGGATGATCTGGCACGGGTGGTGCTGGCCGAAGACGGCACGCCGATGTGGCGTTTCGCCGATGCCGATGGCGTGTGGCGTTACCCGGTCAGCCCCGAGGAAGTTTCGCCGCTATACCTGCAGGCGCTGCTGACCTATGAAGACCGTTGGTTCTACAGCCACCCGGGTATCAACCCCTTGGCCCTGGCCCGTGCGGCCTGGCTCAACCTGCGCGGTGGGCGCGTGGTCTCGGGTGGCAGCACCCTGTCGATGCAAGTGGCCCGGCTGCTCGACCCGCATGATCGAACGCTGGCCGGCAAGCTGCGGCAACTGTGGCGCACCGGGCAACTTGAATGGCACCTGTCCAAGCGCGAGATCCTGCAGCTTTACCTGAACCGTGCTCCATTTGGCGGCACCTTGCAGGGCGTAGCGGCGGCCAGTTGGGCTTACCTGGGCAAGTCGCCGATGCATTTGACCCCTGCCGAGGCGGCGCTGCTGGCGGTGTTGCCGCAGGCGCCCAGCCGTTTGCGCCCGGACCGTCATCCGGCGCGTGCCCAGCGGGCGCGGGACAAAGTGCTGCAGCGCCTGGGCGAATATCACGTGTGGCCTGCCTTGCAGATCAAGGAGGCTACCGAGGAGCCCCTGTTGCTGGCCCCGCGCCAGGAGCCTGCGCTGGCGCCGTTGCTGGCGCGCCGGCTGAACACGGCCAACAGTCCGCCGCTCATTCGTACCACCCTGGACGCGAACCTGCAGCGGCGTTTGGAAGACCTGCTGCTAGGCTGGCGTGCACGCCTGCCGGAGCGCACCTCGGCCGCGGTGCTGGTGGTGGAATCGCAGACCATGGCCGTCAGGGCCTACCTGGGCTCAATCGACCTGGCCGACGAGCGCCGATTCGGCCATGTCGACATGGTGCGATCCCTGCGCTCGCCCGGCTCGACCCTCAAGCCATTTCTCTACGGCATGGCGCTGGACGACGGCCTGATTCATTCCGAGTCGCTGCTGCAGGACGTGCCGCGCCGCTATGGTGACTACCGTCCCGGCAATTTCTCGATGGGGTTCAGCGGGCCGGTGGCAGCCAGTTCGGCGCTGGCCCTGTCCTTGAACTTGCCAGCCGTGCAACTGCTTGAAGCCTACGGCCCCAAACGCTTTGCGGCGGAGCTGCGAAATGCGGGCATACCGCTGGTGCTGCCGCCCCTGGCAGAGCCCAACCTGTCGCTGATTCTCGGGGGCGCCGGCAGTCGCCTGGAAGACCTGGTCGCAGGCTACGCGGCGTTGGCCAGGGCGGGCAACAGTGCCCAGGTACGCCTGCGGCCGCAGGACCCGCTGGTGGAACGACGCCTGCTGTCGCCGGGGGCGGCCTGGATCATCCGCCGCATTCTCAGCGGCCAGGCCCGCCCTGACCGTGACCCACATGCCGAACTGGTCCAACGGCCGCTGCTGGCCTGGAAGACCGGGACCAGTTATGGCTTTCGCGATGCCTGGTCGATCGGGGTAGGGCCGCGTTACCTGATCGGTGTGTGGATCGGTCGCCCCGACGGTACGCCGGTGCCTGGGCAGTTTGGCCTGGCCTCGGCAGCGCCGCTGATGCTGCAGGTTCATGACCTGTTGAGCAATCGCGACAGCCAACGTGGCATTGCCGCGCCGGTGGAGCAGATGCCGCAAAGCGTTGGCGTGGCGGCGATCTGTTGGCCTTTGGGCCAGCCAATGAAGCGGCAAGACCCCAACTGCCGTCGCCAGCGCTTCGCCTGGACCCTGGAAGGCACCACGCCACCCACCCTACAGGCGGCCGACCAGCCGATCGGGCTTGGGCTGCGGGAAACGGTCTGGGTCAACGACCAGGGCCTGCGCGTCGACAGCACCTGCCCCGGTGCCAAGGCGCGAGAGGTCGCCCTGTGGCCCGCCCCGCTCGAGCCTTGGTTGGGGCGTCAGGAGCGTCGCGCTGCCCGGTTGCCAGCCGTGGACCCTGGTTGCCCGCCGCAGCTCGCGGCGCGGGTGCCGCCGTTGTCGATCGTGGGGGTGCGCCCTGGGGACAACCTGCGCAGGCCTTCGACCAGCAGCGAGCCACTGCAACTGCATGTCTGGGCATTGGGCGGAGGCGGGCGCCGCTGGTGGTTCCTCAACGGCCAGCCCTTGGGCGAGACCGAGGGGCAGAACAGCTTGCTGGTGCGTTTCGACAAGGCCGGACAGATCGAGCTGAGCGCCCTGGACGAAAGCGGCGAGACCGCGCGGGTGGCATTTGAGGTCAACGAGTGACGGTCGACGTTTGCAGGTCCAGCACCTACGCTTGCAAGTGACTGGGGTGACCGGCTGGCGCCCTGGTACCCAAGGGATCATGGAGTGTCCTATGCGTCCTCTGGTCGTGCCCCTGTTGCTGCTGTCTTGGGCCAACCTGGCTCATGCCGAGCCGTTGCCTGGCTTTCTCGACGGCCACGAAAATGAGCGCCGCCTGCCCGCCGCCAACCTGCCGCTGGATGTTTATCGCCCCTTGGCACCTGGGCTGCGGGTGTGGGCTCCGCTCGCCAAGCAACGCGCATCGCTGCCGACGAATACTCCGCTGATGCTGCACAAGGTGCGTTTCGAAGGGGGGACCGTCTACCCGCTCAGTGAACTGCGCGAGCATTTCCAGCCGCTGATGGGGCGGCAAACCACCTTCGGCGAACTGCAACAGTTCACCGATCGCCTGACTGAGCGTTATCGGGGTGACGGCTACCTGCTGTCCTACGCATACCTACCGCCCCAGGACGTCAGCGAAGGCCGGGTGCAGGTGGTGCTGGTCGAGGGCTATATCCGCGACTACCGGCTGGTAGGCGATATCGGACCTGCCGCCGCCTACCTCGAGCAGCTGCTGACGCGGCTCAAGGCCGAGCGCCCCTTGACCGGCAAGACCCTCGACCGTTACCTCGGCCTGGCCGAGCGGATGCCCGGTGTGTCCATCGAGGCCGAACTGCCTGCCACCGATCAAGCGGACGGTGCGACCCAATTGACCGTTCGTGCCCGGCGCAGGCCCTTCGACGCGGCGTTGACCCTTAGCGATGGCAACCGTGACGAGCCGCAAGCATTGCTCAGGGTTTCCAGCCGATCGCAGACCCGCTTTGCCGAACGCGTCGCGGCCAGCGTCATCCAGCCCAAAGGCGACGAGCAGACCCGATACCAGCATCTGGAGTACAGCCAGTACCTCGATGCCGAAGGCAGCCAACTGCTGGTGTCTGCCACGCGCTACCGTAGCGAGCCGAATACACGCGTTCGCCTGGACCATGGCCGGACCATGACGCAACGCCGGGAGAGCGATCGCTACGCAGTAGGGCTGCGTCAGCCGGTGATCGTCGCGGCGGATGAGTGGATGACGGTGGCTGGGCATTTCTATGCCGTCAGCGAGCACATCGAAGACCGGCCAGGGCAGGGCGTGCCTTCTCGAAACAACGCGACCTCGCTACGGGCCTTGTCGTTCGGCGGCGACTGGCGCCATGCCGACCCGCGTCGATTGCGGATCGTCACTGCAGGGGTCTACCAAGGCCTGGATTATCTGGGGGGCCATAGCGATGGCGACTACGACCTCAACTTCTTGCGTATGCGCGTCGCGGGGCTGCAAAGCGATCGGCTGATGGACAACTGGCAGGGTGTGCTTTCTGGGGCGTTGTACTGGAGCGATGACCGGCTGCCCGACAGCGAAAGGGCGGTGTTCGGCGGACAGAATTTCGGCAGGGGTTACCCTCGGGACCAGGCGGCGGGCGACAGGGGCTGGGGCATGGCCTACGAGCTGAACTACAGCTTTCAGCTCGATGGTGCGCTGCTCCGCCAGGTGCAACCCTATGGTGTGCTCGATAGCGCGCGTGCCTGGTACAACAGCGGGCACCTCGAGGACTCAACGCTGAGCGCTGTGGCACTGGGTGTGCGCCTGGGTGACGGTCGCCGTGGCAGTGTCGCGCTGGAAGTGGCCAAGCCGTTGGCGGATGTGGCGCTGGACAGTCTCGATCGCGGGCCGCGTTGGACCCTGACCTTCAGCTTCCAGCCCTGAGCCTGGCCGGTTTCGATGCCCTCAGTGCGTGGTGAATCGCTGGTGCACAGGAGACGAACTAGGCGTCAGGGCCAACGCCAGCTGGGTGCGGTTGTGCATATGGGTCAGGCGCAGTACCTGGGATACATAGAGCTTCACGGTGTTCTCGGTGATACCGAGCTCGCAGGCGATCTGGTAGTTGGTCTTACCCTTGCTCACCAGGCGGGCCACTTCCAGCTGGCGTGGCGAAAGCTTCTCGAAGGCAGCTGGCAGCTCGGCTTCGTTTTCCTCGGCATCGCTGGCTCGACGGTGCACGCCCTGGCCGCGGGCTTTTTCCAGGTCTTGGTAAAGTTCGTCGATCGATTCGGCCAGCTCCTGCAGGCGTCGGTTCAGGCTGCCCAGGTCGCGGAAGTTGTTCTGGCGTTCGAGTAACGATTGCTCCTGGCGGCGTACACCTTCGAGCAACTCATCGAGGTCCACGGGTTTTTGGTAGTAGTCGGCAAAACCTTCGCGCAGCGCGCGGACCACATCCTGTTTCTCGGCTCGCCCGGTCAGCATGATCGCCTCGAACAGACGCTCACGTCCGGCGACTTCCTTGAGTGCGTGAACCAACTCGATGCCATCGCGTTTGGGCATGTGCAGGTCGCACAGCACAAGGCCAATGGCTTGGTCCGCCACGTAGCATTCGATGGCCTGGTCGGTTGAAAAAGCCGGCACGCAGCGATGGCCATGGCTTTCGAGGAATTCACACAACTGTTCGACGATCAACTGCTGGTCATCGACAACCAGCACCTTTACCTCACTCGTTGGCTTGCTCACGATCAACTCCCTGTTCGTAATCGGCCCTGCTCCCGGGCCAGACGCTCTGGCAGTTAGAAAAGTAGTCCTACTTCCCAACTTTGTACAAGTTTTGTACAACACTTCGGACCATGGAAATGACTATTGGATCCATACGGCAGTGAGCATGAAGCCGGCCAGCACGTAAGGCACGAACGCTTGCTTGTCGCCCATTTGCTCAGTCAGCGCTTGCAGTCGTTTCTTGACCTTCGGATTCATCAGGGTCCACAAGCGTCGCCGGGCGAGCAACCACAGCAGGACGCTGATCCCGGCACCAATGAAGGTGCCGAGTACATACTGGTAGCTGGTGGCCAGCGCCAGGGCGCCCATCAACTTGACGTCATCAGCGCCGAAGCGGCCGAGCATGTAGCCGGGCAGGGTAAGCAGCATGACGATGGCCAGCGCCCAGCCGGCATCGCTGGCGTCGGCGCCGATCCAGCTGTGTCCGGTTGCGAACAGCCACACCAGGGCACAAGCGGCCACACCCAGGGTAAGCATGTTGGAGATCTGCCGTTCGCGGACATCTTGTTCGGCGCACAAGGCAAGCCACATCAGGAGAACAATGCTTTGCATGGGCAGGTCGCCATCCCTATTCGTTGAACTGATCTATCCAGGCAGTCAGGTTTCAATAGTCAGGGTAGACGGAATCCGACGAACGGGCGTGGCGTGAGGGAAAAAAGGTTTCATCCATGACCGTCCACGCACAGTGAGGCGGTCACGGATGTCGAGGCCGGCGCAGTCTTATTGCTTGCTACCCGGTGGGTACTTGCTCAGCACCTGGGAAATGGTCTTCTGGATCGCGGAGTTGCGTTCCTCGGGGCTTGGTGGGTAGTTGTTCATGATTTGTTCGGCACTGCCGCGCCACACCAGCTTGCCATCGTGGCCATCGAACATGTCGACTTGGAGGGTGGCCACCTTGTAGTCGACGCTGCGCGTCTCGTTGTACATCGGGCCACCCCAATAGCCTCCCCAGTAACCACCCCAGCCGCCGCCATAGTTGGTGGTGATCTGTTGCTGGCGTTGCTCGACGATCAGGTAGGCCTGGACCTTCAGATCAGGCCGGGCGCTGCCCTGCGCAGGACGCAGACCACGTTGATCCAGCTCGCTGGCAACTGCCTGACGGATGCGCTGCTCGGTCAGGTCGCTCTTGATGCGAGGGTCATCGGGTCGGTACTGCAAGCCTGGCTCCTGCCATGCCCAGCTGCGATAGGCAGCAAAATCGCGGCTCGCGTCGAAATCCTGTTGGACGTTGTTGCTTGCACAAGCGGCGAGCAACAGCGCGAATGACAGCACAACGAGACGGCGCAACATGATGGTTCTCCGTTGAACGTTAACTAGGAGGATAGCCGCTGAGCGCCTTGTGCACCGATTCGCGCAGGGCTTGCTCGCGATCACGTGGTGAGTCCTGGTCGCTGCCGCTTTCGGCGCTGGCGCTCCAGACGGGCTGGCCGTTGCGGGCGTCGAACAGGTCGATGCGTACCACCATCACCTCGACCTCGTAGGTGCGCACGATGGGCACGCTGCCATAGGCCCCATAGCCATTGCGGTAACCGCCGAAGCCGACGCCGCCATAGGGGTAGGGGCCGTAGTAGGGGTCATAGTCGTAATCGCGAACCTGGCGCAGGCGCCGTTCCAGCCGGATGTCGGCGCTCACCAGCAAGTCGCCGGTACCACCTCTGGCCGGGCGTAGCCCGTGCTGGTCGAGGGCACCGCTGACAGCGTCGGCCAGTTGGCTGGGGTCGGCGTTGGCACTGCTGCTGGGCAATTGGCCGTTGCGCCAGCTCCAGCTGCGGTAATGCCCGTAGTCCCGTGTCGGTGCCGGGTAGGCACTGGCATCGAAGGTCGTTGCGGCCTGGGGTGGTGCGGGGGGCAGCGGGCGGCTGCTGGCGACATACGGGTTGGCACCCTGGCAGGCGGCCAGGGCTAACGGCAGCAAGGCCAGGCACAGCAAGCGATACGGCATGTAGTCCTCCCGGCGGGCGGGGTCAGCGGGGGCGGCAGATCCAGTGCAGGTAACGGCCCAAGCCGGCAAAGGCTGGGTGACGACGGTGGGCCAGTTCCATTTCCAGAAGGTCCAGCAGCTCGGCCTTGTCCTGGAATTCCTTGGGCATGTAGTCGTGGAACACCCTGACACCACTTTCACTTTCTACCTGCCACACAGGATCAAGGTGAACCTTGAGCTCACGGGGATCAAGTGGTTTCTGCGGCGTCAGGCTCTGCTTTTCACCTTGCAATCTGTTGCTGCGCAACTTGCGGAAATGGCCTTTGAGCAGGTTGCGGTAGACCAGCGCATCACGGTTGTAGAACGCCAGCGACAACCAGCCGCCTGGGGCGGTCAACTGGTGCAGTACCGGCAGGATGCTTTCGGGTTCGGCCAGCCATTCGAGCACCGCGTGGCACAGCACCAGGTCGTAAGGCTCGGTCAATTGGCCCAGCAGGTCTTGCCAGGGGGCCTGGATGAAGGTGGCTTGTTGCCCGGCTTCGGCAAAACGCGCCTGGGCGCCTTCGAGCATCGGGGCGGCGGGTTCGGCCAGGGTAAGGTGGTGGCCGCGTTGGGCCAGCCACAGTGCCATGTGGCCAAGGCCTGCGCCGATGTCGAGCACCCGCAGCGGGCGGTCGGGCAGGGCGTCGGCCAGGTCGGCCTGGAGCACGGCCAGGCGAATCGCACCTTTGGCGCCGCCGTAGATCTTTTCGGCAAAACGCGTGGCGAGCTCATCGAAGTGACGGTCGTTCATTTGGCGAAGCGCCTCTCGCTGTCGGCCAGCTTGGCGCGCACCACCTGTTCCATGTCCAGGCCCAGTTCGCTGCACAGCAGCAACAGATAGAGAACCACGTCGCCCACTTCCTGGCCGGCGTGGGCGAGTTTGTCCGCGGGCAGTTGGCGTGATTCGTCTTCGCTCAGCCACTGGAAGATTTCCACCAGTTCGGCCATTTCCACGCTGGCGGCCATGGCCAGGTTCTTCGGGCTGTGGAAGCCGCGCCAGTCGTTGTTGTCGCGAATCTGGTGCAGGCGTTCGGTGAGTTCTTGCAGGTTCATCGGGGTCTCCTAATGCTGCATAGCTTCGGTGGAGGCCCGGTGCAAAGCAAGTGGATTCGGGAGGCTTCCAGCCTCGACCTGTCATTGATGCAGTGACGCCGGGCGCGGGAGCCGCTGTGCGGCCCTCTCGCAACCTTGCCATGGGGTTTGCTCCTACCGTGGCGCCCAGCACCCGACCATGTGCAGCAGATCGCCATGCCCGTCTAGCCGCAGTTCACCGCTTGCCCCCGCTTCACTGGCACTGAGCACCACCTCGGACGGCAACCGTACCGGTTTCAAGAAATCCACCTCGAAGCGGTAGCCGCTGCTGGGCAGGTGCGTACGCAGTGCCGCCAGGGCCATGGCCTTGCTCCACATGCCATGGGCGATGGCCTTGGGGAAGCCGAACAGGCGCGCACTGGCAGCGCTGAGGTGGATCGGATTGTAATCGCCGCAGACCCTGGCATATCGCCGGCCGATGTCGCTGTCGGCATACCAGCGGGTGGCTTCTGGCAATGGGGCGGTGTCGGGGGCAGGTGCTTCTTCGGGCTGCCTATCGAGGCGCAAGCCGCGTACCAGCATGCGGCTGGTTTCGCGCCATAGCAGGCCGAGACTGTCTTCGGCCTCGGTGATCAGGTCGAAGGTGCCGCCTTTGGCGTGCGGCTGAAGGTTCTCGGCGTGAACGGCAAACCGCAGACCGTCGATGCCGCCAAGCGGCCGCAACACGTCGATGCGGTTGTGCACATGCACCAGCCCCAGCAGCGGGAAGGGAAAGTCATGGGCGGTCAGCAACTGCAGTTGCAGGGTGAACGCCATGATGTGCGGGTAGGTACCCGGCAAGCGGCCGTCATCGGGGAAGTGGCAGAGCCGGCGGTAGGCCGCCAGGTTGTCGTGCTGTACATGAAGGAAACAACGCAAGCCCGTGGCCGGAAGCGTGTCGCCGCTGATCTTGCGCTTGCTCGCCGCGCGCAGATAGAGGCTGGCGCGCGCGTCTGGACTGTGCAGGTCGTGCCACTGTCGATCCATGTTCACGCTCCCATCAGCGCCTGGCCGCAAACCCGAAGCACCTGGCCATTGATCGCTCCGGAGCCAGGCTGGCTGAGCCAGGCAATCGCCTCGGCGACATCTTGTGGACGCCCGCCCTGGCCCAGGGAGCTCAGGCGTCGGCCGGCTTCGCGAAGCCCCATGGGCATGGCGGCGGTCATATGGGTTTCGATGAAACCGGGGGCCACGGCATTGATGCTGGCGCCTCGCTCGGCGAGCTTCGGCGCCCAGGCCTGGGCAAGCCCGATCAGCCCGGCCTTGCTTGCTGCATAGTTGGACTGGCCACGGTTGCCGGCGATACCGCTGACCGACGCCAGCAGCGTGATGCGAGCCTCTTCGCCCAGGGCGCCGGCGTCATACAGCGCCTGAGTCAGTACCTGCGGGGCCTTGAGGTTGACCGCCAGTACTGCGTCCCAGTATTCCGGCGTCATGTTGGCCAGGGTCTTGTCGCGGGTGATACCGGCGTTGTGCACGACGATATCGATTCCGCCGGGCAAGGCTTCAAGCAATCGCGCAGCGGCATCGCTGGCGCAGATGTCCAGGCCCAGCGCCTTGCCGCCGAGCCGTGCGGCCAGGGCGTCGAGGTCCTTCTGGGCCTGGGGCACATCCAGCAGCACGACTTCTGCGCCGTCGCGCGCGAGGGTTTCGGCGATGGCTGCGCCAATCCCGCGTGCGGCCCCGGTGACCAGGGCCCGGCGCCCACCTAGAGGCCGCGTCCAGTCCTGGACCTGGCTGGCGCAGGGCTCAAGACGCAGTACCTGACCGGAGATGAATGCACTCTTGGGCGAAAGGAAGAAGCGCAGGGCCCCTTCAAGTTGATCTTGTGCTCCGGGGGCCACGTACAGCAATTGTGCAGTGGCGCCGTTGCGCAGCTCTTTGGCCAACGAGCGGCTGAAGCCCTCCAAGGCGCGTTGTGCGACGCTGGCCATCGGGTCGTCGAGGCTTTCCGGCGCACGCCCGAGGATCACTACATGGGCACAGGAGGCCAGGCTGCGCAGCAGCGGCTGGAAGAACTCACGCAACTGCTTCAGCCCGTCGCTGTCGGACAGATGACTGGCATCGAACACCACAGCCTTCAACTTTGGCCCAAGGCCGGCGACCCAGGCGGGTGCCTGCAGGTCTTCGCCATTGAAGCTATAGAAATCGTCGGTCAGGCGCGGGGCGATAGACTCGACCTGGTTCGCCAGCGGACCACCGCCGAGCACCAATGCGCCTTCGACCGGGCGCAGGCGGCCGGGTTGCCAGCGCTCCAGGGGCGCGGGGTGGGGCAGGCCCAAGGCATCCACGAGGCGTCGACCGAGGTTGGAGTTGGCGAAGCCTAGATAGCGATCACTCATGTGCGGGTCTCCCTGAATGCAAGCTTGCAAGTGTGGACCAAGTTTGTGGCAAGGTCGTTCGAATGCGGTAAAAACACCTAGGCTGTACGGATCAAATTGTTTCAGGAGGAACATGCGCATGCGTTCAACTCGCCGGGTCGCGATCCTGGGCGGCAACCGAATTCCCTTCGCCCGCTCCAACGGTGCCTATGCCAATGCCAGCAACCAGGCGATGCTCACCATCACTCTGGAAGGCCTGATCGAACGCTACCGGCTGCATGGATTGAAGCTGGGGGAGGTCGTTGCCGGGGCGGTACTGAAGCACTCCCGCGAGATGGCCCTTACCCGCGAGTGTGTGCTGGGCTCACGGCTGTCGCCGCAGACGCCTGCCTATGACATCCAGCAAGCCTGTGCCACCGGCCTTGAGGCGGCGTTGCTGGTGGCCAACAAGATTGCCTTGGGGCAGATCGACAGCGCGATCGCCGGCGGGGTGGACACCACGTCCGATGCGCCCATCGCCGTCGGCGAAGGCTTGCGCCGGATTCTGCTGCAGGCTCACCGGGGCAGGACGCTGGGGGAGCGGCTCAAACCGTTCCTCAAGCTGCGCCCCGGCCACCTGAAGCCAGAACTGCCGCGTAACGAAGAGCCACGCACCGGCCTGTCGATGGGCGAGCATTGCGAACGCATGGCTCAGACCTGGCAGATTGGCCGCGCCGAACAGGACGAACTGGCGCTGCTCAGTCACCAGCGCCTGGCTGCGTCCTATACCGAAGGTTGGCAGGATGATCTGCTGACGCCGTTCATGGGGCTGGCCCGCGACAACAACCTGCGTGGGGACCTGACGCTCGAACAACTCGGTGCGCTGAAACCGGTGTTCGACCGAAGCGGCCAAGGCACGCTGACGCCGGGTAATGCCACCCCGCTGACCGATGGCGCCTCGCTGGTGTTGCTGGGCAGCGAGGAGTGGGCACAGGCGCAAGGCCTCCCGGTGTTGGCGTATCTCGTCGATGGCGAGGCGGCCGCGGTGGACTTCGTCACTGGCAAGGAGGGGCTGCTGATGGCGCCAGCGTACGCCGTGCCGCGTCTGCTGGCGCGCAATGGCCTGACCCTGCAGGACTTCGACTACTACGAAATTCACGAGGCATTCGCCGCCCAGGTGCTGTGCACGCTCAAGGCCTGGGAGGACACCGACTACTGCCGTGAACGACTGGGTCTCGATGGCCCGCTGGGGGCGATCGACCGCAGCAAGCTCAACGTCAAGGGCAGTTCGTTGGCCGCCGGCCACCCCTTCGCCGCGACGGGCGGGCGGATTCTGGCCAACATGGCCAAGTTGCTGGCGACGGCAGGCAAGGGCCGGGGCTTGATCTCGATCTGCGCGGCGGGTGGGCAGGGGGTCACGGCCATCGTCGAACGTTGAGCATTTGCACGACAAGCCCACGGTTCAGGCATCCCATCGCCGGCTGGCCGGCGATGAGCCCGATAGTCCCGTGTTAGGCTTGTCTGGTCAGAACTACAAGAAACCCACATGCCGACCATCGGACACCCACGCCCCATCCCAGTGCTGGATCACCTGCCCAG
Organism: Pseudomonas taiwanensis DSM 21245; assembly: GCF_000425785.1. Lineage (GTDB taxonomy): Bacteria > Pseudomonadota > Gammaproteobacteria > Pseudomonadales > Pseudomonadaceae > Aquipseudomonas > Aquipseudomonas taiwanensis. Next base: position 74,056 of record NZ_AUEC01000028.1, read on the forward strand.
GCCGCTCTACGCCCGTGCCGAAAGCCTTGGCGCCGGCTCCTGGACCACGCGGCACCGCCATGACTGGGTGCAGTTCTCCTATGCCATCAGCGGAGTGCTCGGCGTCTACACCGCGGATGGCAGCTATTTCGCGCCGCCGCAATGGGGCGTGTGGATTCCCGCTGATGCCGAACACGAAGTCGTTACCTCGATGCAGGCTGAAATGCGCAGCCTTTATGTGCGCCGCGATGCCTGCCCGTGGGCGCCGACGCAGTGCCGGGTCCTGGAAGTGACGCCGCTGGCGCGTGAACTCATCAAGCAGTTCTGCCTGTTCCCCGTGGATTACCCCGAAGGCGACAGTCCCGAAGCACGGCTGGTGTCTGTGCTACTCGATCAGTTGCGTACATTGCCTGAGGTTGGGTTCTCACTGCCGTTGCCGCGTCATCCCGGGCTGCTGGCCTTGTGCAACGGCCTGATCGCCACACCCGAGCAGCCGCAGACCCTGCAGGAATGGGCCAGACAGCTGGCGTGTTCGGAGAAAACCCTGATGCGCCTGTTCCAGCGGGAGACGGGCCTGAGCTTTCGCAACTGGCGCCAGCGCATGCGCCTGTTGTCGTCCCTGGCCCTGCTGGAAGCGGGAGAGAGTGTGACCGAGGCGGCGCTGGGCTGTGGTTATGACTCCACCTCAGCCTACATCGCCGCCTTCAAGCAGCTGTTCGGGTCGACCCCCGGCGAGTTGCGGCTCTAGCGGTCAGGTGCGGAAGCGGCGTACCAGCGCATCCAGCTCGTTGGAAAGGCCGGCCAGGCTCTCGGAGTCCTGACGGGCGGCTTGGGCCAGCTCGGCCACCAGTTGCGCATCGCCATGGATCTGGCTGATGTGGCGGTTGATGTCCTCTGCCACTTGGTGCTGCTCTTCCGCTGCCGTCGCGATCTGGGTATTCATGTCGCGGATGATGTCCACCGACTCGCGAATCTGGCCAAAGCTGTCGCGGGCCAGCCCGATCCGGCTGACCGACTGCTGCGACACCTCCAGGCTGGCGTGCATCTGCTCGGCCACCTCGGCGGTACGGCTGGCCAGGTTGCCCAGCAGGCCGTCGATCTCAGCGGTGGAATCGGCGGTGCGCTTGGCCAGGGCCCGTACTTCGTCGGCGACCACGGCGAAACCACGGCCCTGCTCGCCGGCACGCGCGGCCTCGATGGCGGCGTTGAGGGCCAGCAGGTTGGTCTGCTCGGCAATCGAGCGGATGGTGCCGAGGATCGACTGAATGGCGTTGCTGTCACGCTCCAGTTGCTGGATCGACTGCGCCGACTGCTCGATCTCCTGGCTCAGGCGATCGACGCTGTGCACCGCCGCATCGATCTGCTGCTGGCCTTCACGCGCTTGCTGCTGGCCGCTGTCGGCCGATTGCGCGGCCTGGCTGCACGAGCGGGCCACTTCGTTGGCGGTCGCGACCATTTCGTGGAAGGCGGTGGACACCATGTCCACGGCTTCACGCTGGCGCCCGGCGGCTTCGGCCATGTCGCTGGAAACCCGGGTGGAACTGCTGGAGGTGCTGAGAATCTTGGCGGCGGCGGCACCGATGTGCTGAATCAGGCTGCGGATCGCGCCGAGGAACTGGTTGAACCAGCTGGCCAGTTGTGCGGTTTCGTCGCGGCCGCGGATTTCCAGGTTCCGGGTCAGGTCGCCTTCGCCCTGGGCGATGTCTTCCAGACCGCTGGTCACGCTGTTGATCGGGCGCACGATGAGCTTGGCGAACGCCGCGCCGACGACCGCGAACAGCGCCGCCAGCACCAGGGCGATGGTGCCGATCAGCCAAGTCAGGCGGGTAGTGGTCTGCATCACTTCGCTTTGTTCGATCAGGCCGATGAAAGTCCAGCCCAGCTTTTCGTCCGGGTAGACGTTGGCCATGTAGCGGGTGCCGTTGAGCTCGATCTCCACCAGGCCTTTGCCGGCCTTGGCCAGTTCGGCGTAGCCGTCACCAAAGCTGGCCAGTTGTTTGAAGTTGTGGCTGGCATCGCGCGGGTCGACCATCACGTTACCGTTGCTTTCCACCAGCATCAGGTAACCGCTTTCGCCCACTTTGATCTGCTTGACGATCTCGGTCAGGCCTTTGAGCGAGACGTCGATGTTGACCACACCGCCTGGGTTGCCCAGTTTGTTGGCGACAGCGCGTACGGTGCTGACCAGCACGGCATCGTCGGGAGCCCAGTAATAGGCCCCGGTGCGTACGGTCTTGCCGGGGTTGGCCATGGCCTGCTGGTACCACGGGCGTGGGCGTGGGTCGTAGTTGACGAACTTCTGGCCGGCAGGCCAACCGACATAGCCGCCGTCGCTGACGCCGTAGGAGATGTAGGCGTAGCCAGGGTGAGCGTCAGCCAGACGGGTGAAAAAGTCGAGCAGCTGCTGCGCCTGTGCACCCAGTTCATAGGACGGATTGGCACTCATGAACTTGTTCAGCTCGTTACCGGTCGCGGCTACCATGGGCTGCGCGGCCAGAAACTCCACGTTTTGGTCGATGCCCTGGAAGAAGATATTCATCGCATTGCTGACCTGGCGGATTTCCCGGCTACTGCCGTCGAGGAAACCTTCGCGGGCTTCGCCTCGCAGGTTCAGGACCACTAACGTGGCTACCAGCACAATGGGCAAGGCGGCGATGACCGCGAATGCCCAGGTCAGTTTCTGTTTGATGTTCATCGACGCTCCCGGAATTTTTTTCTTTATCGACACACGAGGCAGTAAGCGTTGTATCGGCAGGAGCGTCGGCTTTTTGAGGGGAAACCCCCGTATTTATTGGATAAAGTCGTATTTGGCGACTATTCGGTCGGGTTTAGGCTAATATGGCATACCAAAATGCCAGCAGCGGTGTGCTTTCAGGGGCAGCAAGCGCCACCGTTGGCCAGATCCTTGAGTATTGGGCAGTCTGGCCGGTCGTCGCCCTGGCAGTGCGCGACCAGCTCATCGAGGGTATCGCGCAGGCTGACCAACTCTTCGATCCGGCGGTTCAGTTCGTCGATGTGTTGCATGGCCAGGGCCTTCACATCGGCACTGGCGCGTTGGCGGTCTTGCCACAGGGTCAGCAGCTTGGCGACTTCGTCCAGCGAGAAGCCCAGGTCGCGTGAGCGTTTGATGAAGGCCAGGCGGTGCAGGTCGTCCTGGTGGTACAGGCGATAGCCACTGTCGCTGCGGGTAGCGGGCTTGAGCAGGCCGATGGACTCGTAGTAGCGAATCATCTTGGTGCTGAGCCCGCTGCGGCGGGCGGCCTGGCCGATGTTCATTGGGCCTCCTGCGAGGTGGTGGTGGGTTTCCAGGTTTTCAGCCAAAGGGCATTGCTGACCACGCTGACGCTCGACAGCGCCATGGCGGCGCCGGCCAGTACCGGATTGAGGTAGCCCAGCGCTGCCAGCGGAATGCCGATGAGGTTGTAGATAAAGGCCCAGAACAGGTTCTGGCGAATCTTGGCGTAGGTCTTGCGGCTGATTTCCAGGGCAGCGGGCACCAGGCGCGGGTCGCCACGCATCAAGGTGATGCCGGCCGCCTGCATGGCGACATCGGTGCCACCGCCCATGGCGATGCCGATATCGGCGGCGGCCAGGGCCGGCGCGTCGTTGATGCCATCGCCTACCATCGCCACCACGCCATCCTGCTTGAGTGCGGCGACAGTGGCGGCTTTGTCGGCTGGCAGCACTTCGGCGTGAACGTCATCGATGCCAAGGGCAGCGGCGACCACCTTGGCGCTGCCACGGTTATCACCGGTCAGCAAATGGCTGCTGATGTGGCGTGCCCGTAGGGCCGCGACGGCCAGTTCGGCGCCGGGCTTGAGGCTGTCACCGAAGGCGAACAGGCCAATGACACGGGGCTGTTCGCCGCGCTCGATGAGCCACGACAAGGTACGGCCTTCGGTTTCCCAAGCCTGGGCCTGGGTGGCCAGTGCGCCGGGCTGCAGGCCGCTTTCATCGAGCAGGCGTCGGTTACCCAGGGCCAGTTCGCGGCCTTGTACCTGCCCGGCGATACCGCGCCCGGTCAGGGACTGGCTGTTGGTCACTGTCGGAACATCCAGATTCTGCTCGGCGCAGGCCTGCAGCACAGCCTTGGCCAAGGGGTGTTCGCTGCCGCGTTGCAGGGCGCCGGCCAGGCGGTGCAGTTCTGCGCTGTCCCCGACCAGCGCCTGGCTATGGACGACACGGGGGCTGCCGGATGTCAGGGTACCGGTCTTGTCGAACACCACGCGGTTGACCGCATGGGCACGCTCCAGGGCTTCGGCGTCTTTGATCAGGATGCCATTTCGGGCAGCGACACCGGTGCCGGCCATGATCGCCGCTGGCGTGGCCAGGCCCAAGGCGCAAGGGCAGGCGATGACCAGCACCGCGACGGCATTGATCAGCGCGGTTTCCAGCGGCGCACCGGCCAACCACCAGCCCACCAGCGTGATCAGTGCCAGCACCAGCACCGCTGGGACGAACACCTGGCTGACGCGGTCCACCAGCTTCTGGATAGGGGCCTTGGCCGCCTGGGCGTCTTCGACCAGACGGATGATCCGGGCCAGTACGGTTTCCGTGCCCAGTGCCTGGGTGCGTACCAGCAAGCGGCCTTCACCGTTGATGGCACCTCCGGTGACTGTATCGCCTGGCTGTTTGGGCACCGGCAGGCTTTCGCCACTGATCAGGGCCTCGTCGGCATGGCTGCTGCCGTCCTCCACCAGGCCATCGACCGGGAAGCGTTCGCCAGGTTTGACCACGACCAGGTCGTCGATGCGCAACTGGTCGATAGCCACGTCTTGCTCCAGGCCATCGACCCATCGTACGGCGCGGTCGGGGCGCAAGGCTTCGAGGGCGCGGATGGCGCTGGCGGTCTGGCGTTTGGCGCGGCTTTCCAGGTACTTGCCCAACAGCACCAGGGCAATCACCACCGCCGAGGCCTCGAAGTACAGATGCGGCGCCATTTCCCCCGAGGCATTCGCCCACTGGTACAGGCTCAGCCCATAACCGGCGCTGGTGCCCAGCGCCACCAGCAGGTCCATGTTGCCAGTGCCGGCGCGAACGGCTTTCCAGGCGGCTACGTAGAAACGTGCGCCGAGGACGAACTGCACCGGTGTGGCGAGCAGGAACTGCACCCAGGCAGGCAGCATCCAGTGAATGCCGAATGGCTGCACCAGCATCGGTACTACCAGGGGCAGGGCGAGCAATAGTGCCAGGCCGACCGCCAAACGCTCCTTGCGCAGAGGGTGGAGCGCATCGCTCTGCTCATCCGCGCCGGCCTGGGGCAGGCGGGCACTGTAGCCGGCTTTCTCCACCGCCTCGATCAGTTGGCGATCATCCAGCGCCTGCAGCACACGCAGATGGGCTCGCTCACTGGCCAGGTTGACGCTGACCTCCTCGACGCCTGGCAGTTTGCCCAAGGCGCGCTCGACACGGCCTACGCAACTGGCGCAGGTCATGCCGCTGATTTCCAGCTCTACGGTACGGGTAGGGACGGCATAGCCTGCTTCGCGCACGGCGTCGACCAGGGCGTGCAGGCTGTCGGCCGGCGCGAGGACGCGGGCCTGTTCGGTGGCGAGGTTGACACTGACCTGTTCAGCGCCAGCGACTTTGCGCAGGGCGCGCTCGACACGGCCAGCACAGCTGGCACAGGTCATGCCGGAGATCGGCAGGTCGAACGTGGTGGATGCGGGCATGGCTCACTCCTTGGACTGGCCTCCAGCATCAACCTTGCCACGTGGGGAAGGTCAATAGCCCAGGCCGGCTCGCTTCAACTCAAACCCATTGTGCCCCATGGCGATGCGGTATTTGTTGATCTGCCCAGCCTGCAGGTTCAAGCGGGTGCTGCGTTGGTCCTCGATACCCGGGGCGCAGCCAGGCGCTTGCCCTGGCAACAGACGCAAGCGCACGTCCACCGGGCCGGGTGGCAGGTTGAAGGAGGTCGATTGTTCCTGGAATACACGTCCAGAGAGCTGATCGTTGAGGTAGATGCCGATTTCGCAGCTGGTGGCCACCTCCAGGCGCTCGCGGGAAATGATCAACACGCTGTAGTCCGAGTTGCCCTCGGCGTAAGCGGGGGGCGTGGCGGCCAATGCGCCCAGCAACCCGACAACGCCCACTGCTGCCCTGAACATGAGAAATCTCCTACTTGCCAAATCATCAAAGGCGCAGCTTGGCCGAGGTCAAGGCAGATTTCCAGCCCGGCCGTTTACCGCAGAACTTGACCTTGACCCGATGGCAAGGTTGAAACTGAGGCAAATCCTGAAAGGAGGTAACCTCGATGCAAGTGTTCAACGTACAAGGCATGACCTGCGGCCACTGCGTGAAAGCGGTGACCCGAGCGGTGCAGGAACAGGACCCACAGGCGCGTGTTGAAGTCGACCTGGCTGGCAAGCAGGTGCGTGTGCAGAGCGAGCTGGGGAGCGAACGGATTCTGCAAGCGATCCGCGAAGAGGGTTATCAGGCCGAGATGGCGTGAGGATGGGGGCGCACCGCGCCCCACCCTGGAGGCGGCCTGCCAGCGACAACACAGAGTAATCGACGCCAAATCGCCGGGTTATTGTTGCAAATGTTTTCATACTCAGGCCATCCGCAGCAGGTAGACTTACGCGCTTGCTTAGCCTGCTATGGATTCCTGATGAACCTGAGAATGGTGCTGATCCTGGGCGCATTGAGTGCGTTCGGGCCCTTGGCGATCGACTTCTACCTGCCCGCCTTCCCGGCCATGGCGCAGGCTTTCGCCACCGATGAACAACATGTCCAGACTACCCTGGCGGCCTATTTCCTCGGGCTGTCCATCGGCCAGTTGGCCTACGGCCCGGTCGCCGACCGCTTTGGCCGGCGCAAACCGCTGCTGTTCGGTGTGGCGTTGTTCACCGTTGCGTCCTTGGCCTGCGCGTTCGCGCCCAACCTCGACACGCTGATCCTGGCGCGTTTCGTCCAAGCGTTGGGGGGCTGTGCCGGTATGGTCCTGTCGCGCGCCATCGTCAGCGACAAGTGCGATGCGGTGGCGTCGGCCAAGGTGTTCTCGCAGTTGATGTTGGTCATGGGCCTGGCACCGATCCTTGCGCCGATGCTCGGTGGGGTGCTGGTGAACCTTGCCGGCTGGCAGTCAATCTTCCTGACCTTGAGCCTGTTCAGCGCGGCCTGCCTGCTGGCAGTTGGCATGGGCCTGCCGGAAAGCCTGCCTGCGCACATACCCCGGCAGCCGCTGTCTGGCGCCTTGCGTCAGTATTTCCGGTTGCTCAGCGACCGGGTGTTCCTGGGGCATGCCCTGACGGGAGGCATCGCCATCGCTGGGATGTTCGCCTACATTGCAGGTTCTCCGTTCGTATTCATCAAGCTCTACGGCGTGCCTGCCGAGCATTACGGCTGGTTCTTCGGTGCCAACGCCGCGGGCTTCATCCTGGTTGCACAGGTCAATGCCCGCTTGCTGGCCAAGCGTGGTCCTGCCTTCCTGCTGGTGCGCGCCGTCTGGATGTATCTGGCGGCAGGTTTGGTGTTGCTGGGCGTGGCGGCCACGCGGCCGACGCAGTTGTGGCCGCTGCTGGTGCCTTTGTTCGTGTGCATTGCCAGCCTGGGGTGCATCATTCCCAATGCGTCGGCTTGCGCCATGAACGGTCAGGGCGCGCGGGCAGGCAGCGCCTCGGCCCTGATGGGGTGCTTGCAGTTCAGTGTCGCCGCAGGCGCGGCGGCACTGGTCGGGCTGTTGCATGATGGCAGCGCGGTACCGATGGCCATGGTGATCAGCTTGTGTGGCGCACTGGTGGTCAGTGTCGCGCTGCTGACCCGGTACTTGCAGGCCAGGCGTCCGGCATGAGCGTGTGAGGTGCCTTCAGGCGGGTTTCCAACGTGGCGACGAAGGCACGCGCCTCGGCTTCACTGCGGAAACTCACCTTGTGCTGATCGAGTTGAACCTGCCAAGGGCAGTTGGGGTTTCGGCTTGATGCAGTGACGACAATCTTCATCGCGGCATACCTCTGAGGGGGCCGGATCAGTGTAGCGCTGTGCCGAGCGCATGCCATGACCGGCTATGGTGTCCTGACTGACGGTCCTGAGGTGCCACCTCCGTGCCCCTTGCAATGCCAGGTGCAATGCCTGGAATCATGTCGAACCTTCGCTTTTGTTTGCGCTACTTTGGGAAGCCTGTTGTCGGCAGTATCTGCGAAGGCAGCGGGCGATCTTTCCTCCAGCTTCGTCTGTAATCCTTCTAGCTTGCGGTTTTGTCACGCCCCATCAGGCGCTGACCGGGTCTGCTGTGGATAACCCAGGGGTTTCCAGGGTCGGTGCACCCACGGCACGGCCCCCGTACCTGGCAATCCTGAATGAGTGTTTGCCGGGCATATACTGGCGGCGGGGCCAGCGGCAGTGAGTCATGTTTCCCTGCCAGGGGGGGCAGACGAAGTGCTGGTGATGCGTGTTGCCACGGTTGGCCATTGGAAACCAAAGTGAGCTTGCAGGGAGTTACCAGGACATGAAAGCAGCCAGCAGCATAAGCCAGATCGCCGGCCTGATGGCAGACCCTAAGCGCAGCGCCATGCTATGGGCGTTGATAGACGGCATACCGCGGCCAGCCGATGAGCTGGCAGTGATGACTGGGCTGACCTCATCCTCGGCGTGCGCGCACCTTTCCCTATTGTCCTCGGCAGGGTTGCTCAGGTTGGAAGCCAGGGGGCGCAAGCGCTACTTCCGGCTGGCGACGCCCCAGGTGGGGGCGGCGGTCGAGGCCTTGGCCAGCGTGCAACTGGAAAGCGCCAGGGGCGCCGGGGCGAAGGCGGCGCCATTGCAGGTACCGTTGTCAATGCGCAGGGCACGCCGTTGTGGCGATCACCTTGGCGGAGAACTGGCAAGCGAGCTGTACCATCGGCTGGTGGTCGCGGGCTGGCTGGAGGGGGCAGGGCAGCAGTTGCTCGTCAGCGAGCAGGGCCGGGCGGAACTGGCCGCCATTGGCGTCTATATCGAGGCCTTGGCGCCGTGCCAGCAGCGCGCAAGCGCACTCTGTCACTGCAACGAATGGAGCGACCAGGGGCCGCATATCGGCGGAAGCCTGGGTCAGGCGATGTTCAAGCTGTTCCTGCAGTCGGGGTGGATTCGCGAGCCGAAAGGCACACGAGCGTTGCACATATCCGCCATGGGCATTCAGCACATCAATCAGATTGCCCGGGTGAAGACGTTGCAGGTGGGGTAATCAACCACCTGCAATGCCAGGTGTGGTCGATCAGCGAACGAGGCGGGCGTCGAGGCTGTTCTGCGCCAGGCGACGGGCCTGGTCTTCGGTCATGCCCAAGTGTGTGTGCAGGGCATGGAAGTTTTCGGTGACATAACCGCCGAAGTAGGCCGGGTCATCCGAATTGACCGTGACCTTCACGCCGCGCTCCAGCATGTCGAGGATGTTGTGTTGGCCCATGTGTTCGAACACGCAAAGCTTGATGTTCGACAGTGGGCAGACGGTGAGCGGAATCTGTTCGTCGATGATGCGTTGCATCAGGCGTTCGTCCTCGATGGCGCGTACGCCATGGTCGATACGCTGGATCTTCAACAGGTCGATGGCTTCCCAGATGTACTCGGGTGGGCCTTCCTCGCCTGCGTGTGCCACGGTCAAGAAGCCCTCGGCGCGGGCGCGGTCGAAGACGCGCTGGAACTTGCTGGGTGGGTGGCCTTTCTCCGAGCTGTCCAGGCCAACAGCGATGAACGCATCGCGGAATGGCAGGGCCTGGTCGAGGGTCTTTTGCGCTTCTTCCTCGCTGAGGTGGCGCAGGAAGCTGAGGATCAGCCCGCTGGAAATCCCCAGTTGCTCACGGCCATCCTTGAGCGCCTGGTTGATGCCATTGAGCACCACTTCGAAGGGGATACCTCGGTCGGTGTGGGTCTGTGGGTCGAAGAAAGGCTCGGTGTGGATTACGTTCTGGGCTTTGCAGCGTTGCAGGTAAGCCCAGGTCAGGTCGTAGAAGTCCTGCTCGGTGCGTAGCACGTCCGCGCCTTGGTAATAGAGGTCGAGGAATTCTTGCAGGTTGTTGAAGGCATAGGCACTGCGCAGCGCCTCCACATCCCCCCAGGGCAGGGCGATCTTGTTGCGCTCGGCCAGGGCGAACAGCAGTTCGGGCTCCAGCGATCCTTCAAGGTGCAGGTGCAGTTCGGCCTTGGGCAGGGCGTTCAACCATTCATACATAGGGGGTTATCTCAATCAGGTACGGTTGCCGCCATTCTACAGGGCCTGGCCGGGCAATGCGCCCAGCCAGGCCTGTGTTGCCTCAACCAGCGATCAGTTGGGCGGCTGCCTGGCGGTGGTCGGCGATGAGGCCCTGGATGTCCAGGCCCTCGATCTGGCCGTCGATGACGCGCCACTGGCCGCCGACCATGACCCGGTCGGCACGGTCGGCGCCGCAGAGCAGCAGCGCCGAGAGCGGGTCGTGGCTGCCTGAGAAGCGCAGCTCATCGAGTTTGAACAGGGCCAGGTCGGCCTGTCTGCCGGGGGCCAGCTCACCGATATCCTGGCGGCCCAGCAGGCGTGCGGAGCCTTGGGTGGCCCAGCCGAGGGCGCGTTCGGGGGTGATCTGTTCGGCACCGTAGCGCAGGCGCTGCAGGTAAAGCGCCTGGCGAGCTTCCAGGATCATGTTCGAGGCATCGTTGGACGCCGATCCGTCCACGCCCAGGCCCACCGGAGCACCGGAGGTCTCGAGCTCCACGGTCGGACAGATGCCCGATGCCAGGCGCATGTTCGAGCTGGGGCAGTGGCAGATACCGGTGCCTGCAGCGCCCAGGCGGGCCATTTCATCGCCGTTGAAATGAATACCATGGGCCAGCCAGGTGCGCGGACCGAGCCAGCCGACGCTGTCCAGGTAGTCGACGGTACGCAGGCCAAAGCGCTGCAGGCAGAAGTCTTCTTCGTCGAGGGTCTCGGCCAGGTGCGTGTGCAGGCGCACGTCCAGCTCTTCGGCAAGGGTTGCGCTGGCACGCATGATTTCCGGGGTGACCGAGAACGGCGAGCAAGGCGCCAGGGCGATCTGGATCTGCGCGCCATCACCGCGCTCGTGGTAGCTGTGGATAAGCCGTTGGCTATCGGCCAGGATCACTTCACCTTGTTGCACCGTCTGCTGAGGCGGCAGGCCCCCGTCGGCTTCGCCCAGGCTCATTGAGCCTCGGGTCAGCATGGCGCGCATGCCCAGCTTACGCACGGCCTCGACCTGCACGTCGATGGCGTTGTCCAGGCCTTGGGGGAACAGGTAGTGATGGTCGGCGGCGGTGGTGCAACCGGACAGCAGCAACTCTGCCAATGCTACCTGGCTTGCCAGTTCCAGCTTGGCCGGTGTCAAGCGTGCCCAGACCGGGTAAAGGGTCTTCAGCCAGGGGAACAATGGTTGGTTCACCACTGGCGCCCAGGCCCGGGTGAGGGTTTGGTAGAAGTGGTGGTGGGTATTGATCAGGCCGGGCAGCACGACGTGCTCGCGGGCGTCGAAAACCTGCTCGCAAGGTTGGCTGGGGCTTTCACCAAGGGCCAGGAGTTCGAGGATACGGCCGTCTTCGATCACCAGTCCGCCGCGGGCGTCGAGGGTGTTGGCGGTGAAGATGGCAAGGGGGGATTTCAACCAGATACGGGTCGCAGGCATGGTGCCGGCTCCTCTGAAAGTGGGTTCAGGTTAGCCAGCTCAGTGTTGCCCTGTCTGCTGATCCAGGTCCGCCGCGTGGGCGAGGCTCCGAGTCTACTGCCTCGCCTCGCGGCTTTCAATTCACCAGGTCAGGCTCTCGCCTTTGTAGTTGATGAAGCGCAGACCGGCATTGCCACGTTGAGCTTCGATTTGCTCGACCATGCCACGGGTGCTGGTCAGCACGTCGATTTCGGCGTTTTCGCCACCCATGTCGGTTTTTACCCAGCCCGGATGCATGGCCAGCACGCAAAGATCGGGACGCTGCGCCTCGACCACCAGGAAGCTGTTGATCATCGAATTCAGCGCAGCCTTGCTGGCCTTGTACAAGCACAGTTCGCTGCCATCGGGAATGGTCACGCTGCCCAGGATCGAACTCATGAAGGCCAGTACACCGCTCCCTTCGCGCACTTGGCCAACCAAACGGCGGGCGACACGGATGGGCGCAACGGCATTGGTCATGAACAGGTCGCCAACATCGGCTGCCTGCACGCCGTCCACATCCTGGGGCAGAGGCCCCATGACGCCCGCATTGACGAATACAAGATCGAACACCTCACCCTGAAGGCTTTGCTTGAGCGCATCGAGCTGGGTGGTGTCGTTCATCTCCAGTTGTTCGATGCGTACGCCGGGCACCTGGCGCAGTGTGTCGGCCTTCTGCGGATCACGCACCGTTGCGATGACCTTCCAGCCCTTTTCGTGCAGACGCTGTACCAGGCCTAGGCCCAGTCCACGCGAAGCGCCAATGACAAGGGCGGTTTTTTGAAGGGACATTGGGGACTCCTTGAGCGTTGGAGGAGAGGGATATTGAGCATAATTCAGCCGGGCAGAAGCTGCCCGATCTGAATTTGGTTAAAAAATGACCACCTTTGCCAGGCCGTGTGCCGCCGGGCACTGCACTCATTGGCTAACGGGTTATCCACAGGCTGCTCCACAGTTAATGTGTGCAACCGATCGGGGTATGATTCGAGACCGGTGGCAAAGTGCTGGGGATAAGTCTTGACCTTTCAGACGTTTGCAGCTGTCATCAAACGGTGATCAAAATATGATCAAAGCGCTGGAGCCCTTTGATAACGGGCGCTGCCGGGGAGTGCTCATAGCTTATCCACAGGCAGGCCCACAGTTGTTGTGAGCAAGCTTCAGCCGATTTCCAGAATGATCCGGCCGCGGCTCAGGTCTGCCAGTTGCTGCTGCAAGGTGGGTATGTGTGCCTGGCCTGCGGCGATGCGCAGGTCGACTCCATTGGCGGTGAACTGTTCGTCCAGCACCAGCCCATCCACTTCGGCCAGGCGCAGTTTCACCAAGGCCAGCTCGCTGAAGGTGCAACTGCAGGTGTATTCACTGCGTTGGACCAACAACCTTTTCGGCGCTTGTTGCAAGCATTTGTTGGCACCTCCGCCGTAGGCCCGGGCCAGGCCGCCTGTGCCGAGCTGGATACCGCCGTACCACCGAATGACCAGCACCACCACTTGGTCGCAGTCCTGCGCCTCGATGGCCGCCAGGATCGGCCGCCCGGCCGTGCCGCCAGGTTCGCCGTCGTCGCTGCTGCGGTATTGCGCGCCCAGTTTCCAGGCCCAGCAGTTGTGGGTGGCGGCCAGGTCGCTGTGGCGTTCGATGAAACTCATCGCCTCGGCGGGGCTAGAGATGGGGCCGGCGAGGGTGATGAAGCGGCTCTTGCGGATTTCCTCGCGAAACTCGCAGAGGTCAAGCAGGGTAGAAGGCATAAGTGGCTATGAGGCGCTCGGCGTGATGCCGCAGCCCTTGAGAATGATGTGGATAAGGTTGTTGCTGGCGTCTTCCATGTCTTGCTTGGTCAGGCGGCTGCGGCCGGTGACCTGGCAGATCTGTGTGGCGAAGTCGGCATAGTGCTGGGTGCTGCCCCACAGCAGGAAGATCAGGTGTACCGGATCGACCGGGTCCATCTTGCCGGCGTCGATCCAGGCCTGGAACACCGCGGCCCGGCCTCGGAACCACTCACGGTAGTCGGCGCTGAAATACTCGGTGAGGCAAGTACCGCCGCTGATCACTTCCATGGCGAAGATTCTCGACGCTTGTGGGTTGCGCCGGGAGAACTCCATCTTGGTGCGGATGTACTGGCTCAGCGCCACAGCCGGGTCGTCATCGACGCTGAGGGCGTTGAAGGTGCTGTCCCACAACTCGATGATGTTGCTGAGCACCGCGATATAAAGGCCAAGCTTGTTGGTGAAGTAATAATGCAGGTTAGCCTTGGGCAGCCCGGCTTTCAGCGCGATGGTATTCATGCTGGTGCCTTTGAAACCATGGCGCGCGAATTCGTCTTCGGCTGCCTGGATGATGGCCTGTTCGTTTTTCTGGCGGATGCGGCCAGCGGGCTTGCCTGAGGCAGAGAGGCGATGCGCAGGGACTTCAAGGGTCATGGACGATTCCGTACGGGTCAGTGGCTGCGGCTGTCGGACAAGATTACCTTCCTGCGCCGAACTGACAAGCGTTAGCGTCAGAGACAGGCATCAGCGCGTCGCTGCCAGGCTTTCGAGGAAGCTTTCCAGTACCAGATTCGGCCGGCGTCCCTTGCGGGTCACCCAGCTCAGGCTCAGGTCATAGAAGCGTTGGCCGGGTTTCAGCGCGCGCAGTCGGCCCTGCTGGACCCAGAAGCTGGCGTAGTGGTCGGGCAGGTAGCCGATGTAGCGTCCGGTCAGGATCAGAAAGGCCATGCCTTCGCGATCCGATGCACTAGCGGTGCAGTGCAGGGCCTGATAGTGAGCCTGGATGTCGCTTGGCAGGCGGAACGTAGGGGCGATAGCTTCCTGGCTGTTGAGGCGTGCGTCGTCGATTTGCTGGTCATCGGCGTAGAACAGTGGGTGCCCCACCGCGCAATAAAGCAGCGAACGCTCGCTGTACAGGGGTTCGTATTCCAATCCTGAAAGAGGGCTGGTCTGCGGTACCACGCCGACATGCAGGCTGCCGTCGAGCACACCCTGCTCGACCTGGCTGGGGGCGATCATACGGATGTTGATGCGCACGTCGGGGCCCCGGTCCTTCAGTTCTGCCAGGGCGTGGGTGATGCGCATGTGCGGCAGGGTCACCAGGTTGTCGGTCAGGCCGATGTTCAGCTCGCCACGCAGGTGCTGGTGCAACCCGTTGACCTCGGTACGAAAGGTCTCCAGGGCGCTGAGCAACTGCAGCGCCGAGTGATACACCTCGCGTCCCTCCTCGGTAAGCGAGAAGCCGGCGCGTCCGCGCTGGCACAGGCGCAAGCCCAGGCGTTGCTCCAGATCGTTCATCTGCTGGCTGATGGCCGAGCGCCCGATGCCCAAGACGTTCTCGGCGGCAGAGAAACCACCGCACTCGACTACGCTGCGGTAGATCTTCAGCAGACGAATGTCGAAATCGCTGACTTGTGCGAGAGGGTCGGGACGTCGGCTCATAAGTTTAGTCTTGTTCAATCTGAAGATTAGAAATGTTGGCTTTTTCAGACTTTATCGCCGTGCCAACTTAGCTGCAACAACATCCATCGTTGCCTAATCGTCTCTCGAGGAACCGCCGATGAACATGCCGGAAACCGCCCCTGCAGGAATGGCCAGCCAGCTCAAGCTGGATGCGCACTGGATGCCTTACACCGCCAACCGCAACTTCCAGCGCGACCCACGTCTGATCGTGGCTGCATCGGGCAACTACCTGACCGATGACAAGGGCCGCAAGATTTTTGACGCCCTGTCGGGCCTGTGGACCTGCGGCGCCGGTCACACGCGTCAGGAAATCACCGAGGCGGTCGCACGTCAGCTCGGCACCCTGGATTACTCCCCCGCGTTTCAGTTCGGGCACCCGCTGTCGTTCCAGTTGGCTGAGAAAATCGCCGAGCTGACCCCGGGCGACCTGAACCATGTCTTCTATACCAACTCCGGTTCCGAGTGCTGCGACACCGCGCTGAAGATGGTACGTGCCTACTGGCGCCTGAAGGGCCAGGCCACCAAGACCAAGATCATCGGCCGCGCCCGTGGCTACCATGGTGTGAACATCGCTGGCACCAGCCTCGGTGGCGTCAACGGCAACCGCAAGATGTTCGGCCAGCTGCTGGACGTCGACCACCTGCCTCACACCGTGCTGCCGGCCAACGCCTTCTCCAAGGGCTTGCCGGAGGAGGGCGGAATCGCCCTGGCCGACGAGATGCTCAAGCTGATCGAACTGCACGATGCCTCGAACATCGCCGCAGTCATCGTCGAGCCCCTGGCCGGTTCGGCTGGCGTGTTGCCGCCACCGAAGGGGTATCTCAAGCGTCTGCGCGAAATCTGCACCCAGCACAACATCTTGCTGATCTTCGACGAAGTGATCACCGGCTTCGGCCGCATGGGCGCCATGACCGGCTCCGAGGCCTTCGGCGTGACCCCTGACCTGATGTGCATCGCCAAGCAGGTCACCAATGGTGCCATCCCGATGGGCGCGGTGATCGCCAGCAGCGAGATCTACCAGACCTTCATGAACCAGCCGACCCCGGAATACGCCGTGGAATTCCCACACGGCTACACCTACTCGGCTCATCCAGTGGCCTGTGCCGCCGGTATCGCCGCGCTCGACTTGCTGCAGAAGGAAAACCTGGTGCAATCGGCTGCCGAGCTGGCGCCGCACTTCGAGAAGCTGCTGCATGGCGTCAAGGGCACCAAGAATATCGTCGATATCCGCAACTACGGCCTGGCTGGCGCGATCCAGATCGCTGCCCGTGATGGCGATGCCATCGTCCGTCCGTACGAGGCGGCGATGAAACTGTGGAAAGCCGGCTTCTATGTGCGCTTCGGGGGCGACACCCTGCAGTTCGGGCCAACCTTCAACACCAAGCCGCAGGAGCTGGACAGCCTGTTCGATGCGGTAGGCGAAGCCCTGAACCAGATCGACTGACCTTTCCGACTTTGACGTAGGGCGCGTGCTCAGCACGCGCCTGGCTCAACCCTCTTTATCTGGAGTTATGCATGAGCATTGTTCAGCACCTGATCCACGGCGAGCTGGTTACTAAAGGCGAGCGCACTGCCGATGTGTTCAACCCGTCCACTGGCCAGGCAGTTCGAAAGGTCGAGCTGGCCAGTCGTGCAACCGTTCAGCAAGCCATCGATTCGGCCAAGGCTGCCTTCCCGGCCTGGCGCAACACCCCGCCTGCCAAGCGTGCTCAGGTCATGTTCCGCTTCAAGCAGTTGCTGGAGCAGAACGAAGCCAAGATCTCGCAGATGATCAGCGAAGAGCACGGCAAGACCCTGGAAGACGCCGCTGGTGAACTGAAGCGCGGTATCGAGAACGTGGAGTTCGCTTGTGCTGCCCCTGAAGTGTTGAAAGGCGAGTACAGCCGCAACGTTGGCCCGAATATCGATGCCTGGTCCGACTTCCAGCCGCTGGGTGTGGTTGCCGGTATCACCCCATTCAACTTCCCGGCCATGGTTCCGCTGTGGATGTATCCATTGGCCATCGCTTGCGGTAACGCATTCATCCTCAAGCCCTCCGAGCGCGACCCGAGTTCCACGCTGTTCATTGCCCAGTTGCTGCTTGAGGCCGGTTTGCCAAAAGGCATCCTCAACGTGGTCCACGGTGACAAGGAAGCCGTGGATGCGCTGATCGAGGCGCCTGAGGTCAAGGCGCTGAGCTTCGTGGGTTCGACCCCGATCGCCGAGTACATCTACGCTGAAGGCACCAAGCGCGGCAAGCGTGTGCAGGCGCTGGGCGGAGCCAAGAACCATGCGGTACTGATGCCGGATGCCGACCTGGACAACGCGGTCAGTGCACTTATGGGCGCGGCGTATGGTTCGTGCGGCGAGCGTTGCATGGCGATTTCGGTCGCGGTCTGCGTGGGTGACCAGGTGGCCGATGCGCTGATTGCCAAACTGGAGCCGCAGATCAAGGCACTGAAGATTGGTGCCGGCACTGCTTGCGGTCTGGACATGGGCCCGCTGGTAACCGCTGCGGCTCGCGACAAGGTGGTCGGTTATATCGACGACGGCGTTGCCGCTGGTGCCAAACTGGTGGTCGATGGCCGTGGCTACCGCGTGTCGGGCAATGAGGATGGTTACTTCGTAGGTGGCACGCTGTTCGACAACGTGACGCCAGAGATGCGCATCTATAAAGAAGAGATCTTCGGCCCGGTGTTGTGCGTCGTGCGCGTGAACAGCCTGGAGCAGGCCATGCAGCTGATCAATGATCACGAGTATGGCAACGGCACCTGCATCTTCACCCGTGACGGCGAAGCTGCACGCCTGTTCTGCGACGAGATCGAAGTGGGCATGGTCGGCGTCAACGTCCCGCTGCCGGTGCCGGTGGCTTACCACAGCTTCGGCGGCTGGAAGCGTTCGCTGTTCGGCGACCTGCACGCCTATGGTCCGGATGGCGTGCGCTTCTATACCCGTCGCAAGGCGATCACCCAGCGTTGGCCGCAGCGTGCGAGCCACGAGGCTTCGCAGTTCGCGTTCCCAAGCCTGTAAGGGTTGCGATAGCAGCGGGGGAGGCCGAAAGGCCTCCCCCGCTTTGTTTCCAGTGGCGTCCTTGCAGACCAACCGGGTAGGCGAGAGCCTTGCTCGCGATGCGCCGCGAGGGCGGCGCTCGATCTACAAACCGCTGAATGCATCGCGGCGGGCACCTGGCGGCCTCGATACGGTCCGTGTTTGCCATTATTTCAATTTAAATGAACATTAACGGTTGACGGCCTCTCGAATCCCCTTATAATGCGCCCCACTTCCGACGCAGTCGAAACGAAAAACTCCTTGTTAATCAACAGGTTGAGCGTTTAGAAAGCAATCGGAAGCGCTGAAAGAGGTGGTTGACAGCGTTTTAAAACGCTGTATTATTCGCCTCCCGCTACGAGAGATCGCAGCGAGTCAAGTGTTTGAAGCTAAACGAGTTTCTCGCAAAAAACTTCAAAATAAACGCTTGACAGCAAATGAGGAAAGCGTAGAATGCGCGCCTCGGTTGAG